>NZ_VTDG01000005.1:0-336127 GCF_052824985.1 Acinetobacter sp. 1125_18A
CGCAGTCAATCCAAGGTGTTGCAGAGCCGAAAATATATTGGCAAAATTCATTTTTTTATCAAACTTAAAATAATATTAATATTTATGAATATTTAATCAAAAAAAACGATTGAATCCTAGTTTATTGATCGGTTAATTTTTTAAAATTTGTAAAAAAATCTCAACATTAAATGCTTAATGTTGAGATTTATATTTTTAATTCAAATTGTTATATAGACTAAATGCTATTCGCTGTCCATCATTGACTGGCTCATACCGACTGTATTAAAACCAGCATCGACATATAGGATTTCACCAGTGATCCCATTTGCCCAAGGTGAGCATAGGAATAAGGCTGCATTACCAACGTCTTCAATCGTAACATTACGTTTTAACGGTGCAATTTTTTCATTAGCATCTAACATTTTACGGAAAGATTTAATCCCAGATGCCGCTAAAGTACGGATTGGACCTGCTGAAATTGCATTTACACGGATACCTTCAGCACCTAAGCTTGATGCTAAATAACGTACCCCTGCTTCCAAAGATGCTTTCGCCATACCCATAACATTATAGTTTGGCATAACAGACTCTGAACCTTGGTAAGTTAAAGTCAATAAACAGCCTTGGCGAGCCAACAATAAAGGTTTTGCTGCGCGTGCCATAGCAACAAAACTATAAGCGCTGATGTCATGGGCAATTTTAAAACCTTCACGATCTGTGACGTCCGTGAAATCACCATCAAGTGTATGCGCAGGTGCAAAGCCGATTGAATGTACAACACCATCCAAACCATCCCAATGCTTCGCTAATTCAGCAAATGCATGGTCAATTTCAGCATCCACAGCAACATCACAAGGGAAAACTAAAGTAGAACCGAATTGTTCTGCAAAATCATCTACACGTTTTTTTAGTTTATCGTTTGGATAAGTAAATGCGAGTTCTGCACCTTCACGATGTAATGCCTGAGCAATACCAAATGCAATGGATAATTTACTTGCAATACCCGCGATTAAAAAGCGTTTACCTGCCAATAGTCCTTGTGCCATGAAATTCTCACCTGATCAATTTTGTAAGCATAATGCCAAGTCTTGACCCATAACTAAATTGCATAATGCATCTTTTTTTAAAAGTTTACTAAAAACATAAAAAAAGCGCACTGAATCGAGTGCGCCTTTTCAAATCTATCAATCTATATAAAGGGAATGATTAATCATCACCTTGCAACAAGCTCAATAAACGTAAGAATGAATAGTACATCCATACCAATGTTGCCAATAAAGCGATACCACATAACCATTCATAAGCTTTCGGTGCACGTTGTGCAGCAGCAGATTCAATCAAATCGAAATCAAGAATCAAGTTCAATGATGCGATCACCGCAACAAATGCAGCAAAACCAATACCTAAAATGCTGCTTTCAAATAAGAATGGAATGCTTGAACCAAAAGCCAAACGCATAATGAACTGCACCACAAAAACCAATGCAATTGCGATAGATGCTGAAATCACAATAGATTTAAATTTTTCAGTTGCACGAATAATTTGGAATTTATATAAACCAAACATCACTAAAGTTGTAATAAATGTAGCTAAAAGTGCTTGTAATGGTACGCCCGGAAACTTCAGTTGGAAGATCACTGAAACACCACCCAAAAATGCACCTTCAAAGAACGCATAAGGAATAGCTAAAACACGTGCCGTATTCGGCTTAAATGTAGCAACCAATCCAAGAATCAAACCACCAATTGCACCGACCATTGCGGCAGCATAGGCAATTCCAACATTCATTGTGGTAAAGCTATAGAAAAAAATTCCAACACCGAGTATGGCCGCAATAACAGTCAATAAAACTGATTTTTGAATTGCGCCTTGTACAGTCATTGGCTGTTCATAATCTGCATACGTTTCCGCACGCGTTAAAATTGGGTTATTACTTTGCATAGTCAATCTCTTTGTAATAATTCAAATATATATAAGGATATTAAAACGTTTTTTATGCAAACAATTTGAACTGCTTGCTATTTTTTGTAACGAGTTGTCAGAGGACATCAGCTTTAGTATAGCTTAAAAAACCAAAATGCATAGCAAAAAAAGAGGCTAAAAAGCCTCTTCTTTCAATCTGATATGTAATGAGATTTAACCACTCAAATGATTAATCTTGATTGGCGATAAAGAAATACTGACGATAATATTTAAGTTCAGCAATCGAATCGCGGATATCATCCATTGCCAAATGTGAAGCATTTTTCTTTAGACCGCTCATAATTTCAGGTCTCCAGCGTTTTGCTAACTCTTTCACTGAAGACACGTCCAAATTACGATAATGGAAGAATTGTTCAAGTTCAGGCATTAAACGGTGCATAAAACGGCGATCTTGGCAGATTGAATTACCACACATTGGCGAAGTTTTAGGATTAATCCATTTCTTCAAAAATTCTAAGGTTTGCTGCTCTGCATCTTGCGCTGTGAGTTTACTACGACGTACCCGTTCAATCAGACCTGACTGACCGTGTTGTTTGGTGTTCCACTCATCCATTGCATTGAGGATAACATCTGATTGATGCACTGCGAGCACAGGGCCTTCCGCCAAAATGTTCAAATGATCATCTGTTACAATTGTCGCAATTTCAATGATCTTGTCATTATCTGTATCTAAACCTGTCATCTCTAGGTCGATCCAAATTAAGCGGGTATCCGGAGTGCTGCTCATATAGTGCAATCTTATTAGGCCAATAAAAAATGAATAGTAGCAAATTTCTTGCATCTTCGCTGTAATTCATTCGCCTGTCATGGTATTTTTGCCTTCTCATTTTTAAGGTTTTTAGGATATGAATGGCTTTAATTCGTAAACGTCGTTTAACTGAACAGCAGCAACGCCGCATTCAGAAACAACATAAAACACGTCAAGAAGAAATCGACACTTCCAATGACCTTGAAGGTCTTGTTGTTCAGCATTATGGACGACAACTCGAAGTACAAGCCCTTTCTGTTCCTACTCAACATCCGCAAAAACCCATCGTCAATGAAGGTGATCCAGAGCCCTTTTGGAAACCGATTGAATTAGGCAGTGTCTGGCGCTGTCATACACGAACCAATTTAGAGCTGTTAGTGACGGGCGACAAAGTTCAGTGGCAAGCAGATCCAAATACAGGTTTAGGCATCATCACTGCCATTCATCCAAGGACTTCATTGTTAACGCGTCCCGATCGTTATCATAAAGTTAAACCTGTCGCAGCCAATATCAGTTTAATCGTCATCGTCTTTGCAACACTGCCTGAGCCAGCACCTACGCTGATTGATCGCTATTTGGTGGCATGTGCAGATGCGGATATTCCAGTCCTTTTGGTGTTAAACAAATCAGATTTACTCAAAGAAAATGATCCTATTTTAGATCTCATTAAAGAATATCAAGACTTAGGTTATGAAGTACTGATCACTCAGTCTGAAGGTGATATTAGCGAATTAAAGCAACGACTCGACAATGAAACCGTTGCTTTCGTTGGGCAATCAGGTGTCGGCAAAAGTACCTTGATTAATGTCATCGTTCCTGATGCAGAACAAAAGACCAATATTATTTCTGAAAACTCAGCACTCGGACAACATACAACCACCTCTACCCGTTTGATTCGTTTTGGTGAAAATGGTGCTTTGATCGACTCGCCCGGCATCCGTGAATTTGGGCTTTGGCATTTGAGCCTAGAAAAGATTGATGCAGGCTTTCCTGAAATCTCTAATTTGATTGGACATTGCCAATATCGTAATTGCACCCACACGCATGAGAAACAGTGCGCAATTAAAAAAGCGGTAGAAAATGGTGAAATTCTAGCCAGACGACATGAAAGTTATTTACGTTTAATTGAAGAAATCACTGATGCGCAACAAAAAAATTAAATTTCTTCTTTGAGAACCTTGAAGCGGTGATTTTGATCACCATATATATACGCTATACTCGACGCAATTTTTGATTGTAATTAGGTGACTTGTGGAACGTTGGTTTGAGTTTATGGGGAATCACCCCTTCTTATTTGGTATTTTAGGGGTACTGGCGATCTTGTTCTTTATTTTTGAAGGACAACGCAGTGGTCGTAAGATTTCACCACAATCACTTGGTATTTTAGTGAAAGCTAAAAATGCGATGTTGATTGATTTACGCGATGCTAAAGATTTCCGTGAAGGTCATGTGAGTGGCAGCCGCAACATTCCATACAGTCAAATTGCCAGTCACATTGAAGAGTTAAAAACTGCTGACCGTCCTTTAGTATTTATCTGTAACTTAGGTCAAGTTGCAGGAAGTGCTTTACAACAAGTCGGCCATGCAGACAGCTATCGTCTTGATGGTGGTATCAGTAACTGGAAAGCCCAAGGCTTGCCATTAGTTAAAGCTAAAAAATAAGCTTAAGGAGCTCAACATGACTGCTGAAGTAAAAGTATATTCAACAACTTTTTGCCCATACTGTGTACGTGCGAAATCTCTACTTGAGCGTAAAGGTGTTGCTTTTACCGAAATCAATCTCGATGAAGAAGCACCTGAAGTTAAGACTGAGCTGATCCAGAAAACTCGACACCGTACAGTGCCACAAATTTTTATTAATAATGAATTTATCGGTGGTTTTGACCAGCTTTATGCTTTAGAAAAAGCCGGCAAACTCGATGAGTTACTTGGTTAATCCACAACTTAATTAATGAATCACTTCTTAAAATTTAAGGAATAAAGAATGAGTGAAGAACAACAAGCTCAACCACAACTTGCTTTAGAACGTATTTATACAAAAGACATTTCTTTTGAAGTACCTGGGGCTCAAGTTTTTACCAAAGAATGGCAACCAGAATTAAACATCAACTTGTCTTCTGCTGCTGAAAAAGTGGATGCAACCCACTTTGAAGTGTCTTTAAAAGTTGTTGTGCAAGCGAACAATGCTGGCGATACAGCATTTATCGTCGATGTAACACAATCAGGTATTTTCTTGATTGATGGTATTGAAGAAGACCGTCTTCCATACATCTTAGGTGCTTACTGCCCGAACATTTTGTTCCCATTCTTGCGTGAAGCAGTTAATGATCTTGTAACGAAAGGTAGCTTCCCTCAATTACTTCTTACGCCAATCAATTTTGATGCAGAGTTTGAAGCAAATATGGAACGTGCCCAAGGCGCTGCTGCTGAAGGCCAAGCTTAATTTCTCAATAATTAAGTTTAAAAGACCGCACTATGCGGTCTTTTTTATATTTGATCAGATAAAAATCACCCAAACTTCACAACCGTGGGTGATGCAATTTTTTATAATTTAAACATCACAATAAGCATGAACAATAACAATGCCATTTACTCCCTTACATTTGGGCTTAGGCGCAAGCTGTAAAGCCATTGCAAATAAAAAATTTAGCTTGTTAATTTTCTCTGGTGTTCAGGTTTTGATGGATATAGAACCTCTATTTGGCATCATTCGAGGCTGGACCACACTCCATTTATATACCCATAATTTACTTGGTGCTTTGTTGATTGCTTTGCTTGCAGTCCCCATAGGTAAAGTAATGAGTGAGTTTTGCTTACGCCACTTATTCAAACAAGCAAACTGGCAGATCACATGGCAAGTGGCGACAGTCAGTGCTTTGGTCGGTAGTTTTAGTCATATTTTTTTAGATGCTTTGATGCATGCAGATATGTATCCCTTTTATCCACTAAGTTATTCTCAAGTTTTACTCAACATGATTCCCTACAGTTTTATTTTTTATGGGAGTTTAATCAATTTTATTTTTGCCGCAATTGTTTGGCTTATCCGTGAGGAAAAATCATGATTCATCGATTGTTCTAAAGGTTAGATTAATCCGAGCCGTATGCACTTTCTTTGTTGGGGCTAAGCGGTGCAACCAATATGTTTGTGTGGTGTCTTTCATGACCAGCAAACTGCCATTTTCGAGAAAAACCTCAATCTTTTCTTGGCTATTTTTATGTTTAAAGGCAAATTTTCGAACTGCGCCTAGGCTTAAAGATGCAATTGCACCATTCTTTTTTAGATCTGTTTCACCATCACTGTGCCATGCCATACCCTCTTCACCTGTATGGTAAAGATTCAGTAAACAAGAATTAAATGTTTCACCCGTGATCAATTCAATCTGTTGTTTCAGTTCGAGTAATTCTTCAATCCATGGCAAGGCATATTTGGAGCTATTTGAATAAGTGTATTCAAAAGCGCGATCTCCATACCAAGCCACTTTCCGTTTGGTGATAATCTTTTTGCCAAAAATAATCGCTTGGTCATTTTGCCATTCAATATGCGTTAGCAATTGCTCAAAATAATCATTGGCGATGGCTTCATCCATGATTTTTCCGAAATAATTCACTGTTCCATCTTGTGGAAGCAAATTCTCATGGGGATCGGTTAGAAACTCAAGTTGTTGCATTTTTCCATTTCACATAGGCTGATTTCATACAATGTCCACACGGGCGAAATTGCAATGCCAAGGCTTCGGCTTCACTACTAAAGAACACCCGATTGGCTTTTAACATACGCTTGCCCGAACCACAGTTTAAACGTCCATAAATTTTTAGCTTTTGATTGCCTGCAAATAAAATTTCAGCATTCCTGATTTTTCGATATAACGCCAAACGCTCAATGTCATCATGCTTAATCATCATTTAACTCACAGCATCATGAAAAATAATCCCCAATGTATAACGCTCCCCTGTACGCACCTGACTGACAGCATGCTTCATATTGACTCGATAATAGCCATTAGTGCTTTTCTTGGGTCTAAACTGCGTGGTAAAAATTAACACATCCCCTTGATCAGGTTGTAAAACAATGGCTTTTGACTGTGCTCGTGGTACTTGCTCAGTCAACACCAACTCACCACCGGTAAAATCGCTATTGACTTGACTAAGAACAAATACCATTTGGATCGGAAAATAGACCTCGCCATATAGATCTTGATGTAAGGTATTAAAACCATCTTGCTGATAGTGCAAAATCAAAACAGTGGCCTTATTTTGACCCGCTTGTTGGCATTGTTGTAAAAATTCAAGATGTGAATCTGGATATTGTCGATCCAACTTTAAAGCATCAGACCAAGCATTGGCGATAGGAACCAGATACGGATAAAACTGAGTTCGAAGCTGTTGAAGCAAGTTTGGTAGTGGATAATTAAAATATTTATACTCGCCATATCCAAAACGATGTTGCTGCATAGTGACGGTTTTTCGATACAGTTGTTGATGGTTATAATGACTTTTGATCAACTCACACAATTCATCAGATAAAAAGTCTTTAAGGATTGAGTAGCCTTGCGTATGCATCTGAGCATGGATTGACTCCCAATCTAAACCCTCAATTTTATTGAGCAACGCTTTTGCTTGTTGTGAATTAAACGCTGGCATGTACTTGCACACCTTCCCAGCCAATCATTGCGGCTTTACGTGTTTTTCCCCAATGGTATTCACCTAAAACACCTGTCGCTTGAATCACACGATGACATGGAATTAAAAAAGCCACTGGGTTATTGCCAATCGCAGTACCGACTGCACGGGAAGCTTTTGGATTTCCAATCTGTTCTGCAAGGTCTGCATAGGTCGCCAATTGTCCCATCGGGATTTTAAGCAAACTTTCCCAAACTTTAAGCTGAAAATCAGTACCTTTTAGATGCAGCTTAATTTGACTCCATGGTTTTTGTTCAGATGAGAAAATGGCCAAAGCATGTTCATGTAAGGCATCTGCTTGCTGATAAAATCTTGCTTTAGGAAATTTTTCAACGAGTGCACTATAGGCATCTTGCGCATGCTCCACAAAAGACATAAAGCAAATCCCTTTGGCTGTTGAAGCCACTAAAACTATTCCAAAGCGTGTTTCAGCATACTGGTAGTGGATGGTTAAATTTTCTCCGCCACTTTTGTATTCAGCAGGTGTCATCCCTTCAATTTGTATAAATAGATCATGTAACCGACTGGTGCTCGATAGTCCTGTATCATAAGTCGCATCAAATACCGAATGCTCTTGTTTTAACAAGTTTTTTGCATGTTCTATGCTGATATATTGCAAGAACTTCTTCGGGCTGGTACCAGCCCATTCTGTAAATAAGCGTTGAAAATGTGCAGGGCTTAAATGAATATGCGCAGCCACCTCATCTAAATTCGGTTGTGCTTTAAAATTGTGTTTAATGTATTCAATGGCTTTTGCAATACGTTCAAACTGATGGTGCTGTTGCATCGCATTTCTCCTCACTTTTCTACATCTAACTTAACAGTTGTTATGCAATGAGCAAATCCGAATCGTGCTGAGTTTAGTGATTCAATATCGTTTAAAAATCTCCTCACAATAAAAAACCGTTAGTCATTAAAACTAACGGCTTTTAAATGGATAAATCTATTCTTCAAAATTACGTTCGTCAAAAAACAAGTAGTTCATACGCAATCTATATAAATTTACCTGATTCTTTGTATTATTGAATCGTATATGGTCGATCTATCGTGTGGCGACATGGATGTCGCTGTTGGGCGGGGGTACAGGACGTACCCCTCGCCCAACGGAAGATTTTTGTCACCTTTTCATCTCTGAAAAGTGAGGCATCGCCTACGCAAAGCTATTTAAACTTTAATTGTAAAGTATGGCATTGCAAGCGTTATAACCATATGAATCACGTTAATGAAAGTATATAAATATATGATTTATAATTTTGACCTTATTTATAAATCATCTAAATGCATATTTGCGCAATAAGACTATTGATAGATCTTATGCCCTTGATCACGTATTTCAGCAATTTTCTTGCCTTCCATTTTGGCATGATCTAAATGACCGCCTTTGACTAGCGCTTGAGTCTTATCAATTTGCGCAATCAATTGATCATATAACTGAGTCGAAGTCGGTGCACTGGCATCACCACGACCTTTAAGTTTGACTTTTTTAGCGTCCGTTGCAGCAGCACGCATATTATCTAAAGCTTTATTTGCTTCAGCGGCATTATTGGTTTGATTAAATGCTTTATAGTTTTTACCTAATGCCTGCATATTTTGTTGTAGCGTCGCAGCAAAAGTCATTGAGCTGAAACCTAAAGCAGAAATCATCATGACGGTGGCTAAAGTTTTTTTGATCATTATGATCTTCCTTAAAACTGTGGCTATTGTTGGGTGTAAAAAAGCCCATTGTGGCTATTGTCCATTTCCAAGATTAAACATAGTTTAAAAGCACAAAAAATAGCAAATAAAAATGCAACGAATTCGTTGCATTTTTATATTCAGAAATAATCAGAGAAAGGCTTAAATTGGTTCAATCTCATGGTGTAAGGCATCGTGGATCGCTTCAACCAATTGTTGTGCAATCTCTTGTTTCGAGGCTTTCTCTAAATCACGCTTTTCCATCTGATACTGTTCTGCAAAAAACACGGTCATCGCATTTTGATCAGAAGCAAAACCAATATCAGCACGCGAGACATCATTGCAGGCAATCATATCGAGTTTTTTTGCAACCAGTTTTCCTGCTGCATATTCCTCTACATTACGGGTTTCAGCCGCAAAACCCACCATAAATGGGCGCTTTGACTGCTGTGCAATGGTCGCCACAATATCAGGGTTTTTCACCAACGAAACATTCAGCTCATCACCCGCTTTCTTAATCTTATGTTCCGCAACTTCTGCCACACGATAGTCAGCGACAGCCGCAGTTGCAATAAACACGTCACAGCCTTCCTCAAGCTGATGCATGCTTTCATCAAGCATTTTTATTGCAGAAGAAACATTGATACGACGCACGCCATTCGGAGTATCCAAACTGACTGGACCAGCCAATAGTGTCACTTTTGCCCCTGCTGAATAACAGGCTGCCGCAATAGCAAAGCCCATTTTCCCTGTACTGTGATTGGAAATATAACGTACAGGATCAATCGCTTCACGTGTTGGTCCCGCAGTAATCACCACACGTTTTCCAGCAAGCAAGCCAAACTTTTCAGCAATCGCACGTTGTGCTTGATGGAAGTAATTTTTAACTTGTTCAGCTAAATCTTCAGGTTCAGGCATACGCCCTAAACCAACATCACCACAAGCTTGTGAACCCGCTTCAGGCATAATCACATGTACGCCATCTTCAACTAAAGTATTCAGATTACGTTGCGTCGGCTTAGCTGCCCACATTTGCTGATTCATTGCAGGCGCAACCCAAACAGGTGCTTTGGTTGCCAAATACAAAGTACTGAGCAAGTCATCAGCCAAACCCGCGGCGAACTTTGCGATGGTGTCACAACTTGCAGGTGCAACTAAAATCAAATCGGCCCAACGCGCCAATTCAATATGCCCCATTCCCGCTTCTGCTTCAGGATCTAATAATTCGGTATGAACTGGATTGCCTGATAAGGCCTGAAAAGTTAAAGGGGTAATAAATGCCTGTGCACCTTTGGTCATTACCACGCATACATTAAAGCCGTAATCCTTTAAACGACGTACCAGGATTGCACTTTTATAGGCGGCAATACCGCCTGTTACAGCGAGGATAATATTTTTATTAGAAAATACACTGAGATCAAAACTCACTATCAGGCTACCTTTCAGTTGCAGTGGCGCTCACAATATCATTAAATAGTCTATCTCCCAAGTCATTCAAGGGAGAAAAATCAGAAGTAAAATAATTTTAAAATGTGAAAAATAATGAATCATTCAATCAAACAATGGCCTGAACAAGAACGTCCACGTGAAAGATTACTCTTACAAGGGGCGCACAGCTTATCCGATGCAGAATTACTTGCGATTTTTCTACGCTCAGGCTCAAAACAACACTCTGCTGTTGAATTAGCACGCTTACTCATTCAACATTTTGGTCATTTAAATGCTGTATTTGATTCGTCTTTAGACGATTTAAAACAATTTCATGGCATTGGCGAAAGCAAGTATTCACAACTGATGGCGGTGAAAGAACTGGGGCGACGTTACTTGAAACATCAACTGAATCAAGGTTTAGACTTGAGTCGTTCTGATTTAATCCGAGATTATTTACGTTATGAATTGATCGGAGAATCTCAAGAAGTCTTTGCTGTACTGTGTTTAGACAGCCAGTTACGTAAATTGAGTTTTAAAAAACTATTTTATGGTTCAGTCAATTACTGCAATATTTCCATCAATCAATTATTACGATATGTCATACAAAAACATGCGACTTTTATCGTTATTGCCCATAATCACCCTAAAGGTTTTGCCAAGCCTTCACGTGAAGATTACGATTTAACTCAAGAAATATTAAAAGCCTGTCAACTGCTTGAAATAGAATTATTGGATCATATGATCATTGCTGCTGAGCAAAGCTACTCCTTTGCTGAACACGGACTCATCAAACCCAAAACTTTCCCTACAAATGTGATTGACAAGCACCTTTGAAGCGGTGAAGATCACTAAAAAATATAGATTTAAAAGTATGATTGTCCGCGATCAAAACGATACCCTTAAAATATTACTCTCTTGGCGTGGTACGATTTTACCCAAAGTGCTGCCACCGCTTGGTTTTGTGATGCTGATTTCTGCAATTGTGGGTGGCATTGAGTATACCAATTTATATCGTTTTCCTGAATTACCCTTGGTTGGCTTTACCCTGATTGGTGTGGTGCTTTCTATTTTTCTAGGCTTTAAAAATACCGCCTGTTATGACCGTTGGTGGGAAGCGCGTAAACTTTGGGGAATGCTGATCGCCAATGCACGTCACTTTGACCGTGATTGTCGTATATTCCCTCAAGGGCGTCGTGAACGGATCATTCAACATGTGATTGTATTTGCAAACTTATTAAGAGATCGTCTGAGACATCAAACAGCAAATCCAGATGCGCTGGTGGAAACCAGTGGTATGAGTCAACAGGCACTGACACAGTTGTATCAACAAACCAATGCGCCGCAATACACGCTGAGTTTGATCCAATGGGAATTGATGCAAGCGCTCAAAGAAGGCGAAATTTCCGACATTATCTATACCCAATTAAATGAACATGTAAATGAGCTCAGTTTGGTACAAACCGGTTGTGACCGTATTGCAACCACTCCTTTGCCTTTTGCTTATTCAGTTTTATTAAATCGTACGGTCTATTTTTTCTGCTTTATGCTGCCCTTTAGCTTAGGTTCATTACTGGGTTTAGCAACACCTTTGCTGGTGGGTATTTTAGCCTATACTTTTCTGGGGCTAGATGCTTTAAGTACCGAGATAGAAGAACCTTTTGGTACGCAAAGTAATGATTTACCTTTAGATTCAATGGTAAGAATGATTGAAATTGAATTATTGGGAACTCTAGGGAAACCGACTCCTCCACCGATTCAAGCCCATGATCACAATTTACTTTAATACATCAGTTTCTGATTTTATTGCCCTTTTTAAAGAGAAGTTAAAGTAAAGGCCGAGCACTGAAAATGAAATATGTGGTTATCTTTAAGGCACAGATCAATACGCTTGATCAACAGTATTTTCAAACTGCACAACTTTTACGAGAGAAAGCATTGAGCCAGTTTAACTGTCAAAAATTTGAGTCTCTTTGTGAAAATGATTTTGAAGTTGCGCTTTCTTATTGGAATACACTTGAAGATATCCAGGCTTGGCATAAAGATGCAGAACATCAAGCAGCTCAACGAATTGGTAAACAACAGTGGTATAAAAAATTTAGTGTTGAGATTTGCCAAATTCAAAAAAGCTATTAGCACTAGATCACTTAAAAATCGGTCTATTTAGGAATGTAGATACTAAAAAATAGAATCAAGATAATCCCATTACATCTTGTTCAGTTTCTAACGCACTTCAAATTCAGATTCAGCTGGGTCAAAACGCCAAGTGCGCACAATCCGCAGTTCAGAAATATCTTTCATTTTTGAATCAAAACGTCCAAAAGGTGCTCCTTTACGCACTGAGTTTTTGGCAGCTTCATCGAGGATTGAATGACCTGAGCTTTCAATCAATCGTATAGCACGAATCCCCCCCTCATTATTGAGAATGACCATTAAACGGACCTCACCCGAAAGACGCTGCTGTTTGGCAAGATCTGGGTAATATCGGTTTCCATACATCTCAACTTTTTCGCGAAATTTATCTAAATATCCAGCAGATGCATCTTGTTTGGCTTGAATACCATCTAAGGTTTTAATTTTTTGTTGTTTACTAAAATTTTGTTGTTTCTGCAAATATTGAGCTTCTAAACTCGCCACCATTGCCGTTTTAGCCTGCATCTGGCTCTGCAACTCTTCCATGGCCTTTTTACGATCGTTTTGTTCCGCCTGCTTTTGCCAGCTAAGAACCGTCATTAATACTTTTTCTTCGAATTTCAATTCTCGTTTTTGCTGTATTTGCTCTAAAGCTTCGAGTTGCTGATCACCCGCACTCTTGTCTTCTGCTTGCGCTGGCATATCACTTGAAATACGATGCTCTTTACGGAATGTTCCAGAACCTTGCTGATTTGCTTGCGCTAAAAAGTCTGCATCTTTAATTTCATCTTCACTTGGGCGAATACTGATTGCGATTTCTTTTGTGCTGGTATTATTTTCTTGTGGCATTCCAAATTGAACAGATAAAAAAAGTACATGTGCAATGACAGCTGCAGAAACAGCTCCAACAAATAATGCGTCTTGCCACCAATACTCAGAATGCTGTGTATTGGCAAATAATTTTTTTATCATGACATTAATCCGACAAAATTCCCCAATCGCCAAATTTAAAATTTATTAAAATAAGTTTAACTTTACATTATTCACAAACTTTGTGACTTATTTAGTAAAAGTAAAAACGTAATTTTAAAACACTCAAAATGGTGCAATGTTTTTTGTTAAACTGCAATCGTTAGACTTGTATTTTTTTAATAATCGACAAGTTTATCGCCTTAAAAAATGATGATGATTTGGGACAATACTTATGCCGACGCTACTTTCTAACATTGTTAAACGTATTCGACAAGTATACCAAAAAGCAGAAGGTTTTATAGAAGAAGAACGCGAGTTTCCAGTATCACAAGTATTTTTAAATGCGACCTTTAAACGTTTTGTCACCGACAACGTCAAAATTTTAGAAGATTTACATGCCGACCTGCATGATGATTGGTTAAAACTTTATGCCACACTCAATGTCAAAGGCATGCATTTGGTTCTTTCTGTAGATCTTAAGTTAGTTCAAATGGAACTCAACAAAGATATGCAGTTGATTGTTTTTGAACAAATCAGCAACACCCAAGTGATCGAAGCTAGCTATCCCAATGTTTGGTATAAGATGGGCGTAAATACTGCTTTATTCTTCTATCAAAAGGTACTGAAAAAAGATCCTTTAGGAATGATCCTAGAAAAATTTAATGTCATTACCGTAAAAGATGAATTACTTCACTTAGATCTGAATCGTTGGTTAGGAAAAAATCGTTCTATTATGGACACATTAAACAAAGTCCATGTGAACCATGCAGAATTACGTGAAACTGAGTTGGTGGTGATTGGTAATGTAAACCTAACCGCTTTATTTAGTAAATTTAGAGAAGATAAAGACCCAGACTGGGACGAAGATGATTATCTTGAAACTGAAGTTACACCGATTGAGCAAAAGAGTTAAGTCTCAAATTGCAGATTAGATTTCAAGTTATCGCAATCAAAATGTATACATAAATTCACAGGATTAGAAATAAAGTGAATATTTTCTCTTTAATTACACCGCATAATAGGTGTCATATCCAAAAATACTTTTAAATGCATAGGACATTTAATGATGGCAAAAACGTTATTTAAAACATTAAGTATCGCAACTGGTGTTTCAACTGCAATGTTATTGGTTGGATTTTCAAGCAATGCTCTTGCCATGAGTCCGTTCCAAGCAAGCTACCAGTTTGCCTATAATGGTAAAAACTTAGGTACTGCGACCCGTACATTGAGTCAAAGTGGCAATAACTGGACCTATGTATTTGCAGCAAAAGCAGCAGCAATTGCTTCTGCAAGTGAAACAAGCCGTTTTAGCTTTACCAATGGTCAAATTAACTCAGGTAGTTTTAGTCGTACCAGTAAAGTGTTGGTACATAATGACACCATGACCATTAACTTTAATCCAAACAGCAAAACCATTAACACCAAGAAAAAAGATCAGGCACGTTCTTTCCCATGGAAAGCAGGTGCTTTAGATGAGTTAAATGCTGAATTACAAGTACGTGAAGACTTAAAAGGTGCAGGTCTAAAATCAAGTTATTTGATTGCAGATGCAAAAGGTTTAGATGCGCGTCGCTTTGTTAAACAAGGCACAGAGTCAATTAAAACCCCTGCGGGAACCTATAACACGGTCAAAGTTGTACTCACCCATGACAATGGTGAAAAGAGTTCAATTTTCTGGTTAGCGCCTCAATTAGACTATTTACCCGTGAAAATGTCACATGTTGATGGTAAAACATCTTATAACCTAACCTTGACCAGTTACAAAAAGTAAGACATTTTTCACCTTTTGATCAATTTCAGCTTGCATTTTTTTTAGTGCTTTTTAAAATACGCCTTTGCTTTAAAAAGCACCTTGCCTCTAGAGGATTCTCCCTGTGCACGCACTAGAACAGAAAATCTTAGCTGAAGGTATCGTTCTATCTGATCAAGTTCTGAAAGTCGATTCTTTCTTAAATCACCAAATTGACCCTGTGATGATGCAGCTCATCGGTCAAGAGTTTGCTCGTCTTTTTAAAGATGCCGGCATTACCAAAATCATCACAATTGAAGCATCAGGCATTGCGCCTGCTGTGATGGCTGGTTTGGAACTTGGTGTACCCGTTATTTTTGCACGTAAATATCAGTCTTTAACCCTTAAAGATGATTTATATCGTTCAAAAGTATTCTCTTTTACCAAGCAAATTGAAAGCACCATTGCGATTTCTAAGAAACATATTAGCAAAGGCGATAAAGCTTTGGTTATTGATGATTTCTTAGCGAATGGTCAAGCCGCTTTAGGTCTTGCTGACTTGATTCATCAAGCGGATGCAGAAGTTGTGGGTATTGGGATTGTGATTGAAAAATCTTTCCAACCAGGCCGTCAATTGTTATTAGATAAAGGCTACCGTGTTGAATCTTTGGCACGTGTTGAATCTTTGGCAAACGGTACGGTAAGCTTTGTAGAAGAATAAGCTGGTCTTACTTCAAAAGTTTTCATTAAAAAAGAGTACTTTAGGCGCTCTTTTTTTTGCTTTTTGATCAGTAGCGTCTTTGTTTTACCTTTTATTTTGATCAAGCCCTCAGCTATATTGTGTAAATAAAGAGATAACTCAGGTAAATAATAAATGAGATCAATCACTCAAAAATTAGTTGATCTACTCGACGTACAACAATTGGATGATGGTCTATTTCAAGGGCAAAACACACGATTATTTGGATCACACCTTGTCGGTGGGCAATTGGTGGCACAAGCATTGATTGCCGCATCAAAAACCACCAATCGACCAGCACATTCATTACATGCTTATTTTATTCGCAGTGGTCGCACAGATATTCCGATTTTATATAAAGTTGAAAATTTAAGAGATGGCAAAAGTTTTTCGACTCGACAAGTCCATGCTTGGCAAAACGGCCATATTATATTTTCGGCCATGATTTCATTTGCCAATATTGAAGAGGGTTTAGAAAATCAAATTGAACCGCCTCTCTACCCTTCGCCAGATGAACTGATCCCAGAACAACAACTTAAACAAATGATTTATGAGAATGTTCCTGAACCTGCACGCGCAATATTTATGCGTCAATTTTTGATCAACATCCATCCTGTACAGCCATTCAATCCATTTAAACCGATAAAATTAGACACAAATTATGCTGAATATTTTCAAACCTTTGAAACGATTCCCACTCAACAAGATACACCCATGATGCACCAAGCCATTGCTGCATATTATTCTGACTATAACCTACTGACGGTTTCACTTAGACCGCATGGTGTCAGCTATGCGAACGGCGGTGTACGTAGTGCAAGTTTAGACCATAGCATTTATTTTCATACAGATTTTAGAGTAGATGAGTGGCTACTTTATGATATGAATGCCACAGTATCTAGCCAATCCAGAGGGCTTAATTTCGGCCGGATGTGGCAAGATGGTCGGTTGGTGTGTAGCGTTAATCAGGAAAGTTTAATGCGGCTGAAGCAATAATAAGATGTTTCTATAAGCTTGTGTCAATCATTCTATCTATTACATTCACACAAAATATAAAGACTGATCACGGTATTCAGTTACAATCAAAATCATGTCATATCCCTGACATGATTGTAACGATAGCGATAAGCATGACAAAAATGCCAGTAGTGAACGTGAATATAACGCTTAACCATAACTTAACGAAGACAAATGGACTTTGTTGAGTGAGTAAAAATCAATGACTGATGAACAAACAGTAAAGTGCCCAAAGTGTGGCGCTACAGACTTAGAACGCCGTGATCATGAACAACTTTTAGGCAAAGCAGGCAGTGTATTATTGACTTCTGCGGGTGCAGCAGCAGGAACTGTAGGTGGCGCTGCCTCTGGTGCTTCAATTGGTGCGGCTATCGGAACGGTTGCAGGTCCTTTAGGCGTTATTGTTGGTGGAACTGTAGGAACCTTCGTAGGCGCAATCAGTGTTGGAATTACAGGTGGATTTCTAGGAAATCGCTTTGGTAAACGAGCAGGTGTGATTGTTGACCAAAATATCTTTTTTGATTACCAATGTAAAAAATGTAATCATCGCTTTAATCTAAAATAATAAAATATCAATATGATAAAGAACTTCTCTTTTTATCCATTAGACGCCAGATAAAAGAGAAGTCTTTGAATTTTTATCTAGATCTCGCAAGAGCATCAAAAATTATGGGTTTAACTTTTTAACCGTTTCACCTAGACGTTTGCCCTGTTCTACACATAAAGCTTTTTCATCGGAACTTAAGTTTTGGTCATGACGTGGTCCACTGACATGACTGACTCCATACGGCGTACCGCCTGATTTGGTATTGGATAAGGCTGGATTGGCATTGGTCAGCCCCATGATCATCATGCCATGATGAAACAATGGCGGTAACATCGTTAATAATGTGCTTTCCTGTCCACCATGCATTGACCCTGACGCGGTAAATACACAAGCAGGTTTATCGTGTAATGCACCATTTAGCCAAAGGCTGGTGGTTTGATCCCAAAAGTATTTCATTTCAGATGCCATATTGCCAAAACGTGTTGGTGAACCTAAAGCCAATCCTGCACAATTTTGTAAATCATCCAATGTACAATAAATATCGCCATGTTCTGGAATACTGGCTTCCGCTTCTTTCACAACAGTGGAAAGATTCGGCACAGTGCGAATTTTTACTGCGACACCCGCTGCTTCTACCCCGTTGGCAATCAAGTGTGCCATCTCTTTGGTAGATCCATATTTACTGTAATAGAGTACGAGAACATAAGCTTGCATAGAGATTTCTTGATTTCAACATAAGAAAATAAAACTATACGGTATTTTTCTGCTTTTTTGGGTAAGCTAGACAATGAAAATGCAAGATATGCCGAAAAATAATTGAGATCAAAGATATATATGCTTGAATTACTTAAAAAACTACCCTTCTATGAAAAAACTTGGTTTCAATTCATTCTTTTTGTACTTGGTCGTTTTGAAGCAGATCGTTGTCGTGAACAAGCGGGATCGCTGACCTATACGACATTATTTGCTGTTGTTCCAATGTTGACTGTTTTCTTGGTTATTATCTCATCAATCAAAGCCTTAGAGCCTGCTAGACAGCAACTCCAGCAGATGATTTATAGTAATTTCTTGCCGAAAACCAGCATTGCTTTTGATAAAGCTTTTAATGTATTTACCGAGAACTCAAGTAATTTAACTGTTATTGGTGTGCTGTTTTTATTCATTACCACAGTACTGATGCTTACCAGTATCGAAACGGTTTTTAATCGGATTTGGCGTGTTCAAGAAACGCGTAATGGCATCATTGGCTTTATGCGTTATTGGACCATTATTTCTTTAGGCCCGATTTTATTGGGGAGTGCCTTTGTCATTTCATCAACATTGGCCTCTATGAATGTTTTAAGTAATAACTTTGCAGGTTATGAAGTTGATGGTACAGCGTTACTTGGGGTCATTTCGTTTGCACTGACTACTTTAGGCTTTTTCATTTTATATTGGACGATTCCAAATCGCAGTATTCCTGTTCGAGCGGCCGCGATTGCAGGTCTTTTTGGTGCGATTGCATTTGAGCTACTTAAAAACCTATTTGGTTTTGTTATGGCAAATTTCACCAGCTATACCCTTGTTTATGGTGCTTTTGCTGCTGTACCAATTTTCCTGTTGTGGATCTTTTTATCGTGGAATATCGTCTTATTGGGTGTGGAAATCAGCTATGCCCTTACCGCATTTCATACAGGTAAAATCCAAACCCGCCATCCTGTGTTGATGATGCTCGATATTCTGGAATTATTTTATAAAAAACAGAAAACGGGTGACGTGGTGACTGATGCAGAAGCACTAAATATTTTAGGTCGTGGTGAAATTGGACGCTGGCCAGTTTATATCCAACTTCTAGAAAAACAGAATTTGGTTAAATGTACTGACAATAATGAATATGTGCTGGTCAGAAATTTAGATGAAATTGATTTCTGGTCATTCTATACATCATTGCCTTATACCCTCCCTCGTCGTCATGATGTTGAACATGTCCATGATGATGATGTTTGGATGAAACATATCGGTCCAACTTTAATTGAATCCGATGAATATTTGGCAGCCAAGTTATCAATTCCGCTTTCAACCATTTTGGATGATAAGTAATTTTAACCCAGATAGATAAACAACTTCCCTTTCCAAGCCGTGCCAATTGGAAAAGGAAGTGATATTACTTTTTAGATGAATCGTTATAATTTCGCAATAGCCAAAACCACTGCATAAAACGGATAAAAGACACCACAATGGTATTAACCTGTCTTTTTTATAGGATATAATTCAAAGTAGACAAAAGATCTTTTTATTCAGGCAATCTTTGCATGACGATAACAAAAACAAGCGATAAAAATATACTGACTCAACTCAGTACCAATGATGAAATTGTTGCACCGCTGTGGCTAATTTTTCGACATGATCCTGCACTGTCTGCTTATCCTGAACATGGGCATGCTTGGGGCGAATTTATTTATGCCTTTAATGGGGTGATGGAAGTCAATATTGATCAAATTAATTATATTACGCCACCTCCATATGGAGTTTGGTTACCGCCAAATACGCAACATAGTGGTTTGAATCGGACTCCTGTTTCGCATGCAACTTTGTATATCCACCAATCGTTATGTAGTGCCTTACCTCAACAAGCAGGGATTCTTTTAACCTCACCCTTGGTTTCAGCGATTTTACAGCACACCAAACAACATCCAATGCAAACATCTGAGCCTGAATATTTGCGACTATTACAGGTGTTACTTGATCAGTTACAACATGCTGAGTTAATCGGTAGTTATTTACCCCATACCAATCATGCTGCCTTAAAACAAGTTTTGGATTTTTTACATGCCCACCCTGCTGACCACAGTACGCTAGAGGCTTTAGCCCAACGGATTAATATGACTGAACGTACCTTGGCAAGGCTGAGTCAAAAAGAGTTGGCAATGTCACTCAATGAATGGCGACAACGCCTTAAAGTCATGAAAGCCATGTCTATGCTCAATGAGGGAAAAACGGTTGAAAGCATTGCACTGGATTTAGGTTATGCCAATGCTTCTGCTTTTATCAATATGTTTAAACGTTGGATGATGCGTACCCCAGACCAGTTTAGAAAATTGTTGCGTCACTAAATCAACTTTTTAAATTTTGAGTAGATGAAGTGGAATGATCTAAATACTAATAATAAACAATCTTCCCGACCAATCTAAATGTCGATCTAAAAATGCATGGGCTGAATTTAACTTTGGGTTATGTAGTAATTTACCAAAGTCATCCAGCTTTTCTGCTTCTTTGCTATCAAAGCGTTTCGTCCAAGCTTCTGCACGATAGCTAAAAAATAGCGATGCTGTAAATTTCAACTGATAAATAAAGCGGGATATATCGCAAAAGTTAGTGATGAATTATTGTTTTATAAAACTGTAGATAATAAAAAACCCAATGCGTATTGATTATAAATAAACACTGGGTTGCTTGAATTTTAAATGCTTATTTTACAAAAGTTTTCCAAACAAAATCTTGGCTTTGACCATGTAAAGTCATACTCAATTGATCACCAGAAGCCAATGCTGCAACACCTGCTGGTGTCCCTGTCATCACCACATCCCCTGGTTCTAAAGAGAATACTTGGCAGATGTCTGCAAGTAAGTAAGCAATATCAAAAATCAATAAAGCCGTATCGCCTTTTTGTCGAACTTCATCATTGACTGCAAATTCAAATGTAACAGCCGACCAATCTTTAATATCATCCACACTGACCCAATCTGCCAGTACACATGAGCCATCAAAAGCTTTTGAACGCTCCCAAGGCTGGCCTTTGCCCTTTAAGTCATCTTGGAGATCACGTAAAGTTAAATCTAAGCCTAAAGTCACCGCACCAATCGCATCCAATACTTTATCTAAATTGGTTTCGCCCTTAAGTGGCTTGTCGATACGTAACGTCAGTTCACACTCATGGTGGCAATTTCCCCACGCCTCATTCCAAGAGATACCGTCTTGCAATGAAATCAAACTACTGGGCGGCTTGATAAATAAGACTGGACGATCTGGAATTGCGTTACCTAATTCTGCTGCATGCGCTGCATAACTACGACCGACACATACAATTTTAGATGGACGTGTACTCATATTGTTCCCTTCTTATTGCTCAGCGTTAAAAACTTTATAATTCCAAATTACTTTTTAAAAGTATTGATAAAAATCGTTTGATCTGCGGGTGTAGCAAATGCTCGTTTAGGCACAATCACCACAGTACGATTTTTTAATTCGATCATATAGGTAAGCTTGCCTTCTGCAAATTTATCTACATCTGAATAATGATGAACTTGCTTTGGACGACCACTACTGAATAATTCCATATAGTCTTGAAATAATTCAATACCTTGTTCGCTTTTACCAAATTGATATTTAACGAATTGGCGTTTAAACATCATCGGTAAAAACCAATAGCGCATCAGCATTTGCAGAACTAAGAAAAAAGCACCTAAGCAAACATAATATTTACCCACACCCTCTAAACCGAGGTAAATCCCCCAAACCATGATTCCGATGCTGACCAAAGGCGTGAGAAATTGGCTAATTTGCTTTTTACCAAAAGTTGCCAGTTTAAAACCGTCTTGAGATTCTTCTAAATTAAGATAATAACGTGCAGATAATGCAGGCTGGGTGTCTGACATAGTTGCTTCAATACAAATATTTTACGATGCCAAGATATTACACTAGATTTTTCCAGCGAGATGCGGATTTTCATCTTGTTTTACAGAACACCTCTATTTTTTAAAAGTGAATCCTTTTAGGGTCTTTCATACAAATGGTTTTTATAAAAACAAAAGATTGCCGCTTATCAAGGCGCAAAAGGAATTGTGATGAAAGCTTTTTATTTAAATATCGGTCTAGTGCTCTTAATCGGTATCAATCAAATCAGTTTCGCGAAATTGGTCACTTGGACCGATAATATTCCCAGCGCATTAAAGCCATTTGACAATAATGCCCAGCAAATTGCGGCAATTGCTCAAGACAATATCTTAATTTATGCCCATCCAGCGACCAAGACGTCGCTACCAACATTCAGCAAACAGCCCCAACCTATAGCTAAATTTTCAACAGCAGCCATTGTTGTGCCTGTAAGTAGCCAAGAAGTTGCTAAAACATTAAGCAATTACACGCAATATGTTGGGTTATTCCCGACTTTAAAATCAGCAAAAGTCATCGAAACAGCAGGACCTGTCAGTCAATTGAAATATCGTATTTCCATCCCGACACCGATACCTGTATTGAATTTTAATGAAGATGTGGTGATGCAACATCAAATTGGACAAAATAGCATTTCAACCATGGTGATTGATGGCCCAATTCCTTATGCATTAGGGAAATTTGAATGGTTCAATTTAGCTGACAACAAAACCTTAGTGACCCTGACACAATGGGGCGATTTAAACCAACCGCAGGGTTTCCTATTTAAGAAAATTTTAAATGCTTTCCCTGAAGTAAAACTGGCGATTCCAAATGGTTCGAGCGCCTTTGTTTTAGAAGCACTCAAAAATAAATACACGGCTAAAAAAGTGACGGCATTAAATGCAGGGCAACTGCCTAGCCCACAATTAAATACAGCTCAAATCAATAAAATTGTTCAGGTCAGTGCCAACGCGCAACAGCCCGTCAGTATTGTACTTAATCCTGTTACTGTACCTTATACCCATGGTCGGGAAGTTTTACGCTTTACCACAAGCTATCAATATTTAAATGCCACCCCGCTACAATTACAACGTTGGACACAACCCTTATCCTATAAAGAAATTTTTCCAAAACAAATCAAAAGTATTAAAACCACAGCGATCAACACACAAGGACAAGATGCAGACTTTAAAGTCAGTGTCGGATTGGGGGTTATTAGCATCCCATTTGATTTTAAAATGCGTTTTAGCTATCCCAAAGCCACTGAAAATAACTTCTATGCCAATGGCGGTGATCTACGTTATCTCAAAGGTCAAATTCAATTTTTACCCCAAGGCAATAACACCTTACTCAAAATGACCACCACCATCAAAATTGATGAAAAAGCACCATTTCTACTCAAAGCAGCACGCAGTTTACCCTACCATGAAATGTTACCGGCACTGGGTGCAAATGCAATTTTTGCTCAAAAAGTAAAGTAGTGCTGATTGGGCTTTTAAAACTCAATTAATCAGCCAGATGTTTGATTGTTGTGCCAATATTAAATAGGAAATATAACGGGATTGCGACCAGATCACCGACTAAAGTGACTGGGGTTAAGGCGACTTTCTGCAACAGTGTTTTAGAATGTAGTGAGTATTTGGTTTTTCCTTGTGTATACATCGCAATCGTATAGTTCTGATTAAAGTTTTGAAATTTCATATTTTTAATTTCAGCGTTTAAACCCACAATACGCCCAACCAATCCAATTTTTCTTTGATAAAATTCAGAGTTTTCCTGACCATATTCGTACTGACTCAGTCCAAGTCGAGATAACCTATTTTCTTCCTGTTCAGTTAAATTGTTTTTTGCATAATACAGTTCAATATCACCGCTAAATTGAGTTGCTTGTGGATTTTTTTGATCATCGCTTTCAGGCATTAAAGACAAGCTAAAATGCTTGTCACTCGGACGGACTGGTTTGATCCGCCAATACTTGGGGTCTAAATCAGATTGAATGGTCTCTAAAATTTCCTTATTTCCAATATCAATCATATACGCATATTTTTGCCCAACCACGATTAAGGAGCGATCTACATTGTTTCTATCATGGCTATGTTTTGAGGAAGCATTTTCTTTTAAATAGGCAAAACCGACAATTTGATCCTGATCTACAATCACACGATCTGTATGGGTTGAAACCACTTTACCCGTCGCCAACCTGCCAGAATCACTGTTATTCCAAAGAATGGCGGTACATCCGATCATTTGACTGATGAACAGCACGATAAACAATGAGAAATATTTATGCATGAATGATTGGCCTTATTTTTATTATCTCACTCATTGTGCCATTTTTTAGGCACAAAAAAACCGCAATAAAGCGGTTTTTTTAAATATTTTATCAAGTTGGTGCGCTCAGAGAGATTCGAACTCCCGACCCCTTAGTTCGTAGCCAAGTGCTCTATCCAGCTGAGCTATGAGCGCGACGTCTTGATGGGACGCATTATACGCCTTTTCATTTTTTTGTTAAGGATTATTTCAATAGTTAAACACCAAGTGTTTAGTATTTGGGCTATTTATCTTTAAATCGACAAAAAACCTAGAATTTATGCATTTATACACTGCTTGCATGCTGTTTCATTTGAAATTGAATTAAATATTTTTCAGTAAACAACCAAAATAAATAGCCAACTACACTCAATAGGACTCCAGCCGCACACACGGTATACCATCCCCAATGACCATAGAGTGTTGTTGCCAGTAATGATCCCACAGCACTGCCCAATGCATAAAACAACATATAAGCACCAACCAATCGCCCATGTAATCGAATATCGGCTTGGAAGATCAGACTTTGATTAATCACATGAAGTGATTGAATGGCCACATCGAATAAAATAATCGCTAAAATAAAAATCCAAATTGAAAAATATAAGCTGGTTAAAATGAGCCAAGCTCCGATCAGTAATAGAAACGCATATTGTGTAACACGCTGCGCATAGCCACGATCAGCCAACCCACCAACACGGATTGCCATAACTGCACCAATAGCACCAATAATGCCTAAAAAACCAATCAAGCTATGTGAATATTCAAAAGGCTGAACAGATAAAGGAAATACCAATGCATTCCAAAACAGATTTAAATTGACGAAAATGATGAAAGCAAGTACGCCTCTAATCTGTAACACTCTATTTTTAAACAATTGTTCAAACAATGAAAAGATCATCTGGGAATAAGTAGATTGCTGAATAGGATCTTTTTCGATACGGATAACAGCTAAGTATTTCCATAAAAACACACTGATCATACTCATACATAGTACAGAGAATATATATACCCCTTGCCATCCAAACCAATCCGCTAAACTACCAGACAGTACCCGAGATAAAAGTATGCCAATCAATACACCAGCTTGGACTGTACCGACGATTTTGCCGCGTTCATCAGCAGCTGCCAAAACTGATGCATAAACAATTAAGCCTTGGGTCATCGCTGTGCCCAACATGCCCACAATCAGCATACTCAATAACAACGTGAAAATATGATCTGAAAAAACCAACGAGATTAAAGCTAGGCATAAAATGATGGACTGAAACAACATCAAAGATTTTCGTGGTAATAAATCGCCTAAAGGCACAATAAAAATTAATGCAATGATTGATCCCACTTGAGTCAATGAAACAACTAACCCCACCCACAAATAATCTAATTTAAAATCTTGGGCAATCAAATCCAGCAATGGCTGTGCATAATAAACATTTGCAACACTCAATCCAGCAGCACACGCCAACAGCATCACCAAGGCTGGAGAAAGCTGAGATCGCTGCTGTTCTCTTGTTTTATTGCGCTGATGATGATCTGTTTTGTTCATTTTGCACCAATCCGGTTTTAATTTGCAACCAGATTAAATTACGCAATCTTGTTTTAAATTGCAACTAGATTTATAGTCTATTTTTTAAAATGAAAGGAACGACTGATGAATCAAGACAGATATGAAGCTTGCCCAGTTGCACGGTCAGTGCAATTGATTGGAGATCGTTGGGCTTTATTGATCATTCGCGAAGCTTTTGATGGGGTAAAACGATTTAGTGATTTTCAAAAAAATTTAAATGTCGCCAAAAATATTTTATCTGATCGTTTGGCTAAACTTATTGATGCTCAAATTCTAAAGAACCAACCCGCTTCTAATGGCTCAGCCTATTTGGAATATGTGCTCACTGAACAAGGTTACGCACTGTTCCCGATCATCGTGGCATTACGTCAATGGGGTGAGCAATTTTTATTTGCTGAGGATCAACCACATTCTATTTTACTTGAGAAAAACACAGGTGATGAATTAGCACTTATGCAACCTATGACAAAAAAAGGAAAACATCTACTTGCACAAGATACCTTTGTGAAAAAGATCAATTAAATGCAAATCATGTTTTCCCAGTTAAAGTCGATGATATTTTTTAAAGAGCAAACTTAAGTTTTAAGGGTTTTACTCAACCAATAAATCTTTTGGATTAATGCTATCACCGTAGACAGGTTTTAACGTCTTTTCATAGGCTTGCTGGATAACCCCCGCTTTAGATAATTTTTCTAAGTCTTGATTCAACCAATCCAATAATTCTTTATCGCCTTTTTTGACTGCAGGTGCAATTAAATCATGCTGACCTAAGCTGGTAATACCCACGGTGTAATTTGGGTTCTCTTTTGCCCAAGCCAGTACCAATAAATTGTCATGTGCCAAAGCCACACCACGTCCATCTTTCAGCGCATCAAAGGTCTCTGTATTCTGCTCGTACTTTTGTAATTTAATTTCAGGATGTGATTTGCTAAAGAATGAGTCTGCTGTCGTGCCTTTATTGACCAATAAAATTTGATCTTTAAGCTGCGCAATATCTGTAATCGGCTTAGCTTTAGGTGATACAACGCCCAAAGAAACCTTTAAATAAGGCTTGGCAAAATCGACAACTTCCTTGCGTTCAGGTGTCACGGTGAAATTGGCAAAAATAATATCCACCTTATTGGCTTTAAGGTACTCCACACGATTGGCAGCTTCCGTTAAAACAAATTGAACTTTGTTTTCATCTCCCAATAGGTCTTTGGCAACATGCTTGGCAATTTCCACATCAAAACCTTGGTTTTTACCTTGTGCGTCCAAGTAACCAAAAGGCGGCTTATCACTAAACACCCCGATACGAACCACACCATTTTTCTTAATTTGCTCGATACTTGAGCTGGTTTTTTCAGGTTCAGCAGCTTTTTCAGTTGTTGACGCGTTTTTATTACACGCCGCTAACCCTAAGCTAAGCACTGAAGCCGCAAGTAGATGAGTCAGCTGTTTTATTGATATATTCATTTAATTTTCCTCTGATCTAATTTCATATTTAAACAATGATTTCTTTTCATAGTTAAACGCTTTAATGCAATTTTTATTTCGGTGTTACATCCAAAAAGACTTGAGCATCCACAGTTCCACCGTAAACAGGCTTTAAGGTCTGATCATAAATCTTCTGAATTTCACCTGTTTTTTGTAAGCTTGAAATTTCAGTATTGAGCCAATTTAGAAGTTGGCTATTGCCCTTTTTCACTGCAGGTGCAATAAAGTCTTGATTACCAATTTGTTGAATTCCCGCCGTAAATGTTGGATTCTCAGCTGCCCATGCCAAGGCATAAGTACTGTCTTGAGAAATTGCATCACCACGACCATCTTTCAATGCATTAAAGGCATCAGTATTTTGTTCAAACTTTAATAAATTAATTTTTGGGTAATTCTTAGTGAAATAAATATCTGATGTCGAGCCTTTATTGACGATCAAGGTTTTGCCTTCAAGCTGCTGAATATCTGTAATCGTCTTGGCTTTAGGCGATACGATGCCTAAAGCAGCCTTTAAATACGGTTGAGCAAAATCAACCACTTGTTTACGTTCAGGAGTGACTGAAAAGCTGGCAAATACCGCATCTGCTTTACCCGATTTTAAAAACTCCACACGGTTAGCAGCCTCAGTCACCACAAATTCAACTTTATTTTCATCCCCAAGCAAATCTTTGGTCACTCTTTTTGCTAAAGCGATATCAAAACCTTGTGGTTTACCTGCACTGTCCACATAACCAAATGGTGGATTATCTGCAAAAACAGCCACACGAAACACGCCCTGCTTTTTAATCTGATCTAAAGATTGATCATTCTGGGTATTTTGCTCCGCTGATGCATTTGGTTCAGTTGGCTGACTACATGCGCTCAACATTCCCATACATAAGGCCATACTCAATGTTCTAACAACGTTGGAAATATTAAAAAAATTCGATGGTTGAGTTAAATAAGATAAAGCCATACATCCTCATTTTTATAGATCATTATGTGTTGCTATTAGGGTGAATATTGATGTCTAAATTACTGTTAGTAATTCAACATATTTAAAAAGGCTTTTGCCCGTTCAGTCTGTGGATGCTCAAAAAATTGTTCAGGTGTGGCTTGCTCAATAATTTTGCCTTTATCCATAAAAATAATTCGGTCTGCGACTTTTCTGGCAAAAGACATTTCATGAGTCACGATCAACATGGTCATCCCTTCATGTGTAAGTTTTAAAACTACATCTAATACTTCACGGACCATTTCAGGGTCTAAAGCAGCGGTGATTTCATCTAGCAGAATCACTTGAGGCCGCATCACCAATGAACGCACAATTGCGATACGTTGCTTTTGCCCACCCGATAACTGTCGCGGATAATCTCGCTTACGATCGTATAAACCGACACGTTTCAACAATTCGTCTGCGACTTTCTCAGCTTCAGCTCTTGTTCGTTTTTGAACTTTTAAAGGACCTAATAAAATGTTATCAATCACATTCATATGCCCAAAAAGTTCATAGTTTTGAAACACCATGCCAATTTTTTGGCGTACATCCACCCACGCTAAATCTTTGCCCAATACACCTGAGCCAGCTAAATTGATTGTGCCACCCTGAATTTTTTCCAAGCCATTGATACAACGTAACAATGTGCTTTTCCCACATCCCGATGGACCAAGGATCACCACGACTTCACCCTGTTTTACGTCCAAATCTATGCCTTGTAAAATATGACTTTCTGCAAATGATTTCTGTAAATGTTGTATAGATAACAAAGTCATGATTACTCCCAAACTTTTTCTAAATGCGTCGCTAAACGGGATAAGGGATAGCAAATGATGAAATATAAAATAAAGATCAAACCATAAATCCAAAGAGATGCATTCGGAACAATTAACAGCGAATTTTCAATAATTTGCTGTCCAACTTTAATCACTTCGACCACGCCAATCAGCACTGCCAAGGAGCTGGTTTTAATCATACGCGTGAATAAATTGATTGCGCCCGGCGTGACTCTTTTTAAACTCTGCGGGAAAATCACATAGCCCAAAGTTTGGATAGGACTCAGGCCAAGTGCATGTGCAGAATCGCGTTGATGTTGATCTATCGATGTGATGGCAGCACGGACTAAATCGCCCATTTCAGCAGTCCCCCACAATACAAAAACCACAATACATACCAGTACTGCTGAGAGCTGCCAGTTAAACCATGTTGCAAAGCCAAAATAGAAAACAAACAATAAAACCAGAATAGGAATAATCCGAATCGCTTCTAAATACAGTCGACACAAACTTTTAATCAGTAAATTTTTTGACGTCATAATGACACCGAAAATCGTGCCAAAAATTGCTGAAAAAAATACCGATATAAAGGCTATTTTTGCAGTAACCCACAGCCCTTCCAGTAATCGTGCAAGGTGGCTGGGTTGAAACAGATAATCAAATTCCATGGCTCACCTTCCGACTACGGTATTCCAGATAACTGGTGAGAATAGACACAGGCAATAAAATAATCAGATAAGACATGATCAAGAGAAACAATGCTTCTGTGGTTTTATAATCCATACCAATTAAGTCTTTGGTGACAAACAATAGTTCCACCACCGCGATGGCACTCACCACAGAACTTTCTTTAATCAGAAATAAACAATTTGCACCAATTGCAGGAATTGAAATTGCTAGAGCTTGAGGGAAAATCACATATTGAAAAACTTGCAGTGGATTCAGTCCAATACTTTCACCCGAATCAATTTGTCCTTTGGCCACAGCTTGTAAACCTGCACGAAAGGCTTCAGCCATATAGCTTCCACCTAGAAAGGTTAGACCAATGACCCCACAGGTAAATCCATCAATTTTAATCCCCAGTTTTGGTAAACCGTAATAGAGAAAAAATAGCTGAATCAATAAGGGTGTATTGCGTGATAATTCAATGTAAATTTTGGCAATTTTGTCAAAGACCCGTACCCGATAGGTAATGAGAATACTGCAAATTAAACCAACCAATATTGCGAGAATAATACTGATGATTGAGATTTTGAGTGTCGTCACCATTGCCGAAGCAAACTGTGGCATCACACTGTAGATATATTGCCAATTCAAAGAAATCGTCCAAAATAATTATTTTATTGTTACGCTCTAAAGCAGAAAAAATGATTTGAAACTATCTTACAGTGAGAATTTTGTCTAAATAAATATGATTATCAGATAAGCTTTTCTATAAAAATAATGCTGGATAATGCTTACTTTTTTTAGTGAGAAAAATAAGCGTAGTTAAAATTGAACAATCATCGACCCGAAGCAATTATTCGGCATTCACCACGTCTAACAATTCCATACATTCAGCACAGAAGATGACAGATTCATTTTCTAAACTTTGGATTTGCAATTCATAGACAAAACCTGTCAGCGTGCGATTACAGCCATCACACTGTTGCAGGTTGAAATGACAAATAAAATCAACATGCTGGTAAATATAATATCCATCTGTATATTTCTTCATGTTCTTCTTTCTAAAGCTTCGGTTATTTTATTATTTTAAAGTTTTTAGCTCTAGAATAGATGTTGCAATCCTTGCTCTGCGACAAGAATAGACGTGTATAAATTTATAAAATGTTCTGGATCTAAACACAATTGTCTTATTATACTAGTCAATTAATACTTCAATAAAAAAGTAAAAACAAAATGGGACACTACTCGAATTTACGAATTTCTTCAAACCTAGACCAAACAGAAGAAAAAAAATCCAATGATGAAATATATATAGAAGTTAAATACTTAATTCCTTTATTTTGGTTGGCTTTATTTAAGCTAGAAGATATCTCAGCACTAAAAGATCAATACAACGAAACCTATTACGTCTTCCGTGCAACGATCTTAAAAAGCTGTGAAACGTTTAAATCTAGACTCAATTTATGGTCAAAACTCTATAATGATGAAAAGGCAGAAATTTTAGCAAAACTATTTTTACAATATTTAGAACATATACCTACATTTTCAATTGAGTTAAATATCAACGACCTTCTAGGAATGCACTTAGATATTAATAGCATAGATGCGAAAAACGAAATGACTGATTTAATCAATTTTATTGATAATATTCAAATTAATCCTCAAAACCATTCATTGTCAAATGATTGGATTACACCTCTATCACTATTATCTCTTGAAATACCTCAGGATAGAAAACAACTTGATGGATTTGGTGAGACACTACTTCCCTGTCCTGAAGTCGATGAGTGGTTGAATCAAGTTCATTAGAACTAACGGTTTATTCACAATTTAATTTTATAGATTACCAATTATATTATTTCATAAATATTCCTATAAAAATTCAGATGATAAAAGGAAAAAATGGGACATTACTCAACACTTTTAATTTCATCCGATCTCGATAGAACCACGGGTGAAATGGATGAAAATGAAACCTATCAAGAAGTTAAATACTCGATTCCATTATTTTGGTTGGCCTTATTTAAAGTTGAAGACATTACCACTCTTCAAGATGAAGATGGCTTAAGCTATTACGTCTTTCGGGCAACGATCTTAAAAAGCTGTGAAACGTTTAAATCCAGACTCAATATATGGTCAGCACTCTATAATGATGAAAAAGTAGCAACTTTAGCGCAATCATTTTTACAATATTTACAACGTACTCCAACATTTTCAGTCGAGCTTAATATTACCGATATTATGGCAATGATGATTGATCCATTTAGCATAGAAGCTAACAATGAAATGGTGGATATGATCGATTTCATCGAAGAAAAACATCGAGATCCCAAAAGTCCATCACCATCCAAATATTGGCTGCCAAAATCTTTTGAACTTAAAACACCCCAAAATCGATATTTAGATATCGATGGTTTTGGAGAGTCTTTACTGCCCTGTTTTGAGGTGGATAGATGGTTAAATAATCATGAAAAAACACAACAGCCTGTTAAAAATAAACTCAATGCGTCTTTTGATGAGATCCATTTTTATCGAATGCTGCTGTCCAAAGCTGAAATCTCGCCAAACAGTTCATTTGGCTTTAAACATCGGTTTTTATTTCTGACGCGAATTAAAAATAAGGCATTACGCAAATGGCTCTTTCAAGTATTCTTCTTTAATGAAATGCTATTTTTCTGTTTATTGTGGCTTAGTCTAAGTTTAATCAGCATCTTTTTTCTTTTTAAAATTAGCACTTTTTCCTATTTAGAGATAACTGGCATTTTTATTGGGCTTATTGCATTTAGCTATTTTATTTTTCGAAAAATAGCCAAGAGAATTAATATATTCAACCAACTAAAATCACCGGCCTAAAATCATCGATCTAAATTTCAGGCACAAAAAAACCGCAACGTATGCGGTTAATTCTTCAAGTTGGTGCGCTCAGAGAGATTCGAACTCCCGACCCCTTAGTTCGTAGCCAAGTGCTCTATCCAGCTGAGCTATGAGCGCAATACTTGTGTTGCCAAAAGGCATTCGTTACATCATGATTAACTTATTGGTGCGCTCAGAGAGATTCGAACTCCCGACCCCTTAGTTCGTAGCCAAGTGCTCTATCCAGCTGAGCTATGAGCGCGTCATAAGTAATCGTTGGCGGTGAGAGAGGGATTCGAACCCTCGATACAGTTACCCGTATGCATCCTTAGCAGGGATGTGGTTTCAGCCACTCACCCATCTCACCGTAACGAGCCGCCATAATACAAACTAAAACCCGATTCGGCAAGTGATGACATTAAAAAAAATAGAGAAATTTACTCAATTAAATACTTTTTAAGCGATTTTCATCATTTTGTTGTTTTTTTATGCTGTAAAATAATCACAATCTACAAATACCAAGAAAAATTCTCTAAAAACTAAATTAAAAACACAATATTGCAATCAATTACGTGCAGTATTCCACTGTATGTCTTATGCTAATCCTATCTTCTGACTAGAAACCAAATACATCATGAAAAATTGGGTCGATCCTGAAGCCAAAGCTGAAGCTGAGCGTTACGACAATCCCATTCCAAGTCGTACCCTTATCCTAGAAATCATTGAACGAAAACAAGAAGCATTGTCACATGCAGATCTTGTTGAACTGCTTGAAATTGTCGATCAAAAAAGTATAGATGCGCTCAGCCATCGTTTAAGTGCAATGGTGCGTGATGGTCAGTTGATGAAAGATGGTTTTAAATATCAGCTGATGGCAGATCAACCTACCCTAGACGCTACGGTTTATGTCAACGCTAAAGGTTTAGGCGTTGCAAGCTTAGATGGTAAGAAAGATGAATTCCTTCTCCCTGAGCGCGAATTACGTCAAGTCTTCCATGGTGACCGCGTTAAAGTCCAACAAACTTCTGTAGACCGTAAAGGTAAAGCTTGGGGCTATATTACCGAGGTGACTCAACGTCGAGTTAAACAACTGATCGGTAAAGTTGCAGAATTTGAAGGTGAATACTTTATTCAACCTGCACCTCCCAATGCACATCAACCCATAACTTTAGAAAAAGAACTGATTGAACATGCCAAAGCCAAAGTAGGCGATGCATTACGTGTTGAAATTGATGACTATCCAACTCGAGATGAGTTTGCGACAGGTCATGTGATTCAGTCAATGGCGGATAAAGCAGATACTGAAATCATTATCCCGCAAACCATTTTAGAATATGGTTTACCTTATGAATTCCCAGAAGAAGTCATCAAAGAAGCTGAAGCATTTAAAGAACCTTCTGCAAAAGATCGTCAAGGCCGTATAGATTTACGAGATTTGCCTTTAGTCACCATTGATGGTGAAGACGCACGTGATTTCGATGATGCAGTCTATGCGGAAAAACGTCCTGGTGGTGGCTATCGTGTCGTTGTCGCGATTGCAGATGTCAGTCATTATGTCCGTGTTGGTAAACCTTTAGATGATGAAGCGCAAGAACGTGGTACATCGGTGTATTTCCCACACTATGTATTACCAATGTTGCCTGAAGCACTTTCAAATGGCTTATGTTCTTTAAATCCACATGTTGACCGTTTATGTATGGTGTGTGATTTAAATTTAAGTCGTGCTGGTAAAGTGACTAAATTTGAATTTTATCCGTCAGTGATGCATTCAAAAGCACGTTTAACCTATACCCAAGTTGCACAATATTTGGATGGCGACAGCAATGCAATTCCTGAAGATCGTGATGTCCGTAAATCGGTCAATACGCTCTACCAATTGTATGAAACTTTAAAAGGTTTACGTACACAACGTCATGCAATGGAATTTGAAACCGTTGAAACCTACATGACTTTTGATGAATTGGGTGGAATTAAAGAAATTTTACCGCGTTCACGTAATGTTGCGCATAAGCTTATTGAAGAATGTATGTTGCTTGCTAACGTTGCAGCAGCAGAATATTGCTTAAAAAATGAAGTTCCAATGTTGTATCGTGTGCATGAAGCACCAGAGTTTTCACGCATTCAAAAAGTAAAAGACTTTGTAAAATTATTGGGCTTTAAATTCCCTGACCAACCGACACAAGCCGATTATCAAACGGTGATTGAAGCAACCAAAGATCGTATTGATGCACCGAGTATTCATGCGGTGTTGTTACGTTCAATGATGCAAGCCTACTATGGTCCAAAAAATGTGGGGCACTATGGCTTGGCTTATGAAGCATATACCCATTTCACTTCACCAATTCGTCGCTACCCTGACCTGCTATTACATCGTGCGATTAAAGCCAGTTTAACCAACAAAAAGTATCCTCTTTCAGGTGCAGCATTAGAAGATGCGGGTGAACATTTCTCTGCAACTGAACGCCGTGCAGATGAAGCTTCGCGTTCGGTTACTTCATGGCTGAAATGTCACTATATGCAGCAACATTTAGGCGAAGAATTTGTTGGTGTGATCAGTGCAACCGCTGAATTTGGTTTATTCGTAACCCTAAAAGATTTATATGTGGATGGTATGATTCACGTGAGTCAATTGGGCGATGACTACTTTGTTTATGACCAAGTTAGTCAAAATTTAGTTGGTCAAAATCGTGGTCAAGCCTTTGGCTTGGGTGACGAAGTCAAAATTAAAGTTGCTGGGGTTAACCTAGAAGAACGTAAGATTGATTTTGAATTGTTACAACAACTGTCGCATGCGGGCCGTGTAATCCGTAGTCGTGCACCACGTGTTGCAAAACCCGTTGCCAAAGAAGAAGTTTTTTCTGAACGTCCTGTCAAAGTTAAATCTGAATCTGACAGTGGGAATGCCAGCGAAGATGGGGAACGTCCCATTCGAAAGAAAAAGCCCAAAGGAAAACCCAGCTCTTACAATAAGAAACCTGGAAAAAGTGCTGCAACTCAGCCTGAAACAAAGGCTAAAGATAAAGTGAAGAAAAAGGCTAAAGCAAAAAAGAAAAAGTCGAACGCAAAAGCAAAGACTGAGTAATTTTACTTACCACAAAATCAGAGAGCTTCGGCTCTCTTTTTTATCATTAAAATTTTAAATTTGAATACGTCTAAAAATACTTTTCTTGTACCCTCATAGAGTCTTCCTTGTTTTATAATGCATCTATAGCGACTCAAATAACTCTAGAAATAACAGCATGAAAATTAAAAATATACTATCACTCTCAATACTGCTACTCAGCTGTGTAGCTTCTGCTGAAACCATCACCTTTACAACCCAAGCGATTCCTTCAAAATACATAGACTTTTCAGGAAATATTCCCTTTATCCAAGGCAAAGGTTTTGAAAAAATCAACCAACAGATCAAACACGAACTTTTGGCAGATGATGCTACACGTATCGACTTTAGTTCAGGAAAGATCTATCAGGATCAAAACTATTTAAGTGTTTATACCCATTTAGAAATTGAAGGCGGACAAAGCTATTATCGTGAAAAGTATTATGTGATCGATTTAAAAAATAAACAGTTCGCAACATTGTCCCAAATACTACAAAAATATCAATTGTCTGCAGCACAAATCTCAAATGAAATTGCTCAGCAACTTGACCCATGTATTGAAAATAAAACAGCAACGCTTTCTAAAACGTCTAATGACTGTGATAGCGCAGATCTGCAATACCTATACCGATACTATGCTGAAGATCGAAATTTTATTGCGCTAAAAAATGCAAATGGCTTTTATCTTAAAAAAGATATTTTGGGCATCAGTTTTGATGCGGGCGCATATTCTATCCCTTTTGAATACAACCTCAAAACCAAACAAGTCCATTAACATCTGTGTTAATTTTATTGTCACACCTTGATTTCCCCTGCCAGAAGCCCTACATCTATCTATAACTTAAGAAATGATTTGGCATAAAGCTCATGACACTAGAACAGGCAACGTTGCCAGTACCGCAATTTGATCAAATTAGTTTAGATCAACTCAAACAAAATATTGAAAAAGCCATCCAAGACGGTCAAAACTTTTTAAATGACTTGGTCCAAGTCCCTGAAAGCATTCAACAACAACTTGCAGTGATCGAAAATGTAGATTCACTTGAAAATAACATGAGTGAATCTTGGGGAATTTTGTCACACCTCAACGCAGTGATGAATAACACTGAAACGCGTGAAGTCTATCAAGCCTTATTGCCAGGTCTAAGTGAATACTACACCCAGATCGGTCAACACGTTGCTTTGTTCCAAACTTATCAAAATGTTTATGGTCATGCGATTTTTAGCGACTTGCCAACGGCGCAACAAAGTGCAATTAAGCTGGCTTTACGTGATTTTAAACTTTCAGGTGTTGCCCTCGAAGGTGAGGCTAAAAAACGCTATGCAGAAATTTCAGCACGATTATCACAACTGTCTTCTGATTTTTCTAATCATGTTTTGGATTCAACCCAAGCCTATAGCAAAACTTTAACCACGGATCAGCTTAAAGGTCTACCGCAAGGCAGTATTGAATTACTCAAACAATATGGTCAACAACGCGAACTAGATCAGCCTGTTGCTACCTTAGATATTCCATCTTATTTGGCCATCATGACCTATGCAGAAGATCGCGCGCTCCGTGAAGAAATCTATCACGCTTATGTTACACGCGCCTCAGATCAAGCCAGCGATACGCAATTTGACAATGCACCCGTGATGGTTGAAATCCTCAGCTTACGTCAGGAAATGGCCAAGCTTTTAGGTTTTGACAATTTTGCAGAATACTCACTTGCTTCAAAAATGGCACCCGATGTGGCCACTGTTGATCAATTTCTGGTTGATTTAGCAGAGCATGCACGTACACCTGCATTAAAAGAAATCGAAGAACTCAAAGCCATTGCCAAACAAGATGGCATAGATGAGCTAAAATCTTGGGACAGCGGTTATTATTCTGAAAAACTAAAAGTTCAACAGTTCAACCTTTCTCAGGAAGATTTAAAACCATACTTCCCTGCGCCTAAAGTGATTCAAGGCTTATTTAATGTGGTCAATCGTTTATATGGAATTCAAGTCATTGAACGCCAAGCACCACTTTGGCATACAGATGCTCATTATTATGAACTAGAAGACCAAGGCACTGTGATTGGTGGTTTTTACTTTGACCTCTATGCACGTAACGGTAAACGTGGTGGTGCATGGATGAGTGGTTTCCGCTCGCGTATGCAAACCGAAACGGGGTTACAAAAACCAATCTGCTATATGGTTGGGAACTTTACCCCACCTGTCGGTGATCAGCCTGCCCTATTAACGCATGATGAAGTCAATACCTTATTCCATGAGTTTGGTCATGGCTTACACCATATGTTGACCGAAGTAGACAATATTGCAGTTGCTGGAACACACGGCGTTGCATGGGATGCCGTGGAGTTACCTAGCCAGTTTATGGAATTTTGGACATGGGATACGGAAAGCTTGGCTTTAATCAGTGAACATATTGAATCTAAAGACTCACTTCCTGAGCATCTTTTAAAAGCATTACTCGATGCTCGTTTCTTCCAGTCAGGTATGCAAACTTTACGACAAATTGAGTTTGCACTGTTCGATTTAACCATTCATAAACTTACACCTGCACTAAATGCCGAACAAATCCAAGCAACTTTAGATGATATTCGCCAGAAGTATGCAGTTTTAGCAACAGCACCTTATAACCGCTTCCAAAATGGTTTTAGCCATATTTTTGCGGGCGGTTATGCTGCTGGTTATTATTCTTATAAATGGGCAGAAGTTTTAGCAAGTGATGCTTTTGACCGCTTTGAAAATGAAGGTGTGTTTAATACCCAAACTGGACAAGAGTTCCGTAAGGCAATCCTTGCAGTTGGCGGAAAAGATACAGCACTTGATGCATTTATCAATTTCCGTGGTCGTGAACCTAAAATAGATGCATTATTACGTCATCAAGGTTGGACGAATAGCTAAAAAAACGCTTAAACTAACGGCCAAAATTGTTTAAAGTGTGGTGGGTGTATGAATATTAGACGTCGTTTCATTGCTGGTGCAAAATGTCCAAAATGTGAAGCGATGGATCGTATTGTTATGCTCACCCAAGGCGATGCTGAATGGATTGAATGCATCGAGTGTGGATATTCTGAAAATCGCCCTACCCATGTAGATGCGCCTGAAGAACCTGCTATACCTGATGAAATTGGGGTCATTCAATTCAAGCCTCGCTCTTCAAAATAGATCGGACCGAATAAAATGCATATAGAACAAAGAAACAATTCAAAATTAATGTGGATTATTGCAGGCGGGTTGGGGGCAGTTATCGTTTTAATTGCTATTTTTTTCTGGTTAAATAACACCTCTGAAAGCACCCAAATCAATGAGCCATTGAATCAGACTACACCTGCTGCGAAGAAAGTGGAAGCAACGGCACCCCCTGTGGCAACGCCTGTTGAACAAAGTGCTGCTTCAGAGGCTGCCAATGTAGAATTGGTCAAAGCATCCATTTTAAAAGATAAAATTCCTGAAAATGCCAGTTTAGCTAAAGAAGAAGTGGCTAAACTAGAAGATATCCAAAAACAACTTGATGATCAGCAACAAAACCTTAAATCACAACATGCTGATGCGGATCAATTGATTAAACTTAAGGAAGAGCAAATCAAGCTACTTCAACAGCAAATGGTCGCACAAAATCAATAATTTTTGATCATGTGCAAAAATGACGATCTGATATCAGAAAGCCTTAACCTCTTTATAAGTTAAGGCTTTTTTCAATTTAAACAATAGACATTTCAATATTTTAAAGTGAGTCCAATGACTGCTGTGTTGATTTTTTCCATTGGATTGGCTTTTGGATAATTTGCGCCAATAGAATTCCACAGAGTGTTAAACCACCACCAACCAAATGAAAAACTTGTAAATGTTCACCCAAGAGCACCACGGCAATTAAAGCTGTAAACACAGGCAATAAATTCATAAAAATACTATTTTTATTGGGTCCCAAATGTCTTACACCTTCAATCCATAGATAAGACAATAAAATCGATGAGAAAATACTGGCATACAAAATCAAAGGAATGGTCTGTTGATTCAGTTGCATTTGTGATGCGGGTAAAAAGATAAAAAACGGCAAAACATATAAGATGGCAAAGCTCGACATCACAAAATTCGATTGCCATGCAGGGATCGGCATTTTCCAACGTTTTAACAGCACACCATATAAGGCGTAGCCAATTGCGGCAAGCAACATCAAGCCATCTCCAAGATGCATACCTTGGCTAAAAACTTGGGCAATATGCCCATGACTCAATAAATACAAAATGCCATAGAATGATAAGAAGCCTCCGATCACTAAGCCATAGCTAATCTGATCTTTTAAAATCCATGTACTTAAAATAATCGTCAATAATGGAATCAATGCTGTCACAATCGCCATATTGGTCGCTGTTGTGGTTGTCGCTGCTTGATAAGACAAAAATTGGAATAAGGATACAGAAAGAAATCCACCTAAAGCCAAATGTTTCCAATACTGGCGAATAATATGGCGATTTTTCCAAGTGGGAATCAATACAAAAGTACTCATCACCGCGAGCGCAAAAACCAAACGATAAAATGTAATCGCCACAGGTGAAATTGCATGACTTGCCATTTTAGACACAATCACATTTCCAGCCCAAAATAAAATGGCAAACAATGGGTAGAAATAAGCTTTTTGAAACATGCTGCTCTGCCTATACAGAAAGATTCAACCATGTTAAAAAATAATCATTTTGTATTTGTACGACAAAATGACAACAACTATCGCAAAAAGGACATTATGCTTGAGGACTAAGCAATTCCACGAATGTGTGATTGGCAGTGCCGTATTGAATGAGGAGTAAATCGTGGGGAATAATTATGATCATGGATTTTTAGATTATCCAATTTATGCCTTTACTGAAAATTATTCCCATGGGCATATTGAAGATTGGCATAGCCATGAACGTATCCAACTGATTCATACGCTTTCTGGTGTTCTCCGTATTCAAACGACAGAAGGAACATGGGTCACGCCACCGGGACGCGGTGTATGGATTCCAGCATATAAGGCTCATGCGTTACTGATCAGTGGTGATGTGCAAGCTTATGGTGTATTTATTCAGCCAGATGCGCGTTCAAAATTAGTCAATGAGTGTCGTGTTGTCACGATCTCGCCCCTGCTAAAAGAGCTTATTCGCTCAGCGATGCAGATTCAAACCACAATCCATCCTCAAAGTCGTGAAGCACGATTGCTTGAACTAATTTTAGATGAGTTGGAACTCCTCCCTGTTCTACCATTTAACTTACCTGAGCCACAAAATATTAAATTGCAAAAGCTTTGTGCTGAAATCAAACTTGATCTCAGCCATACATGGACACTCGAACATGCCGCCCAATTTTTACATGTTAGTCCGAAAACCCTTACTCGGCATTTTCAGAAAGAAACCAATATGCATTTTAGTCATTGGGTACGTCAGGCAAGGCTGATGCAAGCCATGACTGATTTGGCAATGAATAAATCTATTTTCAATGTTGCACTTGATTTGGGCTATGACAGTGCCAGTGCCTTTAGTGCCATGTTTAAACGTGAAACCAGCTTGACGCCGAGTGAGTACATTCAGCAGTTTCAATTTAAAGATCACTAAATCTATTCAAAGCCACAGACAGAAAAAAAGCGCCCGAAGGCGCTTTTTAGACATTCAATTATTTACTGGCATACCAGTCAAACAAGTTAAACATGTACGGCGCATAGGTCACAATCACCAATGCTGAGAACAGCACCACGATTGGCAAGATCCAACGCTCATAACGATAGTAGAAGCTTGTATATTTGGCTTTTGCCTCAGCATCGGCGGCGGCAACCTCTGCATCACCGACCGAGAGCCTCGTCAGCAAATGGTTGAGCGCAACAGGTGGCGTAACATAACCAAACTCAAATGCAACCAGTACGATCATCCAGAAGTGAATCGGATGAATACCATTTTCAAATGCAACTGGCGCAATCGTCGCAGCAACAAGAATCACCGCACCAAATGGATCTGTTGTCATACCAATTAATGCAAGTAACAATGCCATAAAGCCAAGTGTCACCAAGATACTACCCAGATGCGTTGGAACCATGGTCACGATTTCACTACGTTCAATCAGACCACCAACACTTGCAGACAACGCCATCAGGATAATTAACGCACCAATATGACCAACACTTTCCGATGTTGCAAAACGAATTGCGCTACGGAAGCCACGTTTTGTTTCAGCGGTATCACCATGCTCACGTAAGTATTCAGAATTTTTTTCATGCTCTAGAGCAAGCGCTTTATTTGGGTTTTCTGGTATCGGTAATTTATTACCAAATAACTTATCAAATAAAATAAATGCCAATAACATGATTGGAAGAATTACAGGTGCAGTAAATTCATCCATTTTCGTGTCCAGACCAAACTGATAGAAGCCAATCACGACAGCAACAATCAAGATATATGGAAGCACTGGAACGAAAGCACGCAACATACCTGGGACAGCAGTTTTCGGTGAGTTAATACGGAACTTATTCTCTGCAAGGAATAACGACACCCCTAAGAAAATAAATGCGGTTAACCAGAATACATAAATACCATGATCAAATAACTCGTCTGAAGTTACATGACGGCTATCCAGCATTGAAATTAAAATCACCAAGAGACACGGACGTAATACAACACCCAGTGAACCTGACATTGCCGAAACAGCCAATGCATATTGACGACGTGCACCTGAATTCCACACTTCTTTATAGATAATCGCACCAGCAGCAACAACGAAGATTCCCGAAGCACCTGTATATGCGGTTGGAATTGCTGCACCAATCAAAATGATCCACGTCAACGTTTCAGGCGCTAAGTTCCAAGGACGAAGAATCGCCAAGAAAAGATCCATCACGCGTGTTTGGGTCAATAACATCCCTGCCCAAATAAACAGTGCTAAATTAAGGAAGATATTTGAAAATTCAGTCAACAAGCCAAGGTAAATACCTTGCCCCATTGGGTAGTCCATAAAGAAAGTAAACGCAATACCTGTCACAATTGCCATAAAGGCATATAAAGGTATGCTCAACAGCGCAAGGCCAAATTTACCGCCTTCTTCAGCATTTTCTGGTGTACGGAATAATTTAAACAGGCTGATGACTGTCAAGACAACGAACAGGATCATCCATAGCCAATAGACTCCAATCGTTTCAAGGGTCGATTCAACACCAGAATTGAGTACTGAACGATATTGGCTAATGACCGAGAAGCTCAGTAAGGCATTCCCCAGTACCATCGCAATATTATAGACTTTAAAATCAAGCTTAGTACGCGCTGGACGTAGCCCAATATGATGCATCTTCAATGATGCTGTAATTGCAGCAATCACCACCATCAAAATCAGGATGAGTACGCGATGTTCAGAGCCCCATTTCAATATCCAGAAGAAACCCGTTTCCATCGAACGATATGAACGAAGGGATGGATGATCTTCCATATGTTTGATCGATTTATCATAGAACGCATACTTCTGTTCACAATCCGTTTGAGCTGAAACGAATGAAGCGCGAACATCTGCTTCTGGTGTTAAACCAAAAAATGCCGCATCAGGATCACTGGCTTCCTGTTGCATTTTTTCTTTGACAAGCTTATCGATATCTACATTGCGGTCACATGAAGGTTTGTTGGGCTCAGCACGTAAAAAGGAATATTGCATTCCTATTTTTTCATCTCCATATAGGCGTTCACCTAAACGAAGCATTTGCCCATGAATCATATCCCCTGTCCCAATGATCAAGGTCAGGAGAAGCAGAATAAGGATGGAAAAGGTTGAGAACCACTCATTCCAGAGATAACTGAGTAGACCTAATCCCGATCTATTATTTACAGGTTCTTGCATTGTTATTCCAGTTTTTATAACCAGTGTACAATCGCTTGCACAGCTTATCTTTTATTATTAGGTGAGAGGTAAAATCCTTTACCAATACCCATTCCTATCATCACCACTCAAATTTGCCCTAATTTTCCTAAGAAAAACATGACAAAGATTAATTTTTTTGGCGAGCTTTTTGTCAACTCATCTATAGTCTTATCATTAAATGTGAAAAAACAACTAAGTACTTATATTTTTTACAACTAAAATAGATGTAACATTCACATAATTAACCACAAATGAGAATCAGCATCCATTCATTACAAAGTATTCATTCAAATTTATTTTTTAAATATCTTTACACTTCTATGTGCTTAACCTCATCAAAATAATGAAATTTTATAGAATAATACTTCATACAAATAATATTCTTGATTCATTGTCTATTTCATAACATTAAGTCGAAAAATTAAGCTCAAGATGGCACAAATACTTCCAAAAATCACCCCAAGCAAATGCGCCTGTATTAAAACAGGATGACCAATCAATTGTTCAGTTTGTAGTGCACCAAAAAAATGTTCCCATGCGATTTTGCCGAAGATGCATAACAATACGATGAAGGCAAAATTTCGTTCTGGCTTTTCTTTTAAACTGACGATTGCACAAAATACAAACAGACCATGAAGAATGCCAGACAAACCTGCATAAGCAAAAATATGAGGATAAATCAGATAAAAACAGAGACTGAGTAAAGGCGGTAAAATAAGCAATAAAGCAATAAAAACTTGCTTTTTAATGTTTGGAAATAAAAAGGGTAAACAAGCCAAAGCTAAAACATTTAAAACATAATGAATCCATCCCACATGAACCCAATGCCCTGTCCACCAGCGCCAAGGCTGGCTTAAAAAAACATCGTGCTGATAAATGAAATGAGTTTGAAAAAGCTGAAGAATTGCAAAAAAAATGATACTGGTTGCAATAAACAATATATTTTTATCTAACTTGTGTTGTTCCATGCTACACCATAAAAAAAGAAGAGCTGTCGCTCTTCCTCTATTCTAACCAATTCATGCAATTGAATACTATGGATTTGCTGCAGGTTCGTCAGCTGAAGCACTTGGCTCTTCAGTCGGTGCAGGTAAATCATTAAACAATTCATCATCACCCGTAGAGGCTTGTTCATCCCAGAATGTGGTCATTCCATCATCTGCTGCACGAACACCGGTATGTTCCGTCCAATAACGATCGGCAATACCTTGAACCATTTGACCGGCCATACCATCTAATAATCTAAATTCAGGGTTTACTGGCTTATCATCTGCACGCGATGCGGCATAGGCTTTTAACGCCGCTCTTAATTTAGCATCATCACCACTGGCTTGCGCTGCAACGGCATTCATTGCAAATGCTAAACGAACACCTTTCTGTTCTGCGATTTGCATTGATTGTTGTAAGGTCTGTGTTGGATCAGGCTTACCATCTCCTGCACCTGGTAACAATATCCAAATCACTGCACGTGTCGCCATTGGCGCACCCCAGAATTTGTTATTGTCTAAACATGCCATACCACGTTCGACAATCGCAGCAATATCTTTCGGTACATTCACTGCACCGCCAGAGTTAATGTCATTGGTCATCGATTGCAAACCACTGAGCATACCAATTAAATAGATGGTTTGATCTAAGTCCTTACGCATGGTTGGACAAGAATCACCTAAAGTATATTTATATTTTGCCTGCCAACGTTCTGCAAATAATTGATAACCCGTGTATTGACGTTCTGCGGCAAGGGCTGCCCAACGTTTTTGTTCTATACGAGCATCTTGCGCTTCAGTCACTTTACCGTCTTTTGAAGCACGTAAATATCTGAGTTCTGCATCCAAAGCACGATTTTCTGCACACATCCCCGCAGCTGAATATAACAATACTGCCATACGGGTTGGGTCGGCCCCCATATCTTTTGTTGCCATAATCGCTGGCGTTAACGCATTGCCTGAGTTGCATGCCATATCAGTATCATTGCCCGCCAAAATGGGTGGGACGATATGTTTTTCACTAAAGCCAAGCGCAACATTGGCACCTGATTTTACAACATATGAACAACCTGATAACACAGATGAGGCAACAACAGCGGTCAGCATCAATTGACCAAGCTTGTGGACCTTAGACATACTTCCTGTCCTCTATATAATTGTGTTTATATCCCTTTTAAAATAACAATATCAGATGCAATCTCTGAATAACAGAGTAATAGCTCTAATTTCATCTGAAGAATTTGCCACAATATAGAAAGTATTCAATTGACCTGATCTGGTTTTTATACAAATTTTAAGCAAAAAAAAGTAGCATTGCGACGGTTCAGCACATGCTACTTGTTAAAAGGTAAACTCTTTAAGAGAGTTTATTGGTTTTAAGTCTTTTAAATTTGCTACCGTTAACACTGTTAGCGTTAGCTTTCTCAATCTGTTCCCTCAGCATAGTTCCTAGTCTTCCAAATATAATTGCAAAAACAATTGCAACCACTAAGAACCAAAACGTATGAATTTCACCCATTTGGAAATTCCTCCTCGCTGTTGGTAGTTTTAATTTACATGCAAGATCAGATTTTTACAGAGATAATTGTCGGACAATTTTACAATTGCGCTATTTTGTATATATTTGGTCTAACAATGAATATTAAATAAGCAAAAATATAAATAAAGCTATGTTTTATTTAAATTAAATTAAAATTATATTTTTTATACTTGTTAGACAATTAACTTAATTTAACCCGAGATTTTAAAGATTTCCACTGTATTTTGCTCACTTGATCTTGCCAAATGATTAAACTTTTATTGTTTTTCTCACAAAAATACACTGCGATATAAAATCGATGATCAATCATTTGCTGAATTTGTACATGATGAATTTGATTGGAATCCTCATATTGTAGGGTCCACTGATCTAAATCAAAATGTTCTAAACTTCGGACTTGTGGACGCATTCTAAATCTTTTTAGACTGAAGCATGCCAACAACAGCAGTAATACACTTATCCATACAGTGATAATGGAGTACAGTACTATAAAAATAATTGTTAAACACAAAAGCTGAAAACCCAGTGCAATACGACTGGGTTTAATTTGATATCGTTGGTGAGTTTTTAACTCATCCGTGGACATAATCTTTAAGTTTATTGATCAAGCTTCTGAGTTCAGGTCGAGGTGGCTCTGAAACTTCCATAAACCAATCCAATAAATCTGGGTCTTCCTGATCAACTAACTCTTTAAACAAGGCTTTTTCTTGCGCACTTGCTTCTAAGTAATATTGTTTTACGTATGGGTCAAAATATACATCAATCTCTTTTAAACCGCGACGAGCACGATAAATCACTTTACGTTCTTCTAAAGTAAGTTCTTCTGACATCATTTTCCCCCAATGGTTAATTCTGACTTAGTTTACCCGATTCCCGATCAATTTCTCGCTAAATTCTTCTAAATGACCAAATTCATCATTTAAAAATGAGTTTTGAGCATTCATCTCATTGCGACAAATAAGCAATTCACATAATTTCAACTCACTAAAACCCATATGGATATTATAAAAATGCAATCAGGTGCTATCCGACCTTTAACCAATATGTTGCCTCGTAAATTGTTTAATTCCGATCACGATGCTTTTCGTGAAACAGTACGTAAATTTTATGAAAAAGAAGTTGTGCCAAATATTGCTAAATATGAACAGCAACAACATGTAGATCGCGATTTATGGAACAAAGCAGGTGAAATGGGTCTGCTCTGTGCGACTATGCCTGAAGAATATGGTGGCTATGGCGTAGATCGCCTCTACAGTATGATTCTGATTGAAGAACAAGCCTATGCAATGGATTCTTCTACAGGTTTTTCTTTGCACTCGGATATTGTTGCCAACTACATCAACAACTTTGGTAATGAAGAGCAGAAAAAAAATTGGATTGCTAAAATGGCTTCTGGAGAAACCGTCACAGCCATTGCGATGACAGAACCGGGAACAGGCTCAGACCTACAAGGTGTTCGCACCACCGCTGTTTTAGATGGGGATGAATATGTAATCAATGGTTCTAAGATCTTTATTACCAATGGTTATCTATGCGATATGGCAATTGTCGTATGTAAAACAGGCAGTTCAGAGAAAGGTTCTGCCAACCTATCTTTGATTATTGTTGAAGCTGACCGTGCTGGCTTTAGCAAAGGAAAACCACTCAATAAAATTGGTATGAAAGGACAAGATACTTGCGAATTGTTCTTTGAAGATGTTCGTGTGCCAAAAGAAAATTTATTGGGTATGGAAGGCATGGGTTTTATCATGCTGATGAAAGAGTTGGCATGGGAACGTATGCTGGTCGCGATTATCTGTCAAGCAGGCGCAGAAGCAGCGCTGGCACATACCGTTCAATATACCAAAGACCGTAAAGCATTTGGTAAACCGATCGGTGCTTTTCAAAATACACGTTTTAAACTTGCTGAAATGCGCACAGAAATTGATTTCTGCCGTGCTTACCTCGACCGTTGTATGGAATTACAACTTGAAGGTACATTAGGTGTTGATGCTGCAGCTGCCGCAAAATACAAAATTTCAGAAGTATTCTCTAATGTGGTTGATGAATGCCTTCAATTACATGGTGGTTATGGTTATATGCTGGAATATCCAATTGCACGCGCTTATATCGATAATCGGGCAAATCGTATTTATGCAGGTACAAACGAGATTATGAAAGAACTGATTTCCCGTTCTTTATAATTTATCTGATCATTGTTAAAGGAGCTTTGGCTCCTTTTTCTATCACCAAGCATTCTTTTTAAATCAATTTTTATGTCGCAATAAATAAGGAGCTTTCGCTCCTTGTTTATTTCATAGCTTGTTTATTTTGCTATTTCTTAGTTTGATTGCTTCTAGGTTTGATTAAGAAACCAGTTTAGGCTTTTTTGCGAGTTGCGCTTCACGCTTATGAAATTTTAAAACACCATCTTCAAACTTGGCATTTTTAAGTTCTTTACGATCTGCTAAATAGTTATTCGACACTTTCCAAGGTGCATGCTTACCTTGTTTTGGCATCACATCCGCCGCACGAGCAATATACCCTGAGCTTAAACTACCCATCACCGTATCTTCCATCAATTCAGTTGCATCACCTTGAGGAATAACTTCGTCATAGCCCTTCTTGTCCATATAGTTTACAAGACGGCAAATATACTCACCTGCGATATCAACTTTTAATGTCCATGATGCGTTGATATAACCAATGATCATTGCCATATTTGGCACATCGCTAACCATCACACCCTGATACAGCATGTGTTGAGACGTATTCATTGGTTTATTATCAATTGTAGCTTTGATACCACCCAAGATTTGGATTTCTAAACCTGTTGCTGAAACGATGATATCCGCATCTAAATGCTTACCAGATTTTAATTGGATACCTGTTGCGGTAATTTTCTCAATTTGATCTGTTTCAACGCTGGCTTTACCAGAACGTAAAATCTTAAATAAGTCACCATCTGGCACAACACATAACCGCTGATCCCACGGATTATATGTTGGGGTAAAGTGTTTCATATCCACTTTACCTTTTAATTGCATTTCAATCGATTTGAGTAAGAACTTACGCAGTAACTTCGGTTGTTTTTGTGCAAGCGCATAAATACCGCGTTGCATACCAATATTACGTGCACGGGTTAACTTATATGCCACATCTTCAGGTAAAACCTTACGCATTTTGTCATAAACAAAATCAATAGATGGGATTGAAGCAATATAAGTTGGTGAACGTTGCAACATGGTCACATGTCCTGCTCCACCTTTTGACATCGCAGGCACTAAGGTAATAGCTGTTGCACCACTACCAATAATCACCACTTTTTTACCCGTATAATCTAAGTTTTCAGGCCAAAATTGTGGGTTAATAAATTCGCCTTTAAAATCATTTTTACCTGGATAATCAGGTTGATAACCTTGGTCATAATTATAATAACCTGTACATCCGATTACAAAGTTTGCAACCCACGTATTGAGTTTTTGATTTTCATCTTCAATTTGTACGACCCATTTTTTAATTGATGAATCATAATTTGCAGTACGTACACGTTGATTAAAATGAATTTTATCTTTTAATTTAAATTCATCGACAACTTCAGCAACATAGCCTTTAATCGAAGCGCCATCTGCCAAGACATTGGCTTTTTGCCATGGTTTAAAATTAAACCCAAAAGTAGACATATCTGAATCGGAACGGATACCCGGATATTTAAATAAATCCCAAGTACCACCGAAGCTCTCACGACGCTCAATAATTTCAAATGAACGTTGTGGTGAGTGTTTTGAAAGATGCGCAGCTACACCAATACCAGAGATACCTGCACCAACGATAAGAATATCAACTTGCTTTTCCATGTTGTTTTTATAACCTTTTTAAGAGTACTTTTTTATTAAAGCACAAATCTGACAATACGCAATGTCAAGTTTGCATTTTTCTGACGAAATTTAAGTCAATTTGGGACAAAACCATAAATTGTCCAACAAAAAGGCATAAAAAAAGGCCGGTGAAACACCGACCTTTTTCGAACAACCGATTGTTCTGTGACGTGAGTAATTAGTTTACTTCACGATCCACAAGTTCTACATAAGCCATCGGTGCAGCATCACCTGCACGGAAACCAGCTTTAAGAACACGTAGATAACCGCCGTTACGCTCTTTGTAACGAGGGCCAAGAACGGTAAATAATTTACCAACTGTTGCTGCTGAACGAGTACGAGCAAACGCCAAACGACGGTTTGCTACAGTATCGTTTTTAGCTAAAGTGATTAAAGGCTCAGCTACACGACGTAACTCTTTTGCTTTAGGCACAGTAGTTTTAATTAACTCATGCTCAAACAAAGAATTAGCCATGTTTTGAAACATCGCTTTACGATGGCTGCTGGTACGGCCTAATTTCACACCACTATTACGATGACGCATGGTGATAGTCCTACTTAATTAACGGCTACGATAGGCGAAACGATCGTCCATACGGAGACTAGCTGGTGGCCAGTTCTCTAAACGCATGCCGAGCTGTAAGCCCTTAGAAGCCAGAACATCTTTGATCTCAGTAAGCGATTTTTTACCAAGGTTAGGAGTTTTAAGCAACTCAACCTCAGTACGCTGTACTAGATCACCAATGTAGTAAATATTTTCTGCTTTCAAACAGTTAGCAGAACGAACAGTAAGCTCTAGATCATCAACTGGACGAAGCAAGATTGGATCAACTTCTTCACGTGGCTCTTGAGCAACTGGAGCTTGATCTTTCTGAAGATCAACAAAAATTGCAATTTGTTGTTGCAAGATTGTTGCCGCTTTGCGGATAGCTTCTTCAGGATCTACAGTTCCATTCGTTTCAAGATCAATGACGAGCTTATCAAGGTCAGTACGTTGTTCTACACGAGCATTTTCAACTGTGTAAGACACACGTTTAATCGGGCTATAAGAAGCATCTAACTGTAGACGACCTACAGGACGCGTTTCGCCTTCAGGGAAACGTGAGTCAGAAGTTTCATAACCACGACCTTGAGAAACTTTCAAGCGCATTTTTAATGAGCCTGAAGCACTTAAAGTACCAATCAGATGTTCAGGGTTAACCACTTCAACATTATGTGGTAAACGAAGGTCAGCAGCAGTTACATCGCCAGGACCTTGTTTTTCCAATGTCAAATATGCTTCGTTTTGATCGAACAGCTTAATAGACAATCCTTTTAGGTTCAGCAAGAGCTCGACGATGTCCTGCTGCAAGCCTTCTAAAGTACTGTACTCGTGCTCGACACCCTCTATCTCTACTTCAACCACGGCTGCGCCAGGCAAAGAAGACAAAAGGATGCGACGTAAAGCATTACCAAGAGTATGACCAAAGCCACGCTCTAATGGTTCAAGAATCACTTTTGCCGAGGTCCCGCTTGCCGCTTCGACCTTGATCGCTTGCGGAGTTAGAAACTCGTTTGCAGTACGCGTCATTATTGCTACCTCAAGGATTATTTAGAATACAATTCTACAATCAAGCTTTCGTTGATTTCAGCAGGTAAATCAGAACGATCTGGTGCAGCTTTAAATGTACCTTCAAGTTTTGAATGATCTACTTCAATCCAAGCAGCTGTTCCACGTTGAGCAGCTAATTCAATTGCGTTTTTGATACGTAATTGTTGTTTAGCGCTTTCGTGAACTGCAATCACGTCGCCCGCTTTAACTTGGATAGACGCGATGTTAACACGACGACCATTTAAAGTGATTGAACGGTGAGATACCAGCTGACGAGCTTCTGCACGTGTAGAACCAAAACCCATGCGATAAACAACGTTATCGAGGCGGCTTTCAAGCAATTTCAACAAGTTTTCACCTGTTGCGCCTTTAACACGAGCAGCTTCTTTGTAGTAGTTACTAAATTGACGCTCTAAAACACCGTACATGCGACGTACTTTTTGTTTTTCACGTAATTGTAGTGAATACTCTGATTGTTTAGCACGGCTTTGGCCATGTTGACCAGGAGCTTTAGCAGATTTTTTTGTTTTGACGTCAAATGGTTTAACGCCAGATTTTAATTGCAGGTCTGTCCCTTCGCGGCGAGAGAGTTTGCATTTTGGACCAATATAACGAGCCATGAATGTTTCTCCTTACACGCGACGTTTTTTAGGTGGACGGCAACCGTTGTGCGGAATCGGTGTCACGTCGGTAATGCTGTTAATTTTATAACCCACTGCACCTAATGCACGAACCGCAGATTCACGACCTGGACCAGGACCTTTTACAAGGACGTCCAAGTTTTTCAAACCGTAATCTAAAGCAGCTTTACCAGCAACTTCAGCAGCTACCTGAGCAGCAAACGGAGTTGATTTACGTGATCCACGGAAGCCTTGTCCACCTGAAGTAGCCCAAGCCAATGCATTACCTTGACGATCAGTAATCGTAACAATGGTGTTATTAAAAGAAGCGTGAATGTGTGCAACACCTTCAGAGACGGTACGAGTGACCTTCTTGCGTGCGCGAGTATCTTTAGCCATCTTTTAGCTTCCAGAAATCTTATTTCTTAATAGGTTTGCGCGGACCTTTACGGGTACGTGCGTTAGTTTTGGTGCGTTGTCCGCGAACAGGCAAGCTGCGACGATGACGAAGACCGCGGTAGCAGCCTAAATCCATTAAACGTTTAATGTTCATGGAAATTTCGCGACGTAAGTCACCTTCGGTCGGAACCTTAGCAACTTCTGCACGAATCGCATCAAGCTGAGCATCATCTAATTCACGAATTTTAGTAGTAGTCGTAATACCTGCAGCAGCTAAAATGTTTTTAGCTGTGTGGCGGCCAATACCAAAAATATACGTGAGAGAGATAACAGCATGCTTGTTATCCGGAATGTTTACACCGGCAATACGAGCCATTCAAATTTCTCCAAAAAGGCAGTAGAGATAATCAACCGCCCCACAAAAATCTTGAGGGGCGGATAATAACCTAATTAGCCTACTGAAATCAACAGGTCTTAATTAAATTAACCTTGACGCTGCTTATGACGAGGTTCTGCGCTGCAAATTACGCGAATAACCCCATTACGACGGATAACTTTACAGCTACCACAAATTTTCTTTACAGAAGCTTGTACTTTCATGATGAAACCTTCTAAGTGCGCTTATCCCTTAGGATGAGCAGTCGTTTTTCTCATTAACGATTGATCGTCATACTGATGTGATGTCAAATGGGCTTGAAGCTGAGCCATAAAGTCCATAACAACAACAACTACGATAAGTAATGAGGTACCACCCAAATGGAATGGAATACCAAAAGAACTTTGTAAAATCATCGGCATTAAACAGATGACTGTAATGTAGATTGCACCAATAAACGTCAAACGATTAAGAATATGATCTAAGTAACGAGCAGTTTGCTCACCTGGGCGAATACCAGGTACATAAGCTCCACTGCGTTTCAAGTTCTCTGATACTTCTTTCGGGCTAAAAACAAGCGCCGTATAGAAATAACAGAAAAAGATAATTAACGCACCGAAGAGCACTAAATACAACGGTTGTCCAGGCGATAATACCAATGCCAAATCTTGTAGGCTACGTTTTACAATTCCTGCATTTGGATCAGCACTGCCTAACCATTGACCTAAACTTGCAGGGAACAACAATAACGAACTTGCGAAAATTGCTGGAATAACCCCTGCCATGTTGATCTTCAATGGCAAATGCGTTTGCTGTGCAGTGAATACACGACGACCTTGCTGTTTTTGAGCATAGTTCACAGGTATACGACGTTGAGCTTTTTCAATAAACACAATCGCTGCTAAAACAGCAACTGATAGCAATCCAAAGATAGCCAAACCAATTAAACTTGATTGGCCATTATCTACCGAAGTAAATGCTTGGATCACTAAGTTTGGTAAACCAGCAACAATACCTGCAAAGATAATCATTGAGATACCGTTACCAACACCACGTTCAGTAATTTGCTCACCTAACCACATTAAGAACATGGTACCTGCAACTAACGATGTTAGCGCTGGAATGTAAAAAGCCAGTCCTGAAGTCAAAGTAATACCTTGACTGATTAGACCAGCACACATCCCGATACCTTGGACTAATGCAAGTAAAAGGGTGCCGTAACGCGTATATTGATTAATCTTACGCTTACCTTGCTCGCCTTCTTTCTTCAATGCTTCTAACGAAGGCACCACGGTCGACATTAACTGCACAATAATAGATGCAGAAATGTACGGCATGATACCTAGCGCCAGAATGGACATTCGTTCTAATGCTCCACCCGAGAACATGTTAAACAAACCTAAAAAAGTACCTTCATTAGCTTTGAAAAAACGTTCTAGAGCAACATTATCAATACCTGGCAGCGGAATATGCGCTCCTAGTCGAAAGACTACCAATGCACCAATCAAGAACATTAATCGGCGAATAATTTCACGATATTTCACATGAAATGGTTGACCTTTCATCATGTTAACATGACCTGAAGAACTAGGAGACATAGTCACTCGCGATTACTCCTCGACTTTACCGCCAGCAGCTTCAAGAGCAGCTTTAGCGCCTTTAGTCAATGCAACACCTTGAACAGTGAATGCACGAGTGATTTCACCAGAAAGAACAACACGAGCACGCAACATATCTTTACGTACAACATTCGCAGCTTTCAAAGTTTCAAGTGAAATAATATCACCTTCAACTTTAGCAAGTTCAGACAAACGTACTTCAGCAGTTTTCAAAGCCAATTGGCTTGTGAAACCGAATTTAGGTAAACGACGATATAACGCAGTTTGACCACCTTCAAAGCCTGGACGAACGCCACCACTTTTACGTGATTTCTGACCTTTGACACCACGGCCACCAGTCTTACCGACACCAGAACCGATACCACGGCCTAAACGACGATTATCACGTTTTGCACCTTCAGCAGGTGCAAGCTCATTTAAACGCAGAGTCATGGCTTATTCCTCTACACTAACCATATAGTAGACTTTGTTGATCATACCACGGTTAGAAGGTGTATCTATTACTTCTACTGTATGACCAATACGACGCAGACCTAAACCTTGTAGGCAAAGTTTGTGATTTTTCAAACGATGCGAAGAAGATTTAGTCTGGGTAACTTTAATCGTTTTCATGATTGATTACCCTAAAATTTGTTCTACTGAAAGACCACGTTTAGCAGCAACTTTCTCAGGAGACGTCATATCACGTAAACCATTAAAAGTTGCATTTACAACGTTAGCCGCGTTAGTAGAACCATAACATTTCGTCAATACGTTACGTACACCAGCAGCTTCTAAAACTGCGCGCATAGAACCACCAGCGATTACGCCAGTACCTTCAGATGCAGGTTGCATGTAAACACGGCTAGCGCCATGACGAGCATGAATAGGATGTTGTACAGTACCATCAACAAGATCAACAGTGATCATGTTGCGGCGTGCAGCTTCAAGTGCTTTAGAAATAGCAGCTGGAACTTCACGCGCTTTACCGCGACCAAAACCTACACGACCATTACCATCACCCACAACAGTTAATGCTGTGAAAGAGAAGATACGACCACCCTTAACAACTTTGGCTACACGATCAACGGCAACCAGCTTTTCAACAAGACCTTCGTTTTGTTCAACTTTAGCCATGATTAGAACTCCAAGCCGTTTTCACGAGCAGCATCAGCCAAGGCTTTGATACGACCATGATATTTAAAACCAGAACGGTCAAATGCAACTTTAGTTACACCAGCAGCCTTTGCACGTTCTGCGATTAAAGCACCTACTTTAGTAGCTGAATCTACATTACCTGTAGTTCCGCTACGTAAAGATGCATCCAAAGTAGAAGCTTGCGCTAATACTTTGCCACCATCTGCAGAAATAACTTGAGCATAGATGTGACGCGGCGTGCGGTTTACACACAAGCGAGTCGCACCCAATGCACGAATGTGCAAGCGTGTGCTTTTCGCACGACGCAAACGGGATTGTTTCTTTTCGTTCATAAGAACCTCGCGCCTTATTTCTTCTTAGCTTCTTTACGAAGAACAACTTCGTCAGAATAGCGAACACCTTTACCTTTATACGGCTCTGGTGGACGATAACCACGGATTTCTGCAGCAACTTGACCTAACAATTGCTTGTTAGCTGATTTCAAAATGATTTCAGTAGCAGTCGGAGTTTCAGCAGTTACACCTTCAGGAAGAGCGTAATCAATCGGGTGAGAATAACCAAGGTTAAGGTTCACAACTGTACCTTTAACCGCAGCTTTATAACCAACACCGATAAGTTGTAACTTACGTTCGAAGCCTTCATTAACACCTTTTACAAGGTTATTAAGAACAGCGCGAGCAGTACCAGCTTGCATCCAAGAATCGCGAGATTCTTTAACTGGAGCAATATGAAGTTGACCTTCTTCCTGTTTAAGCTCGACCAGCGCATGCAGGTTGAAAGACAACGTACCTTTGCTGCCTTTCACTTCGACCTGCCGGCCGTTCTGAGTAACTGCTACACCGTTAGGTACAGTTACTGGGGCTTTAGCCACACGAGACATGAGGAATCACCTATTAAGAAACAAAAGCAATAACTTCACCACCAACGCCTGCAGCACGTGCAGCGCGATCAGTCATGATGCCTTTGCTTGTAGAAACAATTGCAATACCTAAACCTTGCTTAACGCTCGGAAGTGCATCTTTACCGCGATACTGACGTAGACCTGGACGGCTTACGCGTTTCACAGTTTCGATAACTGGTTTGCCTTCAAAATATTTTAAAGTAATTGTCAAAGTAGCTTTGCCTTCAAGATCAGCAACTTCTACATTTGAAATGTAACCTTCTTGTTGAAGTACGTTTGCAATTGCAACTTTCAACTTAGAATTAGGCATAGAAACAGTTTGTTTCTTTGCCATTTGTGCGTTACGAACACGTGTTAGCATGTCGGCAACGGTATCTTGCATACTCATTTATAGTCGCTCCTTACCAGCTTGCCTTAACAACGCCCGGTACATCACCCTGCATTACTGTGTCACGTAATTTGTTACGGCTTAAGCCGAACTTACGGAAGTAACCATGAGGACGACCAGTTAAACCACAACGGTTACGAAGACGTACTGGAGACGCATTACGTGGTAATGCTTGTAACTTCATCATCGCTTCGAAACGTTCTTCATCAGATGCATTTACGTTTGCAATCGTAGCTTTTAATTCAGCACGTTTTGCAGCGTATTTAGCAACTGTAGTTTCGCGTTTCAATTCGCGATTAATCATACTTTTCTTAGCCATATCGACCTCTTATTTGAACGGGAAGCCGAATGCACGGATTAGCGCACGGCCTTCGTCATCAGTACGAGCAGTCGTAGTGATAGTAATATCCATACCACGAATACGATCGATCTTATCAAAATCGATTTCAGGGAACATAATTTGTTCCTTGAGACCCATTGAATAATTACCACGACCATCGAATGATTTCGCAGAAAAACCGCGGAAGTCACGAATACGAGGGATAGCGATAGAGATCAAACGGTCTAAGAATTCGTACATTTGTTCGCCGCGTAAAGTTACTTTACAACCAATCGGCCAACCATCACGGATTTTAAAACCAGCGATTGATTTGCGCGCTAATGTAAGAACTGGTTTTTGACCAGCAATAGCTTGCATATCCGCCAAAGCGCCATCTAACAATTTCTTGTCAGCTGAAGCCGCACCAACACCCATGTTGATGGTGATTTTAGTAATGCGAGGAATTTCCATCACATTGCCCAAACCAAGTTCTTCTTTCAACTTAGCTCGGATTTCGTCGTTATAACGTGTTTTAAGTCTGGCCATAGCCTAGTTCAACCTATTACTTCGCTACCGCCACTGATTCACCATTTGATTTGTAAACGCGAGTTTTCACGCCTTCAATCACTTGGTAACCAACACGGTCAGCCTTTTGGGTTGCAGCATTAAAAACTGCCACGTTTGAAATATGAAGCGAAGCTTCTTGTGTAACAATAGCGCCTTCAGCACCTGTTGCACGGTTCGGCTTTTGATGCTTCTTAACTAAATTAAGGCCTTCAACCTTAACTTGGTCATTTGAAACAGACAAAACAGTACCCTGTTTGCCTTTTTCTTTACCTGCGATCACAATTACTTGATCGCCTTTTCTAATCTTAGCCATGATTGCCTCTATTATAGAACTTCAGGAGCCAATGAAATGATTTTCATGAACTGTTCAGTACGAAGTTCACGAGTCACTGGTCCGAAAATACGAGTGGCAATCGGAGCCTTGTTGTTGTTCAAGATAACTGCAGCATTATCATCGAAACGGATCACAGAACCGTCTGGACGACGAATACCGAATTTAGTACGAACTACAACTGCATTCATCACGTCACCTTTTTTAACACGGCCACGCGGAATTGCTTCTTTTACAGTAACTTTAATAATGTCGCCAACAGAAGCATAACGACGATGTGAACCACCAAGTACTTTAATACATTGTACGCGGCGAGCACCACTGTTGTCTGCTACGTCTAGCATACTTTCGGTCTGAATCATTGCCCTACTCCAAAACCGAGCATCACCGGTCGCAATTTCGAAAGGCTCAAAGAGTACTCGAAATTGACCGATGATGCAACAAGAACGTCTAATTACTCAGCAGCTGCTTCAATAACTTCCACTAAAGTCCAAGCTTTAGTTTTTGAAATTGGGCGGCTTTCTTTAATGGTTACAACATCGCCAGTTTTAGCAGTGTTGTTCTCATCATGAGCGTGTAATTTTGTTGAACGGCGGATTGATTTGCCATACAACGGGTGTTGAACGCGGCGTTCAATAAGTACAACAATAGACTTGTCCATTTTGTCACTTACTACTTTGCCTGTTAACGTGCGAACTGTTTGCTCACTCATTGTGCGTTCCCCTGTTTTTCGGTAAGGAGGGTCTTGATACGAGCAATAGTCTTACGAGTTAACGCAACTTCATGCGATTTACCCAATTGACCAGTTGCTTTCGCCATACGAAGACGGAATTGGTTAAGCTGTTGCTCATCAAGCAAAGCTGCCAACTCTTCTACCGATTTTTCACGTAGATCTTTAGTTTTCATTACATCACCGTCTTAGTAACGATAGTGGTTTTAAATGGAAGCTTAGCAGCTGCAAGCGTAAACGCTTCGCGTGCCAATTCTTCACTAACACCATCCATTTCGTACAAGATCTTACCTGGTTTGATTTGGCAAACCCAGTATTCCACAGAACCTTTACCTTTACCCATACGAACTTCTAATGGTTTTTCAGTAATTGGTTTGTCTGGGAAAACACGGATAAAGATCTTACCACCACGTTTAACACGACGGCTAATTGTACGACGCGCAGCTTCGATTTGACGAGCAGTCATTTGACCACGCTCAACAGATTTAAGTGCGATTGTACCGAAAGATACTGTGCTACCACGATGCGCTAGACCAGTGTTACGGCCTTTTTGCACCTTACGGAATTTAGTACGTTTAGGTTGCAACATGGATTATTCTCCTTTTTCAGCAGAACGATCATTGCGACGACCACGACGCTCTTGACCTTCACCACGACCGCGACCGCGTTTAGCTGGACGTTCTTCAGCAGGAGCAGGGTTCATGACTTGTTTCATGCCACCTAAGATCTCGCCACGGAAAATCCAAACTTTAACACCAATCGTACCGTAAGTAGTTTCAGCGCGCATAGTTGCATAGTCGATGTCAGCACGAAGTGTATGTAAAGGTACACGACCTTCACGATACCATTCAGTACGTGCAATTTCTGCACCACCTAAACGACCAGAAACTTCAACTTTGATACCTTTAGCACCAGCACGCATAGTGTTTTGAACCGCACGCTTCATAGCACGACGGAACATTACACGTTTCTCTAATTGTGAAGCAATTGCTTCAGCAACTAAACGAGCGTCTAAGTCTGGGCGATCGATTTCGTTGATGCTTACTTGCGCTGGAACACCCATAATCTTGGTAAGTTCACGCTGTAATTTCTCAATGTCTTCGCCTTTTTTACCGATAACGATACCTGGACGAGCAGTGCTAATTGTTACTTTAGCAGCGCCTGTAGGACGTTCGATAAGAATATTGCTGATCATCGCGCTTTTAAGTTTTTTAGTTAAAAACTCACGAACTTGAAGATCTTTAAGCAAGTATTCAGCGTATTGTTTCGGACTCGCATACCAGTTGGCGTTATGACGTTTTACAACACCAAGGCGGATACCGATTGGATGAACCTTCTGACCCATATCAAACCCCTACCTTAACGGTAATGTGACAAGTACGCTTAGTAATACGATCTGCACGGCCTTTAGCACGTGGCATAATACGTTTAAGGCTAGTGCCTTCATCAACGTAAATCGTAGTAACCTTAAGGTCGTCTACATCTAAACTGTTATTGTGTTCAGCGTTTGCAATTGCAGATTCCAATGCTTTTTTCACTACAACTGCAGCTTTTTTGTTGCTGAAGTTTAAGATATTAAGCGCGTGAGCAATAGATTTGCCACGGATTAGGTCTGCAACCAAACGAGTTTTTTGTGCCGAGATAGCGGCACCGCGTAATTTAGCAGTAACTTCCATCATAGCACCTTAACGTTTAGACTTCTTGTCAACACCGTGACCACGATAGGTACGAGTTGGCGCGAATTCACCGAGTTTGTGACCAACCATATGTTCAGATACGATCACTGGAACATGGTTACGACCATTATGTACAGAAATTGTTAAACCAACAAAATCCGGGAGGATCATCGAACGACGCGACCAAGTTTTGATCGGCTTACGGTTATTAGCCGCGATAGCCGCTTCAACCTTAGCGAACAAGTGCGCATCGACGAATGGGCCTTTTTTCAGAGAACGAGGCATTGTCAGATTCCTTTACTTGTTACTTAACGCGACGGTCGCGAATGATCATCTTAGTCGTACGCTTATTGGTACGAGTTTTGTACCCTTTAGCTTTTTGACCCCATGGGCTTACAGGTTGAATACCTTTGTTACGCCCTTCACCACCACCATGTGGATGGTCAACTGGGTTCATCGCCATACCACGAACGGTAGGACGAACACCACGCCAGCGTGCAGCACCTGCTTTACCAAGTGAACGAAGGTTGCTTTCTGAGTTAGATACTTCACCTAACACAGCGCGACATTCAACGTGTACTTTACGCATTTCGCCTGAACGAAGACGAATGATTGCGTAAGAACCGTCACGACCCAACAACTGAGCAGAAGTACCAGCAGAACGCACTAATTGTGCACCTTTACCGATTTTAAGCTCAATGTTATGTAATGTAGAACCGATAGGCATATTACGAAGCGGTAAGCAGTTACCTGGACGAATTGGAGCATCGTTACCAGATTGTACTTTATCGCCAGCACGTAAGCCTTTAGCAGCAATAATATAACGACGTTCACCGTCAGCATATTTCAATAAAGCAATATGTGATGTACGGTTAGGATCGTATTCAATACGTTCAACTACAGCAGGGATGCCGTCTTTGTTACGTTTGAAGTCAACGATACGGTAGTTTTGTTTATGACCACCACCAACGTGACGAGTTGTAATGTGACCGTTATTATTACGACCACCAGTACGTTTTTTAGCTTCAACCAACGGTGCATAAGGCGCGCCTTTGTGAAGATGATTATGAACCACCTTCTCTACAAAGCGACGTCCTGGAGACGTTGGCTTACATTTTTGAATTGGCATAATTTTCGTCCTTATTCCGCTGTGCTTTCAGCGGTATCGCCCAAGTCAGCCATTTCAACATCTTGGCCAGCTTTCAGGGTGACGTATGCTTTTTTAACATCAGAACGACGTCCTAATGTTTTACCAAAGCGTTTAGTCTTACCTTTAGTGATAGTCGTGTTAACTTTAACAACTTCTACACCAAATAATTGCTCTACTGCTTTTTTGATTTCAAGTTTGTTTGCATCGATAGCAACTTTAAAAACTTGAACACCAGCAGTTTCGCCTAGAACTTGTGCTTTTTCTGAAAAAACAGGCCCTTTTAGGACTTGATAGATACGTTCGTTGTTCATCCGAGTTCTACCTCAATCTTCTTAGCAGCCGCAACAGACATAACAACTTTATCAAACGCAATCAAGCCAACAGGATCGATCCCAGCAGCATCAACCACATCAACGTGTGGAAGGTTACGAGCAGCTAAATATAGATTTTCATCTACAGCTTCAGTAACGATTAATGCGCGAGTAGCGTTCAAGCCGTTTAGTTTTGCAAGCAATTCTTTAGTTTTTGGAGCTTCAACTGCAAACTCTTCAACCAATACAAGACGATCTTGGCGAACAAGTTCAGCTAAGATACATTGCATTGCACCGCGGTACATTTTGCGGTTTACTTTTTGAGACCAATCTTGTGGACGAGCAGCAAAAGTTTTACCACCACCAACCCAGATTGGGCTACGAATAGAACCAGCACGAGCGCGGCCAGTACCTTTTTGACGGAATGGTTTTTTACCACCGCCAGAAACGTCTGCACGTGACTTCTGAGCTTTAGAGCCTTGACGACCACCAGCTAAATAAGCTGTAACAACTTGGTGTACAAGAGCTTCATTAAATTCACGTCCGAAAGCAACTTCAGACAATTCAACAGCAGAGCCGGAAACAGTTTTTAAATTCACGTTATTTCCCCTCAGGCCTTGATCGTAGGACGAACGATAACGTCGCCACCAGTAGCACCAGGAATCGCACCTTTAACAACAAGAACTGAACGTTCTGCGTCGATAGATACAATTTCAAGACCTTGTACAGTTACGCGATCATCACCTAAGTGACCAGGCATTTTTTTGCCTTTGAACACGCGACCAGGAGTCTGGTTTTGACCTGTAGAACCAATTACACGGTGAGATACTGAGTTACCATGTGTAGCATCTTGCGTACGGAAGTTCCAACGCTTAACACCACCCTGGAAGCCTTTACCTTTTGATTGACCAGTAACATCAACAACTTGACCTACTGCGAACAAATCAACACCGATAGTGCCACCAACTTCACGACCTTCAAGATCAGCTTCTGCAACGCGGAATTCTTTAACTAAACGACCAGCAGCAACACCAGCTTTCGCAAAGTGACCTTTCTGAGCATTTGTTACGCGAGATTCGCGACGTTCACCAGTAGTGATTTGAATCGCTTGATAACCATCAGTTTCAAGCGTTTTGATTTGAGTGATACGGTTAGGATCAACCTCAATCACTGTTACAGGCACAGAAACACCAGCATCTGTAAAGATACGTGTCATACCGCACTTGCGACCGACTAAACCAATAGCCATGTGCATAAACCTCTAAAAAAGCGGCCTAATTAACTTATAGAGCGTTAATTAACCGAAAGCCTTAACCCAATGCGATCTGAACATCAACACCAGCTGCAAGATCCAACTTCATCAACGCATCTACAGTTTTATCTGTAGGTTGAACGATGTCGATCAAACGTTTATATGTGCGGATTTCATATTGGTCACGCGCATCTTTGTTCACGTGTGGTGATGTTAAAACGTTAAAACGTTCGATGCGAGTAGGCATCGGAATTGGACCACACACTTGTGCGCCAGTACGTTTTGCTGTTTCTACGATCTCTTGAGAAGATTGATCAATTAAACGATGATCAAAAGACTTAAGACGGATACGAATTCTCTGGTTAGACATACCAGTTAACTCCAAGCCAAATATATAAAGAATCACCCTTGACGCATCTCACCCCACTAAATAAGGTAAGTGTCAAAGGCAGTGAAAATCACTAAGGTCGTGATCGATGCCACGACTGTAACGATCTGAATGACTTTCTTCGCCATTCACCCCACCATATCGGAGGGTCGCTCATTATAACGATTGTTTAACACTTAAGCAAACTTATTTGGACATTTTTACCTTTTTTTGAGTAATTAATTATAAATAAAGCGCTTATTATTTAAACACCAGCTTAAACCCTTAAAACGTAGTCAATCGCATGATTGAGCAACTGATTCCCAATCACATAATCCGTTTGTTGCGATTTTTTTAGCTTCAATAATGATTGACTGTGTACTCCACTAAACACCATATCTTCTTCTTCATGCTCAATGAAGATTTTTAGGCTATGCGGGGTGATTTCTGGATGGAACTGAAACCCCAATACATTTTTGCCAATTTGATAAAGTTGGTTGGGACATGCTGGATTCTCCGCCAAACGAATTGCGCCTTTAGGAATATCAAAGGTCTCACTATGCCATTGCATGACATTGACCCGCTCAGGCAATTGGAAATAACCTTCTGGCACATGGTTGCTTTTATTAACCAAGGTCCAGCCAATCTCTTGCACAGTATTACGCCGAACATTGGCACCTAGAGCATTGGCTATCAACTGCCCACCCAAACACAGGCCGATTGCGGGCTTTTCCGAAGCCAAATAACGGCGTATCCATCGTTTTTCGACCTTTAACCAAGGATAGTTGGCTTCATCATTTACACTCATTTCCCCACCCATAATGATGAGTAAATCCACATCATTGACATGCGGCAAAGCTTCTATTTCTAATTGTGAATCTGTGGGTAAAGCAAAAAATTCTGTTGCAGTAATTTCTGCGCCCATTGCTTTTAAATACTCATAACAGCTACCAAAGCCCTCACCTGCAATATGCTGAAAATAATGCACTTTAAGTTTTTTCATGTTATCACCTATTCTTGTTGTATCAATTACGCTACAAATCACAAAACATAGTTGGATAAATGCAAAAATGAAGCCAATATCAATTTTATTTATTATTTTTCACAATTTATTGCTTTTCGTCACTGAGCGATTATGTTTTGCTTACTTTAGTCCGGCTATTAACAAAAATTGAGTATTCCTGTGAAACAAAAACCAGTTACTGCTTTAATTCATTCTTCTCGTAAAGCACCACAATATATAAATACAATACAGCCTCCCCTATTTCGTGCGTCAACAATTATATTTGAAAATACCGATGCACTATTTAATCGCCATTGGACAGATCGTTATGACTATAGTTACGGCACACATGGTACACCGACAACGTTTACCTTAGGCGATCACATTGCCCAAATAGAAGGTGGTGAATATTGTTTACTTGCACCTAGTGGTTTATCTGCGATTAATCTAGTCAATTCATGTTTTTTAAGTCATGGAGATGAAGTCTGGGTTGCAGACAATATCTATGGTCCCAACATGGAACATCTACGTCATCTTGAAAAAAGTTATGGCATTATCGTTCAAGTTTATAATCCTATCGATGCAGACACATTCCAACCCAATGAAAATGCCAAACTGATTTGGTTAGAGGCCGCAGGTTCAGTCACACTCGAATTTCCTGATTTGGTGAGGTTAGTCAAAAAAGCCAAAGCAAAAAATATCCTCACGGCTTTGGATAATACCTGGGGCGCTGGCCTAGCGTTTAATGCCTTTGATTTTAGTCATGAACATTTAAGTGTAGATATCAGCGTACACGCCTTAACCAAATACCCAAGTGGCGGCGGCGATATTTTAATGGGATCAGTGGTCACTCAAGATAACGCTTTACATCATAAGCTGTTCCGTATGCATGCCATTCAAGGTATCGCGATTTCAGGTGATGATGCTGCACAAGTACAGCGTAGTTTGGCCTCAATGCAAATTCGTTATGAGCATCAGTCGCAAAGTGCTTTAAAGATTTTAAATTGGTTAAAGAGTCAAAATGCGTTTGCTCAAGTTTTACACCCTGCAGATTCTGACAATATAAGTCACACCTATTGGAACCAGATCTGTCAAACAGGACAAAGTGCTGGCCTGGTTAGTGTTATTTTTAAACCTGAGTTTGATATCAACAAAATCAGAAAGTTTTGTGATCATTTATCCTTATTTAAACTCGGTTTTAGTTGGGGTGGTCCTGTTAGCTTAGTCATGATTTATAATCTGACTGACATGCGTCATTTAGAACGCGCACATCTAGAGCAAGGTCTATTGGTTCGTTTCTGTATTGGCTTAGAGCATCCAGACGATTTAATCCAAGATATTCAAAACGCTCTTCAAGCCATTCAAGCTTAATATTTTAACCCAGCAGGCTTAATACATAATATCTGGGTCTTTGCTATATCAAATGATGGCAAGGGCCTTACACTCACCTCTAAACACGATTAAGCGCAGAGATCATTCAGCAAAAAGTACATATAGCTTTCACTTATTCTCTCTGTATTTCAAGAAACAATCCGCACCACCTTACATTCAAATTCAACAATAAAAACAGATTTACAACATCATCATTTAATGCAATTTTGTATAACAACAATGATATAAATATTGAGTCAGATAAAGAACATCCAAACTCAAATTAAAGCTATAGGAATAACAATGGGCACACCAATCGTCATCGCAAAAAAAACCTCAGATACAACACAAGATATTGTATTACATTCACAATTTGCTAACCGTCATGGTTTAATTGCAGGCGCCACCGGGACAGGTAAAACCATTACCCTTAAAGTGCTTGCTGAAAGTTTTTCACGGATTGGTGTACCCGTATTTCTTGCCGATGCCAAAGGTGATGTTTCCAGTATAGCCAAAGCTGGCTCAACCAATCCTAAATTTGAAGAACGCATTAAAAGCTTGGGAGTAGACAGTGTTCCTTTTGCGGCGTCACCGACTATTTTTTGGGATTTATTTGGTGAACAAGGACATCCGATCCGTACCACAATCTCTGAAATTGGCCCACTGTTACTTTCGCAAATGCTAAATTTAAATGACACTCAAGAAGGTGTGCTTTCAGCGGTGTTCCGTGTTGCAGATGATCAGGGCTTACTGTTAATTGATTTTAAAGATTTAAAAGCCATGCTGACTTATGTCAGTGAAAATGCTGCGGCTTTAAAAGCAGAATACGGCAATCTCTCACCAGCAAGTTTAGGTGCTATTCAGCGTAATCTATTGGCTTTAGGTGATCAGGGCGGTCAACGTTTCTTTGGTGAGCCAAGCCTTGATATTATGGATTTTATCCAAACTGATGCCAATGGACATGGTTATATCAACCTATTGGCTGCGGATAAGCTGATGAACACACCAAAGCTCTATGCAACCTTCCTGCTTTGGATGCTTTCAGAATTATTTGAAAAGCTACCTGAAGTCGGTGACTTAGATAAACCCAAATTGGTGTTCTTTTTTGATGAAGCGCATTTGCTCTTTGATAATGCCAGCCCAGCATTACAAGAAAAAATTCAACAAGTGGTCCGTCTAATTCGCTCTAAAGGTGTCGGAATTTATTTCATCTCACAAAGCCCATTAGATATCCCAGAAAATGTTTTAGGACAACTGGGCAACCGTGTACAACATGCCTTACGCGCGTTTACCCCTAAAGATCAAAAAGCAGTAAAAACTGCTGCTGATACCTTCCGTGCTAATCCAGAGTTTAAAGTAGATCAAGCGATTACAGAATTGGCTGTCGGTGAAGCGCTTATTAGTTGCCTAGATGAACAAGGTACGCCTCAAGTGGTTGAACGAGCGATGGTGATGCCACCCTACTCATCATTTAGCCCAATTACTTTAGATGAACGAAAAGCATTGATGGCGCAAAGTATTGTTGCGGGTGTTTATGACAATGAAGTGGATCGTGATAGCGCTTATGAAATGCTACAGCGTAAAGTTTCTGATAGCTCACAACAGCAGGTGGCTTTTGATGCAGTGGCTCAACAAGCCAAGCAATTAGAAGAGCTCACAAAGCAACAACAGACTCTCGATAAGCAACAAGCCAAAGAGCAAGAACGCATAGAGAAAGAGGAAGCAAAAGCTGCAGCTGCACGTGCCAAACTGACTCAAGATGTGATCGGAACTTTTGCTAAAAGTGCCGCAAGAACCTTAGGCGGTCCTACAGGGCAAAAACTGGTCCGCGGTTTGTTAGGTTCATTATTTGGTGGCCGTTAATTCTTTTAAACACAAATATGAGGAGCGTTAGCGCTCCTTTTTTATTCCTCATTTTATAGCTTATGTTCTTGCTTATGTTTTTATTTGCTTATCCCGCTTATCAAGCTCGCTAAACATATCTAAAAACATATCTAAAAACTTATCAAAAAATTCATCTAAAAAAGCTTAAAAATAAGTTCAATGATTTCAATCAATAAAGCTTAAGTTCAAAATAAACCATAATTATTTTATGTGTTTTTCTTAAAGGTGTATTGCAAATACATTTTATAAGGTATATTTTAAATACATCTTATAAATGACAGCCAAGAGAGATCAACAATGACTCCGCAGCAAATTGACCTTGTAAAAGCAACAGTTCCTGTTCTTCGCGAAAATGGTGTAGCACTTACCGGTTATTTTTATAACCGCATGCTCGGCAATAATCCTGAATTAAAAGAAACCTTTAACATGGGGCATCAACGCAGTGGTGCTCAGGCGCAAGCCTTGGCTGGTGCTGTTTTAGCATATGCTGAAAATATTGAAGATCCCTCAGTACTTTTGCCTGTGGTTGAACTGATTGCCCATAAACATGTCAGTCTGAATATTCAAGCACCTGATTACAACATTGTCGGTGAAAACCTATTACATTCAATTAGTGAAGTATTAACTATTTCGATGGAAGATCCATTGATTGATGCATGGGCTGCAGCTTATGGGCAATTGGCCGATCTATTTATCAGCACTGAAAAAGCGATTTATGAGCAGCACCAACAAACTCAAGGCAGTTGGTTAGGCTGGCGTAAATTTAAAATCGCTAAAAAAGTGAATGAAAGTGAAGAAATTACCTCTTTCTATCTTGCACCAGTCGATGGTGGCGCATTACCTAAATATGAAGCGGGTCAATATATTTCAGTGCGCGTATTTGTTGAAGCATTAGGCTTAAAACAACCACGTCAATACACGCTATCGACAAGCCCACAAACAGACTATTTACGTATTTCAGTTAAACGTGAAGATGAAAAAGGTGATTTGGCAAGTGGTTGGGTATCAAATACTTTACATGGCTTAGCTGAAGGTTCAGAAATTGAAGTGTCTGCTCCAACAGGTAACTTCTACCTGATTGATAGTAGCAAACGTAATGTCTTCATTAGTGCGGGTGTAGGTTTAACCCCAATGATTGCAATGCTTAACCAATTGGTGACTTTAGACATGCCTCAACCGGCTAGCTTTATTCATGCATGTCGCAGTAGCCAAGTACATGCGATGAAACAACATATTCAAGAGCAAAAAACTAAATTCCCACGTCTCAGTACATTTACAGCTTATGAGTTCCCACATAGCGGTGATGTTATAGGTGAGGACTATGATGTGGCTGGTCGTTTAGACTTGGCAACGGTTGATACAGCACTACTCCCAGCCAATGCTGATTATTATCTTTGTGGCCCAATACCATTTATGCAACAACAACACCAAGCATTGGTTGCTCGTGGTATTAAACCTGAACAAATTCATAGTGAAGCGTTTGGTACGGGTGGTGCAGGTATCTAAATCTACATCCGTTCTTTATAAGGCTGGTCTATGATAGACTGGCCTTATTTATTTCAGGATGAGATACATCTTTACCCATAGATGAGCAGCCTACATGCAACTAAATAAATTTACCGACTATGCCCTGCGCATCTTAATGTACATCGCGCCTCCAAAAGATGTGCCTTATACGATTGCTGAAATTGCAGAAGATTTACATGTTTCAGAAAATCACTTGGTCAAAATTGTGCATTTTATGGGAAAACAAGGTTGGTTGATTACCACACGAGGTAAAGGCGGTGGTTTGCGCTTAAACCCAGATATCTTAGAATTTCGCTTAGGATATATTGTACGAATTCTCCAACGTGATGCACAAATTGTAGAGTGCAATACGCCACCTTGTGTGCTACGTCCACGCTGCGGCTTAAAGGGTATTTTAGATCAGGCCGTTGAACAGTTTTATCAAAGCCTAGATCACTATACTGTTGCCGATGTTCTCAACGCTCCACCACAACATCCAAAGATCGTAAACTCGCCTATTCCCAATCTCAATGTTTAAGTCACAAAAGCTCATCGCCCAGCATCTTAATAGCCAATATTTCAGTTAACACGATCAAAATTCGCTTGAACCTCCGACTTCCTTTATAATGCACTTTGTTTATCCGTTTATTGAAGTTGAAATATGCATCGCAGCAGTGGAAAGTCTAAAAATAGTAAGACCTCAAGCGCCCCTAAACAAAAAATCAGTTATGAAAAAAAGGCTGATCCTGCGATTTCAGAATACTCAACTTCATCTTTGAACTGGTTGCGTAAAGCTGAATTTCTAATGAGTGCGCCTAAACTGAATCTTTGTGTAGAAGATACTGGTTATGAAGTTGCCTTTGCAGGCCGTTCAAATGCAGGAAAATCAAGTGCTATCAATGCATTGACCAATCAAAAGCAATTGGCACGCGCGTCGAAAAGACCGGGCCGTACGCAAATGATTAACTTTTTTAGTTTAGGTAATCCAGATCAACGCCTTGTCGATTTGCCAGGTTATGGTTATGCGGCTGTACCTGAAGCAATGAAAATTGTATGGCAAAAAGAACTTGAGAATTATTTGATTCATCGAAAAAGTTTACAAGGTCTGGTTCTACTCATGGATATTCGCCACCCTTTACAACACTTCGATGTGATGATGTTGGAATGGGCATATTCACGTCACTTGTTTGTGCATGTGCTGTTAACTAAATCCGACAAACTCAACCGTGGCCCTGCCAGTAAAGTATTGTTAGATGTACAAGAGCAATTGAAGAAAATGAAGTTGAATTTTTCTATACAACTGTTTTCATCACTCAACAAACAAGGTCTAGAAGAACTCGCTTCGATTATGGCGGGTCGCTTAAATTACACCTTAGACAAAACTTTAGATTTTGATATTGATTCAATTCCTGAAGCCACTGAAGATGATCTGGATGATGAGTTCATTGATCAAGACCAAGAATCCGAATTCAATAGTGAAAATATTGATGGAAATGTAGATGAAAATCCACAAGCATAAATAAAAAAGTCTTGTCTAACAAAATTCATCACATATTGATACTGGAATGTCCTAAATTGCTAATAACTATTTAGGACATTTTTTTATACTTGAATAATAAAGTGTGAAATCACCAAAGAAAAATTAGGACACTGTGATGAAGTTACTCGCTAAATTAAAGAACAGTCGGATTGGATCGTCTATTCAGTACCACATCAAACCACGTAAAGTGAAATTTGAATGGCAAGATACCCCTGTCGATTGGATTCCAAATCAGCCATTTGTCAGCTACTTTATCAATGAAATTAACAATATTCTTCCAGCAGGTGAATTTTGGTTTTGCCGTTTATACAATCGTGTTTTACCCAAAATCACAGATGAAAAATTAGCTGAAGATGTTCGTGCTTTTATCCGCCAAGAAGCCATGCATGCTCAAGCACATGCTTCGGCAAATAAAGAATACTTAACTGTGCGTAATATTGATATTCAACGTAATCTTGAGATTATGGATTTCTTGTTTGGCAAATTACTTGCAGATCAACCACTCGGCTTTAAAGTACCCAAAGTCCTCGATCATCAATGGGATTTGTTCCGCCTAGGTATCGTCGCCACTGTTGAACATATGACTTGTGTCTTGGGTAAATATGCGCTTTATAATAAAAAATGGGCGGAACTGGGTGCAGATCCAAATATGCTTGATTTAGTCAAATGGCATGGTGCCGAAGAGATTGAACACCGTACAGTGGCTTTTGATCTTTATCGCCATTTGGGCGGTGGTTATATTTCTCGTTATTATCAAAGTGTTATCGTGATTGCCGCTGTATTAGGCTTATGGGTTGATGGTGCTGCACATATCATGGGGCAAGACCCACGTTATGCAGATAAAAAACCTGCTTTCTATAAGCCTTGGATTTGGCGTGAATGGGCAAGTATCGCACAATCAGATAATCGCTTAATGCCACATCCATTATGGTTGGTTTCACAGCAATTGGGCTATTTAATGCCTTGGTATGATCCAGTACATGAAGCTAAAACAGAAGATGCGATTGCTTATTTGGATCAATCCCCAGCAGCAAAACGTGCATTGCCTAGAGTTGCAGCATAATAACTATTGAATAGTGATACTGAAATCAAATAAAAAAAGCAGGATTTAGTCCTGCTTTTTTTGGTCAATCTTTTAGAACAAGATTCTAACCATACACTAAGTTGGACTTTCCATATCTTTGGTGTTTCGGTCAACAACCACACTAATCATCATATCCCCTTGTACATTCACTACAGTACGTACAGTATCGAGAATACGGTCAATTGGCAGAAGAATGGCAATTGCCTCCGCTGGCAATCCCACAGATTGTAGCACCATAATCATGGTGACCATGCCCGCACTTGGAATACCTGGTGCGCCCAATGAAGCAATCATCGCAGTCAGACAGACAATCACTTGTTGGGTAATTGATAACTCTAAACCCATTAAATTGGCAATAAAAAGCGCTGCTGCTGCTTCATAAAGTGCTGTTCCATCCATGTTCAACTGAGAACCAAAAGGAATCACAAAGCCTGCAATCTGCGGACGCACACCTAAATTTTCTTGAGTACACTTTAAACTCAAAGGCATGGTTGCAGAACTTGAACTGGTTGCAAATGCTGTAATTAATGCTGCACGCGTTCCTTTAAAAAAGGTAATCGGATCCATTTTTCCAAAGATCCATAACAACAATGGCAGAACCACGACACCATGAAATATGGTGGTTCCCGTAACAACAATAGCAAACTCGGCAAGACGGCTTAAAATAGAGATGTCTTCTGTTGCAATCAGCTTTGCCATCAAAGCAAAAATACCAATCGGCGCAACTTTCATCACCCAACCCACTAACATCATCATGATGTCAAAAAACTGACGTGCCAGTTGTTTGATTGAATTAAAGCGCTCTCCACCATGTACCAGTGCCAAACCCAATAACAAAGCAAACAGCACGACTGCCAAAACATTGCCGTCACTAAATGCTTTAAATGGATTGATGAGGGTATTTTGAATAAAATTGGTTAAAAACGAGCTGGGTGTCAGTGAATCTGGGCTTTTATGTTGATTCATTGCATCTTGAAACATTGCAATGTCCACACCTTGTCCTACATTGAATAGATGTGTCGAGGCTAAACCGAGAATAAGTGCCAATGTCGTTGTGGTCACACAACAAGCCAATGTTATTTTCCAAACTCGACTGAGTTGACTGCCCGCTTCTAAGTTTGAAACACCCACCAAGATTGAACTAAAAATAAGTGGAACCAAAAGCATTTTTAATAAACCAATAAAAATACTACTGGCGATGCTCAAACCATAAATGCTGGCATCTAAAAATTGAGTATTGGGGAATTGATTTAATAAAAATCCAAATGCCACACCAAGAATGGCTGCAATAAAAATTTGGGTGTTTAAACTCATCTTCGCTGACTATTATAAATATTTACACGTTGAACTATGCCATTGAAGTTATTTAGAATCGAGCATTTTTTTGTCACAAGCTCTGCTAAAAAATAGAAAAGCCATCATAGATGATGGCTTATTTCTAGGATTTGAGTATCAGTATAAAGTCTTATTGGTTTTCGATTTCACGTACCCGCATCAAGCCTTCTTGCACCGTACTACAAACCAATTCGCCATTTTGCCACATGCGACCAAAATTCAGACCGCGTGAATTTGCACTGACTGTTGCATCCATATCGTACAGCATCCAATCATCTGCTTTTACTGGTTTATGGAAATAGATCGTATGATCAATACTGGCACATTGCAAACTTGGCGAGAGGTAATTGAGACCATGCGGCCGCAAAGCAGTCATCATCAAGGTATAGTCCGAATAAAACGCAACAATTGCCTGATTTAAGGAAATATCATCCGCCTGTTCTGCAGCTAATGGCTCATGCGTACGCAAATAATGAGCATAAGACGGCGCTTCAGGTTGTGGTTGAAATGGATTGGTCACATTGATCGGACGAATTTCTACCTGACGTGGACGCATAAATGCAGCGCGAATATTTTCTGGGATAAAACTAATTAAATTTTCTTTAAGCTCTTGCTCTGCTTTTAATTCATCAGGTGCAGGATATTCTGGTTCAGCAATTTGATAATTCAAGCCTTCTTCAGGTGTTGCAAATGACACCATCGCTGAAAAAATGGTACGCCCATGCTGGATTGCACGTACTTGACGACTTAAGAAGCTTTTGCCATCACGTAACCGATCAACCTCATAAATGATTGGGGCATTGATATCACCGCCATATAGGAAGTATGCATGTAAAGAATGTACGGGGCGATCAGCGGTATATGATGCTGCCCGCAGTGCTTGTCCTAAAACTTGCCCACCAAAAACACGCTTACCAACTAAATTTCGACTTTGACCACGAAAAATATGTTCTTCAAGTTTTTCAAGGGTTAAAAGCTCTACAAGCTCTTGGGTTAAAGCATTCATAAGTGACCTTTCTATATACTGAATACTGACTTTATTCCAATGGATAGAACAAAGTATCCATATTTTAGAGATTTAACTCTATTTTGCCATAAGTCCTGAGAGAAACATTAAATTTTCATAAACTGTATTGTCACTTCTCTTGTGCTGATGGATTGTTTAAAATACGTTTTTTAACGATAAAATCTGACAAGCGACCCGCAGTTTGTCAGAAAATGACATACTGTTCTGTGCTTTAATTACAGAAAATATTTTTTATCCGCTTTATTGCGTGATTCACCATTGGCTAGGAGTATTTATGTCCAAGAGTGGCTTTGGTCAAATGTATCGTCGACTTTCGAGTAAAATACTTGACCTTGTGGTAACACCACATGTTCTTGGAGAGGTTCCTACAGAAGCTCAACCTTTAGACCCTTCAACTGAAAATTCTGAGCTCATTCAGCCCACAACTCAAAAAGTTGTCTGCTATGTTCTGCAGAATTACTCACGAAGTAATGCTTTAGTTGTTGATGGTGAAACACGTCGTTTGCAGCTTCCTCCTGCACTTGACCCATTAATGATTGGCAATAGTCGCGAAAAAGCTGCGATTTTATTTTTACAACACCAAGATGAAAACAATTATTTTAATCCACCTACGCATGCTTATCCGCCGCGTTTAGTTAGACTGATTGAATCACTTGATCAAAATACTGATTTAGATATTGAATTAATCCCTGTCACAGTACTGTGGGGACGTTCACCAGATAAAGAAGACTCTTGGTTTAAACTGTTATTTACTGACACTTGGGCAACGCCAAGTAAAGTTAAACAGTTGATGAACATTGGTTTACATGGTCGACAGTCATTCCTTGAATTCCATGAAGCGCAATCACTTAGAGCATTGGTCGATCATGCGAAAATTGATCATCCAAATATTTCACCAGCCACTTATATTGTCAATCAATTAAATGACTACTTAGATCGTCAGCGTGAGGTCATTCTCGGTCCAGATTTATCTGATCGCCGTAATGTCATGCAATCACTGATTAAAGCCCCTGATGTACAGGATGCAATTCGTAAAGAAAGTATTCGCTCAAAAATCAGCATGATTGATGCTGAACATAAAGCAATTGGTTTTGTAAATGAAATTGCATCCGACTATTCTGCATCGGCTGTACGCTTTGCAGATATGGCTTTGACTCGTCTATGGACACAACTTTATGATGGTGTTGAAGTACATAACTTCAATACTGTACGCGAGTTAGTCAAAGACTATGAAGTGATTTATACGCCTTGTCACCGTAGCCATATCGATTACTTGTTGTTGTCTTATGTGATTTATAAACGTGGTTTGATGGTACCGTATATTGCTGCCGGCGATAACCTTAACATGCCATTTGTCGGTCAATTACTGCGTGGAGGCGGTGCATTCTTTATCCGTCGTTCATTCCGCGGCAATGCACTTTATACATCAGTATTTAAAGAATATTTATTTAGTATCCTGTCTAGAAACACACCTCTTGAATACTTTATTGAAGGTGGCCGTTCTCGAACTGGGCGTTTGTTACCCCCGAAAACTGGCATGCTCGCAATGACAGTACATGGTCATTTGCGCGGCCGTGCCAAACCGATTGTCTTTATCCCAACCTATGTCGGTTATGAGCGCTTGATGGAAGGCGCAACCTATGTCGGTGAAATGAATGGTAAGCCAAAAGAAGCTGAATCCATTTGGGGAATCTTGCAAACCCTGAAAAAAATTGAGCGTATTTTTGGTAAAGTGCATGTCAATTTTGGTGAACCTGTTTTCTTAGATGACTTACTCAAAGCACATGGCGCTGATCAAATCACCATTGAACATAATGATGATCCAATCCCGCAAGAAGTCTCAGATGCAGTAACCAGCTCGGCAAATGCGATTCTGGAAAATATCAACCGTGCTGTGGTGATCAACCCTGTTTCTTTATTGTCACTGATTTTATTGGCAACTCCAAAACACACACTTGATGAAGAAATCTGCATTAAACAGCTTGATACATATCGCAAGTTATTAACTGCAAATCCTTATGACAGCCGCACTCAGGTCACGCCATTATCAGGTAAAGAAATCATTGCCTATGGTATGAAACTGAAATTGATTAAACGTGTCCAGCACGTCCTTGGCGATATTATTGCCATTGAAGATAATCAAGCAATTTTACTGACTTACTTCCGCAATAACATTTTGCATGCCTTTGTTTTACCGTCGCTGGTCGCAGCATTGGTCGAACATAATGGCAAGATCAGTAAGTCTGATTTACTTAATGTGATTCGTACCCTTTATCCATTCTTAAAAGCAGAGTTGTTCTTAAAATGGAAAGATAGTGAAATCAAGGCTCAAGTGACTGAATATGTCGATGCTTTGGCTCAAGCGAATTTAATTTTTGTCGATGATGAAGATTTTATTTTCAGCCCTGCGCCAAACTCAGAAGACCATAATCAATTGGCTGTTTTAGCTGCTCCAGTACGTCAAAGTCTTGAACGTTATTACATGACGCTGGCTTTAATTACTCAACGTGGCTCTGGAAATATCTCGATTCGCCAAGTTGAAGAATTAAGTCACTTGGTTGGACAACGTTTATCTGTATTGTATGAGTTCAACTCACCTGAGTTCTTTGATAAAGCGTTATTCCAAAGTTTTATGAAAGTCTTAACTGAACAAGGCTATATCAAAACCAATGAAGACCATGCCATTGTTTTTGATGAGCAGTTTAGAAATGTTGCGCAATATGCCAATTTGGTGCTTGATGATGTAACTTTGCAAATGCTTCACCATATCACCTCATTTACAGATGAGGAGTTAAAAGAAGCTTTAGATGCTTTAGCCGCTCAACAAGCCAAGAAGCGTTTAAAGCGGAAGAAAAAATAAAAGCTTTAAAGTGCCTTTTTCCTTTAGTAGAAGGTTGGGATGATTACCTCTCCCTAACCCTCTCCTGCAAGGAGAGGGAACTTCTCAAGTCCTCTATAATAAACAATACTGAACCAACCCATTTTAATATCTAACAATTTTTTAGTTCATTTACAAACTTATCTAAAACGTAAAATGATCCTTGAAAATACCTAGTATATTTTAAGGTTTAAATTCTTCTGATAATCAAGATAGCAATTTTGATGTGCCCACTTAAATCCTGTTGCAAGCATCCTCTCCGCAAAAATCTGCTTCCCTGTTTGATTGGAACTTTCTAAAACCAAGTGCGATAAATTCAACTGTTGTTGGAACCATAAAATTATTTCATGCAATGGTAGCGGTTGATTATTTGTACAAATATATGATTTTTCTGGATGTTCCACGTGAAGCAAATGTGCTAAGAAATCTGCAAGGTCATCTATATGGATTCGATTTGACCAATGAATATTGGGATAGCTTGGCGTGGTTTCTGCAAGCTTAACCATACGAGCAACGGATGTGCCATAAATCCCAGTTGGGCGCACAATCACACATTTAGATGGATAAGCCTGTTGCCATCGCTGCTCCATTGCCAATAACAACTGCCCCTGTTGATCACTTGGAATAGGCATTGACTCATCATCAATACATTCACCACGGTTTTCCCCATAAACACGTGTCGATGAAACCACAATAATTCGTTTGAGCGGATGGTCTTTTAAAGCCTTCACAATCGGCTGCACCGAGCCGACATAGGTTTGTTGATAATTTTCGATAGCACATAGCGGAGAATTTCGAGATGGTGCGAGCAATACATACACCACATCGACAGGCTGAATTTGCGCTAAATCGAGTTGTTGAATGTCTTGAATCAAATGTTGTGCGAAATCATCATCTTTCGCACTTCGGCTAACTGTAGTAATTTGGTGATCTTGCTGAAATAATTGTTTGGCAACACGTTGCGATGTTTTACCATAACCAATAAATAGAATATGCATTACACGACCTATTCTTTGAAACCGATTTTCAAAATCAATCAAACTTAAGTTGAGGGGACATGGCTGCCGTCCATCAATTGCAAGGGGTTGGCAATGCCGCCGCTGCTTTACTTGAAAAACTAAATATTTTCACCACAGATGATTTGCTGTTTCATTTGCCACGTGATTATGAAGATCGTAGCACGATCATTCCCATGAACCAATTACAAGTCGGTCGTAGTTATCTCATGGAAGGCGTGGTCAGATCAATCGATATGCCACCTGGTAAACGCAAATCGATGGCGATTTTATTGCAAGATGATTTTGGCAAGGTTACCTTACGCTTTTATCATATCTATAAAGCACTCACAGATCGTGCTAAAGCGGGTAATCGTTTAAGAATCTTTGGGGAAGTCCGTGTTGGCGCTCGTGGCCTTGAACTTTACCATCCTGAGATCCAGTTAATTACTGAACATACAGCGCTCCCTAAAACGCAACTGACAGCAATTTACCCTGCCACCGAAGGCTTAACCCAACCCAAATTACGTGAATACGTTAAGCAAGCTTTAAACCAGCACGCTGATGCTTTACCTGAGTTATTACCTGAAAAGTTCACCAATGGTTACGCGCTTAAACAGGCGCTGGAGTATATTCACCACCCTCCTGTAAATGCCAATATGCTACAACTTTCACAAGGCTCTCACCCTGCTCAACAACGTTTAATTTTTGAAGAATTGGTTGCACATCAAATCAGCCTATTAACCCGACGTGCTTATATTCAACAAATTGCAGCGCCAGCATTTTCAACCAGTAAAAAGTTTGCAAAAGCCTTATTGGCAAGCTTACCTTTTGAAATGACCAATGCACAAAAACGTGTATCAAACGAAATTGCCAAAGATTTAAAACAAAACAAACCCATGTTGCGACTGGTTCAGGGCGATGTAGGTGCAGGTAAAACATTGGTTGCAGGTGTTGCGGCTTGTCATATTTTGGAAGAAGGCTGGCAAGTGGCGCTGATGGCACCGACTGAGATTTTAGCTGAACAGCACTATATCAATTTTAAGAAATGGTTCGAGCCACTCGGTTTAAATGTGTCATGGCTTTCAGGCAAACAAAAAGGCAAGGCACGCGCTGCGGCTGAACAAACCATTAAGGATGGAACTGCCAATATTGTAGTGGGTACCCATGCTTTATTTCAGGACAATGTTGAATTTTCCAAACTTGGTCTCGTAATTATTGATGAACAACATCGTTTCGGGGTAGATCAACGTCTAGCTTTACGTAATAAAGGCGTGGATAACACCACGCCACACCAACTGGTCATGACAGCAACACCAATCCCTCGCACACTGGCAATGTCTGCCTATGGTGACCTAGATACCTCAGTGATTGATGAATTGCCCCCTGGACGTACTCCCATTCAAACAGTCACGATTCCACTTGATAGACGCGAAGAAGTGCTGAATCGTATCACCACCAACTGTGCTGAGGGTAAACAGGCGTATTGGGTCTGTACACTGGTCGAACAATCAGAAACTCTCGATGCTCAAGCAGCAGAAGCCACCTATCAAGAGATTAAAGATCGCTTTCCACAAATTAATATTGGCTTAGTCCATGGAAAAATGAAAGCCGATGAGAAGCAACTGGTCATGCAACAATTCAAAGACAATGAATTGCAACTGCTGATTGCAACGACAGTGATTGAAGTCGGGGTCGATGTTCCAAACGCTTCCATTATGGTGATTGAAAATGCTGAACGCTTAGGCCTGTCTCAGTTGCATCAGTTACGTGGTCGTGTCGGTCGTGGTGCAACCGCAAGTTTCTGCGCCCTACTCTATAAACATCCTTTATCACAAAATGGCCAAGAACGTTTACGCATCATGCGTGAAACCAATGACGGTTTTATCATTGCAGAAAAAGACTTAGAAATTCGAGGGCCAGGTGAATTACTGGGCACCAAGCAAACAGGAGATTTGGGTTTCCGTGTCGCCAAGCTAGAACGAGATGATCATTTACTCAATCAAGCACATTATGTTGCCAGTCAAGTACTAAAAGATGATCCAGAAAATGCTGAAGCTTTATTAAAACGCTGGTTACCTGAAGCGCCGAGATATGCGTATGTCTAAATAACAAGGAAGAAAAAATGATACCCGAAGTTCCTGTTCCATATGATCCAGAGTTTCAATCTCCAATTCCAACAATTTGGAGAGACACAATTATTTTGATTGTTGATTCTTTTAAAGATAAAGATTTTGCTCGTTTGAATACTATTCCGAATATTGAATTGATTGACCAAGAATATGCTTCAGAGCTTGTAGAATATATTGTGGACTATGGAGCCCATCTTATCAGTTTACCCAAAGACACTTGGAATACATCAGTATGTCTATACATGGAGGATGAATTCTGGAAAGCAATCATTGATCTATTTACTGCTGAGGAAGGTTGTAGTGACTTAATTCTTGATCTTCATATTTTTAAAAAACAAAATCAGTTTGAGTTTCAAATTAATGGTATCTATGTACCATAAACAAATTCTCATAAAATCAAAAGAAAAAGAAATTCTATGCTCCAATTTATCAACCAACTTCTCCATAAAAGCATACAAAGCCTTTCCCCTTGCCTCCTTTGTGGAATAGACCGACAACAACAGCATTCCCTTTGTAACACGTGTTGGAACGAACTTCCTTGGTATAAGCAGCATATAGAACGGCATCAACACCAGATTGTTTGTGCTCACCGTTACGACTTCCCAATTGATCGCATCATCCAAGTCTACAAATATGAACAGCAACTGCAATATCAGACGCTATTGGCACACAGTTTATTGAATTTAACTTTACCTAGAATTCAAGCCATCGTTCCTATGCCGATTTCTACAGCTCGTTTAAAAGAACGAGGCTACAATCAAATGCTGATTATCGCCAAAATCATGGCAAGACAATTAAATATCCCTGTATGGCAACCCGTGATTCGAGAGGCGCAACACTCACAAAAAGGTTTAAGTAGAATTGAGCGCTTAGAAAATATTGAATATCAATTTAAAATGATCAAAACAGAAAAAAGAAAATATAAAAAAGTACTGATTATTGACGATGTCGTGACCACAGGCAGCTCAATACATGCTTTAACCCTTGCTTTAGAAAACTTGGGCTGCCAGCAGATTTATAGTGTCTGTATTGCCGCAGCTCAATAAATTTTCATCATCGCTCAGCGATACAAATACTGTGAAGCAAACATAGCGAAAATTATGAATGGATTAAATTTGCTTTACACCATGGGATGACGATCTCTTTGGTCAATGGTGCTAAAAGCGTTTGCGCATCATCCAAATCAATCCATTTCATTTCAGCAATTTCTGCATTAATTTTGGGTGTTTGCTCTAGGTCAACTTGATAGAGATAACTCACCAATTGAAAGTCTGCTTCATTGGCTGCTTTTGTTTCAAAATGCCCAATAAACTGAGTAATCTCTGCTTGAACACTAATTTCTTCTAAAATCTCACGCAACATGGTCTGCTCAGGTGGTTCATTGGGCTCAAGCTTTCCACCAACCTGCATAAAAAATTGTGTATTTTGCTTTCTCACCAAGAGCAATTGATTTTTATCATTCAAAATCACAGCTGCCGCGACAGTAATTACATTCATAAGATTTAAAAATAGAATAAAAACACAATATATTGTGACAGCAATAAATTTAAAAACAATATATTGTGTTTTAGTTTTTAACCAAATGTACGATCTGCTTGATCTAATTTAACCAATTCTTCACGTTCTTTTACGCCCCATTTTGGTTCTGGCGCTTGATAGTGACTAAACTGGGTTAGAATTTCTTCGATCGAGGCAGAATCAATCAACTGATCTGTAAAACGCGCTTTAGAAAAACCTTTGTCTGTCGTGAGTTGAATAAATTTTAATAAATCATCATAAAAACCTTCAACATTTAAAAATGCACAAGGTTTTAAATGAATTCCCAATTGTGCCCACGTCCATTGCTCAAAAATTTCTTCAATGGTTCCTGCACCACCAGGCAATGCAATAAAGCCATCGGAAAGTTCAGACATTTTTGTTTTACGTTCATGCATATTTTTAACAATATACAGCTCGGTCAAATCTGGATGTGCCAATTCACGATCGACCAATCCCTGAGGGATCACACCAATCACTTTGCCTCCTGCTGCCAAAGCACTGTCAGCGACGATGCCCATTAAGCCTGAACGGCCACCACCATAGACCAAAGTTTTCCCTTGCTTGGCGATTGTTTCACCAGTCAGCTCTGCAACATCAGCAAAAATTTGATCCGTACCTAATGATGAACCACAAAAAATAGCAATAGAATTCATAAATTTAACCTAACTTTAATTTTGTCATGCTAAAAATGCAGACGACCAATCAAGATTTTTTTTACAAAACAGCAATGTAATGAGTGTTTTTCCTAAAATCCTTGTCTAAAATACACACATCAAATCGACACCACACTGCGCAAGGGAGAAAAGACATAATGCTTGAAGCCTTTTACGCCACTGAGCGCGGTAGCTTAGAAGATGCAACAATTAATGGTGGATTCGACCTACATCCTGAATTGGTATGGGTTGACCTCATTGCACCTTCACAAGAAGAACAAGAATGGGTTTTAGATGCTTACCAGCAAAATTTACCAACTCTTAAATCTTTAGAAGACATTTCATCCTCTGCACGATTCTACCGTGATGATGATGGGATTCTACATATCAGTACTTATTTTTTAACAAAAAATAAAAATTACCAAGTTGAAGGCGATCCCGAAGATACTTCAAACATGCTTGCCAATGTGCAAACGGTTGCATTCATTTTGCATAAAGACCGCTTATTTACCTTACGTGGTGAAAAGCTGGTTGCCTTTCGTGCCTTTCGCGCACGTGCACGCCGTAATGACTATGAAATTGAATACAAAGATCCGACATGGATTCTTTTAGGCTTATTAGAAGCAAAACTAGATGAGCTTGCGGATATCTTAGAAGATATCCACAAAGACTTAGAGTTATATTCCACAGAAGTCCTCAACGTACGTCATCGTGAAATGATTTTAGATTTAGATGACATGATTACCCGTTTAGCACAAAAGGAAGATATGCTTGGAAAAGCGCAACTTTGTCTGATTGACTTACGTCGTGTCTTAACCTTTTTGTCTCGTCCTCGCGCATTGGGGAGCCATATCTATGATGCAGATATTCGAGAGTTAAGTGAGGATGTACGCTCCCTTGTAGAACATGATGCGTTCTTGTTTCAAAAAGTTCGATTCTTGCTTGATACCACTTCTGGATTTATTAACACTGAACAGAACGATACCATTCGTCGATTCTCTATCTTACCCAGTATGCTTGCGCCACCGATGTTGATTGCCAGTATTTATGGGATGAACACTGAGATTCTGCCATTTGCCCATGGCCACTGGAGCTTTTATGTCGTAATTACCATCTTAATTGCTTTCTTCGTGGGGCCTTTGGCTTACTTTAGATGGAAGAAATGGATTTAAATACCGTCTTCCACTTATTGGATTGAGTTGAGATTTACCACTGCTCAAAGCAGAAAGAAAAATGAGTCAATAAAAAAGCACCTTTAGGTGCTTTTTTACATCAATCTTGCATAGGCTAAATTAATTTCAAGTCATCTTGCAAATGGCAAGCTTGAATAATTTTCATCATCTTTTCAGGCACTGCTTTAAACTGCAGTCCCTGAAGATTTGGTGTTTGACGTAACCACTGCACAAACACAGATAAAGCAAGGGTACTGCCATGTTCAAGCTGTGATAGATTCACAGTTATTGGAAAATTTTTCTCATTTTGAATCACTTTCAAACCATTTAAATAATAGCTTTCAGCATTCTCGTAAGCAATTTTACCGCTAACATATAATTCCTGATTTTTAAATTCAATCACTCGCTTGCACCTATCTATGTTATGAGCTTACTTCTTAACAGCAGCGTCTGCATCAGGCTTGAATGTTGCAATTGCTTTATCAATATTGCCGCCATTACGTTGCACATTCGCAGCAAATTGGTTACGGAATTGCAAACCTAGATCGATACCTGACACATTCAAATTACGTACTTTCCATTGGCTACCTGCATCAGACAATTGGAAAGATACAGGGATCTTTTCGCCATTGTTATTGAAGTCTAAAGTAACGACAGGAAACTTGCTGTTGGTTGCCTTATACGGACGCATTGAATACGATTGATTTGAATACTTCGCAAATGCGCTACCATAATTCTCAATCAAAGTATTACGGAAGTTTTGTTCAAATTGCGCACGTTGAGCAGGGGTACTGCTATTTGCATAAGTTCCCATCACAATACGTGTAAACGCTTGACCATCGACATAAGGATCAAGGTTTTGGCGAACAATCGCTTTCACAGTAGCAGGGTTTTGCAATTTACCTTGATCTGCTTTTAAGCGCGAAATCAGGCCATCAGCAACACGTTTAACAAATGCTGGTGGTGCTTCTGCTGGAGCCGCTTGAGCCGCAGTCGCCACCATAGTTGCCAAAATAGTTGCAGTAAAAGTTTGTTTTAACAGCATGTTCATTTTCAATAACTCCTCTAATGCCTATTCAACAAATGAAGTTTGAGCATCAGTTGTTTCAGTGGATGCAGATGCATCTTTAGCTTCCGATGCGCCAGTTGATGATTTTCCTGCACCACCCGTAATAAATTTGGTAATCAAATCTTCTAGATCCATCGTACCTTGGGTATTTTCAATACTTTCACCACGTTTAATGTAGTTAATGCCGCCGCCTGGTACGATTTTCAAATATTTTTCGCCTAAAAGACCATTGGTTGCGACCATTATGTAAGCATCTTCATCAATATTTGTGATGGATTTCATGTTACCTAACAGTTGCGTTTCCATTTCTTTTTGTTTCTCAGGTGTCGCAGCCTGATAATCAGCACTGTAATGTAAATCACCTAGCGCATTTTCTTTTACTTTTTTCAACTGTTCTGCATTGAAGGTGGTCAATGAACCATCCAAATCGAATCTAACCGTTGCATGACGTGTCACAGGATCAAGTGTAATCGCATCAACTTGTCCAATTTTAACACCACTCATGGTCACCTTGGCACGCGGTTTTAAACCATTCACATTGTCGAATGTTGCAGTCATTTCATAACTGTCTTTTAAGTTTGTACCGACCAAGCCACTCACTTTCATGGCTAAAAAGAATAGAGCAAGACCAAAAATGATGACAAAAATACCGACGGTCAGCTCACTAGCACGTGATTTCATTAAACACCTCCGAACATGACCGCAGTCAACACGAAATCAAAACCTAAAACACATAACGATGAATACACAACAGTACGTGTCGTAGATGTTGCGATACCTTCAGATGTTGGTTCACAAGCATAACCTTGATACACCGCAATCCAAGTACAAATTAAAGCGAATACTAAACTTTTAATGATGGTCCCGTTAAACACATCTTTCATAAACTGGGTGCTACTCAGAATACCACTCCAGTATGAGCCTTCGTCTGCGCCAAGAAAATCAACACCGACCATTTTGCCACCCATAATACCAATCGCAGCAAAGATCACAGACAGCATCGGTAAACTCACAATACCTGCCCATAAACGTGGAGAAATCACACGCTTTAACGGATCAACACCGATCATTTCCATACTGGATAATTGTTCAGTTGCCTTCATTAGGCCAATTTCAGCAGTCAAAGCAGAGCCAGCACGACCAGCAAAAAGCAAGGCAGCCACAACAGGCGCAAGTTCACGTAACAAGGTTAAAGCCACAGCCGCGCCCAACATGGCTTCACTACCAAAAGTGACCAAGATGTTATACATCTGCAAACCGAGTACTGCACCAATGAACAGACCAGATACAGCAATGATCAATAAAGACAGTACGCCTACTCGATACATCTGATAAATGAAAAGTTTTACACCAAGTATTGTTGGCAAAGAGAATAAAATGCGCAACAACATGAGCATTGCAACACCAATGCCCTGAACACGTTCTAGAACGCGTCTACCCAATAAGGCAATAGCATTCATGAACTAACCTCATTACTTAAATAGGCTTGATGACTAAATTGATAATCAACAGGACCTTCAACCGAACCTGTTAAAAATTGCTGTACAAATGGAGAAGCGTGTTGTTGCAATTGCTCAGGTGTCCCCTCGCCTTGCACCTTACCTTCAGCCACAACATAAATATAGTCAGCAATTGATAATGTTTCATCAACATCATGTGAAACAATAATTGTTGTTAGATCTAAAGCATCACGTAATGATCGAATTAATCGGGTCAAAACCCCCATCACAATCGGATCTTGCCCAGCAAAGGGTTCGTCATACATAATCAAGTCTGGGTCAAGCGCAATCGCACGAGCAAGCGCCACGCGTCGATTCATCCCGCCAGAAAGTTCTGCGGGCATTAACTTTTCAGCACCACGCAAACCAACCGACTCTAATTTTAGTGCCACCAACTCAGCAATTAAATTTTCTGGTAATTTTGTATGTGCGCGAATTGGAAAAGCAACATTTTCATAGACGGTCATGTCGGTAAATAACGCACCACTCTGAAATAACATCCCCATACGCGCACGTGCAGCAAAAAGCTCATTACGTGACATTGAAGCAATGTTTTTCCCATCAAGTCGTACTTCACCAGCATCTGGGCTAAGCTGACCACCAATGAGCCGTAATAAGGTTGTTTTACCCGTTCCAGATGGTCCCATGATTGCGGTAATTTGCCCACGACGAATCTGCAAACTCACATTATCGTAGATAACGCGTTCACCTCGGTTAAAACTTAAATTTTTGACTTCAATTAAAGCTTCAGCTTCGGAATGACTGTGTTTATTCATAGCTGAACTTTTTCCTGCATTTATCAGCCCACATACTATACTCTTAAATATCTATATGTTTTGTAATTAAAAGATAATAAAAAATCATAAAGAATATTCATCTTTATAAACAATGTTACTTGGGCTATTTTTTAGTTTTTTACTTTTAAATTTTATTTAATGAGCAAATAGATTATCTAAAAAGCAGGCTATAAAAAAAGTACCCAACATTTGAGATCAATAAAAGTGAGAACATATATAACATAATTACCTCAAAGAAATCATCAACTTTATTAGATTCAATTTTTCATAAGTTAAGTCTAACTGTTTTATTAAATAAATTGAACTATGTCACACTTTATTCTACCAAATACTTTTTAACTTGCAATAAAAAACCAGCCTTCAGGCTGGTTTTTTATTAAAAATATCTAATTAATCGTTGAATTTGCGACGCGGACGGTCTGCATTGAATTCACGTTTTGGACGGTCTTCACCACCAAATTCACGCTTAGGACGATCTTCACCGCCAAACGCACGTTTAGGACGATCTGAATTAAATTCACGCTTCGGACGGTCTTCACCACCGAATGAACGCTTAGGACGATCATCACCGAAAGAACGTTGTGGACGGTCACCAAAACCACCTTCACGACGTGGTGGACGATCACCAAAATCACGCTTAGGACGATCAGCAAAACTGCCTTCACGACGTGGTTTGTAATCTACGCTGTTACCACGGTTGTCATCATTCGAGTTAAAACGAGGTTTATCGTTAAAACCGCCTTCACGACGTGGACGATCAGAGTTGAAATCACGCTTAGGACGATCTTCGCCACCGAATGAACGTTGTGGACGGTCACCGAAGCCACCTTCACGACGTGGTGGACGATCACCAAAATCACGCTTAGGACGGTCTTCACCACCGAATGAACGTTGTGGACGATCACCGAAACCACCTTCACGGCGTGGTGGACGATCACCAAAATCACGCTTAGGACGGTCATCACCATAAGATGGACGATCACCACGTGGTTTGTCATCGAAGCTACGACGTGGACGATCATCACCGCCTTCACGACGTTTGAAGTTTGATTCACCTTCAAAACGACGACCACCGCCAAAACCGCCACGACCGCCTTCACGACGACCACCACCGTTACTACGACCACGACCGCCACCATCACGACTACCGCGAGCTGGAGGTGGAGATGGCTCTAAACCTTCGATTTCAGAAACACTTAAACGCGCTTCTAAATAATCTTCTAAAGCACGGATCTTACCGCGTTCACGGTAAGTTGCTAAAGTGATTGCTTTACCAGTACGACCCGCACGACCTGTACGACCAATACGATGCACATAATCTTCATTCTTCATTGGAAGACCGAAGTTAATTACGTGAGAGATTGTTGGTACGTCAAGACCACGAGCAGCTACGTCTGTAGCAACAAGAATTTTTGCACGACCTTCACGGATACTGCGTAAACGACGGTTACGTACAGTTTGTGGCATAGCACCATGAAGCGCAACAACTGAAAGACCAGCTTCTGCAAGCTCTTCAGCAAGCATATCTGTATCTTCTTGAGTTGAAGCAAATACAACTGCTTGATCTACGTCTTCTTCATTTAACCAATGCGTAAGCAATTTTTTCTTATGCTCAAAGCCATCAGTCCAATGTAAAGTTTGGGTAATATCAGTATTTGTAGAATGACCTGTTTCAATTGCAATACGTTCAGGTTCGTTCATCATGCGTTCAGCAAGATTAATGATACGTGGTGCAAATGTTGCAGAGAACATTAATGTTTGTTTACGATTTAAAGCTAAATCGCTGATTGCTTCTAGGTCTTCAGAGAAACCTAAGTCAAGCATACGGTCAGCTTCATCGACGATTAAAGCATCAACTAAATCAAGTTTAATTTGACGACGGTTTACAAGATCAAGTAAACGACCTGGAGTCGCAACAACAACTTGTGCACCTTTTAATTGTTGGATTTGCTTACCAAAAGGCATACCACCCATGATTGCTGCAACACGTACACCTTTCATATGGCGTACAAATGCAATCGCATCTTGACATACTTGTTGTGCAAGTTCACGAGTAGGTGAAATCACCAAGATATTTGGTTGAGTTACTGCTTTCATACGATCTTTAAATGGTACAAAAGTATCTTGACCAGCTAAAGCGTTTAACGTAGGGAGTAAGAATGCAGCAGTTTTACCAGAACCAGTTTGGCTTGATACTAGAAGGTCTTTTCCTTCTAAAGCCGCTGGAATAGATAGTTCTTGAACAGGAGTCGGCGTAGTAAAACCAAGACTCTCGAGTGCTTTCTGTAGCGACTCGTCTAATGAAAATTCAGCAAAAGTTTTGCTCATAGAGATATTCACCCTAATGTGGGTGCTCCATTAATATATGGTCTGATGGACATCGGCAAAAAGCGGCACAGCAATAATCGCTGAAAATATAGAATCAGCGGCGATCCGAGAACGACGATGCGTATAACGCACATTTGATAACAGCCGCAACCTGAAGGAATCGCTTAAGCGATTGGGTGGGGCGCGAAATATTGTCCTCTCTTTGGACCGGACGCGCATACACAATATAGAAGAGAAATGTTCAGGTAATGAACGAAATTTAGTGCGTGCGCAGAGTATAGCAGAATTTATAATAATGTCACGAAGTTTTATTGTTTTTTCCTGTATTGTATTAAGTCATTCATTATCATCAGGAATTAAATAAAAAACTTGATCTACAGCTAAACTTTCATCCTCAAAATATCTGCTACAGCTACCGCTAAACACTCCACGGTAAACTCGCCTAGAATAATCGTATTGGATTGCCAATGATATGCACTCTTAGCGTCCCCCAATAAGTCGTATTATTTTTATATAAGTACTATTCGCTAGGTCTTGCAATCACGAAAGTTTTAACAACGACATTCCGTATTAATAGTATCGCATTAAATCGCAACGCATAAAAAAGCCCTCATAAAGATGAAGGCTTTTTAAAACTCAATCTACACAAGTATAAATTACTTCGCAGCTTCACCCCAAGCAGGAACAACAGCTTGCATCAATGGTTTTAACATTTTCATAGAACAAGCAATCACTTGACCATTTTCCATAGAATCTGAACCACCACGAGCATCAACGACTGTACCACCCGCTTCTTTCACCATAAGTTCGCCTGCTGCGATATCCCAAGGTTTTAAACCGAGTTCAAAATAACCATCTAAACGACCAGCTGCAACATAAGCCAAGTCCAATGCAGCAGAACCCGCACGACGATATTGTGCGCCAGCTTCAGTTACATTTAATAATGATTCAAAATGGTTTTTCGCATAAGAAACAATCTCACCATTACGTTTAGCGCGGTAAGCATGACCTACACCCATAAAGGTATTTTCAAGACTGTCTTTAACATTCACACGAATACGACGTTGATTCAACATTGCGCCACGACCACGGCTTGCAGAGAATAGCTCATCTTTCACAGGGTCATAGATAACACCGTGTTGAGTTACACCTTTATGTTGAACTGCAATAGATACACAGAAATGTGGGAAAGCATTGATAAAGTTTAAAGTACCATCAAGAGGATCAATCACCCAACACCAATCAGCATCGTGACCTTTACCTTCTTGTAGCCCAAACTCTTCACCAAGGAAGCTGTGATTTTTATAACTTTTACGAAGCGTATCAATAGTCAACTGCTCGATATAACGATCTACACGAGTTACTGGACCATCAATACCTTTTTCTTCGACTTGTAGATCGAGTTTATGACGATTTTGATGCGCTTTTAAAAGCTCTTGACCAACTAACTGAGCCGCACGCGCAGCCATCACCACCATAGGTTCCATTGAACACCCACTACAAATTTGAAGATACTGATAAAGAATAATGCATAAAAGCGCCGACATTTTAGCAAATATCGGCGCTTTTTGGGAAATTTTGTTGCTAAAATTTTACAACTTTAACTTTTACATGAGGTTAAACGTGTTGTACCAGCTTTAACCAAGCCTGTTCAATCGAGTTTTGAATACCTTTTACATCTAAACCACAGTCTTGGAGCATTTCAGAATGGCTTGCTTGTGCGAGGAATTCATCAGGTAAACCTAGGTTTAAAATTGGCTTCACAATTTGCGCCTGTGCCAAGAACTCATTTACCGCACTACCTGCACCCGCCATTACAGCATGTTCTTCAACAGTTACAAATAAGTGAGTTTTGTCTGCCAAATCACGAATAATCTGTTCATCCAATGGTTTCACAAAACGCATATTGATCACACGAATTGCAATATCCAACTTTCGTGCCAGTTGTTTTGCTGATTCAAGCGCAGGTTGAACTCGACTACCAAAGGCCAAAATCGTGATACCTTCTTCGTGTTCAGTATTGAGTTCTAACAATACTTCAGCTTTACCAATTTCCAGCTCAATCAACTGTTGTTGAATTTCTACACCTAAACCATTACCGCGTGGATAACGTACTGCAGTTGGGCCTTTGTATAGATATGCTGTATGCAACATTTGACGACATTCGTTTTCGTCTTTTGGCGCCATGATCACCATATTGGGTACGGTACGCATATAAGCATAATCATACGCACCAGCATGCGTAGGACCATCTTCGCCGACTAAACCTGCACGATCAATACCAAAGGTCACATCAAGATTTTGTAAAGCGACATCATGAATCAATTGGTCATAACCGCGTTGCAGGAAGGTTGAATAAATCGCCACAACTGGCTTCAATCCTTCACATGCCATACCCGCAGCTAATGTCACGGCATGCTGTTCTGCAATTGCAACATCAAAGTAACGCTCTGGAAATTGTTTAGCAAACTGTACCATGCCTGAGCCTTCACACATGGCAGGCGTAATTGCGAGTAATCTGTCGTCTTGTGCAGCTTCATCACAAAGCCATTGCCCAAATACATCTGAATATTTTGGCGCTACATTTTTAGTTGCTGATGCATTAATTTTGCCAATCGCATGATATTTAATTTGATCCGCTTCAGCAGGTGCAAACCCCTTACCTTTCACGGTATAGACATGGATCAGGCGTGGCCCTTTACGCTTTTTCAGCGCATTAAAGACTTGTACCAATTGCTCCACATCATGACCATCAAATGGGCCAAAATAATCAAAACCAATCGCTTTAAATAGATTATCCGCAGCATCAGTCGCAGATTGATGTAAACGAGAGTTGTAGTTCCATTCAGGGCAATCCTGTACAAAAGCTTGCCCATCTTCATCAATATTGATGAATTGCCCTTGTTCCCAAATTGCAGCTAAATGCTTTGCAAAACCACCCGTGCTACATGAAATCGACATATCATTGTCATTGAGCACCACCATCAAATCAGCATTATGCGCCACTGCATCATTCATGGCTTCAAATGCCATTCCAGCAGTCATCGCACCATCACCAACGATGGCAACAACTTCACAAGGGTCTTTTTGATAACGACGTGCCAAAGCCATACCCAAGCCAGCAGAAATTGCAGTCGATGAATGTCCTACACCAAAAGTGTCAAATTCAGATTCATCCCGTGCTGGAAAAGCCGCCAATCCATCTTTAGAACGGATGGTCATCAATTGCTCACGGCGTCCTGTAAGGACTTTATGTGGATACGCCTGATGGCCCACATCCCAAACTAAACGATCTCGTGGAGTTTCAAAACAATAGTGTAAGGCGACTGTTAATTCTATAACGCCAAGGTTTGCACCAAAATGCCCGCCACTTTGTCCAGCAGCATACAAAATAAATTGACGCAATTCGTCTGCGACCTGCGGCAATTGGCTTTGCTCAAACTGACGTAATTGTTGAGGATGATTAATTTCATTCAACAAAGGCGTAACAGGACGATGACTAGGTATTTCGGTATACAACATATGTGGCAAAGCCTTCTAAAGCCTGGCAAATCTAGCTAGGTAAACGGGTTAGCATGATTGTGAGAACCAATGATATCACATTCAATCAGCCACATTTATAATGATGCGTCATTGGAACTTCCAAGTCAGCAAGTGTGCTCTTGGTGTCAATTATCATGAATAATCTATCTATATATCAACTATTATCGTGTGCTTTATACAAAAAAGAAATTTTTATAGCAATGTTATCTATAAAAACATGCTTTACAAACCTACCAATGTCCAAGCATTACGCTATACTTTAGCCAATTTCTAAACAAATAGATGGAAGATTCTGTGTCAATAGAGTTTGTTGCCACTTCAAAATTACCCACTGCTTATGGTGATTTTAAAATTTCTGTATTTCAAGATCCACAAACAGGTGAAGAGCATGTTGCTCTTTCTAAGGGTTTAGAAATCGCGCCTACAAACCCCGTTTTAGTTCGTATTCATTCAGAATGTTTAACTGGCGATGCCTTTGGTTCATTAAAATGTGACTGTGGCCCTCAATTGCACAACACCATGAAAATGATGAATGATGCAGGCCAAGGTGTGATTTTATATTTGCGCCAAGAAGGTCGTGGTATTGGTTTGACCAATAAAATCCGTGCTTATGCTTTGCAAGATCAAGGGCATGATACCGTTGATGCAAATTTATTGTTAAACCTACCTGCTGATGCACGTAAATATGATATGTGTAGCATCATGCTCGATCATTTACAGGTTAAACAAGTCAGGCTAATTACCAACAATCCATTAAAATTAAAAGCTTTAACAGATTTAGGTATTGATGTATTAGACCGTGTACCGTTGACAGTGGGCTTAAATAAGTTCAATGAAGATTATTTAAAAACCAAACATGATCGTATGTCACATATGTATGAGAAAGATGATTTTTAAATAATCACTAAGTTAAATAATAGGAGACTGAACTAATGAAATTAAGCTCAACCTTATTTGCAATCAGTCTCCTTTTACTCAGCACATATTGTCAGGCATCTGATTCAAAAACCCAATCTGCAACCATTCAACAATTAAGACAGTTTCAACAACAAGACCATTTCTTGCCCGATAATTTTTTATATACGGGAATCAAAAATCCTCAATTAAAGCAAAAACTCAATCAAAATATAGCCGATACAAGTCAAGCTTTTATTAAACTTTATGAGAGTCATACACCGCCCTCTAAAAAACAATTACTTAAAACTCTTGCTGATGGCATCAATCAAATTGACCCATACAGCCTAGATACAGATGATAGAGAACAAGTTGCTGTTAGCTATGAAAAATTTTTAGATATTATTGGCCTAGAAAGCTCAGATGGTATTTTAAATACTTGGGTATATGGTGAAGTCATTAATAAGTTAATTGAACAAAAGAAATCAGTAAAACCATAACCTCTCTTATTAATTCACTAATTTTTATAAATAAAACATCAAGAAAGGTTTTGCTATCGCGGATGGCGACAGGGATGTCGCCGTTGGGCAAGGGTGACAGGAGTCCCCTTTGCCCAACAAAGGATTTTTGTTTCTTTTCATCCCTGAAAAGAAAGGAATCATCTACACTTCTTCATCTAAATTTTTAAATACAATATTTTGTAAAATATAATCAAATCGTCATCGAGAAAATTTGCGTTTCAGGCTTTCTACGCTTTAAATGCAAATCAAACGCCATACAAATATTACGGACAAAAGGCTTCCCTTGCTCCGTGATCACAATCCGATCCGCTTCAATGTTCAATAAACCATCATGCTGCATTTCAACAAGCTGTTGAATCACATCACCACGCTCAGCAAAATCCATCGTTTGATCTGACCAAGAGGTTTGAAAGGTACACATCAAATTCAAAATATGCTGACGAATCTTTAAATCTTCGACACTTAGCACATGCCCTTTCACCACAGGAATTTCATCATTTTCAAGAGAGCTGTAATAGGCATCTAAATTTTTTTCATTCTGTGCAAAGCTATACCAACTATCACTGATTGAAGAGAGGCCCAATCCGATCATGACTTGTGTTTTTGATGAGGTATAGCCCATAAAATTACGATGCAAAGTACCTGCATGAAATGCTTGATACATCTCATCTCGATCTAAAGCAAAATGATCCATCCCAATCTCATGATAACCATGGGCTAAAAGTTGCTTTTTCCCTTCTTCATACAGGGTTCGCTTCATTCCATCTTTGGGCACATCATGATCTTTAAACCCACGCTGTCCATTGCCCTTAATCCAAGGCACATGCGCATAACTATAAAAAGCCAAGCGATCTGGCATTAACGTATTAGTCAAATCAATGGTATGCAACACATCTGCTAAATTTTGAAATGGCAAACCAAAAACCAGATCATGGGAAATCGATGTATAGCCAATGTCACGTGCCCATTGCGTCACTCTTTCTACATTTTCAAAGGGCTGGACACGATGAATGGCCTTCTGAACAGTCTCATTATAGTCTTGCACCCCATAGCTGACACGGCGAAAACCGAGCTCATACAAGGCTTGTAAGTGTTCTCGCGTGGTATTATTAGGATGCCCTTCAAAACTAAATTCATAACCAGCCGCAATATTGGCTTTGGCTAAAATACCCTGAATTAATTGTTGTAAATGCTTAACTGAAAAAAATGTTGGTGTTCCACCACCCAAATGGATTTCTTTAATGATGGGTCTGTCTGCTAACAACTGACAATATAAGTCCCATTCTTTTAAAACGGCTTGAATATAGGGTTGTTCAACATCATGCCGTTTCGTGACTTTTTTATGGCATCCGCAAAATGTACATAGACTTTCACAAAATGGTAAATGAATATAAAGACTGATGCCTTCAACGTGATTAGACTCATCAAAAGAGCGCTTTAAGGTCTGTTTCCATTGTTGCAGCGAAAATGATGCCTCCTCCCAATATGGAACCGTTGGATAACTGGTATAACGGGGTCCAGCAACATTGTATTTTTGAATCAAGGAACAACTCATATTCACTGCTCGATACGCAATTAACATTCAAAATGAAATAAACCCAAAAATTGAATTTATCCTCAATACATTGTGCTGAGCTTAAAGATAGATTTCAACCTAGCGAATTGCTCGGGATTCCCTAGCGTGTATCCGCGATATCCAAAGATTTTTCAGGCTCATTCGATTCATTCACACCAAGTTCAAAACATGCCTTTATGATGACTTGGTTTTGTTTTTTTAGCGTTTTATGTTTTGATGTAGAAAATTTTTCAATTCTCCTTTGAGGATGATCATGCAAAACCCGACTTCTGCAGATATTCAACGTGTTCGTGATTTCCTAACAGATTTACAAGCTCGAATCTGCTCTGCCCTAGAGCAACAAGAAAAATTAGGCCACGGCACTGCAACATTTGAAATTGATGACTGGCAACGCCCTGAAGGCGGTGGTGGTCGTTCACGTGTTCTACAGAATGGTACTGTGATCGAAAAAGGCGGGGTGATGTTTTCTCACATCAACATTTCCAAACTGCCAGCTTCAGCAACAGAACGACATCCAGCAATTGCTGGAGCCAAAGCACAAGCCTTGGGTGTTTCTTTGGTCATTCATCCAACAAATCCCAATGTTCCAACATCTCACGCCAATGTACGGCTATTTGTTGCAGAACCTGAAGGACAAGCACCAATTTGGTGGTTTGGTGGTGGTTTTGATCTCACGCCTTTTTACCCAAATGATGAAGACGTTTTATCTTGGCACCAAACAGCATTTGATCTGTGCGCACCGTTTGGTGAAGAAATTTATGCGGAACATAAACAATGGTGTGATGATTATTTCTATTTAAAACATCGTGATGAACAACGTGGTATTGGGGGTTTGTTTTTTGATGATTTAAATCAATGGGATTTTGAAAAATGCTTTGAATATATCCAAGCGGTCGCTAATGGTTATTTAAATGCTATTTTGCCTATTTTCCAAAGAAATCAGGATAAATCATTTACACAAGCCCAACGAGACTTCCAACTGTATCGTCGTGGTCGCTATGTTGAATATAATTTGGTTTATGATCGCGGGACTTTATTTGGCTTACAAACTGGTGGTCGAATTGAATCTATTCTGGTCAGCATGCCACCGCTTGCAGCTTGGTCTTATCGCCCAGAATGGGATGAAAATAGCCCAGAAAAATGCCTCACTGATCATTATTTAAAGCCTAAAGACTGGTTGTCGATATTAAAATAATCTCCCGCCATTTATGCTTCATCGTTTAAAAAGCTATCTTTCATTCAAGATAGCTTTTTCACTTAAACCGCTGAATACTTCTGAGAAAATAACGCTTGAAAGATTTACTCACAATTAAAATGAGAATAATTCACGATAAGAATACTTTTTTAATTTAATATATGCTCAAACTTGAGCTAAGATACCAACCTTAAAATTTCCTTAATTTTTTTGAAAAAAGTCTTAGCGTTTAAAGAATATTATAGCAGTAGAAACCAGAGGTAGGTATGAGGAATTTATTAGAAAATCACAAGGTTAGTCTTTCATTCAGTATTTTATTTTTATTAGCATGCTCCATTTCAACCACCATCATTTCCAAAGACCTTCTTTCTGACAGTATCTCAATTACTTCTAGTGTTGTTTTATCTGCTGGTTTTCTCGTTGTTTTTGCTATGATTTTTCTTGATTTCTTAGAGTCAGTTTGCAATCCATAAAGCATCATTTTTGAAGCACAACATTTCCCTCAAAACCTTCCTCTTAAAAACAAGCTTTAGCGCGATTAAAAAAACGCTCTAAATCATCAATTTATTCAAATTTTAGCATAAGCTAAACCGCATATAATTTGGTTGTGTCATCCATTTTCACGTATATTGTCGACATTCTCTAAAAATCAACACAATCAATACTTGGACATTTGGCATGAGTAAACTTTTCGCAGTCATTGGAAATCCGATTGAACACTCTCGTTCACCTGAACTACACCATGCCTTTGCAGAAAAGACTGGTATTGATCTCAACTATGTAAAACGTCTTGCTCCACTCGATGGCTTTACCACAAGTGTAACTGAATTCTTTGCTCACAATGGTGTAGGTATGAATGTTACTGTGCCATTTAAAGAACAAGCTTTTGCCTTATGCCAACAACTAACAGAACGTGCAAAAATCGCCAAGGCAGTCAATACGCTTTGGATGGAAAACGGGGTATTGCATGGTGACAATACGGATGGACAAGGTTTAGTCGATGCGATTAAAGCGCTAGACTGGACTTTAGACAACGCAGATATTTTGATTATTGGTGCAGGCGGTGCAACTCGCGGTGTGGTTTACCCTCTGGTAAAAGCCGGAGCTAAAAAGATTGTGATTGCCAACCGTACCCGTTCACGTGCGGAACAATTGGTGGCAGATTTACAAAGCGCTGTTCCTGAAGCAGAACTTTCCGCTTGTAGCCTAGATGAATTAGATGGGCAATTTGATCTTGTTATCAATGCGACTTCGGCAAGCTTAACGGGTGATGCACTGATTCTTCCTGAAACCTTAACCTTTCACCATGCTTATGAAATGGCCTATGGCAAACCTTCAAGCTTTATCGATCAAGCCAAAGCGCGCCAGATTCCAAGCTCAGAAGGCTTCGGGATGTTGGTTGGGCAAGCCATAGAAGCGTTTTATATTTGGAATGGGGTCCGTCCGAATTTAAAAGATTTTCTTTAATCATAGATATATCTTTGTTTCAAAAAATCCATAAAAAAGAACCTCAATTGAGGTTCTTTTTAACAACACCAAGATCAATTACTTTAACTTGGCATCACTCAAGATCTGATAGGTTTGCTTAAATAAATCATAATCAATAAATTCAGTCGCGTCTTGATCTAAGCCAGCAACAACTTGATCGTTAAATTTATTGCGTTTAAACGCAGTATAAGACTTGGCTAAAATCTTCGCTGTTTTGATAAAGTCTGCACGTTGCCCTTTTTCAATCTCATTTTCCGCTTCAAACTTCTGCATATAATATTGCGCAAAAACGGCTTCAGTGGTTTTGTATTTTTTGACTAAATTCTGAATTTCTAAAACACTTTGTTTATCTTTCCAGACTTTAGCCACGATCTCATCAACAGCATTTCCAAGCCCATCATCATATTGGTGGTCATCTTCCAAATGATGCTTTTTCTGTAAAGCTTGGATCTGTTTTAAAGCTTGACCTTTCGGATTGTAAATCTCTTCATCAGAATAAGAATATGCATAAATCGCTGCAATTTCCTGTAAATCTTGAGCAGAGTATTGTTTAATTAGCTCAGGTTTTTCTGCAGTCAGTTTGGCAATAAATACGGCTTTATAGGTTTTTTCATATAAACCCGTTTGTGCATAAACTTGTTCAGCCAACTGTGCTAAACGCTCATCTAAAGTTAAGTATTTTTGTTCTGAACGACTGCCTGTATCACCTGAAACACCCGCAATACCGCCTACAGCTTGCTCCATAATGCTGCCTTTAAAGATATCTTTAAATGGTTTGGCTTGCTGTAAAACACTCTGATCGATCTTGCTGGCATTTCCATAATTAAGGAATTGCATATCCATCTTAACATTCAGTTTACGATTTAATTTATCAAAATCCACACCCAAATCATAATCTGCTTTTACCGCCCGACCTTTGTTATCTAAAGTCAGATCGACGATTAAAGGATTACGTTTGTTTTTAGGCGGCAAACTGGCTTCAACTTCAGTATGATGTTGATTCCACAATTGTTTAAATTGTTGAGCATCAACCAACTGGTCTTTGGCATAGCCTGTAAAGGTTTTGACAAGCGCTGCATTACTTTGCTGCTCTAAAGCTTTACTGGCTGAAGATCCATCATCCTTTGGTTCAGCACTTAAAACATCAATTTCATAATGATACTGACAATATTCCACATCACCAAAACGTGGATTAGCTTTTGCTTTTGTTAAGTCTTCACATTGTTGTTCAGTTAAAATTTTCTGACGCTCTGCTGATGCGTCTTCAGACTCAGCTTCAACGTTATCATCTTCCTGATCGGCAACATCAGAAGTTTGGCTAGTGGCATAGTCTTCATCATCTTCAACTGTTTTTTTAGCCGCGTCTTGTGCATCTGCATAAACAGCATCCACCTCTTCTTCAGACGCTTCATGAGATTGACGATTGACGGCACTATAAAGTTGATACATGGCACTAGCGGCATCAGCCACACCTGCATCATCAGTACGGATCCCCGCTGAAGCTTCTTCTACTGCTTTCATTGCAGCTTGTGCCGCCTCGTTAGCAGCATCGCTTGATTGGCTTTCTCCAGCAGTATCTAAGAGTTTTGCAATATTTGTAGGACTCAATCCAAGCACTGAATTCATGAAATATTGACGATTCACTGTGGAATACAATTGCCCTTGCAAAAACATTTCTTCAATGCTGGTAGTTAAGCGGATTTTTTCGACGATACCTGCTTGCTTCTCAGCTGAACTCACCGCAAGATTTTCAATTTGATTCGGGGAAGCAATCAAATAAGAAGTTGCGCCTGATTGTTTAAGAAACTCAACCAAGGCTTTTCCATTCACCTTGGCAATATCATCTTTGTATTTAGAAAAATCATAATAGGCATATTTATTCTGATCTTGTGAATTGGCCAAATAAGGCATTAAAGAAAAAATATGGGTATAGAATTTATAATTATTGAGATCCAATACTGTAGGAACACGCATTTCCACAGAAAGGTTGGGTTTTTTATACTGCGTTTCTAAGTTAAACGATGCCATTTTCTGACGATAATTCACAGTTCCATCATAACGAATCTGTAAATCATTCACGATATTTTGTACAACATCTGCGCCCATACCAACAAAGCGATTTGAATACTTAGAATCTTGCTTAGCAATTGCTTGATAAAGTTCTTTTTTCTGTGCATCGGTTAATTTAATTTTTTGATCTCTTAGATACTGATTGACCTTTTTTTCAATTGTAGGATCTAATTGCTTTGTATCAGCTGCGTTGGCTTTCTGAACGCTATCAAGTCGAACCTTGACTTGTCCACGATAATCAAAATTCGGATATTCATACAAGGCATTAAAGCCTTGAATTGCACGTTGCGGAGCGTCTTGATCTGCATTTAAAGCATTGCTTTTAATCACATGTGTAGAACATGCCGATAAACTCAAACCCAATAGACACAATGTTAATTTTTTTAAATGCATGATAGTTCTACCCACTTGAATATTATAATGACAATAAAAACAACAAGGAAACAATAAAAAACAAAGTGTACAAGACTATCAAAAAATCAACAAATTCACATGTGCTTTTTCTACCAAATTCGCATTTCTGACAATTTTTTTAGAGAGTCTTATCAATGTAATTCCCATATGATTATGAATAATGAAGCTATAGATTGAAAATCCAAAACTATTTTTAAATTAGGATTAAACACATGCCAGCATATAAAGCGCCGCTCCGTGACATACGTTTTTTAATGAATGAAGTTTTTGACTATTCTGCACATTATAAAACACTATCAATTGGCGAAAATGCCGATGCTGATACTGTCGATATGATTTTAGAAGGTGCTGCAGATTTTTGTGAAAATGTACTTTCTCCACTGAATCAATCTGGCGACGAAGAAGGTTGTCATTTTAAAGATGGTGAAGTCACGACACCAAAAGGTTTTAAAGAAGCCTATAACCAATTTATTCAAGGTGGCTGGCAAGGTCTGTCTTATCCTGAAGAGTTTGGTGGCCAAGGTTTGCCGATGTCATTAAACCTGATCAAATCTGAAATGATGGGGACTGCAAACTGGTCATTCACCATGTACCCAGGTTTGAGCATGGGTTGTATGAATACCATTTTGCAATTTGGTACAGACGAACAAAAAAATACCTATATGCCACACCTGACTGCAGGTACATGGTCAGGAACAATGTGTTTGACTGAACCACAATGTGGTACAGACTTAGGTCAAGTAAAAACTAAAGCTGAACCTAATGCTGATGGTACTTATGCAATTACAGGGACAAAAATCTTCATCTCTGCCGGTGAACATGATTTAACTGAAAACATTATCCATATCGTTCTTGCGCGTCTTCCAGATGCACCAGCAGGTACCAAAGGTATTTCATTATTTATTGTGCCTAAATTCATCCCTACAGCTGAAGGTACAGTGGGTGAACGTAATCCTGTGACTTGTGGTTCTATTGAACACAAAATGGGTATTCGTGCATCTGCAACTGCAGTATTGAACTTTGATGGCGCAACAGGTTATTTGATTGGTGAAGTGAATAAAGGCTTACATGCAATGTTCACGTTCATGAACACAGCACGTATTGGTACTGCTGTACAAGGCCTTGCTCACGCGGAATTATCATTCCAAGGTGCTTTACCATACGCAAAAGACCGTATGTCTATGCGTGCTCTATCTGGTAAAAAAGATCCAGATAAAGTGGCTGATGCAATCATTCACCATGCCGATGTACGTCGTATGCTTTTGACTCAAAAAGCATTTGCAGAAGGCGGTCGTGCCATGATTTATCACGCAGCTCAGCTTGCAGATAAAATGACCGATGCAATGTTACAAGGTGATCAAGCAAAATTTGAAGAATATGATGATAAGCTTGGTTTCTATACCCCGATTCTCAAAGGTTTCTTAACAGAAATGGGGCTTGAATCTGCGAATTTGGGTATGCAAGTGTTTGGCGGTCATGGCTATATCAAAGAGCATGGCATGGAACAAATTGCACGTGATGCGCGTATCGCGACTTTGTACGAAGGTACAACAGGTATTCAAGCACTGGATTTAATTGGCCGTAAAGTGCTGCTTTCATCTAAAGGCAAAGTGGTTCGTGAATATACCGCTGAAATCTTGAAATTCTGTGGTCAACATGCACGCAACAAATATATGCGTCGTTTTGCCTGGGATTTAACCAAGATCTGTGCGCAATGGAATGCTTTGACTGTTCGTATCATGCTTGCAGCACGTAAAGACCGTGAAATCGTATCGTCTGCTTCTGTCGATTTCTTGATGTTCTCTGGTTATGCAATGATGGCTTACTACTGGGCACAACAAGCAGCAGTCGCTTCTGAAAAATTAGCGTCTGGTAACGGTGCTGAAGTTCCTGAGTTCTATAAAGCAAAAATCAAACTTGCAGATTTCTACTTTGAACAATTATTACCACGTTCACAAGGTCATGCTGAGTCTATGGTGAATCCATCTCGTACCATGATGGCACTTGATGCAGAACACTTTAGTTTTGATTACTAAAATTTAAAATTTCTGAAAAAACAAAAGAGCACTACGGCGCTCTTTTGTTTTTAAGATATAACAGTGCAAGCTACACTATAGTGATATTCATTCACTTTTATCGAAATCACAGTCTTAAAAACCCGTAACTTAAAGATGCCCTTAAGCAATCGCTTTAATGCTTTTAAAAATTGATCTGTTTAAAAGCCAACAGAAAATTCTGTCATCCCCTACTATTGAGTTTTAGATGCAGGTTGAGTAATGGTTTTAATCAACTTAAATCGATTTTTTTCAAGCACATAAAAACGTGTAGTCACTTGATCCACTGCATAGTTTTGATCCATATGCTCTTCTTGTGTGACTAAGAGACGGCTGTTTGAACGTGTTGCAATCACATCTTCAGTCCGTTCCTCACCACCAAAGCCATCCGCTAAAAGCTGACCCGTACGTTTATTGACAAAAGAATAGACTCTACATCCCCCGCCACAGCCCCACATGGTGGTGACATATTCACCGGCAAAATCTGTTTTTTGTGTTAATGCATCTCTTAGTCGAGTGCGAAACATATTGGCACTTGGATCTGCAAGATCAAGTTTCGCGGTCTTGCCTGTATACACAGCTTTAACAGGATAGTCGCTAAATTGAGGGACAACGTTTTTTGCATATGCCAGCGATAGGCTTGCCACAGCAAATAACATACTGATTAGAAACTTATTCATTGTGATGACCTTAACTTTTAATAGATTATTGTTTTAAGTCAGATCATAACAAAAGCTAAATTGTTGTGCTGTAGATTTATAGAAACTCTTCCAGCACAGAATTTAAAAATACATGACCTTGCGCTGTACATGCCAACTGTGTGTCATCATTCAACATCAATTTACGCTGTTTTAATGAACCAATCACCTGATCTAAATCAGACAAATTCAATCCTGTACGTTCAAGATATATTTGGGCATGAACACCCTCATTTAAACGTAAAGCATTCATCATAAATTCAAAAGGCATGTCTTGTTTTTCAATACGTTTAAATTGCAAATGTTCAGCAGGCACTTTGGCTAAGTAGTCTTTAGGCAAACGGGTTTTTTGAAAACGGTATACGCCATCAGCTTGGGTAATTTTGCCATGTGCTCCCGCCCCAATCGCTAAATAATCGCCAAATTGCCAATAATTTAAATTATGCGATGACGGTTTTTCTTTACGCCATGCAGACACTTCATAATTGATAAAGCCATTGGCCTTTAAATATTGCTCACCCTGTTCTTGAATGGTTTCCAAAACATCATCTACAGGCAAAATAGGTTGAGTGCGGAAAAAAACCGTATTCGGTTCAATGGTCAATTGATACCATGAAATATGGGTTGCCCCATTTTCGACGGCAAGTCTTAAGTCATATAAGGCTTGTTCTAAAGTCTGTTCTGGCAAACCATGCATCAAATCTACGTTAACCCGTTGAAAACCCGCTTGTTTGGCATGTTGAATGGCAGAAACAGCATCATCATTGGAATGGATACGCCCCAGCTTTGTTAAATGATCAGGATTAAAACTTTGTACCCCAAGCGATAAACGATTAATTCCAACATCTAAATAATCTGCAAAAGGATCATGTTCAACCGTCCCTGGATTGGCTTCCAAAGTAATTTCACAATCCTGCTCAAACGGGACTAAAGCTTTTAACTGGGTAAAAAGCCACTGATAACCTTGTGCGGAAATCAATGACGGTGTTCCACCACCAATAAACACACTATGAATTTTACGTCCCTGAGCAAAATCTACTTGGGTTTTAAAATCTTCAACCAGTGCCAATAAATATTCTTGCTCTAAATCTAAAGACAGCTTTCCATCGGGTACAGCATGTGAGTTAAAGTCACAATACGGACACTTACGGACACACCACGGCATATGGATATAAAGCGACAAAGGTATATTTTGAGGTGTTAAATCAGTCAAAGAAGGCTCAGAACAAGTTTAGAGAGTGATTATTTTAACATGACTTCTACCATCCGATTAGAACAAGTCATGAATTTGCTTTAGACTGAACATTAACAATAAAAGTAGATGAAGAAGAATGCTGAAATTATCGAGTCAATTATTGTTCCTTTTACCACTCACCATGGGTATTGGCATTGCCATGACCTTTCAAACCGCTATCAATACTCAATTGCGCGAATATCTGCATTCTCCATTACAAGCTGCCCTTTTATCCTTTTTAGTTGGTACACTATTGCTCGCTATTTTGGTGATTGTGCAAGCTGAACAGAGACCAACCCTTTCAAGTTTAGCGGTGATACCTTGGTATCTTTGGCTAGGTGGCTGCTTAGGTGTTTATGCAATCAGTATGAGCATTTATACTGCACCGAAACTGGGTTTTTTAACCCTGTCAGGCTTAATCATTTTTGGACAAATTGCAATGTCGATGATCGTTGACCAATTTGGACTACTGGGTACAGATAAAACGCCAGTAAACTGGCAACGTCTTTTAGGTGGCGTGGTGATTTTTATAGGTGTGCTTCTCACTCTACAACGCTAACCAATCTATTTTCTAAGCACATTTAAAACGAGTATTTACTGTGTCTGCATCGATAAAAGCCACAACTACCCGCTTTGAATTAAAGCAACTTTTTAACTTAATGCTCCCAATTTTAATCACTCAGTTTGCTGCAGCAGGCTTTGGATTGATTGATACCATTATGGCTGGGCATATGTCTCCCGAAGATCTTGCCGCAATTGCTGTTGGTGTAGGTTTATGGATTCCTGTCATGCTGCTGTTTAGTGGCATCATGATCGCAACCACGCCTTTAGTGGCAGAAGCCAACGGCGCACGCACCCCAGAAAACATCCCTTCGATTGTTCGTCAGTCTTTATGGGTTGCCTTATTGCTGGGTATTATTGGCATGCTGGTTTTACAGATCATTCCTTTATTGTTGCCTTTGGTTGGTGTGCCTGAATCTTTATTACCTAAAGCCAGCTTGTTCTTACATGCGATTGCTTTTGGGATGCCTGCTTTTACCATGTATTCAACATTGCGGGGCTATTCAGAAGCTTTAGGCTACCCTCGTCCTGTCACAGTGATTAGCCTTGTTGCGCTTGTGGTACAAATTCCGCTGAACTTTATTTTTATGTATGGAATTGGGCCTATTCCACACTTGGGAAGTGCCGGCTGTGGTTTTGCAACAGCCTTGTTGCAGTGGATCATGTTCATCACGATTAGCATCTATATTTTAAAAGCCAAACGCTACCAAGCCACACAACCCTTAAATATGTTTGAGAAAATAGACCGCGTACTGATTAAACGTATCCTCAAACTGGGATTACCAATTGGTTTGGCGATTTTCTTTGAGGTCAGTATTTTCAGTACAGGTGCAATTGTACTCAGTCCGCTTGGTGAAGTTACCGTTGCAGCACATCAAATTGCCTTATCCATAACATCACAATTGTTTATGATTCCGATGTCATTGGCTTTAGCGCTGACCATTCGTACAGGGACTTATTTTGGCGAAAAGAATTGGTATGCGATGCGTAAAGTCCAGAAAGTTGGATTAATGACCAGTACCTTATTTGCCTTTATCACCATGTTACTCCTGTTAATTCTACGCCCTCAAATTGTGTCCGTTTATACCAGTGACTATGATGTTTCCCAAGCAGCAATATATTTAATTTTATTTGCGATTGGCTACCAACTTATGGATGCATGGCAAGTCAGTGCTGCGGGTTGTTTACGTGGAATGCAAGATACCAAAGGCCCAATGTGGATCACCATGCTGGCCTACTGGATCATCGCTTTCCCTGTTGGAATTTATTTAGCACGCTATACCGATATGGGCGCCGCTGGGGTATGGACAGGACTGATTATCGGACTGACCATTGCCTGTGTTTTATTATTAACGCGTCTGTATATGAACAATAAAAGGTTGAGTCAGGCTTAAATTAGAAACGTTTATATTTAACGCGTTTACCTAAAAATAATGCTGTTTAAATACAGCATTATTTTTTATAAGTGTCCTTTATTTTACTCAGATTGAAGCTGATAGGCTTGCTGAAACTTTTCAGACATCTCAGATTCATTGCCAACCTCTTTTACAATGGCTTGCCCGACAATGACATCAGTCCCATTAAATGTCATCGTCGGAGAACCATATAACTCATAGCCGTCATTTAAAGCTTTACTGACCCGTGCACAGAAATTCACATCATCCTTACCAGTTAAATAACGATAAACTTTCATGATCCAACAACGATTAAAATATTGAAGAATATTTTAATCCAAAACTCCTGAGAAGAAACCGATAGCGTGCTGGGTATTTTAAGATTAAAAATAGCCAAGTAGAAACAAACGCTTAACAAATTAGAGTAGGCAGTTTAACAATAGTCGCCTATGATCAAAATGAATTAAACGTCTAATCCCAATTAAAGGATGGTTACGAATGTCGAAAAGTACCAGTACCCCAGGTCGCCGCTTTATGAAACTTGCGAGTATGACTGCAAGTATCGCGACGAAAACGGTATCAAATTCAATTCGTAACTTTAATGCGGATGAAGAACAAAAAAATGAAGCGCGCAGTAAGCTGTTCCAAGATATTGGTGTTCAAATTGCAGATACCTTAGGAGAAATGAAAGGTGCTGTGATGAAAGTTGGTCAAATCGCCTCGCAATATAAAGATATCTTTCCACCTGAAGTCGCACGGGCAATTGCTAAATTGCAACGTCAAGCGCCTGCAATGCCATTTGCTGAAATTAAACAACAAGTAGAACGCGAGCTAGGCAAACCGATTGATCAAACCTTTCTGCATTTTGATGAACAACCCTTCGCAGCAGCATCTATTGGTCAAGTCCACAAAGCCATGTTAAAAAATGGCACTGAAGTTGTGGTCAAAGTACAATATCCTGGGGTAGATGAAGCTTGTGAAAGTGACTTAAAACAGGTTCGTTTGGCATTACGCTTAATGGGTGTTTTAAAAGTAGATAAAAAATTACAAGATCGCTTATTTAAAGAGATTCAAGACAGCTTACATGAAGAACTCAATTACGAAATTGAGGCACAAAACTTGCAAGTTTTTAGAACATTCCATCAAGCTTTGGACACAAAAATCATTATTCCCAAAGTGTTTACAGACTATTCGAGTCGTCGCATCTTAACCCTAAGCCTTGAAAAAGGTGAAAGTATTGAAACTGCAAGTACTTGGGATTTATCTGTGCGCAATGAAATTGGTCGCCGCTTAATCTTGGCATTGGGTCAACAAATTTTCTTCTTAAAACGTTTCCATTGCGACCCTCATCCTGGCAACTTTGCTTTCCGTGAAGATGGCAGTGTGATCATTTACGACTTTGGCGGTGTAAAAACCTTATCCAATGAAATCATTACTCATTTCAAAGCCTTGGTCAGAGCTGCACGAAAACAAGATATTGTGACAATTGAAGAGCATTTAACGGTTTTAGATGCGTTAGCTGAAAAAGGTAAGTTTCCCGTAGAATTGTATGAGGCATGGCTTGAAATTTTATTACGACCGCTGACTACACATTATGATTTTGCTGAAAATTCAGCACATCATGATGGCATCAAACTGGTGAAAAAATCATTGAAGTATTGGGATGTATTCAAACCATCGCCAGATACTTTAATGGTAAATCGTACGATTTCAGGACAATACTGGAATCTGATTCAACTTAAAGTCAATGATAATTTAAAAGATCTCTTTGAAGAGCTGGTGCCTTTACAAGACTAAGTTGTATTGATGTTTTTTATTGAAGTCGATTGCATCCAATTCATTTAAAAGTGACATGATCAATGCATTCATTTTAAAAAATTTCGTTATGCACTTCATCTAATTTTAAGGATAAAACTTTACATTAAACTTATATTTGAAGTCTAAGCCAGATCCTCCTGCTTAGGCTTCTTTTTTATCTCACTTTTTTCCAAGTTCGATATACAACATTAATACGCATCAAATGAGGTACTTTACAAGTTAAATGTAATATTATAACATTACACCATGTTTAAATAATTAGAGGTTAAAACCATGCGCCAAGGTATCCACCCAGAATATCGTCAAGTGTTATTTCATGACACCAATGCCAATGCATACTTTGTTATTGGTAGCACCATCAAGACAACAAACACCAAAGAATATGAAGGCACACAATATCCTTATGTCACACTCGATATATCCAGTGCTTCACATCCTTTCTATACAGGTGAAATTCGTCAGGCAAGCAATGAAGGTCGTATTGCCAACTTCAATAAGCGCTTTGCCCGTTTTAAACGTTAATTGAACTGTATGTTGTGTCTAAGCCTAAGCTTCCCTCAGCTTAGGCTTTTTCATTTTGAATATTGCACATTATTTTGTGGATAAAAGCATTTGAAAAATATAAAAGCCAATTGCTAAACAGATCACACCAACGATCACACTAGAAACAGTATAAGCCAAAGCTATTGAAAACTGTCCCTGCCGAATCAGCTGGAATGTTTCCAGACCAAAACTGGAAAAAGTTGTAAAACCACCGAGGATTCCAACCATTAAAAATAATCGAGTTTCATGCTGTAAAATAGGATAGCGCTGGGTAAAAGCAAAAAAAATCCCAGCCAAGAAACAGCCCAAGATATTGATCGACCATGTTGTCCAAGGGAATAGGCTATGTGGTTTAGAAATAATAAACCCTGCACCATAACGTAAACTTGCACCAATTGCCCCACCGCATGCGACCAATAGCCAATTCATGTTTAGATATCCTTAAAACTTTTTAAAAAACGCATTTAGCCACCATCCGATTTTTTACAGCTCAGCTTGTTTATAAGCAGCTTGTGTATAAGCGGATAGTTATCCACAGATTAACATGGAGAAGCTTAACGATCTAATTTAAGTGGCAACTCATTTCTGACATAAAAGTCCAAAGTTGGCACAACAAAGGCAAATACATCTTGTTCACGAACACCCCATTGTTGTAGCAAGGGGCAAGCAATATTAAGCACTTGCGCAGGCAGAACCTGACTAAAATCAAAAGGCATTTCAATATCCCCTTGTGATAGTTTTTCAGGTTGATCGACCCATTCTACCCATGCATGGTCTTGTTCAGCCAGATATTGAATGGCCTCATCCCATGAAGAGAATAAATTTTGCCACGCCTCAGGCAAGCGCGGATCTGTATTGATTTGAACCGTGCTGGATAATTGATAAACTGGATCAAGTTCGAGTTCTGTTTGAATCAGCTGTTCAGAGACTTGATGAACAAATTTCTTTGCATATTGTGCTGGCATCGCATCACTTGCCAAACGCCCACTCAAAACATAAAGTTGCTGGTCAATCACAACTTGCTCGAAAATCACCGTTTTATCCTGTTGTGTAGGGGCAATATAAAAGCGCCAATTGCTTTGTTTCGGTGATGGCATCAATTTGCGTAATGGACCTAAAAAAGAAAAACCAAAATGTTCATGCTGATATGTCAGTATGGTAAAAATCGTTTTCCCTTGCTTTTCCCATAACTGAATAGGCTGTGGATAGCGTGAACGAACTTGATCTATATTCACCAACCACGACAAATACACAATATTCTTGACCTGACTTTGTAACTGTAGGAAAGGAATAAAACGCATCAAGATACGGCGTAGTTTTAATAATAATGGGCGTTCAGCAAAAAGACCGATCAGGCTCAAAATAAAGTTTGAATCTTGATTTTTAATATTATGACGATTCATACCGACCTATTTTTATGGATTTCGATGCTGTTATTTTAGCAAATATGGTTAAAGAATGGCCCATCTCAAAATATAAAATAGCATTACTGAATTATTTAACCATAGGCTATGATATTGGCACGATTTAACACGGAATTTTCACATCATGGCTCAAGAATTATTGAAACAACTTCAAGCAGGCGATGCAAAATTTGCAGATGTCATCAATCATATTGAAGCTCGTTATACCCACACCCCGACTGCATTCCAAAATGGTCAACAGCATAATGCTGCCACAGAGAACCAAGGCAGTGCCAAAGTTTTTTCTTTTGCACAATTAAATGATTTAGATCAACAACAAACGCTAAATCTATTTGCAGAACATTATGCTGCTGTTTTGGCAACACCTGATGCAACAGACCATCAGAACATTCGCCAATTTATGCAAAATGGTTGGAATGGCATCAAATTTGAAGGCGATGCTTTAACTGCAAAATAACAACAACACAATCAAGTCAGGGATCTATTCGATCCCTTTCTACACGATTATGGACGCTCATCATATTGAGGTAAACCGTCACAAATCGTATCCCACTCTGCTTTATAAGCAGTAAAAATATGCATTGTTGGCTTCTGTTCTAAAGCTGTATCTAAAGTTCCAATTCTTAAACGATAGGTATCTGGTGTCTCTGCTTTAATACTGATGATCGGTGAGCCACATTCTTGGCAGAAACAACGTGTTGTTGTTGCTGTCGATGCAAATTTTTTCAGTAATTCCTCACCTTTGGTAATTTTAAAATCTGCTTTTTGAATTGGCGCATTGGTCGCAAATGCTGTGCCATTGGCTTTACGACAACGTTGGCAATGACACTCGATCACCTCTCCAATTTCACCATGAATCTCATAGTGAATACCGTCACACAAACAACTTCCTGTATATATTTTTTCAGCAGACATTGAGAAAATCCCCCTATTTCAAAGGCTATTGGCAATAGCATCAAACTAGCATAAAAGTCGCGTTTTTAATCAAAACACCATCATTTTTTTTGCCTAATCTCATCTATTGAGATATTGATGTACACCCTCACCCGCAGCACGCCCTGTCGCAAAACACGCAGTCAATAAATATCCTCCTGTCGGGGCATCCCAGTCCAGCATTTCACCACAACAAAATACATGGGGATTAGATTTTAGTTGTAAATGCTGTGTTAATACGGCTTGCTTTACACCACCAGCACAACTGATCGCTTCTTCAATCGGACGAAATCCCTGAAGCTCAATTTTTAAATGCTTAATCTGGTGTGCGAGTTTTTCAGGAGTGTTCCACACTGATTTATCTACCAATTCACGAATCAGATTGGCCTTGGCAGCATCTAACCCTGCTTTTCGCCAGATATTGGTACTGGATTGCTTTTTGGACGGCTGTAATTTCTGTGTAAGCTGTTGAACAGTTTGATCAGGTAACAAGTCTAAATAAATCGACATCGGTTGATTATGCTGTACCAACTGACGTAATAATCGCCCCTGCTTATAGATGAGACCACTTTCTAGCCCATAATGGGTAATTACAATATCACCTTGTGTCTTCGCAGAATTTCCCACCCAAGCGTCTACACGTTTAAGAGGCTGACCAAAGACAGGTTGCATATAATTCGACCATGCCCGAACCACACCGGCATTGCTCGCTTGAAACGCTTCAATTTCAGAAGCAGGCAACCACTTTTGCCATGCACCATCACTACCTAAACGTGACCATGACACAGCACCACAAGCCAGAATAATCGCATCAAAATTCAAAAGCTGTGCTTGATTGTTCCTGAGATCAAGAATTTCGAGTTGTTGCTGCTTTAAATCTATTATTTGATGACGATAATGAAATTGAACGTGCTGTGCTGCCAACTGCTTTAACCAAGCACGTAACAAAGGCGCGGCCTTCATTTCTACAGGAAAAATTCGTCCTGAACTGCCCACATAGGATTCAATCCCTAAACCATGCATCCAATTTTGAATCCATCTCGCATCCCACTTTTCAACCCAAGGTCTTAACCATTCCACATGATCATAACGTTGAATAAATTGTTCAAATACTTCTGCATGGGAAATATTTAGCCCCGTCTTTCCAGCCATCAAAAATTTACGAGCAGCAGAAGGTTTCTGTTCAAAAACATGAACTTCATAATCAGTTGTAGATTGACTTAAAACATCTGCAGCCATTAAACCTGCTGGTCCTGCCCCAATAATGGCAATTTTCTTAATTGGCATCAGACGGCTCTGATATGTTTTCAACACTTTTACCCTGACGTGGTCCGACCTCATCAAAACGAGTTTGATAATGCTCAGGTTTAGCAATAATCAATTGCTGACACAATTCACCACGTTCTAAATATTTAATTTCAAAATGCGTACGTGCGGAATCTGATGCAATCGTTTGTTTTTCATAAGGCAGCTTCCAAACATCTTTTAGTTGCTGTTCTGCTTCAGCAATATATTCAGGAATATTACTGGCTAAAGTGATGCTGCCATTTGGAGATAATCTGGAAATCAGAAATTCAAAAAAAGGCATATTTAACCAGCGTTGCGCAGGATTATGCGGTTCTGGATTTGGATATAGAATAAAAAACTGTTGTACCTGATTGGGATAAAGTGCATGCACCACCCACGGTAATGCATCAGCATGAATAGGGGTTAAATTTGTTTGAGCTTCCAACTGATGCTGTTTTTGCATGGCAATATATTTTTCACGGGTTCTTTCTATCGCAATCAATTTCAGTTCAGGGTGCTGTTCAGAAAAGAGCAAGGCATGTTTGCCCTTTCCAGCCCCAATTTCTACACAAATTGGGTTATTTTCAATACATTGAAAATCACGAGGAGCATGCATACGCTGTGCTTGAAATTGACGAATCGACATAATCAGATCAAACTAACAAGAAATCGTTCACAAGTTTAACAACTCTTTACGGTTTTTGCTTTTTTTAAATGAGGATTTCCATATGTCTAAAACTTTTCCTTGCCCTCGCTGCGGTGAGCCTTCTACATGGGAAGGTAATGAATCTCGTCCATTTTGCTCTGAGCGTTGCAAACTGATTGATTTAGGCGCATGGGCCAATGATGAATATACGCTACCTACAGACGACGCACCTCAAGCAGAAGATTCTTAAGCTGCGTACCAAGTTTATATACACACTACACCGAGTCAGCACACATTTTATTAGAAATAATGAAATAAAAATATACTTAAACTTCACAATAACTATTTATTTTTGAATCTGTATAGCGATATGATACTGCATGTTTCACTTCACACTTTATATATAAAAATTTGATTAGTTTCAATTTATAATGAAACTTGGAGTATTAAGGTGCCTATAGGCTTAAATTTTTTTGTCACCATCCTTGCAATTTTATGCGCTTTTTTTACTTTTATTGGAATATATGCTCTCGATTTTTCGCTTATCGCAATTGGAATTCTATTTGCAATAGTCATCTTATTAATCAAATTAGAAATGGTAAAGTAAAATGATTTAAATCAATTTAACAATATTATTAAACTATTTAATAGATCTCTTTCATAAATCAAAAAACGATCATGTTGAGCGAATTATATGGGTATTGAAAGTTCCTTCTTCCTTTGAAAAAAGGCTAGGATGAGGGGGATTTTATATTGATTTATAGTTTTAAAAAGGACTTATGAAAGAAGCCTAATTTTAATTTTCTCATTCTCCACCAACATTATTTCAATGGTGAGATGAATGACTTTTGCAGGAGTTATTTAAAAATGAGAATAAACAACATCGTTCTATGATCTTTTTTCACTCAGATCATTCACGTTACTATTATAGATTCTTACTAAATGTTGGATCATCAATAAACTATACATTTAAAACAAAAATGGTGAGTAAAACACTCATTACTTCACCATTTTCTCATTTCTTATTTTTACTATAAAGCCAGACAGTGAATACTTAACCCGCTTTACTTGCCACAAAAGGATTGTGTTGCTTTTCAAAACCAATGGTACTCATTGGGCCATGCCCTGAAATAAATTGAGTTTCATCAGGCAGGGTAAAACATTCACGCTGAATTGAATCTAAGAGCTGTTGATGGTTGCCTTTTGGAAAGTCAGTACGACCGATTGAACCTTTAAACAGCACATCCCCTGTCCAAAGCACGCCATATTTGGCATTGTAAAAAATGACGTGGCCTGGTGTATGCCCTGGTGCAAAACGCACTTCAAACTCTTCATTCCCTAAGCTTAGCTTTTCGCCACCCTCTAACCATTGATTGACATGAACAGGCTCAGGAATTGGAAATCCATAACGGGCAGATACTTCTTGAATCATTTCTAACCAAAACAGGTCTTCTTTATGCGGACCAATCACGGGCACATTCCATTCTTTGACCAATGCACCTACCGCACCTGCATGATCTAAATGACCATGTGTTAACCACAATGCTTTGACTGTCAGTCCTAATGCTTCAACTTCTTGTTTTAATTTCTCAGGCTCACCACCAGCATCAATCAATACCGCTTCTTTGGTTTCCGAATCCCAAACAATAGAACAATTTTGGGCGAATGCAGTAACGGGTACAATCTTGACTTGTAACATGATAATTTTCCTAAAAAACCCTATACCTTTAAATGAAACTTGAGTGTATTCAATTGAGTCTGTAAAAGTTGCTCAAATAAGTCAATATGATCCGCACGGCTATTTAATGCCGGAATGTAAGCATAATGTTGACCACCTGCCTGTAAAAACAATTCAGCATTTTGAATCGCCAGCTCTTCCAAGGTTTCTAAACAATCTGCCGAAAATGCAGGACTCAGCACTTGAACAGATTCAACGCCTTGCACTGCCCACTCGTGCAATAGCTGGTCGGTATACGGTTTTACCCATTCTTGTTTGCCAAAACGGGATTGGAAACTGATCCCCCATTGGTCGTCTTTTAAATTCAACGCCTGAGCCACCTTAAGTGCAGTGATACGACAACGCTCTGCATAAGGATCACCTTTATCGGCATAAGGCTGCGGGATCCCGTGAAAAGACATCAATAGTTTAGCGGCTGGTCCATATTGCTGCTGATAATCACGCACACTGTTGGCTAGCGCCTGAATATAAAGTGGGTGTTGATAATAATCTCTAATAAAACTTAAACCCGGAATATTGCGTTGCTTTAACAACCATTGTGCAACAGCATCATATAAAGGGGCTGTTGATGTCGCCGAATACTGTGGAAAAAGCGGGAAAAGAATAATATGGTCATAATGCTTGGTTTTCGCATCATTCAATACAGCATCGATACCCGGTCGCCCATAGGTCATCGCTGGCACAATATCTAAATCTAAATCAACATTCGTACTTATTAATTTTTCTTGTAGAGATTTAACTTGTTCAAATAGAATTTCACGCATCGGTGAATCATTTGACCAGACTTGTGCATAAGCTTCGGCAACACGCTTTGGTCGAAAAGGCAGAACAAATGCATTTAAAATAATTGCCCATAAAATTTTGGGAATTTCGATGACACGCTGATCTGATAAAAACTGCTTTAAAAAAGCTCGAACAGCTGGAGCTGTAGGCGCATCTGGTGTCCCTAAATTAGCAATAATAATCAGGACTTTAGGTTTAGATAAAGACATTTTCACCCGATTTACAGAATAGTTTATCTCGAATGATCAGCTTAACAGAGTCTTTATCTAAACAAAATTTTTTATCTTAACTCACTCAATTTATTTAACTTAAAAAATTGAAGAGCGACTGCTAATACGTTGTGAACTTTCAAGTAGTTTCACGCATTTATCCGTCATCTGCCATAGCATACGCTGACGATCATCACGCCCCACAGGGATGATCCATTCATTTTGACGGACTTGCTGCTTAATCGTATGCAAGGAACGCACATTAATCTGCGCTCTAGACACAGCATGGGCACGTGGCATCACCACTTGTGCGTCGGTTAAACCCGTATTATTCAAATATTCGTTTAAGACTTTAGAGAAAAAATCCTCAGACGTCGGTTGTCTAAATTCAACCGATAAAATTTTTAACAGCTCTGCCCAAGTCATCTCACGCACTGGCGATAATTCTTTAAAATTACCATCTTGATAGGCATGCATTCGATAATCAAAATTAAACACTTCATGCAATGAAACTTTGGGTAAAGTTAAAAATGGATCTGCTTCTTTTTTCCCTTGCTCTACGGAAACATGCGCCAACTTTGCTTTTAAACGATCAATCTCATCTTGTAAGACTTGAATATTTTGAGGTCTTACCCATCCTACAACAGGATAGCGCTCTAGCATTTGTGGCATATATGAACGTACTGCAAGTTCTAAATCGCGTAGAGTTCGATAAGTAACGACTTGCTCAACTTCTTTTTGTAGTTGATGTCTAAATTCATTAAACTTTTCTTTTAGCAGCGTACTTTCTTCTTTTAAATGCGGTTCGCGAAATTCAGGACTCTCATGCATAAATACAATAATTGGTTTCTGTTTGGTCACCGCATAAATATATTCAAGATGTAGATAACTCACCCCTGAAACAGATTGCTCACCATATTGACTCCCCAACAACAATAAAACGTAATCACAGTCATCTATCTGACGACGTGCAAATGCGGTACTTAATGGTGTCCGTTGTTCTAATCCCCAAGAAAAAAACCCCATCCCTATAAGGGTTTGTGACACGACCATCCGTTCTGGCTGCATTTCTTTGCCAGATGTTGTAATAAAAACTTGATACCGTTTATCGAGCATAGGTTAACCCATTCTTGTCACACCCTACTTAAATCCATCCATGAGCTTTAAGTTTGATATGCCCTACACTTATGAAAATATATTAAATCTGTTCAATATTGAAAGAATTAGCCGAGTTTTTCAACAATATTTTCTACAGACCATGTAATTTTTGGTTGTATTAGATGTTTGATGACATTTTCTAATTCTTTTGCATTTCCCCCACTCACAAAACATTGTAAACGCACCCCTTTTTCTTGCAAGCTGCTTGATATTAACTCATTTTTTAACAATATACGCGCCGTTTGTCGTGCAACGGCCAATCCAGAATCAATTAAGTTAAGCTGAGGGCCGTATAATTCGTGAATACTCTGTTTTAAATAAGGGTAATGGGTACAGCCCAATACCAAATAATCTGAACCTTTTGCAATAACTGGATCTAAAACCTTTTGCAGGCTGTGTTTACATTCCAAACTGTTATAACGTCCAGATTCAATCAAGGGAACCAGTTCAAGATTGGTAATCGTCAGTACTTCAACATTGGCAGGTTCTGCAAAACGCTGCATCACATCTTTGATCAATTTTCCACGAAAAGTGGCAGGTGTAGCCAAAACTGAAACCACTTTAGACTGGGTTTGTAGCACTGCTGGTTTTAAAGCAGGCACCAGTCCAACAATAGGAAAGTTTTCACTATAATGATCACGTAAATAATCCAGACTAAATGCTGAAGCGGTATTACATGCTACAACTGCGATTTTACAACCTTGACGATATAACCATTCAATTGCTTGTGCAGTTAATTCACGAATATTTTGATCCGTACGGGGGCCATAAGGGACATGTGCAGTATCGGCATAATAAACAATACGTTCATTTGGCAAATAATTGGCAATTTCCTGTGCAATAGAAAGCCCACCGATACCTGAATCAAAAATACCAATCGGGGCATCTGCCAAGGCTTTTGGCATTGGATTTTCTAGAGGAGAGAGAGGAAGAATCGCGCTCATTTGATCCACTATTGGCATACGATAAAAATAATTAACAAGATTAAACCTCAAGTCCCTAATTGCAAGTGAAAATCACCACTTTCTAAAGATAAAATGGTATCTCCTTGTTCATTTTCAAGCAATTTCCCATATTCAATCAGATGGAAAAAAGCAGAACGTTGAATTAAGGCATTTATCCCAAAACGAATATGTACATAAGGTCTTAACTCACCTTGATATTCACGCATAAAAATAGGGTGTTCTGGATCAATCAGTGTAATGTCTTGATTGGTGGTGGTAACTTGTAGATAGACCTGCCCATCGAGATTCACCTGATCAACTTGATTAACCAATAAAGGTTCATCCTCAACTTGAATTTCAATCTGTTCAACTGGGGTTTTTAAATAGAACTTTCCGTCTTCTTTCCAAAGTACTTTTGTAAACAAGTCTAAAAGCGCTTGGCGTTTGATCAATTGACCTTCGTGCCACCATTCTCCATTGGCTTTTACCGTCAAATCCATTTTGCCACAATGCTTTGGCTGCCACTGCTCTAAAGGGGGTATTGACCTTTTGTGACCCGCCTGTACATCTTTTAAGTATTGTGCAATGCTCATTAAGTTTTTATTATCAGAATCTGGCTGATTTTGAGCCGCTGATGTTGAATTATTTTGATTTACCATGGTTTATGCCTTGCTGACTTAAAAATAATACGACTCAGCCAATTGGCTAGATTAGGGTTTCTAACTATACTAGCGCAAAATATATTATTGGTACGAGCGTTAATTCGTATCACGGAATTTTTAGAACACTCATGGCAGCACCGATTTATTAATTCCCAATAAATGCTCACGGTTGCCACCCTTAGAAATATGAGGAGTCCTACATGGAACACATCGAACGCGAATCGATGGAGTTTGACGTAGTGATCGTAGGCGCAGGCCCTGCGGGTCTTTCTGCTGCGATTAAAATTCGTCAATTAGCTCTTGAAAACAATCTTCCAGACCTTTCCGTCTGTGTGGTTGAAAAAGGCTCTGAAGTTGGTGCGCATATCCTTTCTGGTGCTGTACTTGAACCTCGTGCAATCAATGAACTTTTCCCTGACTGGAAAGAACAAGGTGCACCTTTAAATGTACCTGTGACAGAGGATAAAACTTATTTCCTCATGTCTGCTGAAAAGTCACAAGAAGCACCGCATTGGATGGTTCCTAAAACCATGCACAATGATGGTAACTATGTTATTTCATTGGGTAATGTAGTGCGTTGGTTAGGTCAAAAAGCGGAAGAGTTAGAAGTTTCTATCTTCCCTGGCTTTGCTGCCTCAGAAATCCTTTATCGTGAAGATGGTTCTGTAAAAGGTATCCAAACTGGTGATATGGGTATTGGTAAAGATGGTGAGCCAACGCATAACTTTACTCCTGGCTATGAACTTCATGCAAAATACACAATTTTTGCAGAAGGTTGCCGTGGACATCTCGGTAAACGTCTGATTGCAAAATACAACTTAGACCAAGATGCTGATCCGCAACATTACGGTATCGGAATCAAAGAACTTTGGGAAATCGACCCTGCAAAACATAAACCAGGTTTAGTGATGCATGGTTCAGGCTGGCCTTTGGCAGAAACAGGTTCTTCAGGCGGCTGGTGGTTATATCACGCTGAAAACAACCAAGTGACCTTGGGTATGATTGTCGATTTATCTTATGAAAATCCACACATGTATCCTTTTGCTGAAATGCAACGTTGGAAAACGCATCCACTGATCAAGCAATATCTTGAAGGCGGTAAGCGTATTTCTTATGGCGCACGTGCAGTTGTTAAAGGCGGTCTAAACTCTCTACCTAAACTGACCTTCCCTGGCGGTTGCTTAATTGGTGATGATGCTGGTTTCTTAAACTTTGCTAAAATCAAAGGCTCTCATACTGCGATGAAATCAGGTATGTTGTGCGGTGAAGCTGTATTTGAAGCAATCCAAGCCGGTCATGAGAAAGGTGGCGATTTAGCAGTGGCGCGTGTCGCTGAAGGCGAAGATTTCTTTGCTAAAGAATTGACTGCATATACGGACAAATTCAACAACAGCTGGTTAAAAGAAGAGTTACATCGTTCGCGTAACTTTGGTCCAGCGATGCATAAATTCGGTTTATGGATGGGTGGTGCATTTAACTTTATCGATCAAAATATCATTAAAGTACCATTTACTCTACATGACCTTGCGCCTGACTTTAGTGCATTAAAAACTGTAGATACTGCGACATTTAAACCTACCTATCCAAAGCCAGACGGTAAATTAACCTTTGACCGTTTATCTTCTGTATTTGTATCCAATACTGTACATGAAGAAAATCAGCCAGCTCACTTAAAGCTGACCGATGCTTCGATTCCAGTCAATGTCAACTTACCAAAATGGGATGAGCCTGCTCAACGCTACTGCCCTGCTGGTGTTTACGAGATTATGGAAAATGATGATGGTTCTAAGCGCTTCCAGATTAATGCTGCAAACTGTGTTCACTGTAAGACTTGTGACATCAAAGATCCATCTCAGAACATCACTTGGGTAACTCCTGAGGGTGGCGGTGGTCCAAACTACCCGAATATGTAAATCAATAAACCCGCTTCGGCGGGTTTATTGATTTAATCTCGTTAGAGCGATGTCAAAACTAATAGTTTTTTAAGTTTGCTTACATAGATGTAGATTATTAAAACGATGATTTATATCTATGTCTTTCTATTTTAAAAAATCCCAAACATTTGGGTTGTGATATTCTTTTTTAATATCATAACCTAGTTTTTCCATTTTAACTTCTGTCCTTTGTCTCTCACTTTCCCACTTATTTAAATCTTTACTCAATAACACTTTCCAATCTTTATCTCTAATTTTCACATCATATTGATAAAAATAGTGAGAAAAAAAAGTAATAAAATCCAAGTGAATTTTTACTTCATCAATAGATTCGCGAAAATTTATCGTTAATATGACATTATTTTTATAAAATCTAAGAGGCTGGCGTTTTAACGCACTCGAATATTTCTCCCATTTTTCCTCACTATCCAAATAAAACCCATCCAAACTCCCCTGATAGTTAGGTATTTTATTATTGGCTTCAAATGATTGTTTTCCAAACACTCTCGGTTCAGACTCGAAGTAAAAGACTTTCCAACCATTTTTATTTAATTGCTTTACAATTCCCTCATAAGCAAGATAGTTATTTTTTTCATTAAGTTTTTTAGATTTTATATTACTAATATCAAAACCTATATCTGTAACGCCTTGTTTTAGATAGTTAGCATCTGAGACAAAAAACCAAATTTTCTAAATTATTAAAAACTAAAACTGTGTGATCATATCTATCTTTTAAATTTAATCTCAGTTTACTTTCTTCATTTACATTTAAGTTTGGTCGTATAAATCCAACACTTGCACCTGAACTATATTGTGAAAAAAACTTAGCATTACTATTAATTAAATTTTCACTAGGGTCGCCAGCCACAACACTAATAATATAATCAGATTCATTCATTTCTTGTTCATGCTTACTCGTCATCTCAGATGACGAATTACAAGCGGCTAAACTCGATAACAATGTGATTACCAAAACTCGAATAATTTTCTTTAAAATCATCCTGTATCTCGACTTTAATTATTAGATTTTCAGTTATTTCAACCTTACTAATACAACTAAATTATTTTCAATACAACCATAGAATTTTCATATAGCATACTAAAAAATATTAATGAATACACATGACGGCTTTATCTTCACCAATTGAATAACTCGGCTTTAGAAAAACCATATAAACCAATCACATACTTAAACATGTTTCCCTTTATCCAATAATTGATAGTGACTTGATTTAAACAACCATATTAAGATTATTTAAACAAAAATACATTACTTAAAAAACCCACTTAATTTTATTTACTGCAAAACAATCAAAGCATATTTTTTTCTAAAATTAATATTACCACCATATGCATTTCTAGTCTGCCCCTCTAATATAATTTCATATTTTCCATTTTTAATGGGGGTCCCTTTAACTTCAATTGTATTATCACTATAAGGAGGCTCTCCAACACCAGTATTTAAAACCAAACCAGAATCATTAGTGATATTGCTATCAACAAATAAGTCATCAACCAATATAACTTTCTCAATTTCAATTTTAACGTTATAAGGTTTTCCTACTGAAGCTTTTGGCAAATTATCAGGTGTTATAGTCGGAGTATTACTACAGCCTAATATAAAAAAAGCTGACAATAAAAGTAAATATATATTTTTCATAAATTCCCTAATTCAATGTCTTTTCAACAACAATAAACCAATATAAATTACTAGAAAAAAAACTCAGTTCTTGATCTTTAATTTTTTGATTACTTCCCCAAGTTGCACAATAAGCTGATACTATTTCACTATGTTGAGTTGAGGAAGTAATCAATTGTCCTTTTTTTGTTTTAATATTATCTGTAAATACAATCCAATGTGAAGGACCTCTAACTTTAAGTTTGCTAAATCGAGGAATTTCTGGCTGCCCTTCTACAATAGCACCCATTGTTAATGCTATCAAATAATGATTTTGCATCGAAAATGCATTTGCTTTTATTAAGCTATCAACACGGCTACTGTAATTTCTTTCAGTATATACTATTTTATAACCAATATTCTTTAACCAACGCTCCATATCTGACGGTAGAGTAAATGCCGTAAAACCATTAAAACTATCACCTACAATATTCTGACTTTCTGCTGTATTATAATCAAAAACTGAATTCTCTGAATCTCTTAAACTCCCCATTGTTATCCAATCTACTGGTGAAATTCTTGGATTTAATGTTATTTTATTATTAACACCTTTATTCTCCTTATAGAAACCATTCACTTTTCTAGCACCATCTAAAGAAGGTTTTATATTAAGATTATTAACCTTTACCTCTCCCTTCTCCCATAACTCTTTTACTATTTTAGCATATATTTTCTTATTGCTATTTAAAACGCAATAAAAGAACGCAGCTGGCCCGCACAAATATGTACTACGTTGATTTGGGTATGGATCTTTAATTCTACTATATAAACTAGTCTCAACACGTTCTTTAGTAAAAGGATCATTTGAATTACCGGGAGGGTATTTTTCTTCAATAAAAACCCTATTCGATGGTAGATTCACTTCCACAATATTTGGATTATTAGGTTGTGTCTGTTTCGTAACATTGTTTGTTTCTTTATATTTAACAATATCTAATTTAACATTATATCTATTTTGAGAACTAAACTCTTCAATTCTGTTTGCACTCAAATATCTTTTAATAACATGAACTTCAGCACCACTCTTAGACATTCTAAATAAATCAAAAATTAAAATACATTCTTTTAGTTTAGCAGGATCATTGACAACTATTTTTAAAATGTGAGTTCTAAAATTCTTAGTTGACTTAATCAATAAATTTTTTGAATATGGTGATATTTTATTATTACTCTGGTCTAAATAATTAATATTTTTAACAGGATCATAAACTCGCAATGAATATCTCAAATCATTAATATCAACATTAGATTCCAAAGAAACATATGGATAAAAATCGTAATTAGCCATTATCTATCTCATCAATATTTATAAGCTCATCATTTATTAAATGTAAATCCACTTTTTCAGGTTGAATTGTTGTTATTGTTTTAGTATAGCCATTATCATCTGTTATACCTTCTACCTTACTTCCATTCGCTAAGAAAAAGTAATACTTCATATTTGTCTTAATATTTCCATCATTATCTTTCACCAGCATTTTCAAATCATATGCATTTTTTTCACCTATTTTAGGTAAGCTGATGCTAGAACTAATAACTTTCCCACCACCCAAAAACTTATGCTGCCCCGCCTTACTCTCAAACTTACCCGCAGTGGTCGGTAAAACACCTGCACTACTAATTTCAACTTGCGAACCATCTGCAATCAAAATAATTTTCTTATCCGCTTTAATCTCAATCTTATCTTCAGTTGAAATAATCTGAATACCTTTACGTGCAATCAAATCCGCACCATCGCCTTGTGCTTGGATCTCAACTTTACCTTTTCCAGCAAATAATCTTGCCCCTTCTTGTGCCGCAAAAAGACTGATCTTTGATTGTGCATGTGCAACTAAATTCTTTTGCGTACTCAATTGAATACTATCGCCCGCAGTTTCATAGATTTGTCGATCAGCAGAAAGATGTAGGTCTTCATTAGTAGCAAGCGCAACCGAATTGGGTGAAGCCAATAACATGAGGGCTTGCTTAAAGGTATCTGCTTGATTTTTTGCTTCACTGGATTCATCTTTTTCCAAAAATGAAATAAACGATTTCAAATGATCTAAATTTTCTAAAGGATCCGTTTGCTGATTCTTAGCAACTTCACTTAAGGCTTTGGAATTATTTAGGCTGCTTTCTAACTGACTTTTGGCGGCGGTTGCATCGAGATGGTTACCTGAAGCTGAATCTTGAGCATAGGTACTCAGCAATAGGCCTTGCCCAGCTCGTAACGCTCCCCATTGGTCTGTTCTTAATTCAAAGCCTTGGCCTCGTCCTTCACTGGTCTCGGTTTCTTTAGGATGACTCAGATTACCTAGGTTAAGTTGACTCGCGCCGTGACTACTTTGTAGCTGGCTGCTGATTTGGTCTGTGGTATCGTCAAATCTCAGTTGGCCATAGCCACTGCCTTTAACTTCTCGACTTTTGATCCCTGCCAGTTTTTTAGTATCAGGCAATTGGCCTTTGTCATCAAATTTAGTTGGACTCCGTTGCGCTTCATGGATACGCCCCACCACAAATGGTCGGTCAATATTACCATCAAAGAAATCTATCACCACAATCTCACCAATCCTCGGTAAGAACCGCGCACCATAGCCTTCACCTGCCCACGGGGTCAGTACATCCACCCAAGCGGAATCAGTGTCGTTGTCATTGCTCCCTGCACCACCATCATGACTATGATCTTCATTGCGGGTAAATAGGAAACGAACTTTAATACGTCCCCATTCATCGACATGGATTTCTTCTCCACTTGGCCCAACCACTTTGGCACGTTGTGGATGGGTACTCGGGCGGTGTTGTAGTGGGTGGTATTCAGGAACAGTGGTGATATTACGGCGTTGTAGCACCAATTGATTGGCTTGGCGCTCTGGGTTGTTTGAGTCTACATTTGAATTGACCCAATTGCTCTGTTGGAGCAAGCGATTGATTTGTTCGCTCAGGTCTTTGGGTAAGTTGTTCTGGTTATAGAATGTCTTTGACGTGATCAGAAATTCTTTGTCTGAGCCACTGTGTTGGTCTATTTCTGGGTGTTCGTTTAGCTCAAACCAATACCCCACTTGAGCATCGCGTACAGTGGAATTGGCTATAAATTGTTTGGATTGAGCATCGTAATAATGGCTGAGGTTTTGGTTGATCTTTTCAATCTGATTGTTATTTGACGCGGTTGCTTGATCTTCACCATTTAGGTCTTGAATCCATGCTGGGCTAATATGCCAAGCTTGTTCTAAACCGAGACTGGCATTGTTCTGATTTTGACTGTGTTGGTGTTTGCTTTGAACACTGCCTGCACCCTCTTCTTGCTCTAACGCATCTGCTTGCCAGCGTTGTACATGGACAGCGGTGGGTTGTAAGCTACGTTGTCCGATAAAGCTGGTGATGCTGTCTTGTTGTTCTGTGGCACTGCTACGATGGAAGCGGATCTTTCTTCGTTCTAGCGCTTTGTATTCGCTATTGTCATCCACCAAGCGCAGTTTTTGTGGCTGAATTTGAGTCGCAGAACTAGGCACAATCAATTGTGCTTCATCAATCAACCAGTTGATCCCTTCACTGCGCATCAAGCGGGTTAAAAATGCATAGTCACTTTCGTTGCTCTGCATGATAAATGGTCGGATATCGTAGTCTTTTTTCAGTCCACTTTTATCGAGGCTTAGACTGGAGGCAAACAGTGGGCTTTTGTCTTGCCATTCTTTAAAGAGGGTTTCTATGACTTGCACAACCGACTTATTCATAAACACTCGGCTGTTACGGCGTTTATGCCACAATGAAGTGGCATCTTCGAGTTTGAGTTTATATAACGTTAGTGCGCCATCACTCTGCCCTTGTGCGGCCTCAGTAATCACCCCTGTGCTACGAAACAGTTGTCCATGATCTGTGACTTGATCAATGGCCACTTGGCTACCGATAAATTGTTTAAGTGGAATCACAGCCGAAGTGGCAAGGCAAATCAGTTCAACAGACACACCTTGGTTTAAACCATGTTGTCCATCGATACGTTGTAAGAAGACTTGGTTGTTTAAGTCTGTATTGCTAAATTGGATATGCAAGGCTCGTTTTTGTGCGTTTAGTCCAAGCTGATCCAATATTTTATAAATGCTATTTACTAAGCTGTTCATTTGAATGAGTTAATTATTATTAAAAAATATGTTTAGATTATAATCATAAGTCAAAATTCTGTCATTTTTAATTTTGTAAAACTCTTTGATTAGGGTGTTGAATCAATTAACTCTAATAACTCCGCATCAAGCAATGACTGAGTAAAAATATTCCAAAAATCTTCAAATTTCTCGGGAATATCATCTAAATTTGCAAACTGAATCTCAGATCGTTCATTCTGCCAATTTTGTGCCAGCTTCATACAAGCATCAGCCAAAATAGGTTGATTCAAATACAAAAACTTAGTCAAAACCAAACCATCTCTTTGACATTCACTTTTCAATATTTCTATGGCATAAAGTTTTGCAAAAATATCCGAAAATGATGGATGCTTGAGTAAATAGGTCAAATCAAATATATCTTTATAGCGCGGGTTCACAATACATTGGTGTAACTTCCATGCAATTTGCGTAGCTAAAGATGGGGTTTGTGCCAATCGGAAGTCCTTACCAACAAAAGGATGATAAATAAGTCTGTTGTGAATATCTTGAATTTCAAGATTAAATGAAACATCAATATCTATTTCAGTTTTTTGCCCATTCACCCATGCGATAATATTTGTACTGACTGTTGGAAAGTCTTCTGCCATTACATACTCCAACTCCCACCAATAATTATCTTTCGAAAATGGTTCATAACGAATACCATCATTAAAATCTACAGTTGTTAAGTAGCACATCCATTCATTCAAATGATCCTGAACAAAATGTCGATCGATTAATGGTTTTAAACAAACCCAATCTAAATCTTGTGGTTTACGTTCAATATGCGCAGGAAAATATTGCCGAGTTAAGAAACTTCCTTTTAGCATAAAAGGAAAGTACTGGTGGCTTTCTGCAAAACGTCGAATCAGGCCCTCACAAGCCTTTTGCTTTATTTCATTCATTTACATTCTTCTTTATCTATGTCTATTTAAGATAACCATCCATGATCTAACATGATATTGGTATCATAAATACAAATCTCAAATCTTTCTTTAGCAATCACTCTATGTTGGTTTAATAATGCTATGCGCAACAACTCTAAGCGTTTCAAGAAAAAATCTGCTGTTCCTGTTTCGCGTAATGTTAAAAATCGAAAGTTCTCACGGCGTTTTAAAGCATTTTGAGACAAGTGTGCTTGATGATGCTCACATAGTTGTTTAAGTTCTAAAGCATCTCTACATTCAATCAAAGCATGCCATTCATAATAATAAATAGACTGTTGATCTATTTGAGAATCTTGAAATGGAAGTTCAATTTTGGTTCGAATAATTTGAATATTTTGTTGTTCAAACGCCTTGATCCAAGGCACAATATCCTCAAGGACAGTACTTAAATCCGCTGAGTAAACACATTTAGAGAGCATAATCTGTTTAGAATTCATACCACGGGCAAGTATAATTTCAAGAGACTTAGCATCTAACTGTTTACACATCGTTTTAAACTGATGATACATCACTGGACTTTTAATATCCGCTGTCAGATGCACTTCAAATTCTTGTTTTTGCATCTATAATTACTTACCCGTTTTCTTTTAACCTTTCTTCACTAAATAATGAAATTCCTTATTTCCAGCATCATCTAGTACTTCTTCTTGTAAAATCAACTCATGACCGAGATGCATACAAAATTTAGGAATGTCCCAAGAGGTTGAATTATCAGTTGCAAATACTTCAACGACATCACCTGATTTAGATTTACGAATTGCTTGATGCAACATCATTACAGGCTCAGGACAACGTAGTCCACGCGTGTTTAATTGAATGCTTGCTGTAGGCATCGGTTCAGACATTATCTATTCTCAAAAAGAAGCGAAATCAATCAATAATTTTAACACAAACTCAAATAATGAATAAGGCTTGCAATATATCTATAATATGACACATACATTCATCTATTTACCTTATTTAATAGATAGACATCTGTGTTTTCTTCGGTATGATAAAAAAACATTTACTAGATATTAAGCGTCTTTAGGAAAGATCATGCACGAGGAATCAGGCCCATCGTGGGGAATGCGTGGCTTACGCAAATGGTTAGGAACAGCGCCAGAAACCCGGGATGAACTGCTAAAATTAGTACAAGATTCACGTCGTTTTTTAGAACCCGATACTGTTGCAATGTTAGAAGGCGTATTAGACCTTCCTGCAACAAAAATCCGTGAAGTCATGACTCCGCGCACAGCGATGGTCAGTTTGCAAGAAGATGATCAACTTCTTGATATTTTAGATATTCTTATTGAATCCGCACATTCACGTTTCCCTGTTTTCTCTTCTGATCAGCCTGAAAACGTGGTGGGTATTTTACTTGCTAAAGATCTTTTACCCTTTTTAACTGATCGCTCATCTGTTGTCGATGTGCATGCATTAATGCGTCAGCCATTATTTGTCCCAGAAAGTGCACGATCCGACCAAGTTTTGAGGATGCTAAAAAACACTCAAACCCATATTGCTATTGTGATTGATGAATATGGTTCAACAGCAGGTCTGGTCACTTTAGAAGATATTCTAGAAGAGATTGTCGGCGAAATTGAAGATGAGCATGATAACGTTGACGAAGAAGCGCAATTTATCATTCCAGATACAACCCATACCACAGCCAATACATGGATTGTGCAAGCACTTACACCAATCGAACATTTTAACAATGTTTTAGATGCTGAATTTCCTGACGATGAAGTAGAGACTATGGGCGGATTACTGCTTCAAGAAATTGGTCTAGTGAGTGATCTTCAAGGCCAAGTGGTTGAGCTTGAGGATTGGGAATTTACAATTATTGAAGCAGATGCACGCACTATTCATCTGATTCGAGCTGTACATAAATGAGAGCATACTTTGACAAGCTGTTCAATTCATCACAACAACAAAAACAGCTGCCCTTCATTTTTCCATTATTGATTTCGTTAATGTCAGGCGCAGTGTTCAGTTTAGCACTGGCGCCTTATTATTGGTGGTGGTTGGCAATTTTATCGCCTGCCTTGCTATATGCTTGCTTAAAAGGCCGTACACCACGCCAAGCATTTGCGATTGGCTTAAGCTATGGCTTTGGCCTATGGTTTGTTGGCGCATTCTGGCTCTATACATCGATTCATGTGTATGGAGATACCAATGCTGTATTAAGTGTCTTGATGATCGCCATCATGGCCATTGTCATGGGGCTTTTTACCGCGATTCAGACTTGGGTATATCGTAGATTCTTTCCTGAAACGCCATTAACTTTCGCTCCTTTGTGGGTTATTTTTGAATGGTCGAAGACTTGGGTCTTTACTGGTTTTCCATGGTTATTTGCAGGTTACGCATTCACTGAACGACTCTTAGATGGCTATGCTCCACTCTTTGGTGTGTTTGCAGTATCTTTTGTTGTGATTATCCTTGCTTGTGCATTGGTTGAAATTTTAAATAGAAAAGTCTTTTGGATCTTTCCTGCAATCATTTTAATCCTTGGTGCATGGGGCGCATCGTTTATCACTTTCGTACAACCGAAAGCAGAAAAGCCGCTCTCCGTTTCTTTGATTCAAGGCAATATTCCGCAAGATTTAAAATGGTTAACTGAATATCAGGTTAAAACCTTAGAAATTTACGTCAATTTAAGCCGTACTGAATGGGGGCGTGATCTGATTGTTTGGCCAGAATCCTCGATTCCATTGTTCCAAACAGATATTCAACAATTCTTGGATATGATGGATCAACAAGCCAAAAGTTCAGGCACAGCATGGGTAACGGGTATTCCTTATTGGGACTTAAAAGAATCGCAGAAAAATGGCTATCCAATGTACTACAACAGTATGATGGCTTCTGGCGCGGATTCTTCAGGCTTATATAAAAAACAACGTCTGGTGCCTTTTGGTGAATATATTCCACTTTCAGGATTATTGGCTTGGGTGTTACCTGCGCTACAAAATGATCCATCCATGAGTGGATTTTCCCAAGGTGCATCCAATCAGAAACCTTTTAATATTAAAGGACATGATTTAGCTGCAGCCATTTGTTATGAAGTGGCCTATCCGAATCTCACTCGACGAAATGCGATTAATAGTGACTTTTTAGTGACTGTTTCTAATGATGCTTGGTTCACCGGTACAGCAGGCCCATTACAACATCTTCAAATGGTGCAAATGCGTGCCAAGGAAAATGGACGTTGGTTTATTCGTGCAACCAATACAGGCGTAACAGCATTTATTGACCACAATGGGCATATTGTAAAACAAGCCCCTGTAGATCAAAAAGCTGTGCTTCGTGGTGATTTACCAGCCATGCAAGGTGAAACTTGGTACACCCGCTTTAGCGATTACCCTATTTTATTGCTATCCCTCTTATTATTAATTTTAGGCTGGATCTATCGACCTAAAGCAGTCGATATTAGCTTTAAATCTAGACGTTAATGCTTGAATCCCTCATCTCTGGTTTAAGGAGATGAGGTTAGCTTCAACAAAGCGCTTGATTCAATCATTAAAGTAACTTTGTGCCCAATGGCACATTTGCATCAGGCACACACAACGTCACATGCCCATCTTGATTATGGAAACCCGTCACTAAACACTCTGATTGAATCGGTCCAATTTGTTTTTTTGGAAAGTTCACAACAGCAACCACAAGCTTCCCAATTAAATCTTCAGGTTGATACAGGTTGGTAATTTGCGCACTCGATTTCTTCACACCGAGCACTTCGCCAAAATCAACATGCAAAATATAAGCAGGGTTACGCGCTTTCTCAAACACTTCGGCTTGAATAATTTTTCCTATCCGTAACTCTACTTTAAGAAAATCATTCCATTCTATTTGTTGCATTGCTGAGTCCTCGTATTTTTATCAATTCATCTCAAGAGATAAAATCATTTTAGATAAATTTAAAGCGATCAACCTTATACAAAACAGACAAATGATCCTGTTAAAAAGACAATCATGTTCAATCCAAGCCCTATCAAAACGAAATTGAAAATATTTTCGGCGCATTTTTTATTATATTTTTTTCAAGTTTATGCTAAATTATTTTCGCTGATCATAAAGCCGTAAACGTTTACGTCAATCAACGTGCCAACATATCTCCAACAAGGCTTGGGGCTATTTTTAATCAAAATTTTAATATTTTGGTGCGGCACTGGCGTTTGTTGGTTTACGGAGTAAAAAATGCAAAATTCTAAATCGTCTTATTTTAATTTTAAAAAGATTCCACATCGCTATGCAGCGATTGTTTTACCTTTGTTACTGTCTATTATCATGACATTTATTGTTTCATGTATCAGTACATTCAGAAGCATGGGTTTTGAGAATTTTTCGCTATACACATGGCTTTCTGCTTGGGGGATTTCTTGGCTGATTGCCTTTCCAGTGTTACTGTTTATCTTACCTATTGTGCGCAAAATCACCATGAGCCTTGTTCAGCCGACTTAGTTGAATAAACCTGAGTCATTAAATTGTAGTGCAAAAAAAACCGAGGATTATACCCTCGGTTTCTCTTGATACTTCAACTAAAGTTGAGTCACCAAATAAGACATCATTGCAGCTAAAAATAACATTGGCACATAACGATATGAACGTACTAAATATTGTTCTAATAATGATGAGAATTCAGTTTTTAACTGAAATACTGTCAAATTTAAGGCATTATAAAAACTAATAATAGATAATGCACTAAATACGCTAATCGCCATAAAACCAATCATGATCTGGCTATTGGCATCGGCAACTTGCCAAATATTGAGAAAAAACTGGCTAATCGGTAATAGGCTCAAAATTAAAAGAACAGATTTGAGCATAGTCCAATGAAACTGGCTGATTTCATCTGGTAATAATAATGCTTTCATCTCATCCTCCTAAGCAATTCAGATTGCCCTGAGAACTATTATGCAAGCTTTTAATTAAATAAAAAGTCTATTTTTATACACAATTTAACTTTCTTGTAACTATTAAATATGGGAATAATTCTTATTATAACTCTCAAACATCGTTATTTTAAATAGATGTTATATTTCAATAAATTAAATACAATTTAGCAAACAAGAAAGATTATCACTTCACTCAATATTTATTAACTCGATTAAATGAAGTGATTAATCCCATAAATAATAACCTAAATAATCTTCAATTAAGGTTGGTAATAAATATCTGCATCATTTCCTTCACCACCTTGTTTACCATCGGCACCAAAAGAATATAAATCAAATTTACGACCTTCAGAACCAGGGATTACATATTGAATATCATTTTCCCAACTGTCTTTCGGATAACCACCTTTAACATAACCACCAGGTAACCAGTTTTTAGCCGCTGCAGGTTGATTTACAAGCGCATCTAAACCACCTTCTTGGCTTGTTGGATAACGCCCATTGTCCAGTTTATACTGGTCTAAAGCACCCGCTACACCTTTTAATGCAATTTTAGTGGTGTCAACTTTGGCTTTTTCACCACGTCCCATCACATTGGGTACGATCAATGCTGCAAGTACGCCTAAAATAACAATCACAACCATCACTTCAATTAAGGTAAAACCTGACTGACGAGTCCTATTCATCTTTCGTTGCATCTGCTTACTCTCTATATATTCTTTATAAAAATAATTGGCTTAAATCATATTGTTCATATTGACGATTGGCAACATGACTGCAATCACAATAACCAAAACAATACCAGCCATAAACACCAACATTAAGGGTTCCAGTAAAGCCAATAATGTTGAAATAAATGAGGATACTTCTCGATCCTGCATATCTGATGCACGGCTTAACATTCGATCTAACTCACCCGAAGCTTCACCGCTTTTAATCATTTGTACCATCATCGGTGGGAAATAACCACAACGCTCCAATTGTGTTGCAAGATTTCCACCTTCTGTGACTTTCTCTGCTGCAATATTAACAGCATCTCGTATCACCCAATTGCTACTCACCGCTGCTCCAATTTTTAAAGCATCGACCAATGGCACGCCTGATTGGGTAAGAATAGATAAGGTACTGGCAAAACGCGCTGCATTTATACCACGAGATAATTTACCAAATAATGGCAATCTGAGTGTTAAACGATCAAAAGCATAGTGCCCCGCAGAAGTTCGTAGGAATCGAATCAATAAAAAGATCCCAACCACACTAAACACCAGCATAAAGGGCCAAGCCTGCCGAATAATCTCACTGGCTTTCATTAACGCCACAGTGATCCATGGCAAGGCTTGCTTACTTTGGTCAAAGGTTTTAACGATGTCTGGAACAACATACGTCATTAACCCCATCACAATCGCAAAAGACATAAACATCAAGATGATTGGATAGATCATCGCACCTTGAATTTTCTTTTGCATCGCAAAGCGGTTTTCGGTGTAATCAGATAATTGATCTAAAATTAAATCTAAATGTCCTGAACGTTCACCCGCAGCAACGGTCGCAATATACAAATCTGGAAAGCGTCCTGTTTGTTGCATCGCTTGAGCCAAAGAGTGCCCTTCAAGCACTTTTGAACGTGCCGAAAGTAAAAGATTTTGTACATGCACTTTTTCACTTTGTTTGGCAACTGCTCGTAATGCTTCCTCTAAAGGAATCGCAGCAGCGACCAAAACAGAAAGTTGACGTGTCATTAAAGCCAGATCATAAGCCGAGAATTTACGTTGAAAAAATCCTGAACTTTTATTTTTATCTTTTTGTTCAACAGCATCCACCGTGACAGGAATCAATTCCTTGTCCCGTAGTTGTTGTCGAATCTGGCGTGCGGAATCTCCCTCTAACACGCCTTTTTGCTGCTTTCCTGAAGCATCAATTGCAGTAAATTGATATGCTGGCATTATTATGCTCTAGTTTTCCAAAATTTTTTGATTACGCTGTTGCGTCATACCCTATAAATCATTCATATTCATGTTTATAGATGACTGTTACACTCTAACACAAGCCGAATCTGGACATGAAACAATTTCATCACAGCCTCACTAAATTAATGAGTCACTAAATTAAAAATGTCGAATACCCTTGCTACGCCACAGACGATTTATCGTATTCAAGTTGCTGTTCCTGTCTATTTGAATGACTGCTTTGATTACCAAGTCACCGCTGAACAATATGCGCAAGCTGAAGTCGGTGCGCGTGTTGCAGTGTCTTTTGGCAGACAAAATCTGATTGGTGTTATTGTCAAGAAAGTACCGATTGATGAACCTGTGGATTCTCATTTTAAACTCAAAGCCATTACTGAACTGTTAGATGAACAGGCCATTCTAGACAGTAAAGTTTTAAGTTTATTGACATGGTCATCACAATATTATCAATTTCCTATCGGTGAAGTGATTCAAACGGCGTTACCTACCTTATTACGCCAAGGTAAACCTTATAATTTATTGGCACGTATCTGGAAACTTTTAGACTTACATGCCGAAGACAAAGTTAAGCGTTCTGAAAAACAACAAGAAGCCTATAAAATTTTAAAGCTACACCCGAAAGGGACACAGGAAAACATTCTTAATTTAAGTGGTGTTGAAACAGCCACACTCAAAGTCCTTGAGAAAAAAGACATTGTTCGTTGTGATTTAGAACCACAAAATGTCACGCCAGAACCTGTGCAATTGGCACAGATGCCACTCACGCCAAATGACGATCAGAAGAAAGCCATTCAAGCGATTTTAAAAGCGCAAAAAAAATATCAAGCGTTTCTACTGGATGGTTTAACTGGGAGTGGTAAAACCGAAGTTTATTTGCAAGTGATGCATGAAGTACTTAAACAAGGCAAACAAGTTCTGGTTTTAGTGCCTGAAATTGGCTTAACCCCACAAACCATCAGCCGTTTCCAATCACGTTTTCATTGCAATATTGCCTTACTACATTCAGGGTTAAATGACACTAAACGTTTACAAGCATGGCAGCATGCGCAAACGGGCAAAGCCTCTATTATTTTAGGTACACGTTCTGCAATTTATACGCCTTTGCCGCATTTGGGTTTGATTATTTTAGATGAAGAGCATGATCTTTCGTTTAAACAGCAAGAAGGCTTCCGCTATCATGCTCGCGATGTGGCCATGTATCGTGCACATTTAGAAAATTGCCCGATTATTTTAGGTTCGGCCACACCAAGCATCGACAGTTATTATCTTGCTCGCCAAGAAAAGCTGACACGGATTGAGTTAAATCAACGTGCTGGTGCCGCAATCATGCCGAAAATGCATTTGATTGATTTAAAAGTGGCAAAAAAACAGCATGGCTTAAGTGATGTTTTGATTGCTGAAATCAAAAAACGTTTAGAGAAAAAAGAACAAGTTCTGATTTTTTTAAATCGCCGCGGTTATGCCCCTGTGCTTATCTGTGAAAGCTGTGGTTGGCAGGCCAATTGCCCCAACTGCGATGCTCACTTTACCCTGCATTTAAAGCCTTATCAGCATTTACATTGTCACCATTGTGGCACGATTAATCGTATGCCTGATGCTTGCCCTCAATGCAATCAACAACAATTAAAGCCAATTGGCATGGGAACTGCCAAAGTTGAAGAAACCTTGAATGAGCTGTTCCCTCACTTCCCCGTCTTGCGCGTAGATCGTGACTCAACCAGTCGGGTTGGTAGTTGGCAAAAGATTTATGATCAAATCCAAAAAAGTGAACCGACCATTTTACTTGGCACTCAAATGCTGGCAAAAGGACATCACTTTCCTTATGTCACCTTAGTGGCAATTTTGGATATTGATGCAGGTTTGTTGAGTGTGGATTTCCGTGCCACAGAACGTACTGCGCAATTAATTATTCAAGTTGCAGGTCGTGCGGGTCGTGGTGAAATGAAAGGTGAGGTCTATTTACAAACCCTAAGACCTGATCATCCGTTATTAAACACCTTGATTCATAATGACTATCGGACCTTTGCCAAACAAACCTTAAAAGATCGCCAAGCCGCGCTACTTCCACCCTTTCGTTATACAGCTTTGATCCGTTGTGATTCAAAACATCAGGAAGAAAATTTAAAGTTTCTGACTGAAATGACACAGCTCCTTAGACAAACTGCCGAAGAGAATTTAATTGATATTTGGGGGCCTATTCCAGCCCCAATGGAGCGTAAAGCAGGGCGTTACCAAGCCCATGTGGTTTTGCTTTCTCAAGATCGGGCAAAAATGCATTTTTATATTCGCCAATGGTGGCAACAGCTATTACATAGCAAACCCTCTACGATGAAAGTCACCATAGATGTTGATCCGCAAGAGTTGAGTTGAGTTTGTGTTGTATTGCGTATTTTAGAAGTGATGTGAGTATGCAATTTTGTTTAAAAATGAATTTGTGTACTCACTATTTTTGAATAGCAAATGCTATTCAAAAAAATTGAATTAATTATATAAAAATCAATCTATTAATGCTTTAATTATTTTATCATTATGAAAATATTCAAAAGCATTTCTGCTAATAGATTCATACTCAGCAAATTTTAAATTAATATCATGAACTAATTGAGAATTAGAGTTTGGTTTATAAAAATAAGTAAATAAATCATCTTCATTAAAAAGCGCTCTATCAGAAACGAAATATTCAGATAAAATTTTATCTAATTCACTGATATTTATTTCGCCTTTTTTATACCGAATGTAAGCAAAACCAATGAAAAGTGAATCGATTAAGTTATGATCCAGCATATTTTCATTTGCTAAACCACATCTAATACCATCATTTATATCTTTCAGGTCAGTAGCTAAAGAAACAGAAAATAGCCAATCCCTAGGAGTATCAACACGACTTATGTTCATATCAGCCCAGCCGATGAGCGTATCTAAATCAATAAAGCATGAATCAATCATTGCGCAAATTATATATCTTGGATTCATATAGTTTTTTAATTCAGTGTCCAAACAAGCTCTCCCATACTAAAACGGCTAAGTGTGTGGTGTTAATTTATAAGGTATAGAAAGATAACCACGATTAAAATCATTCTTGATAGATATATTCTTGTTTTTGTTTATCCCAGCGACCACCGTTATCCAGACAGCGGTCTACATTTATAAAACTGCATCCAGTGATCATCAGGCAAATAAAGCTAATTATGGATATTTTCATTACAAACTCATTAATATGTAGTTTCTACAATAATTTACAACTTAAAAAACCTAATAGATTTCAATATGAATTTAAAAATATTATTAGTTCATTAATCATCTTTACTTTATACATTTAGATTTTAAAAAATTATAAACATTTGATTTAACCTCATAATTTTCATTTATTTTTTTAAGATCATTACACGATAGTTGAAAACCAACATTTTGAGGCACATACTTTATTTCACCTTCAAGATTTAAAGCCACCCATACATATGGATTATTTGGATTTCCTGTTGTAATTCCTAGAAGAGTGAACGGTTCTCCAAATGGTTGCGGTATGATTTTCCAATTTGGATTTCTATTATTTGATTCTACTATATGGATTGTCTCCCAATCTCCTTTACCTTTTAGTTCTTGATATAATTCATAAACAAACCAACATAAAGATAATAGAATAATTGTCACAATAGAAAATATAATTTTTTTCATTTTTCATCTCTACTTAGCATCATTCTTCCGATACACCACATAGTTCAAAATTTAACGTAAGCCCTAAATTAGCTATTCTTTGAACAAGACCAGCGTTTAAATTAAAATTAAAGACAACATCACCATCTATAATATTTTTTGCTGAGAAAACATCTATATATGCATTATCAATATTATCTAATTTTCCCAGGTCAAAATAATGAGACTCTAACAATTCAACTAGTTTTAAAATTTGTTTAGAAATGTCGGGGTCTCTTGGTAAAGTATATCTCCAGTATCCAAGTTTCCGTACTGTGTTGGAACCATACGATGTAGTATGGGTATCCCCTTTCATGAAACTTTTAGTTGGATTCAATAACAATATCTTAGTAACTTGGATAGGATCCAAATCTATCCCATTTAAAGATAGACCAATAGTACCAATAGATTCTTTTTCTTTATCACTCATCATTTAAATTACCAACCCATTCACCATTAGAATCTTCTACATCACCAGTCTGAGGATTAACTCCAAAATTTTCTGCAGCACCTCCTCCACAACTATCTTTTACACCATGAAGTCGGTCGCTGACCTCTCCTTTGCTCACCCCATTACGTTTCCCCCATTCTCTAGCCCCTTTATCGGCAGGCCAAAAACCTGGAGAATAGCCATTAGACACAATCGCTGGGTTTTTCCAATGTTTATATAAATCATAAGCGGCTGCTCCTCCAATTATTGCAAGACCTACTGCATCACCAATAGGAAATGGTCCATCAATTGCTGCTGCTCCACCAGCCATAGGCAATATTTTGATGACAGTTGATGTTGTTCCGGTTGGATCTACATGATTAACTGGATTATTTCCTACATAAGCATATGTATTTAAACCACCCGCCAATCCAATCGGATCACTCTGAGTATAACGCCCTATACTTGCATCATAATAACGATTCCTGTTATACCAAAGCGCACTCTCAGCATCATAGTATTGCCCAGGAAAACCTAAGTTAAAGTCCCCAATACTACTTTGCACCACAGCACTGTCATAACTGCTCAGTTGAGATTTCCACACCACAGCTTGATTTGAGTCAGTAATGACTTCTGGACGGCCTAAATGATCATTATGGATATAGTAAAATTGATTGTTGCTTAGCACAGCAATCGGTTGACCACCTAGCCAAATATAGCTCTTTGCTAAACTGCCGTTTTGTGAGCTAGATAAAGGACTCTCCGCAAGCAATCGACCATCAGGTGCATATATATAATTAACGGTTCCACCACTGCCAGATTTACGGCTTCGAAGATTAAAGACATCATAGTCATAACTTACCGTAGCACCTGTATTTACGCTTTTCAGACGGTTAAAGCCATCATAGCTATAATTAACCGTTCCAGCATAGCCTGTCTTTTGGGTTAAATTACCCAAAACATCATAACTAAAGTTTTTCGCTTCAGCGCCTGTTGTACTGGTTAAACGATTTCCCTGACCAAGTACATAGTTGGTTACGGCATTGGTATTGCCTATACGATTGGTCCGATTGTAATTGCTGTCTTGTTGCCAGCGTTCAGTATATTGGGTTGAAGAAGCAAGGTTTAATTGTCCAAGTAGATCATAGTTATAACTGGTGGTTTTATTGTTATCTAAACCATTATTGATCTGAGTGATCCAATTATTGGCATTATATTGATGACTAAGATTTTGCACTCCCGGAGCAGTAATACCAATTAGACGATAATCCTGATCATAGCTGGTTTGTCGTGATAGACCATTGCCATAGGTCCAATTTTTAATTCCGCCATAGGGTTCATATGTGACATTGCTGACAATCGTCTGTGTTGAGCTTGCTGTTTTGAATTTAACTGCATTTACTCGATTTAATTCGTCATATTCATAAATAACTTTATTATTTTCATTTCCATAACTTTCTTCAAGCAAATTACCCAAACCGTCATAACTCCAATAGGTTGAGTAAGTAACGCCAGCTATATTTTTAATTTGGACAGCAAGTTGGCCATCCAGGTTATATCCATAACCTGTAGATGTGATCCCATCGGCAGTTGCACACAACTGCCCAACGCCATTGCTGCAATTGTCATAAACCCAGCTTTGAATCTGATCACCTGTCTGCGCTCTAGTTCGGCGATTTAAAGCATCATAGCTATATGTTGTGCTGACATTATTTGCACGTGTTAAACGAATCAGATTACCATCTGGATCATATTGATATTGGGTTAACCCTGTATCTGGACTATTGGTTGATAACAGTTGCCCAAACCCATCATAACGATATGTCGTTGTATTGCCTTTCGCATCTTGAACACTGATCAATTGCCCAATAGCATCATAGTTATATAGAATAGTCGAACCATCACTGCGACTTTCCTTGTTCAAATTGTCGTGAAGATCATAAGCATATGTCGTGATTTTGCCCAAGGAGCCGGTTTTTTTAGTAACATTTCCATTGGCATCATATTCATAGCGTTGGTTTTGTCCATTGTTCCCTAGATCTGCAGTTGTCCATCCCAGTTGATTATGTTGATTAGTTTTAGAATAACGAACCGAACTACCTTCTTTAAAGCGGACACTAAGGGGTTGTCCAAGATTGGAATATTGATATTCTTGGCTAGTTAAAACTTGACTCCCTTGACCATGAGTGATTTGAGCGGCTGTACCATTATCATTGTAATCAATAGACTCTCTGATCGACTTGTAATTATAAAACCACCCTCTCATTCCACTGCGATTAGTTTGAGTTACACCAAATGGGCCATGCTCGAATGTAATAGTACGATAATGCGTATACCCTCCAAACAATTGACTAATACTAGTAATTCGACCACGTGCATCATAATTATAAGATTCATACAAACCATTCGGGTAAGTTACACTAGTCGGCTGTCGTAGATTATTATGTGGCGCATAAGTGGTAACATGCCCCAATGCATTTTTAATTTGGGATAGACCACCTTCATAAGCATAACTGTAAACCGTATTTTTACCATTGCTATTTATCACTACAGCACTCAGCATTCCATTCGTGTGCAAACTATAGCCATAAGCAATTATACTACAGATGGTTGTCCCTGTTTTGCTACAGATCGTTTGACTTTTAAGACGATTTCTAGCGGGTTCATTGGCAGCATAATAACTATAGGTTTCCTCTCTAATTAAACGATTAGATCCATCAAGTATTTGAATTTGAGTGATAAAACTGGTTTCCCAAAGGTAGCTATATTTTTTAATATACGCATTGGAAATATTACCATTTTGGACACCTACAGTTTCTTGAGTGACCCTGCCAAAACGATCACGCTGATATTGTGTCTCTACGCCATTCCAGTCTTTGGTGGAAATCACATATCCATTGTTATCGTAAGTATTTTCCATACTGCTATTCGGGCAGTTATTTACCCCACTTCTTTCTACTTTAGCCAGTTTATTTTTTTTATTATCTGTATAAATATATTTAATAACTGCACCTAAAGGATTGGTAACAATTGTATAATTATCACCAAAAGTTAACCTATCAACTTGTGTACCATCACTCCGGCCACTTTGGACTGCTTTGTTTCCATTAAAAAAATAGCTATTATAACGCTTACCATTAATCGATATTCCACTTAGTACTTGAGGACCTGCTCTATACTCTCCATAATGATATGTACGTGTACCTAAATTATCCGGATAAATTACAGAAACCAAATAGGGGGTGTCACTCTTAGTGAAACTTCCCCAAACTTGAAAATAGTACGTATACATATCATAAATATAATTATATTTTTTCCCTCCTGGAGCTGTTACGGAACTCAACATACCATCTTTATTCCAAGTGAAATCAATACTACTCCCATTGGTATGTGTGACTTTAATTAATCTGTTGTTATATTCATCATAAGAAAGCATCCAACCAATACCATAAGCATTTTTTTTACTTAATAAATCACCATAACCACTATAAATCTCAATACCTCCGTCTGATAGAGTAACAGTCCATAAATTATTTTTTGAATTGACTGTAGCTGGCTGCATAACATGATGATAACTACCATCTGGTAATTGACGAATTGCCTGTTTTTGCTTATTTACCAATAAATTATAACTATAGCTATGTCTCCATTTCCCGATTCTATTATAAAAATTAGCATAACTATTTAATGGACTACCATTTTTATCATAATCAGGCAGTTCATTAAATGAATGGTAATAACGTGTAAACTCTAAAGGCATTTCCCCTTGAGCTGAAAAATCTTGTTCTTTTAGTACTTTTCGCCCATCAGCAATCATAATTGGATTGTTAGTAGAACATTCTTTATTTTCTGAATCTTCTGTTTTCGCGTTTACATCAAGTATGTCTAATTTTGCACTTGGTGATGGACCACCATGGTCTCCACCACCTAAATTTTCATATAAACGCTCTAGTCTTAACTGTTCAGCTTCACATTCAGCATATCGACCAGAACTCGTACTATATTGATCACAATTTAATGGTTCTGACGACCCGCCTTGACCAGCCTCCCATGAAGCATTTACAAAAATTGTAGGTAGTGTGACTATATTTGAGTTTGCTATAGCATTATTCAATAAACTTAAATTAATCAAAAATATACAAATTTTATTTTTAGACATAATGACACCACAATAAAAAATTAATACTTGTATCTATTGACATTCCATTGATGCATAGCAAAAAGTTAGTTTTTTAGAATTGTCAATTGTTCTTGAAATTAGGGTTAACAAAATTATTTTATGATAATCATTATCATTTGTAAACAAAGTATTAATTTTTATTTAACAATTAAACCAAACCAACTAAAGAGAGAAATACAGGTTAAAAGATAAATTAACTACTTACTAAATTTATAATATTCAAATATATAATAATTTAATATCAAGAATTCTAAAAACACAGTATCACTTTTATTTGGGCTTAAGTTATATTAAGATTTTCTAAATAAATTGAAAAATATAGTATTTCATTTAAGCCCACGATCATCAGCATAAATAGATCATTTAGAAAAATGCAAAAATCTACCGCCATATAAAGTAATGGATTTTCAATACAATTTATTATCACGTCTTTATTTACACATCAGTTCTCGTTTTTACCTCGCTAATCACTTTTAAATTTTTATTGGGTAAAAAGACAATTTCTTAATAAATATCTCCAAGTCAATCACAAAATCACGCTACAATTTCTAAAGAAAGAAAAAAACTTAAGGCAAGTGAATGTCACTGTTACTCCAAATCACCATCTTCCTTGGTGCAGCATTAATTCTGGTTCCTCTAGGGAAAAAACTCGGTATTGCCACCGTACTGGGTTACTTATTTACAGGAATACTTCTAGGTCCAAGCGCGTTTAACATCGCCAATGATCCAGAGGAAATCATGCACCTTGCAGAATTTGGGGTGATTTTACTGATGTTCCTGATTGGTTTAGAACTTCGCCCACAGCGTTTATGGGAAATGCGCCAATCCATTTTTGTGATGGGAAGTTTACAGGTCGGGGTTACTGGTTTGGTGCTGATGGGAACCATCTATTTAATCTTTCAACAATCACTCCCCGCAAGTTTTGTGATTGGTTTTGCCTTAGCACTTTCTTCAACCGCCTTTGTTTTACAGCTTTTGGAAGAAAAACAACAACTCAATACCACTCATGGTCAGCAATCCTTTTCGATTTTACTGTTTCAGGATATTGCTGCGATTCCCTTACTTGCCATCATACCACTCTTGGCAGGCAGCGAATCGAGTCATCATGGCGTTGCTTACTTTGCTGCGATTATCGCCACGTTCACAGGTTTATTTCTATTTAGTCGTTATGTGATGCGACCATTTTTCCGCTTTGTGGCAAAAAGTGGTGCAACAGAACTGATCACAGCCGTTGGCCTATTTATTGTGCTGGGTGTGGTGTTATTGATGGATACACTCGGGATCAGCACAACCTTAGGCGCTTTTTTAACAGGTGTGCTTCTGGCTGACTCTGAATTCCGTCATGAGCTTGAAGCCAGTATTGCGCCCTTTAAAGGTTTATTGCTCGGTTTATTCTTTATGACGGTGGGAATGACCACGCAAATCTCGTTAATTGCAGATATGCCATTACTGATTATTGGTGGCGCAGTCAGTTTAATTCTAATCAAAATGATCGTGATGGCAGCCATTGCACGTTATAAAAAAATGAGTTGGACCAACAGTTTAATGGTCGCAACCTGTTTAGCCCAAGGGGGTGAATTTGCCTTTGTGGTATTAAACGTGGCAAAAAGCGAAAAAGTACTGGCTGAAGCAATCATGGAGCCCATCACCTTAATTGTGACCTTATCCATGGTACTGACCCCTATCTTCTTCTGGTTGGTAAGTACACAAGTATTGCCATTAATCAATAAAGACAGTGCACCGAAATACGATGAAATTCCCAACGAACACCCTGCTCTTATTGTTGCTGGTTTTGGTCGTGTAGGGCAAATTGTTGCTCGTTTGGCGCGTATCCGTCATTTTACCTTTACCGCCATTGATAATAATTTACAAAAAATTGATTTTGTTCGACGCTATGGTGGTACTTTGTATTATGGCGATGTGACTCAACCCGATTTACTCCGTGCAGCCGGAATTGAGCAGGCCAAGGTTTTTGTATTGGCAATTGATAATGTTGAAGATTCAATGAATGTTGCGCGACATATTTTGCTCAATTATCCAAACCTTACCTTATTGGTTCGAGCACGAGATCGTTATCACATGCACCTCCTGCGTGATGTCGGAGTTAAACATATTTGGCGTGAAACCTATTTGACTTCATTGGGGATGGGTTATCGAGCATTGTGTGAACTGGGCATGAGTAAACAAGAGGCTTATGATAGTGTTGAGCTATTTAGAAACTACGATGAAGAACTGTTAACACGTCAACAGCGTATTTATACCGATGAGCAAAAGCTTTTTGAAAGCTATCGGGACTTTATTTCGGAGCTTGAGCACCTGTTTGAAAGCGATGCGCAAGTTGAAAACCACAATCCTGAACAATATAAAGATGTTCCAGATTTGGATGAATCAGGCTTAGAAAGACCCACAGCAAAAGCTCAAACCACACATGCCAAGCATGATCGTATTAATATTATGCGTGATGACGAAAATTAACTTTAAGATGCACCGTTTTTCAGGTGAAATAAACTTGTGATTTATAATATCGCCACCATCTAAACAGGGATTTGGAGAATTTTATGTCTGATTTACGTCAACGTTTTTATATTGAAGATAGCCCTGTACGTGGTGAAATTGTACATTTAGATACAGCACTACAAACGATTCTATCGCAGCGTAATTATGCGCCTGCTGTGCGCATTTTATTGGGTGAAATGTTGAGTGCAACAGCATTACTTGCAAGCACATTAAAAATTAAAGGACGTATTAGCTTACAAATTCAAGCACAAGGTACATTCAAATGGGCGATGGCTGAATGCAACCATTTAGGGGATGTACGTGCACTTGCAGACTATGAAGAAGATCCGCATTTTATGTTGAGTGAAGACAGCAGTACTGTGCTCAGCACTTTGCAACAACCTGTGTTATTTATCAATATTGAACCTGAATTTGGTGAGCGTTATCAAGGAATTGTGCCACTTGATCAACCAACGCTTGCGGCTTGTTTAATGCAGTATTATGACCTTTCTGCACAAATTCCAACACGTATTGTCTTGGCAAGCACCCATCACAATGCAGGCGGTTTACTGATTCAGTTATTACCTCGTAATAATGAAGAAGAACAACAACGTGTAGATGAAGATTTATGGCCACGTTTGATTATGTTGACGCAGACCTTAAAGCCTGAAGAATTGACGGATTTAACTGCACAAGAAATTCTTTACCGTTTATACAATGAAGAAGAAGTTCGTCTGCCAGATGTTGAACAGCTTCAATTCAATTGCACCTGTTCACGCGATAAATGCAAAAATGCATTGATCCAGATTGGTCTAGATGCGGTCAAAGAAACTCTAGAAATTCAAAATCCAATTGAAATGGATTGCCAATTTTGCAATAAAAAATATCAGTTCACTGCAAAAGAAGCTTTAAATCTGTTTGGTGAGCATTTGAGTTAATCTATTAAGATCTGAATGGTTTAAATTTGCAAAAATTTAACTATCGATTTTTACCAAGAAAAGAGCAAATTCAGTTTGCTCTTTTTTTTCAATTAAAATTCAAAGCATAATCAACAAGTTTTATAAATTAAAAGGTTGAATAGCTATTTAGAATCGTCATTTACTTCACCAAAGCACCAACCCGAACACACAAAGCCCATAGAACATGAAACACCACCTTTATCAGCAATAAGCGGGCTTTTGTGCTAGATAAGTTTTGAAACAATAACCACACTAAGTTGCTCTTCCATCTGTAGCCAAAAAGGCATAAAACTAGAATAAAGTTAAACAAAATAATGACCTTAAGTATGGCAAAAAATTATTATGAAGATTTGGGTGTTTCTAGAAATGCGACACCAGACGAAATTAAGAAAGCTTATCGAAAACTCGCACGTAAATATCATCCTGACGTGAGTAAAGAAACCGATGCTGAAGCAAAAATGCAGACTATCAATGTCGCCTACGACACCTTAAGTAATGAAGAAAAGAAAAAGCAATACGATTTTGAACTCGACAATCCTTATGCCAATACAGGTGGGTTTGGAGGGCAATCTACAGGACAAAGTGGTTTTGATGGTAGCCAATTCCATCGTTCGTACAGTAGCAGTGGTGGACAAGATTTTAGTGGTTTTGAAGATCTATTTGGACGTTTCGGTGGTGGTTTTGGCGGTGGACATCAACAAGATTTTGGGCAACGCGGCTCTCAGCAACAACGCAGCTATAAAGGTGAAGACCAACATGCCAGTATTGAAATTCCTGTAAGCATTGGTTATGAAGGCGCAACCCAGAGTATCACCTTACAAATCCCAACCTATAATGCCTATGGTGAACCCGAGGTACAACGGAAAACCCTTCAAGTTAAAATCCCCAAAGGCATGAAAGAAGGTCAGCAAATTCGCCTTGCAAAACAAGGGCAAGCTGGAATTAACGGTGGTGAAAATGGCGATCTTTATATTGAGATCCAATACCAAGACACTGACCGTATCCGTGTTGAAGGTGCTGATGTCTATTACACGGTTGATGTTACACCTTGGGAAGCAGCACTTGGTCAAAGTATTGAAATTGATACCCCAGCAGGTAAAGTAAAAGTTACTGTGCCACAAAATGCCAAACCCAATCAGCAACTCCGTTTAAAAGACAAAGGGATACCGCATAAAACCCCAGGTCATCTTTATTTGGTGATCAATATTGTTTATCCCAAAGCAACCAGCGAAACACAGCAAAAAGCCTATCAACAATTTGCTGATGCTTTTACTGACTTTAATCCTCGTTCATAATTTTATAGATACCAACATAGCCTTGCTAAAGGAGAGCAATCATGACAACTATTCAATATCGTGAAATTGTCTATGACGGTTTCCATGATGCAGAAATCGTGGATGAAAACCTAAATCTAGATCTCAAGCACTTTGCTGAGGCATGCGGTCAAAGTCCGGATTGGATTTTGCAATTGCTTGAATATGAAATTTTACCTGCACGTCCTGAAGACCGTATTCATCAATTTTTTGGAGAAGACATCTCACGCGCACGTCGTGCTTATCGTTTACAACGTGACTTTGAAGCCAGTTTATCTGCCGTTGCAATGATGATGGATTTACTTGATGAAGTTCAACAATTGCGTAAACAAGTCAAACATCTTCACCTTCATACTCATTAATTCATTTCAAAATGTTAATGCCTAGTGACAGGTTAATATTTAACCTGTCATGATGGAGAACTTGTCTCTCCGTTTTTGTTTTTTCGTTTAGAATTTTCTGACAAAGAGGTTAATGAGCTCTGATGAATTCGAAAGTAATGAATAAAAAGTTGAAACACATGTTCCCAGAACACCGCGATCTCATGTGTAGTTTAAAACAAGAAGATCCGCATTTTGCTAAACTTTTGATTGACCACGATGAACTTGATCGTGAAATCAGTCACCTTGAGCTTGATCCACTCAATCATATTCATGAAAATATTGAGCAGCTCAAGCGGAAAAAATTAAGATTAAAAGATCAACTCTACTTAATTTTACAAAAGACAGCTCAGATAAATCCTCAACTAGAATAATGCTTAATTATTTCAGTTTTGTGATTTTTTCGACTTCTTTCATGGTTTGTTTGATCGGTTCATAATCTAAAAACCAGAGTAAATTGACGTGCTGATTTTTATGTTGTTGTGCCAACATATCAATCACACTTCTTTCACCACGTCCAACCAAATGACGGCGGTAAAAATAGATTAACAGCCCAATCGTACAGCCCAACATCACACCCAGCATCACCCAGAAACCTATCGGGCTACGTAGACCTGGAATGAACTCAAAATTCATTCCATATACCCCTGTTAATAAGGTTAATGGCGCAAACACCGCAGTAATAATCGCAAGAATTCGCATATTCTCATTGGTTTGATTGGCAATGGCAGAAAAGTGTAAATCTATTGCAGTTTGAATTGCGGTACTTAAGCGTACCGTATATTTTTGAATACGCTCAACATGGCTAACCAGATCATCCACGCGAACCAACATAATATCTTGCTTTTCAGTGCGCTTTTTACCTTTTAAATGCGCATAATTTTCAACAATTTCATCTCGAAGTTCCTGTAGGGAATCTATTTGTTCTTCGCACAAATTTTCAATTTGTTGAAAAACCAGATTTTCCTGAAACAGTTGATGCCACTTGGTAAAGCGGCGATTGCCTTGCAAAAGTTCTTGTTGCCAGAATTCAACCCGACGAGACAGAGGATTACGTAAATCCAAATAGCCATCAATCATACTATTCAGCAAGCGTAGTGCTAAATCTAAAGGCGTAGTCGGTAATTTACGTGGTTTATTTTGTTCTTCTAAACTCTTATTCATGATATTGAAAATACGTGCAAGATAACTTTCAAAGGCATGGTTGCCCTTTTCATGAATGGTGATTAAAGCTTGTGAAGTAATAATAAAACTGACTGGCGAGGACGCCAAACCAAAAACACGATCATGCTGTTCAAGGGCATCTTCGCCACTATCGATTTGATCATCTGGGGTAATTAATTTACGAAAAATCAATAAATCATAATCTTCCATTGCATCAAATGCGCATGGATGTTCGATATTTAAAATATCTCGAATATGGTATTCATTGAGATGAATTTCAGTCGAATTATAGATTTCTTTTTGCCATAGCTCAGCACGATTGACCACATCTTCACGGGTACAATCCACCCAGACAAATTGTTGCTCTGCATTAAAAACAGGTTCTTTTTGTATACAGGTATAAGGTTCATCTGTGTGTTGAAAAAAATAAAAGCTTTGCATATTCACGATATTTTTGGTCTTTATTGTTATGCATCATGCCATAAAAAAAGCCCTGAGCAAGCCAAAGTTGTAACTTTGGCGAAGCACAAGGCAGTCTTTTCTGTATTAAATTTTAATCAAACCCTAAAGGATTTAAACCTTGCAAATATTATGCTTGGTCTACATCTTTCATGGTTAATTTAATACGACCACGGTTGTCTACGTCAGCAACTTGAACTTTAACGTCTTGACCTTCAGCCAAAATATCAGTCACGTTTGCAACGCGTTCGTTTGAAATTTGCGAGATGTGAAGTAAACCATCTGTACCTGGCATGATATTTACAAACGCACCAAATTCAACGATACGAATCACGCGACCAGCATAGATTTTACCTGGTTCAACTTCAGCAGTAAGCGCTTGGATTTTTGCAATCGCAGCTTGAGCAGCCGCTTTCGTTTCACCAAATACACGGACAGTACCGTTATCTTCGATATCAATCGCTGCTTTTGTTTCTTCTGTGATTTGACGGATTGTCGCACCACCTTTACCAATCACATCACGGATCTTATCAGGATTGATGTTGATCACTTGGAATGTTGGCGCATGCATAGAAATTTCAGGACGTGCACGTGAAATCACTTGGTTCATTGCATTAAGAATATGCATACGACCTGCATAGGCTTGATTCAACGCAACTTCCATAATTTCTTCTGTGATACCTTCGATTTTGATATCCATTTGAAGCGCAGTAATACCATTTGCAGAACCAGCAACTTTAAAGTCCATATCACCTAAGTGATCTTCATCACCTAAGATGTCAGAAAGAACAGCAAAACGCTCGCCTTCTTTTACTAGACCCATTGCGATACCCGCAACTGGCGCTTTAAGAGGAACACCTGCATCCATAAGTGATAATGAAGCACCACATACAGAAGCCATTGAAGATGAACCATTTGATTCAGTAATGTCAGATACAATACGAATCACATACGGGAAGCGATCAGCTGGTGGAAGAACAGCCTGTACACCACGACGTGCTAAACGACCATGACCAATTTCACGACGCTTAGGACCAGATTCACGACCTGTTTCACCTACAGAATATGCAGGGAAGTTGTAATGCAACATGAAGTTGTCAGTTTTTGTACCAGACAAGGTATCAACCATCAACGCATCACGTGTATTACCCAAAGTCGTTGTAACCAACGCCTGAGTTTCACCACGTGTAAATAATGATGAACCATGAGCACGATCTAACACACCCACTTGTACGTCTAATCCACGAACAGTTTTAGTATCACGACCATCGATACGTGGTTTTCCTGAAAGGATGTTGTCACGTACAGTACGGTATTTAAGATCTTCAAATAATTCGTTTAAGTCATCTGCAATACCAGCTTCGTCATTTTCAGGAACGAATTGAGCAGTTGCTTCAGCTTGAAGTGCATCTAAAGCAGCATAACGGTCATGCTTAACAGCAATGGTATACGCTTCAGAGATTTTAGCTTCAAATGCATCTTTTAATTTTGCACGAAGATCTTCGTTTTTAACTGGAGCAGTCCAAGTTGATTCTGTTGCACCAGCGGCAGCAGCAAACTCTTTAATCGCTTGGATCGCAATTTGCATTTCGTCATGACCGAAAAGCACAGCGCCTAACATTTGGTCTTCTGAAAGTTCTTTTGCTTCAGACTCAACCATCAATACTGCAGATTCTGTACCTGCAACGACAAGGTCAAGGTCAGATTGAGCAAGTTGTTCTAAATTTGGGTTAAGTACATATTCGCCATTGATCAAACCAACACGTGCACCACCGATTGGACCACGGAAAGGTGTACCAGCGATTGCAAGTGCAGCAGATGTACCTAACATTGCAGCAATGTCAGCGTCCATAGTTTTGTCTGAAGACACAACTGTTGCAGTAACTTGGATCTCGTTGTAATAGCCTTCTGGGAACAACGGACGAATTGGACGGTCAATTAAACGAGAAATTAAAGTTTCTGCTTCTGAAGCACGGCCTTCACGCTTACCATAACCACCTGGGATACGACCCGCAGCATATTGTTTTTCTTGATAGTTAACTGTAAGTGGGAAGAAGTCTTGACCCGCTTTAGCAGTAGGTTGTGCAACAACAGCAACCAGTACTGTTACGCCCCCCATTGTAATAAGAACCGTGTTTGCTTGACGAGCAACACGACCTGTTTCTAGTACAACTTGATGTTGACCATATTGAAATTCTTTACGAATAACATTAAACATTGACATGTATTTTTGTTTCCTAATTTTATTCTAGTGGAGACCCCTAAGGTTTGGCATTCACATCAACCGCATAAATGACAAAGCTTAGAAGCCGACCTCACTAGACAATAAATCTTTAGTTAGACTAATTTTAAACACGAAGAAGGAGCGAATATTCGCCCCTTCCCTTTTATCCAGTAAATACTGGATAGACTTTAGTTTTCATCAGTACAGCATTCAGCATGCAATAATCCGAAAATAAAAGTTTAAATCGAATTAACGACGTAAACCTAAAGCAGCAATCAAATCGCTGTAACGAGTAGCATCTTTACCTTTAAGATAGTCAAGAAGCTTACGACGTTGGTTAACCATACGGATCAAACCACGACGGCTATGATGGTCGTGTTTGTGTTCTTTAAAGTGACCTTGCAAATCATTGATTTGAGCAGTCAATAAAGCAACTTGTACTTCAGGTGAACCAGTGTCATTTTCAGCACGAGCGAATTTTGCAACGATCTCTGCGCGATCTGCGTTTGTTAAAGCCATTCGATTTCTCCGAGATGCTTAATTTAAATATTTGATACAAATCAAATTGATTCTTCAAAATCAATTTAACTGCCGTGCATCACTACAGCAGTCGCCTATTTTAAAGGAAGTGGGGTGAGATTGCAAAAATATCGTACAACCATATGCCATAAGGCTTAATTGCAAAACTATTGCATTTTTTTTACAAATCGCATGGCAATTGGGACACTGACATCATGCTCAACTCAGTTCACACTGCCGTGGAATAAAAATAATCATGGAAAAAGATTGTGAAATTGTTTTCAACCAATACCTGCTATGTACCCAAGGACTTAAACAGTATCACGCAGCGCAAAAATGAAGTTTCTCCAGAACTGGGAGGGATGACCCAACAACAAATTGAAAAGATTTGGCAAAGTATTGAAAACCTGTATCAAACAGGCAACCATCCCCTGATCACCATGTGCTTGAGACGCAAAGGCGAGATTATTCTCAATCGTAGTCTGGGTTATGCGTCAGGTAATTCTGCTGATGGTCTGGCTTCAGATGCGGTACTTGCCAATCCAGACACCCCGATTTGCCTATTTTCAGCATCAAAAATAATTACAGCAATGTTGATTCACATGTTAGATGAAACAGGTGCAATCAATCTGTTAGATCCAATCAGTTATTACATTCCTGAATATGCACAAAATGGCAAGCGCCGTGCCACAATTTTCCATTTATTGTCCCACCGTGGTGGAATTCCACGGATAGAAATGGAAGTCACCCCAGAACTGCTTTTTGACAAAGATCAAATTTTACAACACCTTTACGCTGCACAACCCATTTCACCTGCTGGTACGCATTTGGCTTATCACGCTGTTACTGCAGGCTATATTTTAGGTGAATTGATTGAACGGGTAACAGGACAAGATATTCGTCAGTTTTTACATGAACAGATTGAAAAACCGATGGATATGCAGTTTTTTAACTATGGCTTAAAACCAGAATATAGAGATCAAGTTGCTTTAAATTACCCGACTGGTGTACACCCTAAACTCGGCACAGACTTATATTTAAACCATGTGCTCGGTGGCGGCTTACAGCTTGCTGTCGATGTGACCAATGATCCACGTTTTATGGATACGGTATGCCCTGCTGGCAATATTTACACCAGTGCTGAACAAGCCAATCGCTTCTTTGAGATGTTATTGAATGGTGGTCAATATAACGGCAAGCAAATCATGAGTCCTGAAACGGTATTCCGCGCAACTTTGCCCACATCAACCACCAACATCGACCGAACCTTACTTGCACCGATGCGCTATGCTTTGGGGCCTATGCTCGGCAGTAACCCAGTGGGTATATTTGGGCCAATGACGGGGCAAGCTTTTGGTCATTTAGGCTTTTCCAATATTCTCTGCTGGGCTGATCCAGAGCGTGATATTAGTGTCAGTATTTTAAATACAGGCAAAGCTGTAGTTGGAACACATATTCCTGCTCTGGCGCAAACGCTTTATCAAATTTCTAGCCAGTGTCCTAAGATCCCTAAAACACAACGTCGAGCATTATTTGGCACAGATCGAACAGAAACCGAATTGGTTTAAATTGTCAGTTTAAACAGCGGTTTTGGTTTAAACGCAACAGATAAAATATGAAAAAGCCCTAAGATTACTCTTAGGGCTTTTCCTTTGCGCTGTAGTTTCTTGTTTAGTTATTGTGCTTATCTTATTTATAGTATTTGCTTGTACCCTAAGCAGTTTTTGTTTTTGTACATGACACTTATTTCACAACCATGTGACTAATTATGTCCTTATGTGACTTATTATGCCTGTGACAGACATTGAACAGAAGTCGCATTTACCGCAAGATTATGTGAGAAATAACGTACATAGAGGCAATGGCTGTAGCGTTTTAAAAAACCTATTAAATTTAAATAATTTGATTCTCTTTGAAGTAAAAAATTCAGAATTTAATTTCAATAAAAAAGCCCTGTAGTCTCTCCCAAAACTACAAGGCTTAGCGGCTGTAAGTTTCCTCTTATCACTTACTTTCATGTAAGTTCGCAGTCTCACGACTTTAAATTGTTATTATTTTGCGATTTTACTCAACGATCCTTGCTGAGTTCTTTATGGCTTCATCATCTCAAAAAGTAACAAGAAGCTCTATGCGCAAATCTCTCGAATTCATGTAAGCAATTTCGTACATAGAGATAAATTATCAATAAAAACTACAAAATAACTATGCCGTGTTAATCATGCTAACCAATCCACTCATTCTAGTTGTGGCAGTGTCTAAAGCGTGGATAAATGCTTGTCGATCAACCAGTAAACTCACCACTGATTTGGCCCGTGTGATGGCGGTATAAATCAACTCTTGGCTCAACAAACGTGTTGCTGCAACATCCAAAACTACGGCGGTATGGGTGAATTCTGAACCCTGAGACTTATGGATGGTTAAAACAAAAGCGGTTTGCATCGATTTAGGCAAACGCGTTGCAGCAATCCATTTGTCTAAACTGGGGAAATAGACTTCAAATCGATCAGCATGCTGGCGATGTTTTAGACAAATTCCGATATCTCCATTGGAAAGACCAAGTTGATAATCGTTATAGCTCATCATCACAGGACGCCCAACATACCAGTCACCATAACGAGCCAATGTTGGAAGATATTCAAATAATGCTTTTTCCATTTCATGGTTTAAGCTATTCAATCCCAATGTGCCGTGCCGAACAGCCGTTAAAATACGATAGAGGTCAAACGCTTGTGTCACCGCTTCAATCTGATGATGAGGCTCTTCGGCCATCAGATAGCTGTTTAAACTTTGAAAATAAGCTTGAAAACCTAAACTGAGTTTTTGGTAATACTGGATTAGATCTGTTGGCAAAATCTTTTCAGGCAGATATTCAAGCTGAATCACATCTTGCATATTTACTTTGAGTTCAACTGGTTTAAGCGCACTCGCCTCAACAATCTCTTGCTCAAAATTCGCCAATAATTCTGCACGGTCTATACTTTGATTTTTCTGCGTTTGAATAAACTGTGCCATTTTTCCAATTAAGGCACCATCTTTAAAGCGTTGGCTGGTCTTTAGATTGACCTGATTGTGCTGTAATGATTGTACATTCTGTAAATCTGCCAACACCGAACCGACATCCACAGAAGCCAACTGATTGGCATCACCCAAAAGAATTAAACGGCAATGGTCAGGAATGGCTTCCAATAACATCGTGGCTAAATTTAAATCTAGCATCGATGCTTCATCAACCACGACCACATCATAAGGCAATGGCTGTCGTAGATTAAAACGAGGAATATGCTGATTTCCCAAGCCCAATAACCGATGCAAGGTCATGGGATTAAATTGATGTTGGTTCAGTCCAAAACTGTGTAGTTTTGGATCACTCAATGATTTTTGTAGTGCTTCCCCCATTCTTTGTGCGGCTTTGCCTGTGGGCGCAGCCATTGCAATACGAATATCAGGAAGGGTTTGCTGCAATACTGCAATGATTCTGGCCAAAGTATAGGTTTTACCTGTACCTGGTCCGCCAGTAATAATATTAAAAGCATTGCCTGCCACCATAGTTAAGGCAGCTTTTTGATGTGGATCGGTGAGAAGCTGATCAAATGCAACAACATCAACATGTTGAATATTCTGCTGTTTTAACCGTGCCACTTGTATCGCTAAACGGCGCTCAAGCTGCCAATAACGATATAGATAAATCAATCCATGCTGTTGCACAAATGGTGCAACCACTGTTTCAGCTAAACCATGTTGTTCAATATCAGGCGCTACAATCAATGGCTTTAATAAAGCGGTGTTTTGCGCCTCTGCGGAGATACAGCTATCCCCTTGTGTGGTCGCCAATAAAATTTCTTGTACTAATTCAAGTGTCTGTTCATCTAATCCTGAAGCTGTGGAATACTGCGCTAAAATGTATTTACTCCATGTCTCAATCCATTGCGGGACTTGGCTTTCTAAATCCTGTTTATTTTCCACACGGTTATCCTCAGAGTTATCTACAAGGTTTTCAACAGAGTTATCCACAGAATAACTTATTGTTTGCAAAGATGTTCAAGCAACTATTCACACGATTCAAATGGATTTATCCTCAGTAAAATAGCCCAATATGGCATCAAGTCTTAAAATAAATTCCGTCGTGGGTCGCCAGAAGTAGTAACCTTGTCCACTTTGACCATTCATACCACGTAAATACAAATAGGTTGCGCCTCCCAGATCACGATCAATTTGATAATCTTCGAGCTGGATTTTCAAATAACGATGCAATGCCACCAAATACAAAGAAGCCTGTAGCCAATAACTGGCATGTGACATGCTGTCCTGAACAGCGTCAAAGGAATAACTTTGCTGATCTACACCCAAAAAATTACTTTTATAATCGGCGATATGATATTGCTGACCATCAAAAAACACCAAATCAATTGACCCATTTAAATAACGTGCTGAATTGGCATCTTTAAACTCAGGCATTGCAATGGCATGCTCATCAAACAATTGATGTATACGTTTAATTGCCAAAACTCGATCTGAAAGAGCCAGATAAAATGGAAACTCAGCTAAATGCTCATGTGGTTCAAGTTGCCCCATTTTAAAATGACTGAGAATCGGAGTCGATAAAACATCCTGTAGCCACTCAGCCATCCAATCAATCAGCGTCTCTTCTACAGCGTGTTCTGTTTGAGAAACGCCCTCACTCGAATTGTCGTTGAGAAAAGCCTGCTGATATTTTTCCAGTAACTCCGTCCATAAACTTGAATAATCATTTTTAAAGCGACGACGTATTTCCAAACGCCAATAATGCGTATCTTTAAAATCAATATGCTCAAAAATTTCATGTAGGAAATTTCCTGCAATTGTACCCATTGGGAAATTGGCTTTGATCCATGCAAGCGGTTGACTAGGAACCACATCTGTAATGATTTCAACAATGGGTTGTTGAATTTCATCTTCTGCTCGATCCTGTTTTTGTTCAGAAACGGCCAAAGCATCCTGAATTTGTTGCCGAGTTAAATGCTGAGCCAACGCACTAAAACTGGTTTTACCCCGCGGATAAAAACGTTGAGTAGGAAAGGCTTGTGCAAGTAAAGGCAATTGGACTTCGCTCTTGGATTTTTCTAAACGTGGTGGGCGTTCGGTCAATAACGCTTGCATGGCTGTTCCTGCATGCTGAAACGTATTTGCGCCCTGACCACGCCAAAATGCCAGTCCTGTTGTAGATTTTTCCTTTACATCACTCAGCATCGCGTACACCCGATAACTGGCACGGGTCAATGCCACATACCACAACCGGTGATGTTCTGCTAAAGCGCGCTCATTGTGCTGCTCAATGTCTTTTTTATCGAGTAGATTGGCATCATTGATCGCCACCACACGCTGTTGTTCATTCTGTCCTGTTCGTACATTCAGCTGTTCAACCGTCGAGAAATTCAGCGTTTTATTGATCTCTTTAAAGTCTTTATCAGCGCCCAATAAAAACACAAACTTAAATTCAAGCCCTTTGGATTGGTGAATGGTCATCAACTGAACCCCTGCCTCATTGGACAGTTTCCGTTCCATCTCCCACTCTCTCTCCATCGGTGAAGTCAGTTGTTTTAAATACCAATGATAAAGATTTTGTGCACCTTGATAATCTTCACTGTGCTGGCTCAATAACTCTGTTAAATGACGTAAATTCACCACCACACGTTCATTGTCACGACTGTGTTTTTCCACCAATTTTGTCCAGACAGAAAATTGGTTAAGCAGATATTGCCAAGCTGTTAAAAACCCTTGATTGAGCCACAGCTCACGAATCTGATCGAACAGTTCAATATAGACACTCAAACCATCAGCATGCTGTTCCAAGGCAATCAATGCTTTTAAATCAAAGCCGATCAGGCGGCTTAACAAAGCCCGTTTTACTTTGGCTTCATGATAAGGATGCAAAACTGCAGCAAGCACAGCCCCAACATCACCTGCTATCTGACTTTCAAAGACACTTTTTTTCGAGGGGCGACTGGTTCGAATCCCTAAAAATTCCAGCGCGGATTGTGCTTTATCTAAGCCATCATGGTTTTTAGAGAGGATGGCGATATCATTTTCATCTACTGCACGATGCACTGATTTTTCAATAAAATATAAACTGCCTTGAATCCCCTGATTGAGTAGCTCGCGAATTTTCCATGCCACTTGTTCAGCTTCTTGATTTTTATCTTCAAGCTTGATCCACCTTAAAGGCTGTGGATTGACATGGCCTTGATCCAGTAAATCGGGATGCGGACGAGGACCTGCTTGTACTGGGGTATACCAGACCTGTTCACCAAAATCCATTTGGCGTTGAAATAAGGCATCAACCACTTCAACCAAAGGCTTGACTGAGCGATGATTAAAAATCAGATTATATTCATGCCCTGCTTTGCCAAACACATCCTGATGTGCTTTTAAAAAGGTCAACATGTCCCCACCACGGAAACCATAAATCGCCTGTTTACGGTCTCCGACCATGATCATACAACCCTGTTTGACACGGTTGGGATGCCGCCAAATTTGTGCCAACATATCATCTTGATCTTGGTTGGTATCCTGAAATTCATCGACCAGAATCAGTGGATAACGCGCATGAACAAAGGTCGCAAAACGCTGACCTTGTTCACCTTGCAAAGCCTCTGCAAGGGTACGAATTTGTTGTGCAAAGGTGGTTTCACCCTTTTGCTGTAACACTTGAGGTAAACGTGTTTTAACTTCTTTTGCCAAATAGTATTTTAAGAATGTATTGGTTCCAAGCAGTTGATTTTCATATATCTCAATCTGCGCATAAATACTGAGTAATTGTTGAATAAGTGTGTGTTGATAAAAATCGGATTGTACATTTTCAGGTGCGGCTTTTTTAAAAATTTGCTGCTCCCGAATCACCTTAATCAAGGTTGCAAAGTCGGACTTTTCAGCACTCAGCTTTGAACTTAGATAATGCTTATAGTCATGCTGTTGTAGGGTTTGAATAATTCGCGGCAAGCTCTTGGCAAAAATACGATTCAATCGATCATTTCTAAATTTTGTCCCATTCGCAAATTTATAAAACTCACCATCCAATAAATAATAACTTTGCAAAGTCAGCAATTGATCCAGTTGAATCTTGGCAAGCTGTTCAATCGCCTGTTGGAATAGCTGAACATCTGCATTGGAAAATTTAGGCTCAATAAAATTTGCCGAGGCAAAATTTAAGCTTTGTTCCACCGTTGCAACATAATAATCGACCCCATGTAACTCGCCCGCAAACATCAAGCTATCCACAATATCTTGGGGCTGTTTTTGAATCCATGCGCGAAGTACATCGTGAATCAGTTGCTGGCTATAACTTTTCGCATCATCAGTAATTTCAGCCCGCTCGATTTTGCCACTTTCAAAAGCAAACTCACGCAGTAATTTCTGACTAAAACTGTCTAAAGTCCCAACAAAAAGTTCATCCAGCTGATCAATCACCAATTTCAAGCGTTCACAGGCATACGCAATCCGTGAGGCAAACATCTTTAACACTTTAGAAAATAATGGATCTGACTCTTGGGCTGCTTTGGTCAAGACTTGCGCTTCGGTTAATTCACGACATGAGTCAAAATAGCGGTATGTTTCCTGTAATCGTAAGCGAATACGTGTTTTCAATTCTGCCGCAGCTTTACGGGTAAATGTGGTCGCAATGACTTGGCTCGGTAAGTATTTTTCTAAAAAAATCCGCACCATCAAGCTTGAGAGCGTATAGGTTTTGCCTGTACCTGCAGAAGCTTCGATCCAGTGCAATCCAGCAAATTGCATATCTTCAATCGGCTGAATCGAAACTTTTTTGGCTGTGCCGTTTTGTGCTGCTGGTAACTGTGAATTTACGGAAGTCATGTTTATTCCTCCGCAACAAATTGATGCTGATAAATCGGCTGATACAACGCATAGCCAAAATGATCACAAGCATGTTTTAACAATGCGGTCGCATCTTGCTCTTGCAAAATAAATTGCCAATCCCGATGCTTTTTACTCCATTCCATTTCAGTCAAATCATAAGGTAGAAACGCATCGCTTTTATTCCATTCATTTAAAAGATCTGCAAAGTTATCGATCAACATCCTTTCCACATGATGTTGTGTATCCGCATTTAAACCATGTCCATTTAAACGATGTTCAGCTAAGCCACCTTCAACAGTCCCGAGTGACCATTGCAACTGCTTATTATTTTCAGCGGGCTTTAATAACAAAGCCGCAGGCAGAACCAGAGGTTCCGATTGGGCATAGGCAAATGCTTTAAACCACGGCAATAAATATGCTTTCGCCTGTTCTGAACTTAACCCGGTACTGATAATCGTGACATCACTAAATACCGCAATACGTTGTAGCGTTTTAGACTTTTCAGCATCGACATTTAAATAGCTTAACCAAAGTAAATATTCTAACCAAACTTTGGCACGACGTTTAGCACGACCACTTGACGCATCCAAACTCACCCAATGCTGCCCTGCTTGCTGAGGTACTGTGATATTCATAACCAAACCAGCGTCAATTCGCCACTGGCGTTGCGTTGTCAACGTCACATCAGCAGCATAACGCTGTAAACGCTCTTTTAAACTGTCTTGCTCCGCCAAACTGATTTTCCATGCACTGTGCTGAACCTTGCCAATGGGTAATTGATTCTGCAGTAATCCAATCTCTTGAGACCAATTATCTTCGGCAGAATGAGCCGATTGTTTCTGTAAGAAATCTCGAATCTGATAACGTGCCAAACCATCCAGAATTAAGGGTTCGTTCATTGCGGGAATATCTTCTGCGTGCAGATTCTCTACGCCTAAAGTTTTTAAATATAACTGTGCTGGGAAAGTGACATCCTGAATCCACTGTCGCGCATCCAAAACAGTGAGCTCTTCTTGAACAACAGGATATTGTGTATTTGCCCAAGCCTCACGTTTAGCAAGCATTTCCGCTTGACGGATGTGTTGTGCAACATTGAACCATTGATCTTGAAAACGAAGCGGTGTTGTTGACTCAAAACCATTTGGATCAAAAGGTTGTAAGGTATGAATGTGATATAAGCACTGCAAATGTTCAGGGACTTGAACCCCCTTCAGCTCAATCATATGATCAACAGGACTGATATCTTTATTATCCGTAGATAATGCCGTTTCAGATTGGGCAATCAGGGCAATATGGTTGATCAATTCCTGTAACACGCTGGATGGCTCACGAACTTCACCATCACTCACATCAAAGCCATTATAGAATAACCATAGATTTTCCTGCGCCAATAATAAAGCATCTAGGAAAGCGCCTTGATCATCATCTAGGCGGGAACGATCCCCCAATTGCGGCTTGAGAATTTGCATTAAATCAAAGGGCAAATGCACATTTCGATCTGGAAATTTACCCCCATCCAAATTTAACAGGACGATCAACTTATAAGGCAAAGGACGAATCTGGCCAATTTGACTAAAGGTAATCTGACCTGTCGGTAAAGCCTGATCGATTTGACCTTCTAATAAATTTTGAATTTCATTCAATAGATAGGGTAAAGGTAAATAAATATTTTTAAGGATGGGTTGCGCATGTTCATCATAAAAACTGGCTAAGGTCAGCATACGTTCTTGTTTTTTGACAATTTCACGTACGACTTTTAACGACTCAACACCAGCTTGTTCAAACTCAACAATGTCTTGCATCAGCAGTTTTAACCACGCCTCAACATTGCATTTTAAAGCGGTATTTTTTCCCAACTCATGCGCAACCATCCAGTCACGGCGCACATCAAAATCTTGATAAATCTGAATCAGCTTAGCCACTAACTCAAAATCACTTTGCAAAATTTGGGCATAGCTTAAGGTATTTTCAAAAATCGTATGCTCTGGAATCGCAATACCTAAAGCCAAACGATCAAGAGCAAATTTAAAACTAAAACGAAAATCTTCATCATCCTGACTTAAAGATCGTCGTAAATGTTGTGCATCTAGACCACGTTTAAACCCAGCATTGATCAATAACTCAATCATTCTTTCTGTATTTGAAATATCCAGAGCGTAACGTAATTGCGTGGCATTTAAACTTAACCAATCTGCAAAATCCTCAACGCTAAAACGACCTTCAACCAATTGAATACGGCCTAAAACAGCACGCCAAGCATTATTGGCATCCAGTTGCGTTACACCAGCAATCTTCACTGGCAAATAAATACTGTCTTGGTTTGGTGTATGCGGAAATACACTGCGAATAAGTGGTTCAATTTGTTTTAAATCTGGCACTAACACCAAAACATCACTTGGCCGATGTGGCTGTTCAACAGTGCTTTTCATCAGCCAAGCAACCAACTGGTCTTTTAACACTTCAAGCTGTCGTAAAGACGAATGACACACATGGATTTGAATTGAGTCATCCGTTTTGGCAATTGGATAAGCATGCGGTTCAGGCTCAACCAAATATAAAATATCCGATTGTAATTTGCTTAATAAATGAATCGGCTCTTCATCGACAAAGGCATCCACCCATTGCCCTTCTTCACCTGAAGACAGATTGGACAAGATTGAAAAATGGTCACGGGCTTGTTTACCAAAACGGGTTAATAGTGGATGTCGTGACTCACGAATTTCCGCATTAAAATTCAAAGTAAATTCATCAAAAAACTTTTGAATATCTGCATCAGTCGCTTTGGGATATTTACTGACAAAACGCGCCTTTACCCGTAAGTCATATTGTTTTTTCCAGTTTGGATCGACACTATCTGCCCAATATTCTTGTGATGGGTTGTAATGTAAAATCACCACATCCAAATATTGTCCCAGTCGTCTTAAAAACTGTAATTGACTCGGTGGCAAATCCAATAAAGTAAAGATAATCAGCTGGCTGGGTAATTTCTTTAACGCTTGAGGACGTTGTACATCATCATCCATGATTTGCCAAAAATCATAATCAATACTTTGCATTTCAATAAAATCTTCATGAAATGTATGTTGCCATAACCAAAGTTGCCAAGTTTCCAGCTCTTGTGCTTGATTTAAAGTAAATGCTGAAATTTGTTGATTGGTTTTAAAAAATTGCTGTTCGAGATTAAGTGCTTGACCACGTCCCCACTGCCCTAGCCAATTGCTTGGGCAACTACATGTCTGTCCATTGTTCTGTTGGCAACCACGTTGACAGTCTCCACGATACAACATGTAGTGACTGAACAATTTTGACACTTGTTCAGAGACCCAATACAACATACTTTGTTTTTTGAGTTGCTTCTCTAAACCCTGTTCCAGTTGCGAGGCTGCATCATAAATACGTTGGATAATGCCATGCAAAGGATGATCTTGGGCTAAGCTATTTTCATCCTGCTCAATAAAACTTTTCAACGTCTGATAAATTCGCCACTTCATAATCAAACGCGGAATATTGGCTTTACGGACTTTGTCTTTGTCTTCTAAAACCTGTTGATAAGCAAACCACTGAAAACCACGAATACGTTGATGAAATTGACTGTTGGCACTGATGCCTTGTTGTTCAGCAATACGTTGGCTCAACCATTCTTGTACCGCAGGACTTGGGACAATAAAATGTTGTGTTTGCAAGACTGCAAAAGGATTCTTAGATGGCCGAATGGTATTTTGCAAAAGACCCTGCACCAAGACATCAATGCGTTGGCTTTGAATCACATGAATGGCCATAATTCCTCAACTTTCAATCTTCTATTGTCTACGTTTATGCACAAAACATAAACATTCGCCACTATACAACAACACCATACTATGGCATTTTTAAAACATTATTTGGAAATAACTTCACAATTTCAAGCTTAAACATGCGTTTTCAAAAATATGAGCAAAAGCTTGAAACAAAGGTAATTGTTTTATGAAAATTGATAAACTTCCAGACGCAATCGATCCAAGCTTAAACCTAGAACAAATTCGTGATGAATGCTTGGAGCAAGTGAAAAAGCGCTCTTATGTCTCTGCTGGTGTCGCAGTGATTCCTGTTCCGTTTTTAGATGTGGTGATTGATGTCGGGATGCTGTCGCTTCTGATTCCTGAAATCAATGCCCGTTTTGGTTTAGCACCAGATCAAATCAGTGTTTATGATCCTGCAACCAAGAAAATTCATTGGAATGAATTACGCAAACGTGGTTTTGAGTTTTCAGGTTTAGTGGTTGCGCGTACTGCGGTAAAGGCATCATTAAATAATATGGCGGCTAAAATCATTACCAAACAAGTGACCAAATTTATCCCATTGGGTGGCTCAATCATTGCAGCAAGTTTAGGCTATATTGTGATGAAAAAAGTTGCTGAAGCGCATGTAGATGAATGTTATAAATTAGCCAAAAATATTCAAAATAAACAAACGCAAAAGTTAGTCAGCTAAGCGTTGCCATACTTTAAGATCTATACTTAGTAAAACAAAGAGATATCAGATGATATCTCTTTGTTTTTATTCATTGTAAAAATACAGCAAACTCTTCAAGACTGAGTCGTGAGGAATGAAAAGAATTAATTTTCTCATTCACATCGGCATAGCCTAAAGACATGCCACAAACCAATTGTTCATCATCTGTAGCACCTAAAATTGGCATGATAATCTTGTGATAATCATTCCATGATGCTTGGGGACAGGTGTCTAAGCCCTGCGCTTTTGCAAGTAACATAATATTTTGCATCAACATGGCGATCGCCATTTTTGCGCCTGCTTCTAATTGATGATGTGTGGTAAAAAATAAACCAACAGGCGCATCAAAAAACTTAAAATTTCGAAGCTGTTGTTGATGCATTTCCTGTCGTTGTTGTTTGCTAATGCCCAGTACAGCATACATCCCCCAACCATTCTCCCGTCTACGGCTAATATACGGTTCAAACCATTGCTTAGGATAATAAAGATAAGGGGCGCTAAATTCGCTTCTTGAACTTTGACCAGAATAAATGGAATCCGCTGCTGCAATCACTTGTTGGCTAATCCTCAATTTGCTATTGCCCTGAACCACATAGACTTTCCACGGTTGCGTATTGGTTCCAGAAGGTGCGTAACTGGCTTTTCGCAGCAGATCCTGAATGATCTCAGGATCTACAGCCTGATCTGTAAATGCACGTACAGAATGTCGATTTAAAATCACTGCTTCGACCAGATTATTGGCTGTGAATTCCATTTATTCCCTCATAGATCAAGACTAAAAGTTATATCCAACGTTGATATTCCACCTAAATTTCCAATCATTGCTATAGTCTGAATTCGTCGAGGTATAGCCAGTTGAGTTTTTAGCCCCACCCAACACATTGACATTTTTCCCGACACTTCCATCTACCCAAATTAAGAAAGGCATCGCATTAAACTGTACCCCAAAGGTGTCCATTTGCGAGCGATCCCAGCCGGCTTTGTCTTTCCATAACACACTATAATCATTATAGAATTTTACAGTTTTTAAATTCGGAAAATACTTGGTTTGCACAGGTTGGGTATAACCGATATTAAACGAACCGATTGTCCCTTCAGCTGCGACAAAATAAGCAGGTGTTATACCATTCGCTTGCATTAAAATTTGATCATTATTTAAACCCTCTGGGTTTTTTGCATCATATTTATAGCGAATCGCTGAAGTTTGCACATTCCATTTTTCGTAATTGTTTAAGCCATGCACTCCAAATGCATAATAATTCCCATTCTTATCCGTTGCTTTATTACGCAATTGTGAATATGCCCCACTCACACCAAACTCCTGTTTACCAAATTCCAAATCCATTTTATGGGCATAACGTAGATTGAGCTGATTTCTTTTTTCGTTAAGATATTGCTGTTGGTGAGGCAGCACATTATCCAATTTATCCGCCGAACCTGACTCTGGCGAATAACGAATATTGCCTGGACTCATGATTGGTATATACGCCACGGTAAAATCATGTGTTGGCGAGGTATTTTTCCAACTCAATCCCGGCGCTACGCTGTCGGCAAATCCTAAGAAAAATGGGATCGGGAAAGTCCAGGCATGCTCTGGGAATGGATAAATCCCAAAAGGCTTATAAATAATTCCGGCCTGAAAATCATTATTGTCATCAGGCTTATAGCCGATAAAACCATGTTCAACAGAACGTTTATGATCACTTTGGAAGGCATAACTTACATCCAAATAAAATTGGTCATATTTACCCTTAATATTTAAACGGGCATTATCAAACAAAAACTTGCCATTATTGGGGCTTTCCCATCGCTCATCGCGATAATTGGTTCGGACAAAACCGCCTAATTTTAATTGTTTTAAACCATCTTCAGTTTCCCATTGAAACGGTGAAGGTTGTGCATTGGCATAGGCTTGAAATGAGATCAAACTCGATACAATTAATCCTAGATATTTAATTTTTAACATGAGAACCTCCTCAGCAATTTGTTCTCCAGAACGCATGCCCATTCAATTTTTTTAATTTATTTGTTTACTAAGGTTTTAGGCAAAGACAGCACAATGAAGCAACTCAACAATAGACACGCTGAGAACACGATGAGTGCGCCTTCTGGTTTACCAGTAATTTGAATGGCATACCCCACCAACGTGTTACTGACTAAGCCTGCAATATTGGCAATAGAACACGCCAGTGCAAAACCTGTCGCCGCCGCAGTTCCTGATAAAAAAGTTGCAGGAAGGCTAAAAAATACGGGGATTGTTCCTGTGGTCGCAATCGCAGCAATCGAGAACAAAATCAAGATCATGACAATATTGGTACTAAACATTGTGGTTAAAAACAGTGCAACTGCACCAAAAATAAATGGTACGACCATATGCCAACGACGCTCTCTATATTTATCTGAGCTCCGCCCAATGACCAACATTGCAATCAAACCAACAATACTTGGAATGGCAACCAGTAATCCGATATTTAATAAGTTGGCAACGCCTGTGGTTTTAATAAATGTCGGCAACCAAAAGCCCATAGAATAGGTACACAGCAACATCGAAAAATTAATTGCACCGAGTTTCAGGATATTGGTATTGAAAAATCCATCTTTAAAACTATGCTTTTGTTTGGCAGAGTCATTGCCTTCTAAATCTTTATTGAGATTTTTTTCAATGATTGATTTTTCAGCATCATTAAGCCATTTGGCTTTAGAAAAGTGATTCGGTAACATTTTAAATGTCAAAAAACCCAAGATCACGCTTGGAAGTGCCTCTAAAAAGAACAACCATTGCCAACCTGCCCAGCCATAAACTTGATCAAAGGTGGTCATGATCCACCCTGATAGCGGACTACCAATAATCACCGCCAAGGGTAAACCGATCATAAATAAGGCAATGATCTTAGCGCGATAATACGTTGGGAACCATGTGGTTAAATAATACAAAACCCCAGGTAAAAAGCCTGCTTCCGCAGCACCGAGCAGAAATCGCAGCGCATAAAACTGCATCGGTGTCGTCACAAACATGGTTAAACCAGACAAAATCCCCCATGTAATCATAATCCGCGCAATCCAAATTTTTGCGCCCACCTTTTCCAGAACCAAGTTACTGGGTACTTCAAAAATAATATAGCCTACAAAGAAAAGTCCCGCACCCAACCCAAACGCCGCCTCACTTAAATTCACATCGTTTAACATGTGCAATTTGGCAATCCCGACATTAATTCGGTCTAAATAGGCTGCGATATAACAGAAACACAGGAATGGAATCAGTTTCCAAATTACTTTTTTATAAACCTGAACTTCTTGTTCAGGGTAAATTTCTTGTGGTTTTACAACACTGGTAGACATATCTAACTCCTTTAGATCACAAACCAGGCGAGTTGTTTTTCTTGTAATACTTAGAACAAAATGAACAAAGCTTTTATGTCACTGATGATCTGCACATTCTCTTTTGTTTTAATGCATCACCAAAAACCATTCTATCCTTGGTTTTTATTACCCTAACGTCCATAATTTTTTAGTTGTATCAATCATCAATTTTTGTTTTGAGTGAAATAATTCAAGACCTCTTGTTTTGATACAACATCTCCATACTTACTATCGATATCAAACAGATTGGCTTCATGTGGTTCACGATGACGATCCCCAACACAGTCACGGATCACAATGGTTCTAAATCCATGTTGCACAGCATCCACGGCTGTTGCTCGAACACACCCACTGGTCGAACAGCCCACAATAATCACGGTATCTATGGCCTCAGCGTTTAAAACTGAGGACAAACTTGTTGCAAAAAAAGCACTTGCATAATTTTTAGTGATCACCAGTTCAGTGTCGAGTGGTTGAACTTGTGGACAAAATTGAGTGGCTGAATTATCCACCGTCATCGCTGCCATTACGGGTGATTTTTTTACCCACATTCCTCCGTCAATTTGATTTTTAGCGTGATAAAGAATATTGGTGTGAATCACTAAAATATTCTGTTCACGTGCCAGTGCTAAAACCGCTTCAGTTTCTTGAACTGCGGTAATCACATCTGGCGCATATAAAGGCTCAGATGCTGTAATATAAGACTGGATAAAATCGACCAGCAATAACACTGGCTTTTTACCAAAACCAATTCGATTTCCCCACACGCCTTGATAATTATCATTCAGGGATTGTTGCTTCATTACAGGCTCCTTATGCATATGCACCAGATAACAGTGCACCAGCACCCGGCACAATCGGCTCTAAATCCATTGCTTTAAGCATCTGATAGGTTGTTGCGATTGCTGCTGAAATCACTGGCTTACCTGTGAGTGCCTCAACTTTAGCGACTGCAGGAAGTGACTGCATTTGTACACATGCTGAAAGCACAATCACATCTGCATCTTGGTAATTCAGCTTTTGCACAATGTTGGGTAACTGAGCAGGATCATGTTGTGCAACAGCAATGTTGTCAGCGATTTCTAAGGCCACATAATCTAAGATTTCAAAACCCTCTTCACGAATGTAATTCACCACCAATTCAGTTAAGGGTTTCATATACGGCGTAACAACAACGATTTTTTTAGCCTTCATCAGTTTCAAACAATCAACCAAAGCCCCCGCACTGGTGACGACAGTCGCTGCAGCATCATTATCAACCGTGACTTGATGTAGACGTTTTTCTGACTCACGGTGATAACCGATGCCCATGGACATAATCGCAACCAGACAGGCATATCCCAAGACATCCACCTTGGCATCTGAAAGTTCTAAAGCACAACGATCAGACTGCGCATCCATTGCCGCAAGCTCTTCTTTCTTGACATGTTTCATCCGCATACGGCTAGAATAAAAGGTAAATTTTTCAGGACGAATCAGTTGACGTGCTTTCAACATCGCTGGAATTTCAGTTTCCATCGTGGTATTGGAGCTGGGTACGATTTGACCAATTTTATACATTCGTTGCATGAGCATTCCTCCTTAAATGAGCCTCTGTTCTAAAAAATCTGAAAAGCCAGCTAAGAAACCATTTAAGTCATCCCAAGGAATCATATGCCCTACATTTTCCACACAGCTCACCAAAATCCGTGAATTAAGCAATTGGATTTCTGCAATATCGCCTGCCGAGATCACATCGCCTTTGCCAGCCACCATCAATAAAGTTGGCACTTTGACTTTTGGAATATATTGATGAATATCAACATGATGAAAATCATGAAAAGACTTGATAACGGCCGGCAAATAACAGCTATGTAGCCACTCTGCGCGCAATTGTCTTTGCTCCAAAGTCCAAGACGGGCAATATTGCTTCATGTCTTCAGCATTCATACCTTGAATAGCTTGCTGAATAGAATCGACATACCAGGATAATTGGCTCGGGTAAGCACGCCGTCCAGGACCTGAGACAGGTGGATCAATCAGCACTATTTTATTCAAACCTTTTGGTTCAAACGCAGCACAGCGAATTGCAAAACGCGCGCCCATCGAGTGCCCAACCAAATAATAAGCTTTCAAGTCTAATTTTTTAACAAAATCAAGAATATCTTGTGCGCAGGTATCAGTATCATATTGGAGATGCTCCCCCGAAGAAGACAGGCCTCTGCCTCGAATATCCAAGACATATACATCAAAAAATTGTGCTAACTTTTCCGCTACAAATCCCCAGGTAATGGCAGGACTGGTAATCCCGGGAATCAATACCAAAGGATGCCCTTTCCCACCATAACGAAGATAATGTAAACGGACTTGATTGGCCGCTACATTTGACCCATACAGGAATCGACTCATACAGTCTCCTCCTCGTTTAATGCTTGTGCGTATACATCATATCCATACACCCAAGCTGGATCTTCTTGGGCTTTTAAGAAAGTATTGGCATTGGAAACTTCTTGTACTCGACTGGCACGTTGTTTACGATTTAGTTCATATAATTTGAACGCCTCTTGATAGTTGTCCAACCCCGCTTGAAGCAAACAGCGCGTAAGCATTGCCGCATCTTCAATCGCCATACCTGCACCTTGTGCCATATGCGGTTTCATGGGGTGGCAAGCATCACCGAGCAACACCATTCGACCATTGCTCCATATCGGTAATGGATTACGATTGTTTAATGGCCACTTGGTAATGTCTTCACTGGCTTCAATCATGGCTAAGATGGTTGGATGAAAACCCTTAAATGTTTCAAATAGTTCTTGTTTTGAACATGCTACAAAACTTTGCCCTTGGAAATCCCATGCAGGATGAGGCACACCTGTAACAAAGTAGTACTCATCACGTTCTTTAGTGGTGTAATAGGCCATCATGTGGCGATCTTCATACCACCATTTGACACAGTCATCTAAATCAAATTGCTCCTTTAATTTTTCTAACTGTTCCCCTTTAATCATGGCGCGATGCGCAACCCATCCACTGTATAAAGGTGCTTCTGGTCCGAGAATGATTTCTCGGATTTTTGAGTTAATCCCATCAGCACCAATCACAATATCAACATCACTCACTGTGCCATCTTCGAAGCTTAGCGTTACCCCGTCTAGCCTTTGAACAACAGCACTTAAGCGGTTACCAAAATGTAATTTGTCTTGCTGTAAAGCTTCGATTTGTCGAGCATGCATATCACCACGATGAATCGTGATATAGGTCGCCCCGTATCCAGTCAAACCGACATTGGACATATATTCCGCGGTATTTCCATCGCGGCTGACCCAATGCGTTGGATGACACCCCATGTCTTCCAGATCTTGCTCTAAGCCCATTTCTCGAAAGATTTTCATAATGTTTGGGCCAATATGAATACCTGCACCTAAACGAGAAAATTCCGCTGCTTGTTCATAAACATCTACATCAAACCCCGCTCTCTGTAACAGTAACCCCATTGAAGCGCCGCCAAGGCCAGCACCAATCACCGCAATTTTTTTTGCTTTACTCATTGTTTACTCCATCAAACAAATTTTTGTTTTAATAGATATACTCCACGAGAATATTAAAGTCTATGCACTTTAAATTTTTAAACAAATCTCAATCCACAAAATCAATTGAACGATTGTTTATTATTAAATATAATTTAAATTACAATGTTGTAATAAATATATAATCCACATTATTAAAGTGTATACTCTTCAAAAACACAAAAACAGCGATGAAAAAGGAGAGCCATCATGCCTGTAAATAGCACTGAACTGACCCAAATGTTTGAGCATGTTTTAACCTTATCCAAAGTCGATGAAACACAAAGTGTGGCGATTTTAAAAAGTCATTATTCACATCAACAAACCGTTCAAGCTGCGCTTGATGCAGCATGTCGATTAAAAGCCAAAGTGTTTATTTTAGAATTACCTTCGTTCAATCATCCCAAAGCCATGGGAAATGATATGACTGCTTATTGTGGAGATACCGCACTAACAGGCAATCTTGCTGCACAACAAGCACTTGAATCTGTCGACCTCATCATCGACACCATGATGTTGCTGCACTCACCAGAACAGGAACAAATCTTAAAAACAGGAACACGGATTTTACTAGCAGTGGAACCCCCAGAAATCCTCGCCCGTATACTGCCCACATTAGAAGACAAACATCGGGTTCAAACTGCTGAAAAATACTTAAAGAAAGCAAAAAGTATGCATGTGAGCTCAAAAGCAGGCACTGATTTTTATGCTCCGCTTGGGCAATACCCTGCTGTAACTGAATATGGCTTTGCCGACCAAGTTGGGCGCTGGGATCACTGGCCGAGTGGTTTCTTATTCACTTGGCCCAATGAAAATATGGCGGAAGGCACTTTGGTTGTAGATATTGGTGATATTTTATTACCCTTTAAAACCTATGCCCGTGAAAGAGTCACTTTAGAAATCGAAAAGGGGGTAATTACTCAAATCCATGGTGGATTTGAAGCAGAATATCTGCGTGATTATATGAAATATTTTAATGATCCAGAGGTTTATGGAATTTCACACATTGGTTGGGGCTTACAACCTCGAGCACAATGGACAGCAATGGGTTTGCATGATAAAAATGATGGGATGTGTATGGATGCGCGTGCTTTTAATGGTAACTTTTTATTTTCAACGGGACCCAACACAGAAGTAGGTGGTAGCCGGAAGACACCATGTCATATGGATATTCCACTTCGTAACTGCACAGTGAGACTTGATGATTTAGTGGTTGTTAATCAAGGCGTTCCTATAGAGCTCAGCTAACGCTAAAAACGAGCCACTAAAAAGCCAACCAAAGCATAACGACCAAGTAGCATCATGGTCGTTATTTTTATGCAATCCTTTTATACTAGACCGCTAAAGTTTTTAAAAATCTTCAAAGATTTAAATCTTCGGGTCTAATTTTGCTCACATGATAAAGAAGTCAAACATGAATGATGAATATGTAATTGAAGAACAAGTGGGATATTTACTTAGACGGACTTACTTTCATCATTTAACGATTTTTCAGCAAAGTTTAGATGAAACTCGCCTCACCTCGGTTCAGTTTGCCGTACTCTATGCCATCAATAAATTAAAAGAATGTTCACAAAAAGAACTGGTTGAGGAAACCGGTATCGACCAAGCAACCATTCGTGGCATTATCCAGCGATTAAAAGACAAGCTTTTTATTTCACAAGATCCTGATCAACATGACAAACGCAAGGTGCTGATTCATATTACACCATCGGGCATTCAAGAACTTTCGCAAGCGATTCCAATTGCAGCAAGTATTAGTGACTTAACCCTAGCGGCGTTAAATCCCGCCGAAAAAATTGCTTTAAAATTTTTACTTAAAAAAATTTTGGGGCATCCATTAGATTAGAATCTTTTGCCGCATAGATCATTATGATTGGTATAGCACTAAAGCGTAGAATAAGACTGTCTACTCTTTAGCGCTATATTTGTCGATATTAGCTGTTGCCAGCAAGTCGTTAATCGGCCTTTAACTGCTTTAAAATCGTTTTAAGGATTTGAATACGTGCAGTGTACTTATCATTGGTCGCAACCACATGCCACGGCGCATACTCGGTATCAGTTCGTTCAAACATATCCGCAGCAGCATTTAAATAATCGTCCCAATGTCCACGATTTCGCCAGTCATCAGGGGTTATTTTAAAGCGTTTATGCGGTGTTTGTTCGCGTGCTTTAAAACGTGCTTCTTGTTCATCTTTGCTGATTGCCAACCAGAATTTAACCAACACGGTTTGATTATCCGTTAAATCTTTTTCAAAGCGATTAATTTCATCATAGGCACGTTGCCATTCCGCAGGCTTGGCAAAGCCTTCAATACGTTCAACCAATACTCGACCATACCAAGTACGATCAAAAATACTGATCTTTTCCTCGGGTTGAATCTTGGTCCAAAACCGCCATAAATAGGGTCGACGCAATTCATACTGCTCTGGTGCAGCAATGGTATAAATCTCGTATTCACGTGGATCAAGATTTTTCACAATCCGCTTGATTGCCCCACCTTTACCAGCTGCATCCATGCCTTCAAAGGTAATAATGACATTGCGTGAATCATTGCGTAGCGCTTCCGACACTTTTTTGGTTAATTTCTTTAATTCAGCTTTGTATTGGTCTTTATCCAGTTCTTCTGTCGCGGGTTGCAATAACGCCTCAGGTACAGTTGCCTGTTTCCACTTGGTTCTCACCGCTGTTTTATGTCGAGGCAACTGCTTTAACGCTTGCAGAATATACTGAGCAAATTGTTGATCTCTGGCAACACAATCTTCGCAATCAATCACATACCAATCATCGGTAAAACGTTGACGTAATTTTTGCACAATATCGTATTGTTTTTTATTCCGCCAATCCAAACCCATTAACTTATGCCAATGCTGTTCAGATGCATCCATCGCATCTAAGCGCTTTTGTAAGCTTTTCCACGGCAAATCAAACCAAATTTTGATCACATCAACATGATTATTTTTTAGGTCTTGTTCATAAGCACGCATATTTTCGATATAGGTATCGAACAAAGTTTCATCTAAGGGTTTAGAAACATGCATCGCTGTAGACAATAAATCACTGTACCAATTGCCAAAGAACAACTGAATTTGCCCTTCTGATGGAATGTGCCGTGCATAAGGCTGCCAAAAACTTTGTTTGCTACTAAATAAACTCGGTGGATCTGCTTTAACCCGTAAGTAACGAGGATCAACCCATTCACGTAATTGTTTAACCGCTTCCCCTTTCCCCGCAAGCTCAATACCACTGACTAAAATGACCAAGCTTTTGGCATTATTTTTATCTTTAGAATTCTTTAAGGCATATTGTGCCTCAATCAGATCAACGGATAACTCTTCTTCATCACGCAACGCAAACGCTAATTGTTCTTCAATCATCTGCTTCTCTATGGTCTGAAACTTCAATTGAGTATACCCATTCCCTAAAATAGAGTTATATTATTTTTCTGTATAAAATCTTTGATATTGGCTATTTAAAAACCCACTGACCATATTTCTCTATTGTTTTTTAACTTTTGTCATAGTGATACGCAGTAACTGCCTTTATGCTGTTGCTAAACGAAATCTAGAGTTTTTGTATGTCAAAACTTGCTGCACTTGATCAGCTTTTAGAACAATATCAACAATTGAGTTATCACACTGACCCAATTCTAGAAAAACGCCTGCATGAAGCACAAGACTGGTTAAAAATGCGTATTGAAAAGACCCATCATGCGCTGTTTAATCAAAAAGAAAATCAATTGATGGCAAAATATTTTATCAACCGCTTATATGGTGGTCCTGAGTTTGATGATTTGGCAATACAGATTGAACGTTTACTAAAATATGCACATAAAGCAGAAAAAATTCTCCCTGAAAATGCCATTAAGACCGGTTTAAAATCCGTTGGATTGGCTGTGCTTGCCATGCAACTTGATGAGCAGGTCGCGGCACAATTACTTAAGGATTACCCTGTTGATCAAGTGATTGATGATGAAATGATGCGACTGACCTTGCTGAAACTAGATCAAGCAGAAGCCCGTCAACAACAGCTGGGTTTATTGGATGATTTGGGTGGTGCACTAGACAAATACATGCGTTCATTCATTATGCATACTGCATTTAAAATGTGTAAAGGTACTGCGATCAAATATAAATTTGAATTGATGTATGACTTTATTGGCGAAGGTTTTATTGCGATGAAACCGATGAAATCCGCAGCTGATTTTATCCATGCATTTACCCTAAAAGAACGTGATATTGTCGAAAAAGTGCATGCTGGAGATCCCAATCCATTTCAGGATTAATTTAATTTTTGGCTTTATCAAACCGATCTCTAAGATCGGTTTTTGTATATTATTCATAACAATTTCATGATGAGGACTGCAAAATTATGCAGAATCTGTCATTATGCAGAGCAATATAAAATTTCCCATTTTTGTGTTCAGGAGTGACTCAAATGTCGAATGAAAACCAAAAGCCTACAGCCCCTGCTGAAACGGCAACGAATACAGACAAAGTGAGTCCATTTCTAACAGAACCATTACCGCAAGGTACTCCACAAGGTCAACAACAGTCCTTGCAGCAACAACTGGTAGATACGCCAGTTTCTGGGACTGTGCCAAAATACAACCTCCCACGTGGTGCCAATACAGGTAATGTCGGCGCAACCACGCATTTCGGCTACAAAACTGTTAATAGTGAAGAAAAAGCGCAAAAAGTCGCTGAAGTCTTCCATTCTGTCGCAAGCAAATACGACATTATGAATGATTTAATGTCATTCGGTATTCACCGCCTCTGGAAACGTTTTGCGATCAATATGTCAGGTGTACGTCGTGGTCAGCACGTGCTTGATATTGCAGGCGGTACAGGTGACTTAGCCAAAGTTTTCAGCCGTGAAGTTGGTCCAACAGGTCATGTGGTTTTATCCGATATTAACGAGTCCATGTTGAATGTTGGTCGTGATCGTTTGATTGATGCTGGCTGTACCAATGTTGATTTTGTATTGGCCAATGCTGAAACCTTAGAGCCCTTTGCAGACAATAGTTTTGACTTGCTCACTATCAGCTTTGGTCTACGTAACGTGACCGATAAAGATGCTGCACTCCAAGCGATGTATCGTGTATTAAAGCCAGGTGGTCGTTTATTAATACTTGAGTTCTCAAAACCAGTATTTGAACCATTTTCAAAGCTATATGACTTCTATTCTTTCACGGCTTTACCATTTATGGGCAAAGTTGTTGCCAATGATGCAGAAAGTTATAAGTATTTGGCCGAATCTATTCGTATGCATCCAGACCAACGTACCTTAAAAGGTATGATGGAAAATGCTGGTTTCCAAAACTGTGATTACCACAATTTAACCGGTGGTATCGTGGCGGTACACCGTGGCTTTAAACTGTAATTTCCCCAAGATATAACAAGCAAGGTTGAATTATGTGGTCAATTCTGGCACTCGGTGCAGTTGAACGATTAATCAATCAGTTTATTAATTTGGATGCAATTACCCGCATCCAATTTAATCAGTTACAAGGCAAACTGTTACGTGTCGTGATGGATACGCCTCAGCTTTCTGTCGATGTTTACTTTGATCAAAATAAAATCCGTCTTGAACCGACTGTGACTGGTAAAAGCGAAACACCTTCAATTTTTGAACAACGTCCTTTTGACAAAAATGTTGTGATTGCAGAAGCGACAGCAACATTACATGTAAAGAATGTTGTTGAATTGGCTAAATTATTTGTTGCAGATGATATTGGCAATATTCCCCTACATGGTGATTATCACCTGTTACAGGATATTCAAAATATTATCCAACAGCTTGAGCCTGATTTGGCAGCCCAGTTTAGCCCGTGGATTGGTCCTGCACTCGCGCATGAAATTGGCAAAATACAACTGGCGCCAAAGCATCTCAAACGCTCACTACAAAGTCATTTATTTTTTGTAGAAGACTTTTTAAAAGAAGACACTGGTGTATTGGCTCCGCGTTGGCAAATGGATGATCTGCAACAAGATACCCGTCAACTTAACCAAAATATTGACCGACTTGAAGCAAAAATTCAGCAACTTCAATCTCACTTTACTCAAAATCAAGATCAGGTAATTTAATATATGATTCCGCATATTGCCCGTTTATTCGAACTTTGGCGCATCGCCGCGCACTATAGACTCGACACACTGGTCCCTGCGGAAGAATTACCTGAAAAAGCTCGGCATGCTTTAGCTTTAATTCGCTTACACCCTGCGGCATGGTCAAGTAAAGAACGTAAAAACCCGCTCAAGCTTAAAGAAGCATTAGAAGAAATGGGGCCTTTAGCAATTAAGCTGGGCCAATTACTTTCCACGCGTCGTGATTTAATTCCACCTGAAATTTTACAACAATTGGTTTTATTACAAGATCGGGTTAAACCCTTCGAGGTCAATATTGCAAAAGAGCGTATTGAGCAATCGCTGAAAGCCAATATTTCTACAATTTTTGCCCGTTTTGATGAGCAACCTTTGGCTGCTGCATCTATTGCACAAGTCCATACTGCTGCGCTCCATGATGGTCGTGAAGTGGTGGTAAAAGTCACTCGTCCAGATATCCGCAGTCAGATTCTACAGGATTTTGAAATTCTGCAATGGCTTGGAGCAAGTTTAGAAAAACGTTTGGAAGCAGCTCGTGCAGTGCATTTGTCTGAAATCATCCAGAATTATCGTCAAGTGATCTTAAATGAACTGGATCTTACACTAGAAGCAGACAATACCCGCCGTATGCGTCATTACTTCACGGGTTCAAGCATGATGTATGTGCCTGAAGTCTATATGGACAGCAAAGATGTTATGGTTGCTGAGCGAATCACAGGCGTTCCCATTTCAGATATTGAAACCTTTGAAAAGCTCGGGATGGATCGTAAAGATCTTGCTGAAAAGGGTTTAACGATTTTCTTTACGCAAGTATTTCGTGACAATTTCTTCCATGCTGATATGCATCCCGGCAACGTATTTGTTGAAACATTAAATCCAAGCCACCCTCGTTATATTGCCCTTGACTGTGCGATTATGGGTGAGCTATCTAAACAAGATCAGATGACCGTTGCACGTATGTTGCTTGCGGTCATGAACAGCGACTTCTTACAACTGATTCAAATTGTGCATCAGGCAGGCTGGATTCCACCGGGCACTGATCAAGATGCGCTATCCCGTGAAATGCGTCGCACAGTTGGACCAATGGTGTCCAAACCGATGCATGAATTGGACTTTGCAGGTATCTTGATTCAAGTCATGGACATTGCGCGTCGTTTCCATTTAGAAATTCCACCACAATTGATGTTATTACTCAAAACACTAGTACATGTGGAAGGTTTAGGTACCGATTTATATCCTGAACTCGACATTTGGAAACTGGCAAAACCGATTCTCACCGAATGGGTAAAAGCACAAATGAATCCTCAGAAAAACTTAAAAGAGTTAGGACAGAAAATTCCTGATTTACTTTTAGGCGCACAGGATTTCCCAACCTTGATGGTTGACAGTTTAAATGGTTTAAAGAACCAATCTGCATGGCATGCTAAACAGCTGCATGAGTTGCAAATGATGCGTTTAGAGGTGGAACAACAACAAAAACGTAGCTGGATTTTCGGCAGCATCATGGCGATTTTGCTCTCTATTGCAATCATTGCACCGTGGTATATTTCAATTGTCTTGATTGTCTTGGCCACTGTTTTAGCAGTTTGGCGGATTGCCAAATAACACGATTCAGCCTATTCAATGAATAGGCTTTTTTGTCTATGACTGCTAAGTCACTGAGTGACAGCTCTCGCCATTGTTCAATCTATCACGCACTCTAAAATAAAAAATATTCGTTTGAGTGAGTGAAATTATGACCCAAATTCTACAAAAACGCCCTGCAGCAATCACCTTACGTGCAGGCTCACTCGCCAAACAACACATACAACAAGAAGGCTTATCTGCACATCAAGTCGATATGATTCCCGGCGCAGCTGGTGGCCCTAAAGGCATTGGTTTAATGGGCTTGGATCAGGCGATTTTCGGTGATTTTCTACAACGTACCAAACAACGACGTTTTTTAATTGGTTCATCCGTCGGTGCATGGCGCTTTGCTGGAATTTTAGCGCAAGGTGAACTACTTGGTCCTGAGCGTTTGGCAGAGTTATATATCAACTTGCCCTTTCATAAAAAGATGACCATTGCAGAGATTGAGAAAATATCTCGCGAGATGCTGTACAGCATTTTAGACCAACACAGCCAAAAATTGGTCGAACATCCCGAATATCACCTTACGATTATCGCAGCCAAAGCAGAACATTTATTTCAAAGTGATCAAAAGCTTGCACTGTATAGTTCCTTACTCGGTATTATCGGCAGTAATGCAATTTCAAGAAATCACCTGAATAAATTTATGCAACGGGTCATCTGTCAGCCTGCTCAGTTCCCACAATTTAAAATTCAGGATGACGCTTTTAAAACCCATTATTTAAATTTTAATCAGCACAATGTTGCGGATTGGCTGATGGCCTCAGATTCGATTCCGGCAGTTACACCTGCGGTAAAAAATATTGCTGATGCGCCACAAGGCGCGTATCGAGATGGTGGTTTGATCGACTATCACATTGATTTGCCTTTTGAAAGTAAAGGGATTGTTTTATATCCACATTTTGCCGACAGCATCATCCCAGGCTGGTTTGACAAAATGTTTAAATCTCGCACCGCCAATCCTGCAAACCAAGCACGGACTTTACTGATCTCACCTTCTCAAGACTATTTAAAATCTTTGCCTTTAGGACGTTTACCGGATCGTAAAGATTTTGTGATGAAAGGTCTGGATGACCAGAAGCGAAAACAATTGTGGAAGCAGTCTGTGGCAGAAAGTCAGCGACTAGGTGATGAATTTTTAGAAATGGTGGAGAAACAAAATTTTGCTGAAGTGATGCTAGATTTATAATTATTCTCCCCCATTGATCACCTCATCCAGCGATCAATAAATATGATTTTCAATAACTTAAATACATCACAACAGCATTCTCGATGACTTGAGATATAAGCCTGAGACATGAGCCAGTCATGGCTAGGCTTCAAATCATGTATTTTTGTACTGAATTTAACCCGTGTCTGGCCTCGTCTATATGTGTTGATTTTTTACTAAGATCAATTAGGGAATAAAGAGCTTGATTCAAATTAGCGCTTGTTAATTCCCTGCTTTTTGTTAAATTTAAATCATTCAAAGCACTTACTCTAATAATGACTCAAACTAAAACACCAAAATTTGCCATCGTCGGTGCAGGAACAGCAGGGCTTGCTACAGCAATTTTACTCGCACAACAAAATATCCAGGTTACTATTTTTGAGAAAGTATCTGAGCTTGAACCTGTCGGTGCTGGCTTATTGCTTCAACCGTCTGGACTTGCAGTTTTTGAGCACTTAGGTGTGCTTGATGATGCGGTTAAACTCGGTGCAATGGTCACAGGCTTAGAGGGACAACTCGCCAATGGTTTTAAACTGGTAGATAGTCATTATGCCCAAGCCCATCCCGATTTTTATGGTTTAGGTATCCATCGAGCAAGCTTATGTCATGTCTTGCAAAACAAATGCCATGAATTTCCTGAACTGATCACTTGGCACATGAATGCCGATATTGAAAAACTTAAAGAATCAGCAGATGAAATCCGAGTTTTGGGTAGGATCAATGGTGAATCTTTTGATGAAGTCTTTGATAGCGTTATTGTTGCCAATGGTGCACGAAGCCAGTTAAGACCGATCGAATGGGTTAAAATCGATCAAGCTTACCCTTGGGGCGCGAAATGGACTATTGTGCCTGAATGCTTGCAGCTTGATACTCAAATTTTGCACCAATTTTATGATCGCTCTAAGATCATGATGGGAATCCTACCTACAGGCGCAATTCCCACTCAGCCCAAGCAACGACTTTCCAGCATCTTCTGGAGTCTTCCAACCGATCAGCTTGGAAATTTTTTGCCTCATCAACAAGCCCGTGCTGAGTGGTTAAAAACGCTATCCAAACGCTGGAAGCCCGCAGCTGAATGGTTAGAGCAAGTAATCGCTAATCCTGAAGAAAAACAACAATGGCTTTCTGCCCATTATCGCGATGTAGTGCTTTCTAAATTTGGGCAAGGTCGCATCGGTATCATTGGAGACGCTGCACATGCCATGAGCCCACAGCTTGGACAAGGTGCAAATATGGCGCTTTTAGATGCATGGGCTTTGGGACAAGCAGTTCAAGTTGCCCGAAACAATCAAACGATCGATTATGCAAAGCTATGGCAGTGCTATCACCAACATCGCAAAAGCTCATCTGCATTCTATCAATTTTTAAGCCGTTTACTCACGCCCCTTTACCAGTCTGATCTTTGGTGGGCAGGCGGTTTACGAGATCTAAGCTTCTCTTGGATGTACCGTATCCCTTATTTTCGTAAAGAAATGGCAATCACTGTGTCGGGATTAAAATCGGGTATGTTTAGTCAAATGAAGTATGAAGATATTGCTCGATCATCCTTGGCAAGAGAAAAATGATCCACACTCAAGTTGCCAATTCTGTAATTTTAAAACGTGAGCAAGCGTTTCAATCTCGACTCAATCCATAATCAATATTTTCCTAAAATGCTGGAAATAACGTACACTATACAACCGCTGCCATGTCAACGTAGCGCTCTTTCTTTTTATAACTTGGTGAAATCCTATGAACAATCTGCAATGGCTCGATGAAGTAAAATTTAACGAACAAGGACTTATTCCTGCTATTGCACAACATCATCAAACTGGACGTATTTTGATGGTGGCATGGATGAACCGTGAAGCATTACAACTGACTGCTGAAAAAATGCAGGGCGTTTATTTTTCTCGTTCACGAAATAAATTATGGTTTAAAGGCGAAGAGTCTGGCCATTTTCAAACCGTTTACGAAATCCGTTTAGACTGTGATGCAGATGTCATCGTCTTACAAATCGAACAGCATGGTGGAATCGCCTGCCATACAGGTCGAGAGTCTTGCTTCTATCGCAAGCTCACTGCAACTGGTTGGGAAATTGTCGATGCACAATTAAAAGATCCAAATGCAATATACGGTGAAAAACCTTCATCGAATCCGCATAGCATTGCCATGAATACATCCAATGCGCAGGCTGAACAGGTCGAAGTATTGGGTTATTTAGGCAAAATGATGGCTGAACGTAAAGCAGCTGATCCAGATTCTTCTTATGTGGCAAAGCTTTACCACAAAGGTTTAAATAAAATCTTAGAGAAAATTGGTGAAGAAAGTATTGAAACCATCATTGCCGCAAAAGATTTTAAATCTGAAGCGTGTGAAGATCATAAAAATGATCTGATCTATGAAGTTGCAGATCTATGGTTCCATACCATTGTGATGCTTGGCTATTTTGAGTTGGATGTGCAATTGGTACTCAACGAGCTTGCACGCCGTCAAGGGCTTTCTGGCTTAGTTGAAAAAGCCAATCGAGATCATTAATTTGGGATTTATAAAAAAGGCAGCGAAATTTCGCTGCCTTTTTTATTCAAAAATCGAAATTAAGAAGATTTTTTCTCAACCGAAGGGGCAATCGGGTCTGCTGTTAAATAACCCACTGCTGCTGCAAAACGGTCTTTATAATTCGCACGAATCAAAGGATCTAAAGTTGCTTGAACCTTACTATGTAAAGAACCCCAATCCCCTGGATGCTGGAAGTTACTCATAATATAAGTCCAACCATTGATTGAATCGACTGCATGTAAACCTGTAGATTCAGCACCTGCTGGGCAAGAAAGAATACGATCTAATTTCTTGGTGTCTACGTTATACGCCCATAAGTAGTTATTCACATGGTTACCACTGTCTTCACCAATGAATAATGTACGGAATGTTTCAGAGAACTTTAAGTTATCTGCACTTGCAATCGTGTTTGGATCAGAAGTATTACCAATACCTAGTGGATCAGCAGCCGCATCAATATCCTTACCGATTAACAGCATATGCGATTGATAAGGTACCCACTCACTGACGATTGGACTACCTGATTTATCACTCTTAGACCCTGCTAGATCATGTGCAACAATTCCACCTGCTGAAATTTTCTTAGCGAATGACACGTTATGCGTATCGACCCAAGCCGCATTGCCTTTGATCATTGAATCTTGAATATTGGCTAAAGCAGAATAAGCAACTTTGTCTTTGGCATTGACTGTTGTGCCTTCCATTTTTGTAAATGCCATACTACCGCCCATCAAAGCAGCGTAACGATGGGTCTCTAAGAATGCTGCTGCTTTTTCCATTCCAGGTTTAACTTTCACCCAAATGGTTTTCTTTTGTAGAATGATTTTAGTATAGCTTGCATCTTGTGGATCTTTGTCCAAGCTTTCCATGATCTCTGTTGGTTGAATATTTCTAACATTCACCAAATCTTCAATTTCTTGGCTAGTTGCATGACCCAATTTAATCCATTGAATTTGTGCCGTTGAGGTTTCATTCAACTCATTCAAATACTTCGCAACATACAATGTTCCCGCAGATAAGTCTTTTTCTTTATCTGCAACAAACATGAACAAGCCACCATTGGTATAGTCATCACCCATTAACGCAGTACGATTATCTGGCATAACTTGGATCAGTTCATGTGAGATACGACCTAAACAATAATGTTTTTTTGCAGTACCTGTACCATCTTTGTTCACTGTAATTTCAGGCAAATGTCCATAGTTGTATGGTTTTGCTGAGGTTTCATCACCATAGACGTTTTTACTATAGGCTTTCATTGTTGCCATATCAGTGCCTAAGCCCTGACCAAATGCATCTGGCTCGTATTCTTCACTTGAAAGGTGTGTTCCCCAAGGCGATAAACTTGCACCACACGTAATCCATAAACCATGTGCTTTAGACATATCGACATTATGATATTTAACTAAAGTTAAATGACCTGTTTTCGGGTCTTGATCCAGTGAAATTACCCCAATTGGTGATGGCAATTTACCATACATATCATTGCCAGCTAAATCACGAGTGGTATATTCAAATTGCACCACCGCAAATACTGGGTTGCCTTTTACACCATCAACCTTGGCATCTTTCACTGTCAATAATGAAGTACCATCTGGGCAATCTGAAAAGAATTGACGTTCTTTGCCAGCTACAGATTTATCCATAATTGGTTGGTTTTTAATATCATAATAACCACCAGCCAAGATCTTCCCACCTTTTCCATCACTGATCATATCGCCTGTTTGGAAGAAGGTCTTATAGGCAAGTTTGTAGTCAGTCTTGCTATTGTCATCCCAAGTTACAGCTAATCCAGAAGCAACTGTTGTTGTTGCCATTGCTGCTGCATTTGCCAATGTTGGTGCATCCATCGGCGTAAATGTTGCAGATTTTAATTTAGCTGGATTGATCGGCGGTTTAACTGCAGTATTTTTATCATCATCGTTACAACCTGCTAGTGTGGCTGAAGTTGCCATTGCCCCAAGTGGAAGAAATGGAATGCTGGCTAACCAAGTAAGCACTTCACGGCGTGTATGTCGGCTGGCTGAATTTGTCATAACTTTATCCGAATATGTTTTAGAATTTTCCCGTGCTCAGTTTAGAAAGCAGTTATGACAATCTAGTTTCACTTTTAAGTCATTTTAAAGACAAAAGCCCCAATACCTCATATTATGATAAAAATGATCAGGATACGCCCCGCAGATTCTTAGCATAGTCGTTTAAATAACATCTTGTTAGATTTCACCCTAGTGCTGAGCAATTTTTGCTATACTCTGTCCCATATTGAATTTTCAAGCTAATAAGATTTTATAAATACTGTGCCTTATTCTTTTACACCCACATCTGAGCAAAGCTTTGCAATCGCAGAAGCGAAAAAAGGACAATCATTTAAAGTGATTGCCTATGCTGGCACAGGTAAAACCACGACTTTGCAGTTAATCAGTGATGCGATGACGGAGCGCCGTGGGATGTATTTGGCTTTTAATAAGGCAATTGCCACAGAAGCACAGAATAAATTTCATCAAAATGTAGATTGCCGCACCTTCCACTCTTTGGCTTTTCGTAGTGTGTCGCGTGGAGTAACCGATAAATTACGCCTGCCGCGTTTAAGTCCCAGCTTTATTGCCAAAGAATATCGCCTCGAACCGATCACACTTAGACGTTTAATGGGCGGGCGTTATGAAAAATATGTGCTAATGCCCAGCCGTTTGGCGAGTTTAGTTGCCAATGCTGTAAGCTATTTCTGCTCGACCAGCTCACAATATCCAGCACCACGTCATATCCAAGCACCAAGTTGGCTGCATGCAGATGATATCGAGTCTTTACAAAAACATCTTTACCCTGCTGTAGAAAGACGTTGGTTAGAGTCGATTGATACCAATCATCAAGCAGGCATAGGTCATGATATTTATTTAAAACTCTGGGCATTATCAGATCCATTTATTCCGGCAGATTATGTGCTCTTTGATGAAGCACAAGATGCAGATCCATTAATGCTTGGTATTTTATTGCGTCAGCGTAATACTCAAGTGATTTATGTGGGTGATGCACATCAACAAATTTACGCATGGCGTGGTGCGGTCAATGCCATGCAACAAATGCCACTTCCTGAATCTCGTTTAACCACTTCATTCCGTTTTGGTGATGCGATTGCAGATGTGGCCAATCATTTGCTCGGTGCATTGGATGAAACTGTGCCTTTATTGGGCAATCCTGAAATGAAATCGAGTGTGGTCAATAAACCACATACTAAAATGCGTGATGCGATTTTATGTCGCACCAATGCACGTGCAATGGAGTTGCTTCTTTCTGGTCTCGTGCAAGGCGATAAAGTTGGACTACAAGCCGATCATGCAAAACTCAACCGTTTTGTTGATGCGGCAAGTTTGCTTAAACAAGGCAAACGTGTTGTGGATGTGCCTGAACTGGCCTGGTTTAACTCTTGGCATGATGTACATGAATACTGTGAAACCAATGACGGTAGTGATATCAAACCCTTAGTCAAATTGGTTGACGATCACGGTACGGAACCACTCAAAAAAGCACTTGCTAAAATAACCCCAATAGAGCAAGCTGATTATGTGATTTCAACAGCACATAAGGCCAAAGGGCTAGAATGGAATCGTGTCCATATCGAAGATGATTACCAATTTAAAATAAACGGTTTAGAACATAAAATCAGCGATGAAGAATTAAGACTGTTATATGTCGCCTGTACACGGGCGAAGGTCAGCTTAAATATTCATCACATCTATGATCTCGTGCAACAATTGAAAGTAAAAGCGCCATTTAAAAATAAAGCAACAGCATAAAGTTTTTGACCAATTCATCTGTCACAGCGAAAAAAATCGCAAGGTGAAAATATCAACAGCCTTTTATGCTGTCAGTCAATTTTCAGGTATCCTATGAAACTAGCAGCAATTCATTTTCGCCACACATACCATTTTGCTGATTTAAAAATAGACTTTAATTATAAAAACAAACCAATCAGTTTAATTGTTGGCGAACAAGCCAGTGGAAAAACGGCAATTATTAAAAATATTTACCAAGCTTTGACTTGGTTTCCTGCACGTCTAAAAGATTTGCGCACACCTGGTGTGGTAATGCTCGACCAAGACATTATGCAAGATCGAGTGCAATCCAAAATAGATGTTAAAATCAGTTTCCCAATAGAGTTTGGTCAACTCGCAGAAAGCACTGCAACAGCAGAACAAGATCCACAAAGTTGTCATTGGCAATTATATAAAACCTTAAATAGTTCTGGTGTTGGTCTGAGTAAAGTTGACTTAGTACAACTCGAACAATTGGTAGAACGTTATAATCTAGTGCTCAAAAAAGATCCTGTTCAAGGCTTACCTTTAATTGCCTACTACCCTGCTGAACGATTTGTAAATGAAGTGAATATTCTCAATAAAAATAATCCTATTATTTTACAAGCGCACAATGCTTATGAATTAGTACCGATTCCATATACCACCTTTGCACGATTTTTCGAATGGTTTCGAGAAATCAGTGATATCGAAAATGCACAAATCGCGCAACTTTTTCAAAGTGTTTTAGCACAAAAAGAATCTTCAAATCAAAGTGATGAGGATTTTCAAAGTATTTTATTTCAAGCCCGTGCTCAGTTACATGCACCCAGCTTAAAAGCCTTAAAGCAAAGCTTGAGTATTGTCCTTCCTGAAGTCACAGATCTCTATTTAGAATATCAACCCAAATTACAACTGATGGTCACTTATAAAAATCAAAGTCTGACTTACTCACAACTGTCGAATACAGTTAAAAATTGGCTGGCCTTAGTCGGTGATTTGGTGCGTCGTATATGCATACTCAATCCTTTAAGCCTTTATCCTTGTGAAGAAGGTGAAGGCATCTTACTGATTGATCAAATTGATGTTGATTTAGACCAATTTGGCCTACAGTTAATTCTCGATCGTTTAAATCAAGCCTTTCCTCGTTTACAGATCATTGCTACAGCCAGTCATGAAGAGCTGCTTGAGCAAGCCGACGAATATCAATGTTTTAAACTGGACAATAAAAAGCTTTATGAAATCCAGAACAATAAAGTGTGGCAAGAATACCAAGATATTTATGCAAACTTACTCAAAGAAGTTCCCAAAAGCGCTGAACAGGATTTGCTTGAACCCGAACCCAATCTGCCAGTAAATGTTCAACAGCTTTTTGAGCAGTTTAAACACCTGAGTGAAGAACAAAAGACCGAATTAAAACGTTTAATGCAGTCTGGTGATGACCAAACGTCACATAAGTTCTTATTATAAAAAACCTCAGGCTAAACCCGTCAATAGCAGACAGTGAATGATCATCAATTGTGAAACACTGTCTTTTATACTCCATTCTCAAATCATGAATATATTCACGTTCATATTCATTGTTCTATAAAATTCCAAACGCACTAGATTGATGGTTACCGCATGATTTTCAAGCAGCAAAAATTCACATGAAGCGTATAATTACAAATGTTTGCGTAAAAAACGACAAAATAAATTGATGTTATTCTACTCATGTAATAAGATGAAAAAATCAATTTAAATTAGATTTTTCAATGCAAATTGATTTTCTAATCGCTTTCTCAAGTTGCGCAACACAACTCATTTTTTAATTACTAATTTAATTCGGCTTTCAAGATTTAAGTTATTGGACTGTTCCTTGCATTCCTCAAATCCTTGAAAGATAAGATTCACATAGGTTTCACGACCTATTCACGACAATGGATACGCGTGTGCTTCCGATTATTATTCTTTTACCATTAATACTTGGCACTATCGTTGTTCTGTGGCTGAAGCAATTCTCTCGCGGGGTAACAGCCTTAGGGGCAATCGGGGTCAGTTTAAGCAGTTTTATCTTGCTGCTGACTCAAGCGAAAACAGTATTAAGTGGACAAGCCGTTTTAGAGCAGTGGCAATGGCTACCTCAAATTGGTATTGATTTTAGTTTCCGATTAGATGCGTTAAGTTTAATTTTTTCATTGCTGATCACGGGGATCGGCACACTGATTTATATCTATGCCTATTATTATCTAAACCCAAAAAATTCTCTCAGTAAGCTCTATGCATTGTTGATGCTATTTATGGCCGCAATGTTGGGTATTTCTTTATCGAATAATTTAATTATTTTATTGGTTTTTTGGGAATTGACCAGTATTTCATCATTCTTGTTAGTAGGCTATTGGAGTAACTACGACGCCGCGCAACGTGGTGCACGGATGGCACTCACCATCACAGGTATGGGTGGCTTAGCCATGCTAGGTGGATTTATTCTGATTGGTCAAATCGCAGGAACCTATCAAATTGACCAACTCACCATGATGGCGAGTACAATTCAAAATAGTGGTTTATTTGTTCCCGCTTTATTGTTGATTTTATTGGGTGCTTTTACCAAAAGTGCGCAATTCCCCTTCCATTTCTGGTTGCCTAATGCCATGGCAGCACCAACCCCTGTCTCAGCCTATCTGCATTCAGCAACCATGGTAAAAGCAGGGATTTTTCTGGTTGCACGCTTACTGCCAATCTTTGTTGGCTCAGCACTGTTCCATAATCTTGTCACCACAATTGGCCTGCTGACCTTATGTATGGCGGCATTTTTTGCCATCTTTAAAGAAGATTTAAAAGGCTTACTGGCTTATTCAACCATCAGTCATTTAGGTCTGATCATGTGCCTTTTGGGTATAGGCTCACCTTTAGCCGTGGCTGCTGCAGTTTTCCATATTATCAATCATGCAACCTTTAAAGCGGCATTATTTATGCTCGCTGGGATCATTGACCATGAATCTGGTACACGGGATTTAAGAAAGTTAAGTGGGCTTTGGCAACTTCTTCCATTTACAGCAACATTAACCATGATTACCGCTGCAAGTATGGCGGGTGTACCTTTGACCAATGGCTTTATCTCGAAAGAAATGTTCTTTACTGAGCTATTGGCAAACTTATCTGGTGGCTATGTTGTGTTAGCAGCGATTGTTGCAACATTGGCAGGTTTATTTGCGGTTGCTTACTCGGTTCGTCTGGTACATGGCGTATTTTTTGATGGTGATGTGGGGCCTAATGTTCCCAATAAAAATGCCCATGAGCCGCCAATCGGTATGCGATTTCCAGCAATCATATTGGCAACTTTATGTATTTTAGTGGGGATCATTCCTGCACTGTTGGTTGAAAACATTGTCAATGCGGGAACACGTGCATCAACACAAATTGCCAGTTTTGAAGGGGTTCATTTAGCCATCTGGCATGGTTTTAATTTACCGTTACTGATGAGTGCAATTGCCTTAATTGGTGGTGTGATTTTCTATTTCGCCTTGGCCAAAGGCGGGCGAATTCGTGAAATTGATCTTGATCCACGCTTAGGTCGTTTCCAAGGCAAATTATTATTTGAAGATTTCCTTAAAAATCTCTTGCTGATTTCACGCAAAATTAAGAAAAAGACTGAAACTGGCTCATTACAAAATTATTTATTGTGGATTTTGGCCTTAAGTATTGCCGTGGTTGCCACGCCATTGATCAACCAAAATTTAACCACAGGAACACGTGAACTCACACATGCGCCCTTTACTGCGATCGTGCTGTGGTTGTTATTGTTCTCTGCCTGCTGGATGATGCTGTGGTTCCACCATGAACGTATCAAAGCGGTTCTGATTAGTGGTGCAATTGGTTTGGTCGTGACGATGATTTTCATCACACTCTCTGCGCCAGACTTAGCACTGACACAAATTACCGTGGATGTTGTCACAACAGTTCTGCTATTGATGAGTTTATCACTGCTTCCTCAATTAACCCCTTATGAATCCAGCCAAACCCGTCGTTGGCGTGATGCAGTCATTGCAATTGGTGGCGGTATTGGTATTGGTTGGATTACCTGGTTAATCATGACACGTGATCATAACTCGATTTCATGGTTCTTTGTTCAGCAGTCAATTCCGTTAGGCGGTGGCTCAAACATCGTCAATGTCATTCTGGTTGATTTCCGTGGTTTCGATACCTTTGGTGAAATTGCCGTATTGGGTATCGCAGCCATTGGTGCACTGTGCATGATGGATGGAATGCGTGCACATGGCACTACGATCACTCAAGGCCTGAGCTATCGTTTCAATCCATCACCGCTGATGTTCCGTATGACGGCTTCATGGGTACTGCCGATCGCACTTGTGGTAAGTCTGTATATTTTCCTGCGAGGACATAATTATCCAGGTGGTGGCTTTATTGCAGGCCTAATTACCTCTATGGCATTGGTGATTCAATATATCGCGATTGGACAAGATCAGGCTGAAAAAATGCTGCGTGCTCAATCTGGTCGTTTATATGAAATCTGGATTGGTTTAGGGCTGATCATTGCTGGGCTTTCAGGTCTTGCTTCATGGTTCTGGGCACGTCCATTTCTCACCAGTGCACATATTTATGTGGAATCAGGATTGTTTGGCAAATTCCATCTTGCCTCTGCTGCCGGATTTGACCTTGGCGTATACGTCACGGTTGTTGGTGCAGCCATGTTACTCATTTCTGTTTTAGGCGACTCTAGACATTCAAGCATGTCTGGTCCAGTACCCAAGGAGTAATGCATGATCAGTTTAGAATTTTTAATTGCATCTGCGATTGGATTATTGGTTGCCTCAGGAATTTATCTGATTCTTCGTGCACGTACCTTTCCAGTCGTTCTTGGATTAGCCATGATTGGCTATGCGGTCAATATCTTCCTGTTTTCGATGGGAAGAATACAAATCAGTTCACCTGCGATTTTAACTCAAGCCAGTAAAGTCACTGACCCTTTGCCTCAAGCTTTAGTGCTAACCGCAATTGTCATTGGCTTTGCAACGACTGCATTTATCGTTCAATTGGCATTACGCAGTCGTTATGAGTCTGGGACAGACCATGTAGACACCAAAGAGGAACCGAGTAATTTTGACCCACGTGAGGATGAGCCATAATGACCAGCTTTTTAGATTTTTGGTATGCTCATTCTCCAATCCTGAGTATTTTAATTCCTGCATTTACAGGCTTTATGCTGATTTTATTAGGCAATCCTGGTTCAGGCGCTTTAAAACATGATTGGCGACAACCTTGGCGCCGTGGTATTAGCTTAATCTCGGTTATGCTTGGACTCGCCACTGCGATTGCTTACCTGATTCAAGCCAATACTGGGAAAATCTTTGTTTATCAACTTGCTGAATGGTCTGCACCATTTGGGATTGTCTTGGTACTGGATCGCTTATCGGCGTTAATGCTGGTTCTCACCTACACACTTGCAGCGCCTATATTGTGGTTTGCCAGCAAAGAATGGGATGAACGTGGGCGTTATTTTCATGCCATGTTCCATCTTCTTTTAATGGGTCTGACTGGTGCATTCTTAACAGGTGACTTATTTAACCTGTTTGTATTCTTTGAAATATTACTGATGGCGTCTTATGTCTTGCTGTTACATGGTCAAGGCAAAGCCCGTTTCCAATTAGGCATTCACTACGTCACCATCAACTTACTGGCTTCTGCCCTATTCCTCATCGGTTTAGGTATGATTTATGGCAGTGTGGGCAGTTTGAATATGGCCGATGTCGGTCGTTTATTACCGACCTTGGAACATGATCAACATCGTCTTGCTATAGCAGGTGGTTTGCTTCTATTTGTTGTATTTGGCATCAAAGCAGCCATGTTACCTGTGGGTTTCTGGTTGCCAAAAACCTATGCTGTTGCCGCGACACCTGTTGCTGCTATTTTCACCATCATGACCAAAGTGGGTGTGTATGCAATTTTACGGGTCAATGGTACTGTCTTTAATGATCAGCTTGGGCAAACGATCTTTAGCAACTACTTATTGCCAATTGGTTTAGTCACATCATTATATGGTGTGATCGGTGCACTGGCAGCTGAACGCTTACGCCGCTTCGTTGGCTTTATGGTGTTATCCTCAGTCGGAACGATTTTAGTTGCCATTGCCATGTTTAACACACTAGCATGGGCTGCTGGATTGTACTACCTCGTTCACAGCACCATCATTGCCGCTTCGTTCTATTTGCTCTGTGGTTGGATTACCTCACAACGTGGTGCAATGAAAGATCATCTCAAAGTCGCGCCAAAGATGAAACAAGACAAAGTCATTGCCATGACGTTCTTTCTTATCGCTTTGATGATGGCAGGTTTGCCGCCATTTAGTGGTTTTTTAGGCAAAGTCTTAATCTTACAGGCAACTGCAAACTTGGCTGCACAAGGCTGGATTATTGCGATTATCTTGATTGTGAGTTTTTTAAGTATTCTGGCATTTACACGAGTCGGATTTATCCTGTTTTGGCGAGCGACGACACCTGAGGACAACCCGAAAGAAGAGGCTTATACAGCCTATCAGGACTTACCCGAGCAAGCTCCTGCACGCAATGACAAAAGCGTTTACCTGCTATTGGCAGGACTGATTGTCTATGTGGTTTGTGCTGCTCCAATTTTAAATTATGTTGAAAAAACAGCGCTGCAAGTTTCTGATGCATCACTTTATCAACAGCGTATTTTAAAATTGGATGGGCATGGTGAAACTATCAGTGTACAACCTTTCGATCCGCACTATGTACCTGAAACAAAATACAATGGTGAAATGGTTGATCCAAATGCACACTATATTCCTTATATCATTAGCCCAGAAACCCTAAAAGGCGAACATATCTCTGAATTTAAGCAACGCCAAATTCAGGGGCAAGAACAGCAACAACATGTTGAAAATGCTCAACTCAAGCCTATGGAGCAATAAATGCAAAATAAATCATTATTCGCTCGTATTTTACCGCATCCTTTTGTGTCGGTGATTGTGGCAATGAGTTGGCTTATGTTGAACCATAGTGCTGAAAGCTTTGATTTTGTTGTGGCAATCAGTTTGGGATTAATCATTCCTAAACTGATTCAACCCTTTATCATTCATACACCCAATATTCATTGGAAAAGCGCCATTCAATTATTTTTTGTGGTGCTATGGGACATCATCGTCAGCAATATTAAAGTTGCTAAACAAGTCTTAGGCCCAACCAAAAATCTCACCCCGAAATGGTTTCGAGTTCCATTGGAAACTGACCATGAACATGTCAATACTTTACTGGCGATGATCATTACCACCACACCAGGTACAGTCAGTGCTGGGATTGATCAAGAACGTGGCGATATTTTGGTTCATGCACTAAGTTGTGATGATGTAGATGCAGAAATTCAAGCCATTAAAACCCGCTATGAAGTTCCGTTAATCGAAATCTTTGACCTGCAACGAGGAGCACGTTCATGAGTATTTTACCTTATGCACTTGGCATTTGCCTGCTCGCAGTGACCATCTCCATGTTGTTATGTTTGATTCGTTTGGTGATGGGCCCTTCTATCGTAGATCGATTATTGGCACTGGATACATTGTTTTTAAATGCAACCTGCTTAGTTGTCATTCTTGGCATTTATTGGGCCAGCACCTCAATGTTTGAAGGTGCATTATTGGTTGCAATGCTTGGCTTTGTTTCAACTGCTGCACTGGCTCGTTATTTTACAACGGGTCATGTGGTTGATTAAGGAGAAAGTACATGGAAAATAATATGCAAATAGTCATGGAAATCATCGTTTCATTCTTCTTGATTGTCGGTGCATTTTTTACCTTGGTGGGTGGCATAGGTATGGTCAAATTACCAGACTTATTTATGCGTCTACATGCACCGACCAAATCCAGCACCTTGGGCTTAGGCAGCTTTTTAATTGCGGGGATGATTTACGCAGCGTTTAATAGTCGTTTAGGTTTTGCAGAGTTATTGATCACACTGCTTGCCTTTATCACCGCCCCAGTATCTGCAAACTTAATTGCCCAGGCAGCAATTCATTTACGTCTGCGGTCAACCTCAGGTGATGTACCTGAAGCGATTAATCGTCCTTTACCATGGCAACGTCAAAAAATCATAAAACAGTTTAAAGATAAGATTTAATTCATTTTCTGACTAATTGTTGATTGGTTGATTGGTTGGTTGGTTGGCTAAATTGAATTGGACTGAGTCTAGGTACATACTGACTTAGTCCAATTTAAGCCATAACGAAGCTTAGATCGTCTGAAATACATTATCTCAAACTATATAAAATTTTCCCTATAAAATAAGCCTGTGCAATCCTAACTGCTATATTCATTCTCTTTTAAAAAATCATCTAAGTATGATGTTTGGCTCTTCTATGCAACATAAATCTAAAATTCAGCCCTAGTCCTCTTCAATGAAATCTGTACAATAAAAATCAGCTAAATAAAAGAGATCAGCGATGTATACAGGTATCGTTCAAGGCTTAGAAAAAGTTGTAAACATCCAACAAGGTGATAATTTTACAACCCTTTATATTTCCAATGAAAATGGCTTTTTAAATGATGTTTTTATTGGCGCCAGTGTTTCGATCGATGGGACATGCCTAACCGCAACAAGTTTTGATGCTGTTGCAAATACTGCCTCATTTGATGTTTCAGCACTGACCACTTCTCTCACCACATTACAATTTTTAAAAATTGGAGATGAAGTCAATATCGAAAGATCCATCAAAGCTGGCATGGAAAACGGTGGGCATAATATTTTTGGGCATATCGAGGGTATGGCAACCATTAAAGATGTGGTTCATACCGGTGAAACGCTACACATTGATATTGTTATTCCAGATGACAATATCAAATACTTCTTTAAAAAGGGCTTTATTGGACTGCAAGGTTGCAGCTTGACTGTCAATCGCGTGGATCGAAAAACCAATGAAATTTCAGTGGATTTAATCCCAGAAACGTTACGTTTAACGACATTTAAACATGTCCAAATTGGTGGCAAACTCAATTATGAAATTGACCAAATGACCCGCACTATGGTCGATACTTTAGAAAGTATTCATCAACGTCAGCAAGAAGACTAAAAGCCAATTTTCTAAATTGGCCCTTTGATCTAAAAGATTGTCTTAACTATATAACGGCAGGTGCACTTCATCTTGGAAACTTTCCATTCCATAATCATCTGCCAGCTTTTCTTTCCAGTACGCCACAATCTTCGAATAATCAATTTCATCAGGATGAAAGTCAGATTTGTAATAAGATAAATATTCAGGAATCAATGAAATCAACATTTTAGAAATCATATATACCCCAAAGATATTTTGCGGCACTTTAGGTAAACTTTTTCTCCAGTCTTGCATAAACAAACGGGTAGCCGAATAAAACGTTAAACTTGCAAAACCCGTAGTCACATTACGCATCACTGTACGACGAGTACGATCATCTTTATAAATCGCCTGATATACATCAAATGCCACTGCACGATGCTCAATTTCTTCGATTGCATGCCATACCCAAAGTTTAACCGCATCATCATCCAGAGTGCTTAAAACTTCAGGATGACGAAGAATATAGCCACCCAATAATGCAGTAAAATGCTCAAAAGCTGCGGTAACAGCAAGTTGTAATTTTGGATGTACACTTTTAATCAGTGCATCTCGACGTGCTAACCATGCTTGAAAACTGTCTAAGTTATAATCATCACGGCGCCATGCATCATTAAATTCAGTATGGGCTTTGGAGTGCATGGCCTCTTGACCAATAAATGCTGCAATTTGCGCTTGCAATTTTTCATCCGTGATTTTGTCACGTACATTACGCACACTATGTACAAAGAACTGCTCACCAATCGGAAATGTTGAAGAAAGCGCAGTCAATAAATGTGACATCACAGGAGAATTCGCAAAAAAATGTCTGCGAATTGCTTTTGGATTAAAGCTTGGTTTACGGACTTTGATACCAATAGCTTTAGGACGATTTAAATATGATTTTTCTGCCGTCGCTTGAACTGTTGACATAAGGATAATCCTACATTTGTCTGAATTTAAGCTATATTGGCACAATCTCAATATTTGTATATTGCAGAATCATCCACACAGTTGACCTAAAATATCATTTTCAAAAAAACACATGGCTCAATTGAAAATCTAAAAAAATAAAAAACATAAGTTATTAATAAAATTAAATTTATTAAAAACAAACATATTTCTTATCTTCACAAAAAAGTGCTTTATCGTTTACACAAAGCCTAAAATCGAGATTTATAAGCATGCTTTTATTGACTTAAATGACATTTTTCAATCAGGTTGAGTTGTGTTTTAATTTTTAAAACAATCACATAGGATCTATTCAAAATTAGAACTCAATTTATGAATGTTCTCACTTGGACGGCCCAAATATAAACATTCAAAAAAGCATGTCCTTTATAGGACTCAAACAAACATGATTCGTCTAGGAACTTTTTTGTATTAAAAAAACAAACTGTTGCTTTAGTGTGATTGGCAAATTTTATTGCTAAATTGCACTTTTCGTCGCTTTTCCATAGCCGATTTAAGCCTTAAAACTGCTTCTTTCAACGCCATCACTTTAAATTAGCTTTGCGCTAAAAAGCCATGTGCCCAAGCAGATAAAGCGTCCAGTACAGGAATAAATGTTTGACCAAATGCAGTTAATTCATACACCACTTTGACTGGAGGCTTGTCACCAAATACGGTTCTGCAAATAAAACCATTCTTTTCCAGTTGCTTGAGTTGCAAACTTAAGGTCATTTCTGTGATATCTGGCATATCACGCTTAAGTTGATTAAAGCGTTTTGACTCCTCCTTTAGATAATAAAGAATCACTGTTTTCCATTTCCCACCGATTAAATCCATCACCATACTAATCGGACAATGATAAGTCTTATCGTGAAAAGTCACTTCACAGGTGTTTTGCTCAGTATTCATTTTTCTGCCAGCTATCAAAATGGATAGTTATTGTACATAAAAACTATAATATTTATATTCACTATAATTTTTATAGTGGGAAAAACCAAGATGGCATTACTGATTTTAGCGCATCCCAGTTTTACTGAATCTGTCGCAAATAAAACCATTGTCGATGAATTATCAAGAACTCAAACTGATTTAGAAATTCGCCATATTCATGATTTATATCCAGATTATCAAGTCGATATTGCTGCAGAACAAAATGCACTATTAAGACATGAGCTGATCATTTTACAATGTCCTATGTACTGGTTCAGTATACCTGCCATTTTAAAAATTTGGTTTGATCAGGTATTTACATATCAATTCGCCTATGGTTCCAAAGGAGACAAGCTTAAAAATAAAAAGCTTTTGCTGAGTATGACCATTGGCCAACCTGAGCAGAATTTTAGTACAGAACAACAGCATTCATTATTGGAGGACTTTTTATCTCCAATTCAAAAATCAGCACTTTATACCGGAATGGAATATTTAAAACCCGTGTTCTTATATGATATTTCAACTGTTTTAGGACATACACATACTGAAATCAGAACTCGGGCAAAACAACATAGCTTAAAGCTAAGTCATTATCTGCAAACGATTGACTCAGATTAATTTTTTGATTTTTTTTGAATTAAAAAGCCCGCATGACTGCGGGCTCTTAAATAGATGTTATTTAATGTCTAAAAATTAAACATCAAGATAATCCAAAATTCCTTCAGCAGCTTCACGACCTTCCCAGATTGCAGTCACCACCAAATCAGAACCACGTACCATATCTCCGCCCGCAAAGATTTTTGGATTAGAGGTCTGGAATTTAAATTGTTGTTTTTCAGCTGCAATGACTCGGCCAGAACCATCTAACCCAATATTTGCACCTGCAAACCATTCTGCTGGGCTGGTACGGAAACCAAAAGCCAGTAATACCGCATCTGCGGGTAAAACTTCTTCAGAGCCTGGAATCGGTTCAGGACTACGGCGACCACGGCTATCAGGGTCACCCAGCTGGGTAGTCACAACTTTTACACCCGTCACTTTACCGTTTTCACCAACGATTTCGATTGGCTGACGGTTGAACTGAAAGTCCACCCCTTCTTCACGCGCATTTTTCACTTCACGACGTGAACCTGGCATATTTTCTTCATCACGACGGTAAGCACAAGTTACCGACTCTGCGCCCTGACGGATTGAAGTACGGTTACAGTCCATTGCAGTATCACCACCGCCTAAAACGATGACTTTTTTGCCCTGAACACTAATGTATTCAGATGGATCTTTTTCCCAACCTTGTGTACGGTTAACATTTGCAATCAAGAAATCCAGTGCATCATAGACACCATCAAAATCTTCACCTGCAAAGCCACCTTTCATATAGGTATAAGTTCCCATACCCATAAATACAGCATCATAGTCTGCAAGCAATTGATCGATGGTGATATCTGTACCAATTTCAGTATTTAAGCGGAATTCAACACCCATACCTGTGAAAATTTCACGGCGGCGTTTCATCACATCTTTTTCCATTTTGAATTCTGGAATACCAAATGTAAGCAATCCACCAATTTCAGGACGCTTGTCAAATACAACAGGTTTTACCCCGTTACGAACTAAAATATCTGCACAACCTAAACCTGCAGGACCTGCACCAATAATGGCAACTTTTTTGTTGGTCCATTTTACCGATGACATATCTGGACGCCAGCCCAAAGCAAAGGCGGTATCGTTGATATATTTTTCGGCATTACCAATGGTCACAGCACCAAAACCATCATTCAGGGTACAAGCACCCTCGCATAAACGGTCTTGTGGGCATACCCGACCACATACTTCTGGCAAGGTATTGGTTTGATGGCAAAGCTCAGCCGCTTGGAAAATACGTCCTTCTGCGATCAGTTTTAACCAGTTTGGAATATAGTTATGTACTGGACATTTCCATTCACAATATGGATTACCACAGCCTAAACAACGGTGGGTTTGGTTTGCTGCAACTTCCGCTGTAAAAGGTTTATAAATTTCCACAAACTCTGCTTTGCGGACATTAATATCTTTTTTCTCTGGATCTTGGCGTGCTACATCCAGAAATTGAAAGTCATTATTCAGGCGTTCAGCCATGTCTCTCTCCGTGGGTGAGCGTGGATAACTTCATTCGCTTGTGTATATCTGCGAAGTTATCCACACCTACCTAAAATTTGAGTAGTGGAATTATTGTGGATCTGCTTGAGTTGTTTTCAAAAGCGTTTGTAAATTAGCCGCTTTTGGTTTCACCAGCCAGAATTTACGGCTATAGAAATCAAACTCGTTGCGAATCTTGTACGCCCAAGCACTACCTGTTTCAGCAATGTGTTCATCTAAGATACGAAGTAAGAATTCTTGATGTTCTTCCATCGCTTCTGTAGAAATACGGTTTAATTCAATCAATTCGTGGTTGTAGTAATCAACAAAGTCGTTATCTAAGTCAAGTACATAAGCAAAACCACCAGTCATACCTGCACCAAAGTTGTGTCCAACTTTACCCAGTACAGTCACGATACCGCCTGTCATATATTCACAGCAATGGTCGCCTGCACCTTCAATGACCGCAAACGCGCCAGAGTTACGGACAGCAAAACGCTCGCCCGCTGTACCCGCAGCAAATAATTTACCGCCTGTCGCACCGTACAAACAGGTATTGCCGATAATTGCCGTTTCTTGAGTTTGGAATGGTGAACCTTTTGGTGGGAAGATCGATACTCGACCACCTGCCATACCTTTGCCCACATAGTCGTTTGCATCACCTTCAAGGCTGATATGCAAACCACCCGCATTCCAAACACCCAATGACTGACCCGCAGTTCCTTTTAAATTCACTTTAACAGGATGTGCTTCCATACCGAGGTTGCCATAACGTTTGGCAATTTCACCTGAAAGACGCGCACCAATTGAACGGTCACAGTTACCCACAGTAAAATGGAACTCACCACCAGTACTTGCTTCAATCGCAGGTAGCATTTCTGCCACCATTTTCTCAGCAAGAATACCTTTATCAAATGGTTCATTGCCTTGTACTTGGCAATATTGCGCTTTGCCTTCCGCAGATGGGTGTGATTCTAACAATGCACTTAAATCTAAATGAGCATGTTTATCCGTTTCACCTGGCAACATCTCAAGTAGATCAGTACGACCGATCAAATCTTTCAATGATGCAACACCTAAAGCAGCCAACCATTCACGTGTTTCTTCCGCAATAAAGTGGAAGAAATTAATCAGCATTTCTGGCTCGCCAATATAATGCTCTTGACGTAAATGATCTTGCTGAGTTGCCACACCTGTTGCACAGTTATTTAAGTGACAAATACGCAGGTATTTACATCCAAGCGCGATCATTGGGGTAGAACCAAAACCAAAGCTCTCCGCACCTAAAATCGCAGCTTTAACCACATCTAAACCTGTTTTCAAACCACCATCAGTTTGTACACGTACTTTACCACGCAGGTCATTGACACGAAGTGCTTGATGCGCTTCTGAAAGACCCAATTCCCATGGCGAACCTGCATGGTGAATAGACGATAAAGGTGAAGCAGCTGTACCGCCGTCATATCCAGAAATGGTAATGAAATCTGCATAGGCTTTTGCAACACCCGCTGCAATTGTTCCCACCCCTGGCTCTGATACTAACTTCACAGACACCATGGCTTGTGGATTAACTTGCTTTAAGTCAAAGATCAGCTGTGATAAATCTTCAATAGAATAAATATCATGGTGTGGTGGTGGTGAAATCAAAGTCACACCTGGAACCGAATAACGTAAACGCGCAATTAAGCCATTCACTTTACCGCCCGGTAACTGACCGCCTTCACCAGGTTTTGCACCTTGCGCTACTTTGATCTGTAACACTTCAGCAGATGTTAAATATGCAGGTGTTACACCAAAACGACCTGAAGCAATTTGCTTAATTTTAGAGTTACGGATTGTGCCATAACGTGCAGGATCTTCACCGCCCTCACCTGAGTTTGAACGACCACCGATCGTATTCATTGCGATCGCAATGGCTTCATGTGCCTCCGGTGACAATGCACCTAAAGACATGCCAGCAGAGTCAAAACGTGGCAGAATTTCTTCAACTGATTCAACAGCTTCTAATGGTATAGAATGATCAGTTTTGAGTTTTAATAAGTCACGAATTGTCGCAATTGGACGCGTGTTCACCAACTCTGCGTATTCTTTAAAGTCAGCATAATTGCCTGAACGCACCGATTTATGCAACGCATTGATCACATCAGGATTAAATGCGTGGTATTCCTTATCAAAGACAAACTTGAGCAAACCACCTTGTTCAATTGGCTTACGTGCTTTCCAAGCAATGTCTGCTAGTTTTTTCAAGTCATTTTCAAGGTCAATAAATGTTGCACCTTTAATACGACTTGGCACACCTGTGAAGCACTTACTAACAACTTCTTCAGATAAACCGACTGCTTCAAATAACTGTCCACCACGATAAGATGCGACTGTTGAAATCCCCATTTTTGAAAGGACTTTAAGCAACCCTTTATCAATACCTTTACGGAAATTCGCTTGTGCATGAATTGGATCACCCAATAATTCACCTTTTGCAATCAAATCGTTGATCACATCATAAGCCAAATATGGGTAAATCGCAGTTGCACCAAAACCTAAGATCACGGCAAACTGATGTGCATCACGTGCAAGTGCAGTTTCAACAATGATGTTTGCATCGGTACGTAAACCAGCATTAATCAAGAAGTGATGAATTGCACCCGTCACCATTGCAGCATTTGCCGGTAAAAAGCCTTCACGGATTTTACGATCTGAAATGACCAATAAGGTTTTACCATCACGAATCGCTTGTGCAGCTTCTTCACAAATACGTGAAATCGCGGCTTCAAGACCTTCAGCTACAGGATAATTCAAATCGATATCTGCAATTTCGTAACCTTTACGACCAAGGGTACGAATCTGATGCATTTTAGAATTTGAAAGGACTGGGCTCGATACAATTAAACGATCTGCATGCTCTGGACCTTGTTCAAATACATTTTGCTCACGGCCAAAACAGGTTTCCAATGACATGACAATGGATTCACGTAATGGGTCAATCGGTGGATTGGTCACTTGCGCAAATTGCTGACGGAAATAATCCGTCACATGACGCACTTGGCGAGACAATACCGCCATTGGTGTATCATCACCCATTGAACCGACAGCTTCCTGTCCACTTTCAGCGATTGGACGAAGCAGTTGATCACGCTCTTCAAATGTCACCATAAACATTTTTTGAGCCGCTTTAAGGTCATCACCTTTTAGGCCTTGATCACACAAATATTCTTCAAGCTCTGGACTACCTTGCAAGCGAACTGAGTTTTCACGTAACCATTCACGATAAGGACGCATTTTTTTCAGATGATTGCTCACATCTTTGGTATCGAGCAATTTTCCAGTCAAGGTATCAATCACTAGGATTTGACCAGGACCTACACGACCTTTAGAGATCACATCTTCAGGTTCGTAACCCCAGACACCAATTTCTGATGCCAAAGTGATATAACCATTCTTAGTGATCACCCAACGTGCAGGACGCAAGCCATTACGGTCTAGCATACAAATCGCATGACGACCATCTTGGATCACTAGACCCGCAGGACCATCCCAAGCTTCCATATGCTTAGAGTTGAATTCATAAAACGCGCGTAAATCCGCATCTAATGTTTCAACGTTTTGCCACGCTGGTGGAACAAGCATGCGTAATGCACGGAATAAATCCATCCCGCCACCCACAAGCAGCTCAAGCATATTGTCCATACTTGATGAGTCTGAGCCTGTACGGTTTACAATTGGGCTCAGTTCAGTAATACCTGGCAATAATGGGTTTTCAAACTTTGGTGTACGTGCCACTGCCCAGTTACGGTTAGCAGTAATGGTGTTAATTTCACCATTATGTGCCAAATAACGGAACGGTTGTGCCAATGGCCAACGGGGTAAAGTATTGGTCGAGAAACGTTGATGGAACACAACAATGTGTGAGTCCAAACGTTCATCAGCAAGGTCTGTATAGAATTCTGCAATATATGCAGGCATCATTAAGCCTTTATAGGTGATCACTGTAGAACACAGTGTGGTCACATAAAAATAGGGATCAGCTGTTAATTGTTGTTCTGCACGACGACGTGCCATAAGTAACTTACGGTTAAATTCAACCTCAGTCACACCCATTGGGCAATTGACAAAAATTTGTTCAAATGCAGGTAAAGACTGCATTGCGATTGAACCCAAGGCATCATTATTGGTTGGAACGATACGCCAACCAATGACTCGGCAGCCTTCTTCTTCAATTTCATGGGTTAGAATTTGCTTTGCATGGGCCGCAAGTGCTGGATCTAAATTTAAAAATATCGTCCCGACCGCAAAAATTTCACTCAGTGTAATGTCACTGATCTTTTTTGCTTCTTCACGGAAGAATGCTTTAGGCATAGCCAAGAGCAAGCCACAACCATCACCGGTCTTACCATCTGCGGCAATACCACCACGGTGCGTCATACAGCTTAGACTATGAATCGCGGTCTTGACTAAATCATGACTCGCATCACCCTGCATATGGGCAATCAAGCCGAAACCACAGTTATCTTTAAACTCATCCGGTTGGTATAAACCTTGAGCGGGAGCTACAGTGTTAGGCGATGGCATGTGCATAGCGTACCCTTCTTTCTACATAGGCCCATGAAAGGGCGAAAAACATTCGAACACTCAATTACGATTTTTAAGTATTTTCTTAGCCCAAGTAAACCACTTAGTCAGAATCGAATACCAGTCTGTTTTTACTTTAATTGCAAGATTGTTTTACAACTTCCGCACTGAAATAAAGCACTCAACCAGACTTAAATCGCACACCAACTGAATCATTTCGCTCCAAAACAGGGACAATCAACTCAATTAGCGCAACAATAAAGCAAAAAATATGCCAAATTTTATTTTTGTTCACCAAATCACTAAAAGATAGTGAAATAAAGATATTCTTTAAAATTCTAAGCGTCTTATAAAGGCATTTATAGCACCATTTTTGTGCAAATATAAAATTAAATAATTAATTCTGCTTCATTTTAGAGCTAATTTTAATTAAATGGATCACTGACTTCATGTTCAGCTGGTTTTTTATCAGCAGTAGCGCCTGTTGGCTCTTTGCTGTTGCCTGAAGGCTGTGCACGAGATTGTGACTTTTGTACATCTACCACATTGCCAGATGCATCACGACGGGTAATTGTGGTTTTGGTGGTCTGGTTTGCAGGAGTTGAACCCGTTAAAGATGACAATGCTGATTTTGCTTGAGCCAATAGCGTTTCATCAACCACAGGTAAAGGTGCTGATTTTAATTTCACTTGATAGAGTTTATTTGCACTTGCCATTTCATCTGAGCCCAGATCATTGATTAAAGCACTATATTTTTCAAACTGGATCGCTTTTGGATGGATAGATGCAGGCAGTTTTAAATTTAATTGTTGTAACTGGCTCTTGGCCTGATCATCACTTTTAAATAGACCATAGGCTAAAACATATTGCTCTACTTGATCTTCACCGCTTAAACGGAAATAAATAAAATTTTTACGATCCGCTTGTTTCTGTAAAAATCCCAGGATGACATCTTCATCCGAGGTCTTAAATAACTCTATCGACCAAGCTTTCTTATTTTCTTGAAAAAACTTTGTACCACGAAATTCTGCATCATGGCTACCCGCAGTCACAATACGTGTGGTCATTTCAAGTGGACGTACCTCATCCATCAAAGCACCTAAATGCGATGTCGCAGCAACTTTTTCAGGTTGAATTTGAACTTGGGACTCTTCAATCGGATTGACCACAGTGACCAGATCTTTAGTGTCAGTCACTGCCCAAAAAATCAGTGCCACCAAAAGACAGATTAATCCACCAACCAACCAAATATATTGTCGAATATTTTGCCAATTTGTACGAACTGCTGCCATTTGGAACTAACCTTTTCTATATCTGATTCGCGAGAATCGCTTGTTTCATCAACTCAACATCAAAATCTTTAGTAATGATGGCTTGGCCGAGTTGTTTTATCAATATTAAACGAAGTTGACCATTTAATACTTTTTTATCATGTGACATATATGCCAAAAATTCATCGAGCGGAATTTTAGGACATGCTACAGGTAATTGGGCACGTTGTATGATTTTTTTTGTACGTTCCAGATCAGCAGATGAAATCCATCCCATACGCTGAGACAAATCAGCAGCCATCACCATACCCGTTGCAATTGCTTCACCATGCAACCAAACCCCATAACCGAGATACGATTCAATGGCATGGCCAAAAGTATGACCTAAATTTAACAAAGCGCGTTCACCTTGCTCTTTCTCATCATTGGCCACAATTCTTGCTTTATGCGCACAAGAACGATAAACAGCTTCAGCCAATAATTCTGGATTTTGGGCAATCAGCCCATCCATATGCTCTTCTAACCATGCTAAAAAGTCTAAATCACCCAGTAACGCATATTTAATCACCTCAGCCAAACCTGCTGAAAGTTCACGTTCTGGCAAGGTTTTGAGTTGTGCCATATCAGCCAAAACCACTTGAGGTTGCTGAAATGCACCTATCATATTTTTGCCTAAAGGGTGATTAATTCCGGTTTTCCCACCAACACTCGAATCCACTTGAGACAACAGTGTGGTTGGAACTTGAATAAAATACACGCCTCGTTGGAAACAGGCTGAAGCAAAACCAGCCATGTCACCAATCACTCCACCACCTAAAGCCAAAACCGTACAATCACGATTAAAGCCAGCCTGAAGTAAAGCATCAAAAATCAAATTAAGGTGCTGAATATCTTTGTATTTCTCACCATCAGGCAAAACACATGTTGTAACCTGCTTACCCAACTGCTGAATTGCATCAACATAGTGCGACAAATACAAAGGTTGAACTGTGGTATTTGTAACAATCATCACTTGATGCCCCTGAATATAAGGTTCAAGCAATTCTTGAGGATTCAAATGACTACCAATAAAGATTGGATAACGACGTTCACCCAGTTCAACATGTAAAGTTTGCATGATTCTGCCAAATAACAATGAATGATAATTTACTGACTAAATAATTTCTTTTGAAACGATCAGTTGCAATATTCTCAGCGCTAAATCTCGCGCAGCACCCTGATTGGTTTCAATAATATAATGTGCAACATCTCTATACAGTGGATCTCGTGCTTTAAGTAGATCCTTTAACTTTTGCTCAGGATTCTCGACTTGCAATAAAGGACGATTTTTATCTCGATGTGTACGTAATAATTGGATTTCTACAGGGGTATATAAATAAATCACAATACCCCTATGCTTGAGATATTCTCGATTCATGGCTTGAGTAACAGCACCACCACCTGTTGCAACCACTAAATTTTTTTTTGATGTGAGTTCATCAATCACGATTGTTTCTCTTGTACGGAAACCTTGTTCGCCTTCTTTTTCAAAAATCCAAGGAATAGATGCCCCAGTTTTTCTTTCTATTTCATGATCGCTGTCTAAAAACTCACGACTTAACAGTTCCGCTAGATGCCGACCAACTGTTGTTTTTCCTGCTCCCATGGGCCCTACCAAATAAATATTTGGTAGGGTTTCCAACTCTTTGCTTGGCAAGGAGTCACCTATCGAATTGCTTTCATTGAAAGTATATTAATGATTTCTGGTACGACTGTCATTAACAATTCTTGGTGTCACAAAGATTAGTAACTCTCGTTTATTCTCTGTTTTGGCATCCTTACGGAACAATCGTCCTAAATAAGGAATATCGCCTAAAAAAGGGACTTTGACTTGGTTCGTGGTATTTTCTTGTTCAAAAATACCACCTAATACCACGGTTTCACCATTATCAACCAACACATTGGTATTGATTTCATTTTTATTCAGAATAACTTCACCATTCGGTGCCACCCCACCACGTGAATCACTGGTAATATTCAGCTGCATTTGTACTTTCCCTTCTGGGGTAATACTTGGTGTAACATCCAGACTGAGCAAGGCATCTTTAAATGAGGTTGTCGCTGTAGCTGTACCACCCGCTGTTGATGTAGTCTGGTAAGGAATTTGTTGACCCGAAGCAACTTTGGCTTTTTGTTTATCTGCTGTCATCACTTTTGGCGTTGAAATCACTTCACCATAGCCATCAGATTGTAAAGCCGACAACTCTAGGTCCAACATAAAATCCGAAAGACTAATTAGACCAAATGCGATTTTACTTGCCCCAGCCGTAGTAACGCCAAGGTCTACGTTTAAATTATCGGGCCGAGTAATGGTATATTTCCCATCATCACTCGGGGTTTTTAAGTCCCATAATGTCGTATCACTACCACCAACCAATAAATCATTATTCTTGGTAATCCCTTGCGATAAAATTCCCCATTTCACCCCCATTTCTTTGGTAAAATCTGTTGTTGCCCGAACAATACGTGCTTCAACCATGACTTGCTTTACCGAAACATCAAGTAAATCAATCATTTTACGAACTTTATCAATATTATTTGCAGTATCATTAATAATTAATGTATTTGTTCGTGTATCTGCAACAGCACTCCCTCTTGAGCTGAGTAGACTTTCCAAAGCTAAAGAATCTGTGTTATTGGTACCATTTGCTTGTGCACCTTTAGGATTTCTAGAGTCTTCGAGTAACTTTAGAACCTCGGCAACTTTTGCATAACTGAGTTGTATATATTCTGTTTGAATTGGTGCCAACTTAATGCTTTGTGCAATTGCTTTGGCTTCATCTTCTTCAGCTTTAATCAGCTCGGTGACAGGTGCAATCCAAATCACACTCCCATTACGGCGCTTATCCAAATTCTTGGTTTTTAAAATGATATCTAGCGCCTGATCCCAAGGTACATCTTTCAGACGTAAAGTGATATTACCTTGAACCGAATCTGCAGCCACCATATTAATACTGGTAAAATCAGCAAGTAGCTGTAGCACACGGCGTACTTCGATATCTTGAAAATCAAGCGAGATTTTCTTACCCGTATAAGACTGACTTGAACTTGGGCGATTTACCTTATTTTCTACAGGACGCTTTAAACTCACGGTCAATTTGTTTTCCGCTTGGAAAGCCATATATTCATAGCTACCCGCAGATTGAATGGTAATGACGCCATTGGAACCGTCATTATAAGCATCCACAGAAGAAACTGGGGTTGCAAAATCATTGACATTTAAACGACGAATTAAATGTGCTGGAATTTTATTCCCAAAGGTTCGAATAATAACTTTACTGCCCTGTTGTTGTACATCTACAGGTGTATTTGCACCAGACAGATTTACAATAACTTGACCCTCACCCGCATTGCCACGCTGGAAACCGATATCTGCGATGCCTTGATTTTGCTTATTCAGTGTAGATGCTGCATAAGTCGGTAAAGCAGCAGCTTGATTGGCATTGTTAATCTTTAAAATAAAGGTATTCCCTTCAACACGTGTTGTAAAAGAACCACTATTTTTTAAATTTACCGTTAAGCGTGAACGTTGATCATCGGCAGCAATATCCACCGTCGACGCTTCTTCACTTGCCACAGCAATAGACGACTGATTGATCGTTTGCTTCGCCTGATTAAAATCCAAAATCAGTCGAGATGGATTATCCAATTGATAGGCTTGAGGCTGTGGCGGTAAGCCATTAAACATCACACGAATTTCTGTACCTTGCCCCGGTATTTTCATCGGTACAATATTGGTCATGGTTGTTTGCGCTGTTGCAACCTGCATAATCGCAATTGACACTGCCGCCATAGTAAATTGACGAAGTTGACTATTCATAAACTTACCATCCCCGTTAAAGATATTTTTCAAACTCTTTTTCATTTTTATTCCTTTATTCCGTTTTAATCTATTGGACCGATTAGAACTAGACTCCGTGGTCTTTCTATATAACCGTCTCGACCATCTGGAACAATTTCCAATAAATCAATACGGGTCGGCGTAATTTCAATAATTCGCCCCTGATTCATACCCATGTAGTTGCCAAGTTGTACCCGCTCAATCTCACCATCTGGTGTTTTGATCAAACCCACGATCTGTCCAACAGCCCCTTTCATACTTCCTTTCAGTGTTAACGACTCTAAAGGATAGCTTTCAAGCGGCTGTGGCTGTCTTGAAAAATTCGGGTAGACGCGCTTGCCTGACATGATTTTCAATTCATTTGCCAATGAGTTTGGCAAAAATGGGCTGCGTAACTGTTGAGCAGAATAATTAAAACTAGGCACTGGGTTAAATACTGGCGCAGGTTCAATCGGCAATGGTTGCTGATTTCTAATATTTGCCATTTCTTGATTAACGGCATCAATTCTAGAATCGCACCCCACCAACAGCATCGCAAATAAGATTCCACAAACTATTTTATTAAGCTGTTTCATTGTGGCGTCCCTCCTTGCTGAGGTGTTGTTGTCTGCGCAGCAGCATTCGCTGATTTATTTATTTTCTGCTCATCAGCTCCAATATAACGATAAGTTTTTGCTTTAATTGTATAGTCAATCACTGGCACATCAGATTTGTTATCTTGACTAGGTGTTCCTGTAATTGTGAAATCATGCAAAGTGACAATACGTGGTAAAGCAGCCAAACTACTTACAAAACTGCCAAATGAATGATAATCCCCTGTTGCATCAATCGAGATCGGCTGCTCAATAAAGAACTCCTGCTTCACTTCTGGTTCTAATTTGATATTTTTAAATTTCAAACCAGAACTTACCCCTGTCACGTTAATGTCTTCAACCAGACTCGGAATTTCAGTTTCTTTAGGTAGCTGCTCTAATTGCTGATTAAAATTTGCTTCCATTTGTTGCAGTTGTGCTTGATATTGCTGCAAGTTTCTTAATTTAGAGTCTTTTTCTTTAAACTCATTTAATAAGTTTTGTTCAACTGTACGTGCTTGATCAATTGCATCTAATTTAGGTTTAATTGCTAAAAAATAGCCAATTGCACACACCACAAAAAACAAGAATACCCAACAGGTGACTTTAACGGATAAAGGCCAACTGCCATAGTTATTCATATCCAAGGTATTGAACTGTTGAAAAAACTTCTCAACAGTCATCTTGTTCTTTTTTGGAGCATCATTTACAGATGAATCTAATTGCTCAAAATCTTCACGACTCATTTTGCACCCCCAGCAGCTGAAACTTGTTCAACCTTCGTCGCGTCCCCATCTGCAGTAGATGCTATTTCACCTAAATCCACAGTCACCACAAAACTTCCATATGATTCTTCTACACGAGGAATCACCGAAGTCTGCCCTTTATTTTTATTTTCATCTGCAGCTAAGAATGAATTCATAAATGCATTTCGATACCATTCAGACGCCTCTAATCCACGCAACAATTCAGCAACTGTGTTTGGACTTTCAGCTTTGCCCTCAATTGTAAATTTATCACCCACACGACTAAATTTTGTGATGTACATTTGTGCAGGGACAATCCGAACCAATTCATCAACGAGGCGAACAATCACAGGACGCTGACCTTGTAAACCTTGGATCAGTTTCATCCGTTCAATAATGGCATTACGACGTTCTTGTAAACCATCTAAAGTTTTTAATTGCGTATCTAAATTTTGATTGGTACTGGTCACCAATTGATTGGCTTGCTCCTGATCTTCTAACTTATGATCAAAATAGAACCACGCCAATAACACTGTAACTAAGCCAATCAGTGCAACCCCAACACATATTGCAACAAATTGCTTCTTCTTCTGTTCTCTTAGCTCATCACGCCAAGGGAGTAAGTTAATCTTTGCCATTAATCAAAACTCCTCAAAGCCAAACCACACGCAACCATTAAAGAAGGTGCATCATTTTCTATTTTTTTTAAGTCAATTTGTGGTGAAAACCCCATCTGCAAGAAAGGGTTTGCAATCGTGACCCGATAACCGAGTTTTTGTTGTAATAATTTTGCCAACCCAGGAATATTGGCGTTACCACCCGCCAATAAAATATGGTCGATCTCGTTAAACTGAGAAGATGAAAAGAAAAACTGTAATGAACGAGCAGCTTGTTGTACCACTGCTTCTAAAAACGGCATTAAGACTTCTGTTTCAAAATCGTCAGGTAAAGTCCGATCTTTTTTGGCCCGACCAGCTTCATCATAAGACAAGCCATAGCGGTTCTGTACATCTTGAGTCAGCTGCTTGCCACCAAAAACTTGCTCTCGGGTATAAATGATCTTGCCATTTTGCATCACAGACAAGGTGGTCATGGTATGGCCGATATCCAAGATACCCACAAGATTTACACCGATTGGCAAGGTATCGGAAAAGACATCAAAAGCACGCTCAATTGCATAACTTTCTACATCTGCAATTTTAGGTGATAAGCCTGCGATTTCTAAAACTTCAACACGAGAATCAATATTCTCTGCACGTGTTGCAACAAGTAACACATTGACTCGATTTGGATTTGCCAGCTTATCTTTTAACACTTCAAAATCTAAACTGACTTCATCCAGCGGGAAAGGGATATATTGTTCAGCATCCATTCGGATCTGAACTTCTCTTTCCTCATCCGACATATCTGCATCCATTTCAATGATTTTGTGAATCACCATAGATGTAGGTACAGCAACCGCAACATTTTGCGATTGAGGATTGCCAATATTGACTGCCCTTTCCAACGCATCAGCAACTGCTTCAGGATTAAGAATATTTTTTTCAACAACACTCCCATCGAGCAGTGGACTTAATCCATAACTTTCAACCCAGTAACGACCGTTCTTAACAGAGAGCTCTAAAATCTTTACAGTAGTAGAACTAATATCTACTCCTATTAACCCCTTATTTGGCTTACGATATAGTCTAAGCACGATTGATTTCCTATTATTTTTTTATCCCCAATAAATAACACAAACCGACTGCATTTGGTCTTAATTTTTTACAGATACAATATCCCATCTAACAATCCATCACATGAGAAGCTATACTGAACGCAATTAGTTTGCCATTAGCTATTATTAAAACTTACTTGTTATGAAAAAGCTATCTTGTTCAGGTTATATTCATCCCTTTTTTTTGCTGATTATCATTATTTTAGTCGCAATTCCGATGGGCTTTTATGGAATGTATCTATATATTGCCCCATCACTACCAGAAATGAGCTCTTTAAAAAAGGCGCCATTGCTTAAACCTTTGCAAGTTTATTCAGCAGATAATCAGCTGATCGCTGAATATGGTGGCAAGCTTTCGGTGCCTGTTGAGTACAATCAGATCCCACCACATTTCATTCATGCCTTCCTTGCTGCTGAAGATTCATCGTTCTTCGAACATAGCGGAATTAGCTTTAAAGGCTTAGGGCGTGCAGTGAGTGAAAGTGTCACTGGGTCAAATGTACAAACAGGTGGCTCAACAATTACCATGCAGGTGGCTAAAAATTATTATTTATCACCTGAACGAACACTCAAACGCAAACTTACCGAAGTTTTTTTGGCACGTAAAATAGAACAAAATCTATCGAAAGAAGAAATTTTATCTTTATATGTCAATAAAATCTTTTTGGGTAAAAATGCCTATGGTATTGCTGCTGCAGCAAAAATTTATTATGACAAAAGCTTAGATCAACTTAGTGTCGCACAAATGGCAATGATTGCGGGTTTACCCAAAGCACCATCAAAATACAATCCTGTGGTTAACCCTGAACGCGCATTAGAACGTCGCAACTGGATTCTTGGCCGCATGTTACAACTTGGCTATCTTAAACAAGCAGAATACGAAAAAGCTGTCGCTGAGCCGATTAATCTGAGTATGCCTGATCGCGGCTTAAGTAATCGATTTCCCTATGTAGGTGAAATGGTTCGCTCAGAATTGGTTGAAAAGTTTGGTGAACAAGCAATTGATTCGGGTTATAAAGTTTATACAACAGTCAACAGCAAACGCCAACAATATGCAGAAGATGCAGTACAAAAAGGCTTGGAAGATTATGATCGTCGGCATGGATGGCGTGGTGCTGAAGCACATGATAAACCTTTAAAAGAATTCATTGCTTATGCCAATACCTACCCTGCTGAAGTCATCAAGGTAGGCAGCAATAGTTTTGATGCCAAAATGCAAGATGGTTCAACAGTGACTGTGCCTTGGTCAGGTATGTCTTGGGCAAGAAAATATATCAATGCCAATGCAGTTGGTGGGGCACCAAGCCGCGCTTCGCAGATTGTAAGTGTTAAAGATATTATTCGCTTACGTCCCAATGAAAATAAAACCGCGTGGTCATTGGTTCAAACACCGAAAGCACAAGGTCAACTCATTGCAATCAACCCGAATGATGGTTCAATTGAAGCTGTGGTGGGTGGATACAACTTTTACCAATCTAAATTTAACCGCGCAATACAAGGTTGGCGTCAACCAGGTTCAACCATTAAGCCATTCGTCTATGCACTGGCGCTTGAACGCGGTATGACTCCTTATACCATGGTCAATGATAGCCCTATTACAATTGGTCGTTGGTCACCAAGAAACTCAGATGGTCGTTATTTGGGTATGATTCCTTTACGACGTGCATTGTACTTATCTCGTAATACGGTATCTGTACGTTTATTACAAAGCGTAGGTGTAGAACGTGCTCGCCAATTATTGATGGATTTTGGTCTACAAGAAGATCAAATCCCACGTAACTTCACGATTGCGCTCGGTACCCCACAAGTACTTCCAGTTCAAATGGCAACTGGCTATGCCGCAATTGCCAATGGTGGATATCGCATTCAACCGCATTTCATCAGCCGTATTGAAGATGCTTATGGCAAAACCATTTATGAAGCAGCGCCTGAATATGCGTGTATTCCATGTATCAATCAAAAAGAGACGGTAGCCGATACCCAAGCCATCACCCCGGATGATGAAGTCATTGAAGGTGCGAACCTTACAGTGGATGAGGTTCAGACCCCATTAAGCAAAGAAGAACAAAGTAAATATCGTCAAGCACAACGAATTTTAAAATCACAATCTGCTTTTGATATGGCAAATATTCTTCGTGATGTGATTGTGCATGGTACTGGTCGTGCAGCACTTAAAATTGGTCGCGATGACATTGGTGGTAAAACAGGAACAACCAATGATGCTAAAGATGCGTGGTTTGCAGGCTTCAACGGCAAATTAGTTGCGATTGCTTGGGTCGGTTTTGACCAGCCTTCAACACTTGGTCGTCGTGAATATGGTGGGATCGCAGCGCTTCCAGTTTGGACAGGCTTTATGGGTAAAGCCTTAAAAGACACGCCATCTGCTTGGGTACATTTTGATAAAAATGCCAAAGCACCAATCTCTCGTGAAGAGCGTAATCAGACACAAGTTGAAGGTGCTACTCAAAACGAAGGCAATGGTTCATCGCCGCCTTTAGCACGTCCAATCTTTAAACCTGCGCCTGTTACACCATCACGTAATTCATCAAATGACTTTGAAGACTTACCTGATGAAGGTTCAGATCAACCGCTAAAACCGAACAAAGTAACACCGCCTGCAATGAATCAAGGCGGTGCAAAACGAGAAAGTGATTCTCTTGAGAATTTGATTAATGAAGTTCAATAATTAGTTTCTCAAATAAAAAATGTCATCAATTGATGGCATTTTTTATGGCTTAAATTTCTATTATTTTTTCTGAAAAATATAAATTTGAAAGGCTGCCTTTAACGTAGTTTTAGCTTGTGCTTCTAAAACTAACCGCTTTTCAGGTTTTGCTTTATAAGCATAAGGGGTCATCGCAATCAGGTTTTTGAGTTGTGCTTGATCCAGCTCAAACGTTGTTTCAATAATCGGCTGTTCAATTAATTCAAAAGATGCCTGTAATTGCGTGACAAACTTTTGCGGTTCATGGGCTTTAACTTCATCAAACAAGCCCTCACGCATCCCATATAAATGCTCTGGCGCAGGTGTCACCACCATCAAATAAGCCTTCGGCTTAAGTACTCGGAGTATTTCTTCTTCTGGGATCGGGCTAAATAAGCTGGTACACAAATCAATCGAATGATCCAAAACAGGTAGAGTCGCTCCTGTTCCCACAATCCATGTCACATCTTTATTGAGTTTTGCAGCAACCTGAACTGCATTTTTTGCAATATCAACCCCAATACATTGCATCACTTGATGTTGCATTGCATCGGTATAGTAGCCTTCACCACAGCCGATATCCAACAGGTTTTCAACACCTAACTCACGAATTTTCTCAACAACGGCTTGCTGTAAAGGTGCATAAAATCCACCACTTAAAAATCCACGGCGTGCTTGTACAGATTCAGGCGTATCCCCTGGATTTTTACTATGCTTATGTTGTACTACATGTAAATTCACATAGCCTTGTTTTGCCACATCATAGCTATGATTATTTACACAGCGCCAAGTCCGATCCGATAGGCTCAATGCCTCACGACATACAGGGCACATCAACAAATTCATTGTATTCTCCAAAAGATATTTTTAGGCCATAAAAAAGCCGGCTAATGCCGACTTTTCAAATCACTTTGGCTTAACGTAATTTTAATGTCATTAGACCTAAAACTACCAGCATAATTGTGATAATCCAAAAACGGATCACCACTTGAGTCTCACGCCAGCCTTTTTTCTCATAATGATGATGCAACGGCGCCATAAGAAATACACGTTTATTCCGCATACGTAATGATCCGATTTGCAAGAATACCGAGATCGCTTCTACAACAAAGACACCGCCCATAATTGCAAAGACGATCTCTTGACGAACCATTACCGCGATAGTGCCCAGCATTGCACCCAATGATAATGCGCCAACATCTCCCATAAAGACTTGGGCAGGATGCGCGTTGTACCAAAGAAATGCTAAACCCGCTCCAATCATTGCAGCACAAATAATCACCAGCTCAGAGGTATATTTTACATAGGGAATATGTAAATAATTGGCAAAGCGTATATCACCTGCCAAGTATGCAAAAACACCTAAACCTGCGGCAACCAAAACAATCGGCATGATCGCAAGACCATCTAAACCATCGGTCAAATTCACTGCATTTGATCCACCATTAATTACCAGATAGGTAAAAATAATGAATCCAATACCTAATGGAATTGAGGACAATGGAATACTCAGATTTTTAAAAAATGGTATCAACAAATCCAGCATATTCGCTGTATGTACGGGGCTGTCTTGCTGAGTTGCAATGACATATAACGCAATACCCGCCCCCAAGGAACCAACAGAAGTCCAAAAGAATTTCTTCTTGGCAGGTAAGCCTGCATTGTCTTTATAACGGACTTTAATCCAATCATCTGCCCAACCTACAGCACCAAAGATCACCATAACAGCCAAGACAATCCATACATAAGGATTGGATAAATCTGCCCAAAGCAAGGTACTGATCCCGATCGAAAGCAGAATTAAAATCCCGCCCATTGTCGGTGTACCCATTTTTTTGGCATGATTTTCAGGTGCATATGAACTAACAGCCTGACCATATTTGAGCGCTTGTAATTTACGGATCATTACTGGTCCCAAGGCCCAACCAATCGCAAGTGCAGTCAATACACTGAGCAATGCTCGTAACGATAAGTATCGAACAACTTGGAACGCGTTCTCATAACCCGCCAAGTGTTGAAATAACCAATACAGCATTAAACTTTCTCCATCAAATCAGCCATCAACGTTTCCATATGGGTATAGCGAGAACCTTTAAACAGGAAACTCATGGACTGTGGTTGATGTGTTGCAATTAAACTTAACAATAAAGGTAAAGCTTGTTCTTGGCTAAGAAAAGCTTGTAATTTTTTACCATATTGAGTGCTTCGCGCACCTTCTTGTGTAGCAGGAGCAAACTCACCTACTGCAACAACAAATTGAATCCCATCCACTGAAACCAGATCACGACCCAACATATAGTGTTGCTGCGCAGCAGTATCGCCTAGTTCACCAATATCGCCAATCACCATCACTTTGATCCCTTGCTGTTGCGCAAGTACTTCAGCTGCTGCACGCATTGAAGTCGGGTTGGCATTATAGGTATCATCAATAAATAAATGCTTGTGCTTATGAATAAAATTCAAACGCCCTTTTGCACCTTGTGCCGACTCCAAGCCGATCACAATATCGTCTAAACCAACACCAATCGCTAAGGCAAATGCTGCCGCTGCTTCTGCATTATGGACATTATGTTCACCTGCAAAAGGAAGATTGACGGTTCTTGCACCTTGAGGCGTATTAAGGGTAAAGATTGCAGACTGTGCGTATAACTGAACATCTGTTGCAAAGACCTCGCCACCCTGTCCAAAACTTAACACTTGCTCAGTGTCTACCACTTGGCGAATCGTATCGGTAAAATCATCATGAGCAGGAACAATTGCTGTTCCAGCTTGATCAATATGACGGTAAATTTCAGATTTGGCACGGCAAATTCCATCACGTCCACCAAATTCGCCTAAATGCGCAGTTCCAATATTTAAAATACCAGCAACATGTGGCTGTACAAGATTTGAGGTGTAATCAATTTCACCTTGATGGCTTGCACCAAGTTCCATCACCGCATATTGATGCTCTGAACGCAGCTCCAATAGCATCATTGGCACACCAAGATCATTATTTAAATTGCCACGTGTAATCAAGGTCGGCGCTAGACGTGAAAGAATACTCCCCAACATCTCTTTGGTGGTGGTCTTACCACTACTGCCTGTAAGTGCAATCACTTTTAATTGTGGATGTTGAGCACGACGATACGCGCCTAAATGCCCCAATGCCAAACGTGTATCTGCCACGACAAGTTGACAGATATTTACATCAACAGGATGGCTCACGATGGCAATTTGACAGCCATTCTCAGCCACTTGGGCAACAAAATCATGTGCATCAAAACGCTCACCTTTGAGCGCCAAAAAAGCATCACCTAATTCAGCATGACGTGAATCAGTCAAAATACGTTTAATTTCACCTTGTGGTGCTTGATCTAAATACCAATAACCTTGAGTTGCTTCAGCAAGTTGTGCTGCTGACCATGGCTCCAAAGGCACAGTACTGGTGGTAGAGGTGTGCATCTCTTATTCCTAATGAGCTGGATAAGCTGAATTGGGTTTATGGTGTTGTGCATCTATTGCCGATTGCACTTCAACGACATCGTCAAACCAATGACGAACACCATCAATTTCTTGATAATTTTCATGCCCTTTTCCGGCAATCACAACAATATCACCTGATTGTGCATGCTTTACTGCATATTTGATTGCTTCACGGCGATCACGGATTTCGTGAACCTCATGCTGGCTAAAATCAATTTCATGCTTCATATCGGCAAAAATTTGCTCAGGATTTTCTGTACGTGGATTATCTGATGTGATCATCACAGGATTGGCTTGTTCCAAAGCTGCTTTGGTCATTAATGGGCGTTTACCGCGATCTCGATCACCACCACAACCAAAGACGGCCCAAAGCTGATTTTCAACATGACGTTTTAAGGTTTTTAAAACCTGAGTTAAAGCGTCTGGTGTATGTGCATAATCCACCACAAACAGACGATCTTGATCACGAATCACCTGCATACGTCCTGGTGCACCTTTTAAGTTAGGTACGGTTGCGATCAGTTGTTTTAAATCAAAACCTGCTTGTTCAGCAACAATTAAACTGGCCACCAAATTTTCAATATTAAAATGCCCAAGCAATGGGCTATTCACGGTAAATTCAGCTTTGGCTGTTTTGAGATGGAATGTTGCCCCATCTAGGCTATATTTAATCCCAAATACTTGGTAATCAGCCGCTTTAGAGGTTGAATAAGTCAATACTTTCGGATGTGACAGATTGCTGCTTGCAGCATTCATCATTAGATCTGCATGCGCATCATCTATGTTAATTACTGCAACTTTTAACGCAGCAAATTTAAACAGCAACGCTTTCGCTTCAGCATAGGCTTCAAGCGTCCCGTGATAATCCAAATGATCTCGACTCAGATTACTATATGCAGCAATCTCAATATCACAACCATTTAAACGACCTTGTTCCAAACCATGCGAGCTTGCCTCAATTGAAGCGAATTCAGCACCTTGCATAGCAAAATCATGCAGAAGATTTTGTAAATGCAACGCATCTAAAGTGGTATGCGAAGATGCTTCTAGGTTTGGTAGAATCCCGTTCCCCGTAGTTCCCATCACTGCACATTTTTTATTTTGTAATGCCAGTAATTCAGCAATGAGGCGTGAAATCGTGGTTTTACCATTGGTTCCCGTGACTGCAAGAATTCGTGCAGCTTTTACAGGGGATGTTGCTTGTAAATATTGTTTTTGCCATTGTCCCATCAACTGACGAACATCTGGACAGATCAATGCAGATTCAAAACCTAAATCTGTTTCACTAATAATGCCCAATGCGCCTTTGTCTAAAGCAATTTGAGCAAATTGTGTGGTTTTTTCTGGTTGCGAATAACTGGTCAAAGCAATAAAAATTTGCCCTTGTTGTACATAACGACTATCTAGAGAAAAGCCATTAAATGACTCAGACATCCAAGCCTTTGTATTATCAACTTTATAAATATCTTGAAAATTAATCATTATAGTTTACCTATGGCTTGGCCTTAGCCGTTTCAAGAGGTTTATCTAAAGGCACATTCATTAAACGTAAAGATTCTTGCATAATTCGGGCAAACACTGGAGCTGCAACCAAACCACCATAGTATTGTCCACGCGGATTTTCGACTACAACAATAACCGCCAAACGAGGATCACTAATCGGCGCCACACCGGCAAATAAAGCACGGTATTCAGTATTCGAATAACCTCTATGGTCAGGGCGCAACTTATGTGCTGTACCTGTTTTACCACCCACGCGATAACCAGGAATATTGGCTTGTTTTGCAGTACCACCAGGCATCGTGACTTGCTCTAACATCAACAAAACTTCATCAGCAATTTTAGGCGCTAAAACCTGTTTGCCTTTGGGCTGATCGTTTAATTTATAGAGACTTAAAGGATATTCCACACCATGATTGGCCAACATTGCATAGCCTTGCGCCAACTGTAAAATCGTCGCATTTAAACCATAGCCATAAGCCATTGTACCAATTTGCGACGAATTTAACTTTTCAGGTGGAAGCACTAAACCGCCACTCTCACCAGGGAATTTAACCGCCGAACGCTGACCAAATCCGACCTTTCTAAAGAAGCTTGGCAAGGTTTCTTTTGGTAAAGACAAGGCAATTTTTGCCGAACCAACGTTCGATGATTTGATAATCACGCCAGTGACAGTCAACGAACCATAGTTATGCGTATCACGAATGGTATGTGAACCTAAACGCATCGAACCCGGGCTGGTACTAATCACCGAGTTTGGGGTATATTTGCCACTTTCCAAGCCTGCTGCAATGGTAAAAGGTTTCATGGTTGAACCAGGTTCAAACATGTCAATTGCCCCACGGTTACGCATGGCATCTTTATTACTTAAGCCATTTTTATCATTAGGATTATAAGAAGGCCAACTCGCCATAGCCAGAATTTCGCCCGTTTTTACATCCACAGCAATTGCAGAAGCAGAACGTGCATTATTGGCAACACCCACCGCAGTCAACTCACGATACATAATATATTGCAAACGTGAGTCGATACTTAAGGTGATGTTCTCCCCTGCTTTCACTTCTTTTACAACTTCAGGAGTGGTAATACGGTTACCATGTTTATCACGAGAAATCTTTTGCTCACCATCTTCACCAGCCAGACGGGAGTTTAACTGCATCTCTAAACCTTCAATCCCCGTCCCTTCACTATTGGTGAGACCAATAATTTGCGCATTGGGCTGCGGCTGAGGATAATAACGTTTATAGGTTTTTTCGGCATAAACACCAGCAAATTTATGTTGGGTAATAAAATCTGCTTGTGGTGGCGGAACTTCTTTTTTAAGTACCAAATAACGAGAACGTGGACGTTCATTTAAACGTTTTTTTAAGTCTGCACGATCAAGACCAACAGCATCTGCCAATTCATCTAAATTTAAATTTTCATCAGGCAATTGGCGTTTGAGTTTACGACTGTTGGGTGTCTTCTGTAATTCAGCCGTAATGGTATCAAACTGTTTTTTAGTCTCAAAATATTCACGTGGATCAATCACCACTTTCATGATTGGAGAACTGATTGCCAAAGGTACGCCATGACGATCACTAATCACACCACGCATGGCTTTTAATGTTTCAGAACGTAGAATATTGGCATTGGCTTTATTTTGTAAAAAGTCTTTATTAATCACTTGCACATAAAATGCACGTCCGACCAAGCCGACAAAACATAAAAGCACCACGCCCCACATTAAATAGAAACGCCACATATCTATCGATACAGTACTTTTCTGGGTAATGGAAGGCTGCTTTTTACGTGGCTGCCGAGTCGGTTTAGTTTGCTTATCTGCCATACAGATGCCTTACTTCTTCTGCTCTGATTCAGTTGGTAATGAAATGACAACTGTTTGCGCAGCTGGCGGTGAATACATTCTCAATTGTGTTACTGCACGTGTTCCAATTTGCGCAGTTGCACCAAATGTTTGTTGTTCAATGAGCAAACGTCCCCATTCCGCATTGATATCTTCACGTTCACGCATATAACTATTTAAATCACGAAAATCATGACGATAAGCAAAGACTTGCAACACCACCATGAAGGCACTGATCAACACTGCGACAACCAATACGCCATAAACAATCGCTTTTTTTATTGCCAGCTTATGACTTGATTCTTCTATAATTTCTTGTTTCATTCTGCGCCTTTTTGTTCTAAGCGTTCTGCAACTCGAAGCCAAGCACTACGTGAACGAGGATTGGCTTTGACTTCTTCCTCACTGGCACGAATTCTGTCAACTTTTTTCAGTCGACGAGTATCTTGTACTTTTTGAGGCAATCCCCAACCATTATCTTCTGGCAACGTTGATTCTTTTTGAATAAATTGTTTAATAATCCGGTCTTCAAGTGAATGGAAACTAATGACGGCCAAACGTGCATTTGATTTTAACAAATCTACGGCTTGAGGTAAAAAGGTATGTACGTCATCGAGTTCTTTATTAATTTCAATACGAATAGCTTGGAATGTCCGTGTCGCAGCATGTTTATTCTTTTCCCACTTAGGATGCGCAACTTTCACAATTTCCGCTAATTTTCCAGTGGTTTCAATATATCCTGCTTGCTTAATCGCACGTGCAATACGACGACTATAACGTTCCTCACCATATTGAAAAATCACATTGGCCAAATGTTCTTCATCTACATCCACTAGCCAATCTGCGGCTGTTTGTCCTTGAGAATTATCCATACGCATATCAAGTGGTCCATCTTTCATAAAACTAAAACCACGGTCTGCTTGATCTAGCTGTGGTGATGACACCCCTAAATCTGCCATAATCCCATCGACTTGATAAATATCTAATTGATTTAATTCTTGTTGTAAATCTGCAAAACTGGCATGAATAATTTTAAAACGAGGATCTTCTTTTTCTAACTGATATGCCACTTCTAACGCTTGTGGGTCTTTATCAAAAGCATAAACTTTTGAATGTTCATCTAATTTAGACAACAATAAACGGGTGTGTCCACCACGTCCAAATGTCCCATCCACGTAAATTCCTGTATTGCGATCTGCAAGTAAAGCATCGACAGTTTCATGTAGTAATACAGAAATATGAGACATAATTATGATTTCAGTTTAAGCAAAAAAAGTAACTGCACATTATTACCTTGTTTTGCCAAAGCTCCAAACGACTTTTTGTAGGGAAATATTACTTTTTATAGAGAAAACCGTTTTAAAGTGCTTTTTATAAAAGTTCAGTACAAAAAATAGCTCATCCATCCTACGATAAAGCGTTATCGTGTCTTGAGCATTTTTACATCACCATTGTCAAAATACGCTGAAACACGCCAACCTTGTCGGAGATAAAATTCAAAAGCACGACTTTTGTGATCGGTTTCCAAGCAAATTTCTTGAAAAGATTCAAATAATAAATCTTCTGCTTTTTTCAAAAGCGCAGTTCCGACACCTTTGGCTTCAAAATCAGGGTGGACAAACATGGCAAATACGCTGCCGTCGGTTAAATCTACGATCGAAAAACCACACACTTGATGCTGCAGCTCTGCAAGCCAGACAGTCGAAGTATTTTGAATTAAATCCAATATTACCAACTCAGTGATACCCAGTTCAGTCAGTTGTTGTTTTGACAAATGGTTTTCTTTGACTGACGTTCGTATATCAAAAATAACCTCAATATCATTTTCAGTCGCAAGCCTTAGTACAATATCCATAGTTTAAATTGATTACTCACTTTGATATTAGGGTCTGCTGACATTTCATAAATGGCTTGCGTTGTAGGCTAAAATTGAGCAGGCAAGGCAGGAAACGAAGAGAATAGCGAGACTATTTTCGAGTTTCATAACGCAGACTGAGATAATTTTAGCCACAACCCTGAGCAAGAACAAAGCACTGCTTTGTTTGCAGCGCAAGGCGCAGCGGGGGACTAGAGTGTTTTTTGCTGCTACATCGTTACGAACTATTTATTTAGAATGACTAAATTTCATATTTCGTGCCTTGTATCATCTAAAAAACACTCTTAGTCGCAAACAGAGACGAATTGTCAACAGACCCTAGTCTAACTGATTCATAACAGATTGAAAAAACCTCCTAAAAAGGAGGTTTTTTCAAGCAAAATAGTTGATGCTTAGCGTTTGCTATTATAAATCTGATCGAAAACACCGCCATTGGCAAAGTGCGTCTGCTGTGCTTTTGCCCAACCACCAAAGACTTCATCAATGGTAAATGTTTTCAGTACAGGGAATTGGTTGGAATATTTAGCTAAGATTTTTGCATTGCGTGGGCGATAGAAATGACGTGCTGCCATATCTTGACCTATTGGAGAATACAAATAGTTAATATAACCCGTTGCTAACCATTTATTGCCATTCTTCTCTACTGTTTTATCAACAATTGCCACTGACGGTTCAGTCAAAATTGACATCGATGGATAGACAATATCAAATTTATTGCCAGATGCTTTCTTACTCACCATGGCTTCATTTTCCCAAGTCAGTAAAACATCACCAATCCCACGTTCAGCAAATGTGGTCATCGATGCACGTGCAGCTGGATCCATAACTTTTACGTTATGGTACATCTTAGAAACAAACTCACGTGCTTTAGCATCATTACCACTTGGTTGTTTAAGTGCATAGCCCCAAGCTGAGAGATAGATCCAGCGTGGTAAACCGCCCGTTTTAGGGTTAGGGGTAATGATTTGTACACCAGGCTTGGTCAAATCTGTCCAATCCTTGATGCCTTTGGGATTACCTTTGCGTACTAAAAACACAACGGTAGACGTATACGGTGCTGAGTTATTTGGAAATTCTTTTTCCCAACCTGGGTTAATTTGACCTGATTTCACAATTTCATTGATATCATTGGCCAAAGCTAAGGTCACTACATCACCTTTTAAGCCATCAACCACGGCACGCGCTTGTTTTCCCGAACCACCATGCGATTGTTTAAAATCAACAGTCTTACCTGTACGAGATTTCCAGTAAGCACCAAATGATTTATTAAACTCATCATAAAACTCACGCGTTGCATCATAAGACACATTTAAAAATTCACGGTCAGCAGCATAACTTGCTGTCGTTGCAACAGTTAATCCCGTTGCAATAACCACAGCACTCATCAGTGCTTTAAAATTAGTTTTCATATTATGAGTGCTAACATCGCTAAAATTATTCTAAATATATGAAATAAGCGAATAAACTTCAATCAAAAAACGAAATACCCGTAAACTTAGAACAGATTAAAAATCAATCTATGGTTTTAATTGATGAAAGCGCTCAACATCGTTGTGGCGTATATTTTGTTTGTTTCATTTATTTCTTTATCACAAATGTATAAAGCTAAAAAAAGCCCCCTTTGATCAAAGAGGACTTGTTTGTATTTGATTAAAATTACTTTTCAGCGGTAAATTGATCGTAAATTCCCCCATTGGCAAAATGGGTTTTTTGCGCTTTTGCCCAACCACCAAAAACTTGATCTATGGTAAAGAGTTTAATTTTTGGAAATTTTGCCGCATATTTGCCCGCAGCTTTGGCATTACGCGGACGGAAATTATATTTTGCTGCCAAGTCCTGCCCTACAGGTGAATAAAGATAATTTAAATAGCCTTTCGCTAAATTACGATTACCATCTTTATCAACCACTTTATCGACGATTGCGACTGAAGGTTCGGCTAGGATTGAAATGGATGGATAAATAATTTGATATTTATCTTTATCTGGACCAGACGTCGCCAAAATTGCTTCATTTTCCCAAGACAACAAAACATCTCCAATACCACGATCAGCAAATGTTGTGAGTGAGCCACGTGCGCCTGAATCTAACACTTTGACATTTTTATATATTTGTTTAACTAATTCACGCGCTTTTGCATCATTGCCACCCGGTTGTTTTAATGCATAGCCCCACGCTGATAAATAAATCCAGCGCGGCGCACCGCCTGTTTTAGGGTTTGGTGTGATAATTTCAACCCCCGGTTTTACCAGATCATTCCAATCTTTAATTGCTTTGGGATTGCCCTTACGCACTAAAAAAACAACGGTAGATGTGTAGGGTGCAGAATTATTTGGAAATTCTTTTTGCCAGCCTTTTTCAATCAGACCCGCATTAACAATTTCATCAATATCATTAGCCAAAGCCAATGTCACCACATCTGCTTGCAAACCATCTACCACTGAGCGTGCTTGCTTACCAGAACCACCATGAGACTGCTTAAATTCAATATCTTGGCCTGTTTTTGATTTCCAAAATTGACCAAAACTCTTGTTATATTCTTGATAAAATTCACGGGTAGGATCGTAGGATACATTTAAAAATTCTTTCGCTGCATAGGCATTCCCTGTGACGATTAAACTGATCGCACTTAAAAGCAGTAGTTTTTTCATTTCTTTCTCGGTTTCTAATGATTTAGAAGCACTATATTTTTATTATTTTAATTTAACAATCAATTACTTATAAATATTTAAACTATCTTATTCATAATTTAAGATATCTAAAAATGTGTATTACTCATGTAAATTATTGAGTATATTTTTTACACAAATTAACCTATACTTGAATTCTTCACGATTCATCCACATTTATATGTTATCAATTAAAATATTACATTTCGTTTCAATGATTGTTTTTTAAACATTTTTTGTGTAGTATTATTAAAAAATGTGACGTAGTTATGCTTTTTGTAAGTTGTTTTGCTACAATAAACATGTTCAAGAACAAAAATTTGACCATCAAGGGGAGCCGATGGAATGAATGATTCTTATTTAAAGATCTTGGGCTTAAGTCTAGGACTCGCAGTGATGGCACAGACAGGCCATACTGCGGCAATTAAAGATACGACCAAGCCAATACAATCATTAATTGTTGTGGTAGACAAACAATCACCGATTGAAAAAGCGCTCAATCAACAAAAGCGTGGCGAGAATAAACTGATCTCAGATAAAGATCAGCTTAAAGTTTTAACGTCGATTAAAACCACAGCCTCACAAAACTTTTTAGCTGAACAACATCAGAAATTTTCTTGTTTTGTACAAGCTTTATTCCAACCGCATACTTTGTAAAAATTTGATTTAGAAAAATAAATTCTACTCTCCTCAAAAGAATTTAGAAGCCCAATCGTTTATTGGTGAATTAACCCTTAAGCAGTTGGGCTTTTTCGTTATAATAGTTCCAATTTACATTCTGAATAATATTTAGTTATGAAAGTCCGTACTCGTATTGCACCTTCTCCAACTGGTTTTCCACATGTAGGCACCGCCTATATCGCCTTGTTTAATTTATGCTTTGCACAACAACATGGTGGCGAATTTATTCTTCGTATTGAAGATACCGACCAACTCCGCTCAACCCCTGAATCTGAAAAAATGATTTTAGATTCGCTGCGTTGGTTAGGTTTAAATTGGTCGGAAGGGCCTGATATCGGCGGACCTCATGCTCCTTATCGCCAATCTGAGCGAATGGGAATCTATAAACAATATGCTTTAGAACTTGTTGAAAAAGGTCATGCCTTTTACTGTTTCGCAACGGCGGAAGAGCTTGATCAAATGCGTGCTGAACAACAAGCCCGTGGTGAAACCCCTGGTTATGACGGTCGTGGCTTAAAACTTTCCCCAGAAGAGGTACAACAGCGTTTGGCTGCGGGTGAAGCTCATGTGATCCGTATGAAAGTCCCTGAAGAAGGCGTTTGCCAATTCAATGACTTACTTCGTGGCGAAGTGGAGATCCCTTGGGCACAAGTCGACATGCAAATCCTACTCAAAACAGATGGTTTGCCAACTTATCATTTAGCCAATGTGGTCGATGACCATTTAATGGAAATCACCCATGTGATTCGTGGCGAAGAATGGATTCCATCTGCACCAAAACACCAGTTGCTCTACCAATATTTTGGTTGGGACATGCCAACATTGTGCCATATGCCATTGTTGCGTAACCCAGACAAGTCAAAATTGTCTAAACGTAAAAATCCAACCTCAATCAACTACTACAAAGACATCGGTGTGCTGCCTGAAGCCTTACTGAACTATTTAGGCCGTATGGGTTGGTCAATGCCAGATGAAAGAGAAAAATTCTCTTTGGCTGAAATGATTGAACACTTTGATATTCAACGTGTGTCTTTGGGTGGTCCAATTTTTGATGTTGAAAAACTAAACTGGCTCAATGGACAATGGATCAAAGCACTCAGCCCTGCTGAGCTGTTAAATACACTTTTGGCTTGGAAATCTGATCGCCAAACCTTAGAAGATATTGCTGCGGCCATTCAACCACGTATTAACTTACTGTCTGAAGCGGTAAATTGGGCTGGTTTTTACTTCAACCAATTCCCAACATTGACCAAAGAACAATTTGACAGCAAAAAGTTGACTGAAGAACAAGTTCGTCAAAGCTTACAATTTGCAATTTGGCGTTTAGAAAGCTTGTTTACCTGGAACAACGATACTGTGAGTCAAACACTGATGGATTTGGCGAATCAAATGGAAATCAAACTCCGTGATTTCATGCCAGCATTCTTTATCGCAATTGCTGGTTCAACATCATCGACCCCAGTGATGCAATCGATGGTCACCATTGGTCCTGATTTAACCTTTGCCCGTTTACGTCATGCACTTGAAATTGTGGGTGGCCCGAGCAAAAAAGAAGCAAAAGTTTGGGAAAAACTGAACGAAAGCATCAAATTGCCGAAAAATGATGCAGTTGATGAAGCTTAATTAAATTTTCTGTTGACGTGTGAGCGCAATATCCCTAATATTGCGCTCACACAGACTGGGGGTTATAGCTCAGTTGGTAGAGCGCTACAATGGCATTGTAGAGGTCAGGAGTTCGATCCTCCTTGACTCCACCAAAAGTTTTACCTGTGTTGCCTCACTTGTCCCTATCGTCTAGAGGCCTAGGACATCGCCCTTTCACGGCGGTAACCGGGGTTCGAATCCCCGTAGGGACGCCATATTCAAGATGGCGACATCTTTGTAAAAAACCCAAGCACAATGACTTGGGTTTTTTATTGCCTAAATTTTGCTTTTAAGCTGCTATTCAGTCTTTTTTGCATTCTAAAATAGAACGATTAGAATATGCTTAGATTATAAATGTGGAGCCACCATGCAATACCAATGTCCAAAGTGCCAAAGTCGAAAAATCTTGCCTGTTACCCATGGGAATACGCCTGCTGTACGTCCTGTTGTTCCAAAAAGCTTGGTATTTTTGATTCCGTTACTGTTTATTTTGTTGTTACTGGTCGTCATTAGTATTGTGATGTGGATTTTCAGCAACGGTGCAGGTCAAACATTGCAAATTGCAACAGTCGTGGTCTTCATTGCAGCTGTGATTGCAGGGGTAATGTTTTGGCGTGATCTGCCTGATTTTAAAATCTCAATGCAATCATTTATGCAAGCCAATAAAAGCTGGAAGTGCCGTGACTGCAATCATGAGTGGCAAATCTAATCCTTCAGCTTTGCCTCATGTTCAAATCAAACCATTCACCTTAATGCGAATGCACCATACACTCATTGTCTTCAATTTGTAGCGTCATCTCAGTAATCCCATGTTGATGGCTGAGCATTTCCATAACCTGTTGATACAGTTGATTCCGATCCGCTTCTGGTGCAAATAAATGTACTGTCAGATGCACATTTTTAGATGTAATGGCCCAAACCTTAAGTTGATGAATACTTTCTACACCTTTAACCGATAAAAGATCATTACGTAATTTTTCAATATCAATTTCCTCAGGCACACCTTCCAGTAAGATATTGATACTTTGTTTTAGCAGAACCCATGTTCTTGGTAAGACCCAAAAGCCGACGAGTACAGCAATAATCGTATCCACCCACATCCAGCCGGTGAAATAAATAATTGCACCCCCGATGATCACCCCCACAGAACCCAGTGCATCACTTAACACTTCCAGATAAGCACCTTTTATATTGAGGCTTTCCTTTGAACTGGAGAATAAAATCTTCATTGAAATAAGGTTAATCACCAACCCAATAACTGCCACAATCATCATACCGACACTCTGAATTTCAGGGGGTTGGCTAAAGCGCTGATACGCCTCATAGAGAATATAAATTGCAACCACAAACAGCATCATGGCATTAAATAGCGCTGCTAAAATTTCAAAACGCTGATAGCCAAAGGTCCGTTTATCATCTGCGGGTAATTTACCAATTTTGATAGCAATCAATGCAATTGCTAATGCTGCTGCATCAGTAAACATATGTGCGGCATCGGACAATAAGGCCAAGCTTTGCGTCATGAAACCCGCAATCACTTCAACAATTAGAAAGGTACTGGTTAATGCCAATGCAAAGGTTAGTTTTTTTACATTTCCTTCTGTGACGACAGCATGACTATGATCATGCCCTTGTTGCTCACTCATGTTCATACCTCTGATTTTGTTTTATCAAAATAATGAATATTTTTTCTATTTATTATTGATAATAATTATTATTATCAATAATAAGGTTTCTTCTATATAATGGCGACTATATTTTCCACAGTTCAAATACCCCTGTTAATGGAATATCGACAATGAAAAAATACCTCTACCTTTCTGTACTTCTTTGCTCTTATAGTTATGCACATGAACCCTATGTTGCACCTCTGGGCTATAACACCACAAATACACAAATCCCAGTGATTGCATCCTATGCTGAAGAAGCACTGAATGCAGAACATGCCATGAAACAAACCGCGCTCAACGTGATTCAACCAGATCAGAGCAAGTTACAAGTTGAAGCTGCAAGCACTTTAAAATCGGCTACAGTGTTTGACTTAGCCTTACCACAAGCAGGCACCTATCACCTGTTCAGTAAAGCATCTTTCCCACTCAAATATGTCCAACATAATAAAGAATGGAAAATGCTTTTTGATGTTCCTGCTGAAAAAGCAGGTAAGATCGCTGAACGTGAATATGTGATTCCAGCTGACTTTAAGAAACCGCCTGTACCGATCACCATTAACCGAGAATGGTCAATCCAAAGCTACATTTCTAAAGAAAAAACGTCACCTATTCAAAACAACACTGATGCTGCAATACAAGTCGAATTTAAAACGCATCCCAACAGCATTACTGCGCAGCAACCTATACAAATCTTGATTAAAAAATCAGGACAAGCACTCAAAAACGCTGAACTGCTCATCCGTGCTCAAGGGCAAACCGATAAACAAGCACAAAAAGTTCCGGTTGCTCAAGATGGTTCAGCGACAGTCACTTTTCCTTATTCAGGGCAATATTTGCTTGAAGTCAGTGAAGCATTTAACAAAACCACTCAACCTGTAAATCAAAATTACACCATCATTAGTTTAGGTGTATTGCCTGTTAGCCAATAATAAACTGTCTATACAGTTTCAATGCCTCACCCTTCTTGGCTAAGAACGGTGAGGTTATTTTTAAATTAACGATCAACCATCCGTTTGTGCTTTAACTTTACGTTCATTCATCCAGCGATAAATCACCGGTAAAATCACCAAAGTCAGTAAGGTGGATGACATGATGCCGCCAATCACCACGGTTGCCAGTGGACGCTGAACTTCCGCACCTGTCCCTGTAGCCAATGCCATCGGCACAAAACCTAACGATGCCACACAAGCCGTCATCAATACGGGTCTTAAACGTAAAATTGCACCTTGCCATGTGGCCTGATAAACATCGAGTTGTTGACGTAATTCCTTAATAAAGGTCAACATCACCAAACCATTTAATACCGCCACACCTGAGAGCGCGATAAAGCCCACACCGGCAGACATCGACAATGGTATACCTCGAAGCCACAGTGCAATCAAACCACCACACAGTGCAAATGGCACACCAGTAAATACCAGCAAACTTTCCTTAAAGTTATGGAAAACGGCCATCAACAGCACAAAAATAGTTATCAGCGCCAGTGGAACGACCAGCTGCATACGTGCCTTCGCAGAGGTTAGGTTTTCAAACTGTCCGCCATAACTCAACCAATAACCCGCAGGCATTTCCTGCTTCGCCAAAGTCGATTGTAATTCTGTGACAAATGAGCCCAAATCGCGCCCTTCGACATTGGCGGTCACAACGACACGACGTTTACCATTTTCACGACTGACCTGATTAATACCAAGGATATTTTCAACTTTAGCCACATCCTGAAGTTGGATTAGACCTCCGTTTGGCGTTTGAATAGGTAAAACGGCCAGATGTTCAGGTGTACGTTGAGCATCATCCAGACGAATCACAAAATCGAAACGGCGGTCACCTTGTAAGATCTGACCAACATTCTGCCCGCCGACACTGGTTGCCACCAAGTCTTGAATCGCTCTCACCGACAGACCATATTGCGCTGCCGCGGCTTTGTTCACTTCAACATTTAAAAGTGGTAGGCCTGAAGTCTGTTCCACATTGACGGCAGTTGCGCCAGCAATCCCTTTGATTTGTTGTGCAATCTTAGTGGCTTGCTGATTCAACACCTCCATATCATCGCCAAAAATCTTGATCCCCACATCACTTCGTACGCCAGAAATCAATTCGTTGAAACGCAGCTCAATCGGTTGAGAAAACTCACTATTATTTCCGGGTAACGTACCAAGAAATGCAATCATACGTTGACGTAGCTCATCAATTGTTTGCTTTGGATTCTTCCATTCATCACGTGGCTTTAACAGCACCACAGCATCGGAAATATTAGGTGGCATGACATCTGTTGCCACTTCTGCCGTCCCTGTACGGGCAAATATGGCTTTGATTTCTGGAAACTCTTTGAGCAATAACTTTTCAGTATTCTCCTGCATACGTAAAGACTGCTCTAGGCCAGTACTTGGTGAACGCATTTGTTGTACTGCAAAATCGCCCTCACTCAAGGTGGGTGCAAACTCACTACCAATTTGAGTGGCAAGCACGCCCGTTAAAAACAGAATACTCACCGCAAGAGTGACGACTAACATTCTAAAGTTATAGGCTAAATTGAGTAGTTCTTCATATTTTTGCTTTAACCACAGCATCCAGCGACTTTCTGTTTCTTTAACTTCACCATTAACAAATAAAGCCACTGCAGCAGGGACAAAAGTAACCGAAAGAATGATTGCGCCCACCAATGCCAATACCACCGTCATAGCCATTGGGTGGAAGAGTTTTGCTTCAACACCAGACAGGGCAAAAATAGGTAAGTACACCACCAGAATAATTAATTGACCAAAGATTAAAGGGCGACGTGCCTGTTTAGCCGCAAGAAAAACTTCTTTAAAACGTTCTGCTCGTGAAAGTAATCTGCCTTTTGCATGCTGTGCCTCTGCCAGTCGCCGAATACAGTTTTCAACAATAACGACCGCACCATCCACAATAATCCCGAAATCCAGTGCGCCTAAGCTCATCAGATTGGCACTAATTTTCTGCTCAGCCATACCCGCCAAAGTAAACAGCATCGATAACGGAATCACACACGCAGTAATTAACGCTGCACGGAAATTACCAAGAAATAGGAACAAAATAACAATGACCAGAATGGCCCCTTCTACAAGGTTCTTCTGTACTGTACTAATCGCACGCTCGACCAAAGCTGTCCGGTCATATACGGTTTGAATCACAATACCTTTCGGTAAAGATTGCTGGACTTCCTTGATTTTGGCATCCACTGATTTCGCCACAGTACGGCTATTTTCACCCATCATCATCATGGCGATACCGAGTACTGTTTCCTCGCCATTGTAAGTTGCACCACCTGTACGTAGATCATGTCCAATCGAAACAGTCGCTACATCTGCAACTCGGATCGGAAAACCATTTTTATTGCCGATACTTACATTTTGAATATCTTCAATATTGTTCAAGGTTCCTGGGACACGTACTGTCAATTGCTGCCCATTGGTTTCAATAAAACCAGCACCACGGTTTTCATTGTTTCCAGTTAAAGCGTTTTGTAGATCACTGACAGGGATTTGTAATTGTTGCAAACGATTTAAATCAGGCGTGACCACATAGGTTTTATTGAAGCCGCCAATGGAGTTGACCTCTGCAACACCAGGAACACGTTGTAACTGCGGTCGTACAATCCAGTCCTGAATTTCACGTAAATCCATTGCTGTATAGGACGTACCATCAGGTTTTTTAGCATTCGGCTCAGCCTTGATCACCCACTGATAAATCTCCCCTAGCCCTGTCGATACAGGGGACATTGTCGGTGCAATATCATCTGGCAGTTCGGTTTGGGCTTCTTGTAAGCGTTGATTAATCTGTTGTCGTGCCCAATAAATATCCGTTCCATCTTTAAAAATAATGGTCACTTGCGATAAACCATAACGGGAAATCGAACGGGTCAACTCTAGCTTAGGTAAACCCGCCATCGCAGTTTCGATGGGATAGGTAATCCTTTGTTCAACTTCTAATGCGGTAAAACCAGCTGCTTGGGTATTCACTTGCACTTGGGTATTGGTAATATCAGGTACAGCATCAATCGGTAGTTTTTGATAACCGTAAATCCCTACGCCAATCCATGCCACAATAAACAGCATGACCCAAATGGCATTTTTAATCGAAAATTGAATCAGCCGGTCAAACAACCCTTCAGGTTGAGGTAATGCTGAATCCGCATCGAGATCTAACTTAGAATCAGAAGAATCATTAATGCCCATGGCTCGCCTCTCCTTTTTCCAATTCAGATTTCAGCAAAAAGCTCCCCTGGCCTGCATATTGCTGACCTTGAGTCAGACCAGACTTCACTTCAACCCACTGACCATCACCGGATACCTGACCCAGTACAACAGGCTGTGCAGTAAACTCGATTTTCTTATCATGTTCACTGGAAACAAAAACAACGTCTTTTCCTTCAACTTTCTGTATAGCACTTTTCAGTACACGCAATGCTTGAGCAGTGCCTTGCTGTTGTAGCTGAACATTGACCATCAAATTCGGGCGCAATTCAGCCGCATTCGACAATACTTTGGCACGCACTTGTAAACGTCCAGTCTGCACATCAGCTTCACTATTTAAACTTTGAATCTGTGCTTTAAAGGTATTCCCCGTTTGCAGTGACTTAAATTCCAGCTGTTGATTTGGTGCAATCGCTGAGAATTCAGAACTTGGTACAATAAATTCAAGCCATAACTGATCCAGTTGATCAATGATAAATAATTGGCTGGCAAGCTGTACATTTTCCCCCATGACCAAATCTTTTTTGCTGATGATGCCTGCGATTGGTGCTGTGAGAACATAGCGACCATTACTGCTCGATGAGGCACCAAAAGCAGATAAACGTGATCTGGTTGCTTGTACCTGAATCTGTGCTTGTTTGTAGGCATTGTAAGCCCGTTGATAATCCTGCTTGGCAGAAATACCTTGTGACCATAACTGACGCTCTCGTTCATAGTCCTGACGTGCCAGCTCTAAGCTTGTTTGTGCGACCTGTAAATTCGCCTGCTGATCAACCAAATCAGGCACCACCAAGGTCGCCAATGCCTGCCCCTTTTGCACACGCTGGCCTAACTCAACATTGACTGCAACCACCTGCCCACTAAATGCAGGTGATACATGTGCTTGACGGTCGGTATTGACCATAACCTTTGCAGGATAAGAAGCTGATTTGGTAACAGTACCCATCTCTACTTTAGCTAGTTTAATCCCTTGTTCAGTGATCTGCTGAGCAGTCAAACTAATGGCTTCAGCATTCTCTTTCTCGCCACCCTCTTCTTCACTGTGCTTCGCTTCTTCGGAACCATCTTTGGTGGTTCCTTTAGCATTTTCATCATGTGAATGTCCTTCTTCAGCATGTTCTGCTTCTTTTTCACCGCCTTCTTTGCTCGTGCCTTTTTTGGTTGAAAAGAACAACCCCATGGCAATAAGAGCAGTCATTACAATAGTAATGATGATCAGTAGGCGTTGAGAAATTTTGCCTTTCTGAAGTTTAAAAGATTTAAATTGATTCAGCATATTAATTTCCCCCGCCCACGATTGGTAAAGCTTGTGTTTCCTGCCATAAACTCTGATTGATCTGTGCTAAAGCGTCTTTTGCCATGATTTGACTTGGTTCAATACCGAGACTCAGACTTTCCGCTTCAATGGCACGTTGCCAGCCATCTTTCAATAATTGCACTTTTCTCAAACGCACTTCTTGCAACTGTAATGTTGCGAGTTGCACATCGTTAACGGCAAATTTACCGACAGTAAACCCCTGCAAAGTTTTACGTTGAACCTGAGCTGCAAGCGGAATCTGAGACTCATCGACTGCTTTAAACTGTACTTCCAGTCCTTGCAATTCAGTTAACAATGTTCCCACCTGCAAAGCATTTTGGCGGAGATAAAACTCCTGTTGTCTACTGAGTAAATCCTGCTTTGCTTGCGCAATTTGCACACCGTATTGCTGGCGGTTGAAAATATTCAATGGGATAGAGACCCCCACAACTAAAGCATTGTCAGTCGAGGTTTCAGGTGATCGAGTACGATTCACGCCTAAATTCACAGTCGGATTAGGCCGTGCCGAAGCTTTTAATTGCGCCACTGTCGCTTTTGCTTGCAACACCTGTAACTGACGTGATTTTTCAAAAAGATTGTCCGCGAGATATTCTTGTACCTGTTGGTGTGTAGAAGACGGCCATAAAGATTGAGGATTTAAACCAATACGAATGGATTTATCAGCGTCCCCCCAAAGATTGGATAATTGCTGCTTGGCAACTTGCACCTGCAAATCGGCTTGACGATATAAGCGAGCATTTTCTGCATGACTCAGTCTGGCACGATCTACATCAACCTGAGCGACACTCCCCGCTTGATAGCGCTTCTGAATTGCATTCAGATTTTCTTCACTGACGTTGAGTTGCTCTTGAACCACGTTGCGTTCTAATTCAAAAATGGCAAGCTGTGACCATTGGTATTTCACAGCCAATTCGAGTTGTGCCTGATAAATTCGCTGATTTAAGTCACTTTGGTCTTTTGAAAGTTGTGCCAACCTCTGTGCTGACCTACGTTCACCAAAAATATCCAAACGTTGAGAAACACCAATTGAAAGCTCTTGATCTTGATTGGAACCAAAACCCGTTTGCGATACGGATAACTCTGGATTTGTCCACAGTTTTGCTTGTTTGATGTTCGCAGTTGCAATTTGTTGCTGTGTTTGCCAGACGTTCTGCGTTTGCTGATATTGCTCAGTTTTTGCAATTGCCTGTTGTAAGGTTAATGCTTGAGATGGGTTGTCTGCCCAACTAAGAGATGACATCACACTCAACATCAGTGCACCGAGCAAAGACGGCCTAAAACCAAATACAGGCTTTTGTACTAAATTACGTATTTCTTTTGACATAAAAATGCCCCACTAAATTAAACCATTAGCGGTGGGCAATCTTTTTGGCTACCCCACCTTATAGCGGGGATGAGAGAGGCGGAGGATTGGGCAAATATAGATCAGGTGACTGGTACAAATTATTCCAGCCAATAAAGCGGGATTCAGGGTAGCCTATAAACTTAGGCTGCGCTGTTTGTTGCTGATCATCAACCACAATAAAATGCGCAAAGGAAGGCAAATGGTCACGATGATCATCATTTATATGATTAAGGAAATCATTGGAGCGCACATCATGTTGGTGTGCTGATAATTGTTTTGATGCGGACTGATCAGAAATCGGTTTATCTATCCCATACACATCCAATAGCTGCGGATGCTGCTGCTGATCCTGAGTACAATCAGGCGCATTATGGTGTCCAAAATGCTGACTAATTAGACTTTGTGATGGAAGTGTAGTGCTTTCATGATCACAAAAAGCTGCCGCTACATTCCAAAGACTTTGGAACATAAACAAACTAAGCAAGACTGTGATGAAAACACTTGAGCGTTTCACAGATTCTATCCGAAATCAAAAAACAACCTAAATATAGCAAATTTTCTCAATGTAATAAAATTACAGTGCGTGATTTAATACTTTAAATAAAAATTGTTGGTTTGTTAAATAATGTATTTTTTAACAAATGTGTAAAAATCGCAATTGACAAATTACATTTAACTATTTGCAAAGTGTAAAAAATCAGCTAGATTAATTATATCTAATCATTTTTTTGTGATTAGCAGTCTCTTTTACTTTGTTAATGGATTAGCAAGGAGGTTGTATATGTTGGTACATATTTTTAACCGTTTTTTAGGAGATTCAACATCTCGTCGAGCATTTGAACAGAATGCTTCCGAAGCTGCTCTCGAAAAAGCGCAAGCACATCATTTTGAAGATCAAAATCTAAGTTTAGATGAAATCGCAAATCGTAATGCTATGTGGTGCTATTTAAGAGCTGCTTTGCGTGGAGATCAAGAAGCTCAGTATAAAATGGGACTCAGCTACTTAAATGGACAACTTGGGTTAGACCGAAGTTATAGTCATGCAGAAAAGTGGCTTGAACAAGCTGCACATCAAGGTCATACCCACGCCAAAGAACAATTAAAAAAAGCATATGATGAGCTTGCTTTTTCATAAATCATGATAAAAATATTACATATACCCATCTATAAACAGAGTTGAAATCAACTCTGTTTACTTAAAAATATATTCAAATTTTCAAGTGAATTTATTTGGTTATGTTTTATACAATAAGATTGATTTTTTGCTTTTAATACTCATTTTTATATGGTAAAAATCACGAAATAAGTAAAAATATAATAGAGTATTTACTCTAAAAATATTTTATAAATTCAGTCACTTAATACTAGTATTTTTATTTTTTTTGTATATTATTGCCTTCCAACAAAAGTGATCATCTTTTAAACAAAGACCCAATCACCCGAAACAAAAAAATACAGCATATATTTATGCCAGTAGAATCAGGAAAATAGCTATGAATCAAAAATTAGAGCAACTTTTTCAAAAAAAGGTTCAAGGTAAAATTGCACTAATCACAGGTGCATCTAGTGGTATCGGTTTAACGGTTGCAAAAAAACTCGCAGCAGCAGGCGCGCATGTACTTTTAGTGTCTCGTACTGAAGAAACATTGAAAGAAGTCCAAGCTGAAATTCAGGCTGAAGGTGGACAGGCTGATATTTTCCCTTGTGACCTAAATGATATGGATGCTATTGATGAAGTGTCTAAACAAATCATTGCCTCTGTTGATCATATTGATATTTTGATCAATAACGCAGGACGCTCGATTCGTCGCGCGGTACATGAATCTGTTGACCGTTTCCATGATTTTGAACGTACGATGCAGCTGAATTACTTTGGCGCAGTTCGTTTAGTTTTGAATATTTTACCGCAAATGATGGTTCGTAAAGACGGTCAAATTATCAATATCAGTTCAATTGGTGTTTTGGCGAATGCAACTCGCTTCTCTGCTTATGTTGCATCAAAAGCAGCATTGGATGCATTTAGCCGTTGTTTATCTGCGGAAGTACATTCACATAAAATTGCAATTACTTCAGTTTATATGCCTTTAGTCCGCACGCCGATGATTGCACCGACTAAAATTTATAAATATGTACCAACACTTTCGCCTGAACAAGCAGCAGATTTAGTGGCTTATGCCATTGTGAAACGTCCGAAGAAAGTTGCGACAAACTTAGGCCGTTTAGCCTCTATTACGTATTCGATTGCACCTGGAATCAATAATAAATTAATGTCGATTGGCTTTAATTTGTTCCCAAGTTCGACTGCATCTGTAGGTGAGCAACAAAAATTAAATCTGGTACAAAGAGCATATGCTCGTTTGTTCCCTGGTGAACATTGGTAATTTAAGCCACTGAACGGATATTTTACTGAGTAGACTATCCGTTCAAATACAAACATTGAAAATCTTGAACAAATAAAATAATATTAGAAAAACTAAGCACTAAGAATAACTTCACGCATTCAATATTAAAGAAAAAATCATTGATTTTAAATTTAACAACACGAAGCTATTCAAATAATCAGAAACATAACCAATTAGAAAATGAGACCACCATGTTAAAAAAACAATTTAACTTAAAGCTTCAACCTGTTACCCATGCCGTTTTACTTTGTCTAAGTTTAAGCACGAGCACACTCATACCTGTTTATAGTTATGCAGAAACAACCTCCACAGAACAAAGCACGGCATCTGATCAAAGTACACAAACGCAGCAAGAAAGCCCGTATTCCAAACTGAATTGGCAAATTGGACCCAAAAAGGAAAATCTTGCTGATGTCGCCACGCTAAACACAATTAAAGGTGATGGTTTTCTTGATATTTCAAATTCAGATAAATTTTTAGAGCTTACAGGTAATCTCACTTCGGGCAGCACTAATGTACTCGTCGCAAAGGATGATTCATGGTGGGCGACATTTGACTTTGAACCGTCAGGTTACGTCAAAGATGATGAGAAAATTGATGCTGATGCATTGTTAAAAGAATTAAAATCTTATGATGAAGCAGCCAATGCTGAACGAGTGCGTTTAGGGCTTGATAAACTTTACACAGACAGTTGGGCTGTCCCTCCAAAATATGATCCTGCATCTAAACATCTTGAATGGGCATTAAAAGTCCGTGGTGAAGATAATATGGAAACCATAAACTATACCGTACGTCTGCTGGGGCGTACGGGTGTGATGAGTGCAACCTTGGTATCTGATCCTGAAAATCTAGATAGAAATATTCAAGCATTTAAAAACTCTATCAAAGGCTTCCAATATAATTCAGGTGAACGTTACACCGAATTCCAAGCAGGCGACAAAGTCGCAGAATATGGTCTTGCTGCTTTAGTGGTAGGTGGTGCTGCCGCCGTTGCGACTAAAAAAGGTTTTTGGGCGGTCATTGCTGCTTTCTTTGCAGCGACTTGGAAGTTTATCCTTGTTGGGGTTGCTGCTTGCATTGGTTTTATCGGGAAGATTTTTAAAAGAAATAAAGAATAATGATCGCATTTGAATATCTTATTATTTTGGGTTTAGTCGGATTTTATCTCTATGATTCGGCTAAACTTTGTTTCTATAATGAGTTTTATCTTCTCAACGGTTTTACCACAAAGTTTAAGTCACAGATGCTGGTCAATCACGTCAGTGTCTTAAAAAAATTTCTGATTATTCCTCAGCCATTTTGCCCACATTATTTATGCTTTAAAGTTCGCTGGCAACTGACCCATCATCAAGACCACCAACAAGTTATTGGCGACGAGATCAAGGCTATTCGAAATCTGCAAAAAATCTTAAAGCCGTTGCAGTTGATGATTTATTTAAATACAGTGTTAACACTGGTTTTATTACCTATTGCGTTGATTTATAAAAGCAGTTATCTATATTTAGCAATTTTAATCCTGAGCATTTATGCGCTTAACCTGATCAATATCACTTGGATTTTTGTTCGACGAAAACAACTATACTTGTCCAACTTAAAATTCAGCTATCTTTTCATCGATGCGCTACTTTGTCCGCCTTTTGCATTAAACCTCCTGCAAAAAATTAGTCTAAATTATGATTTTAAGACAGATGCAATTACCCTCTCCCAACATTTATTACAAGCAGATGATTTTCAAGCCTTGTTGTCTCAAACGATTGCGGATATTGAATTACTCAAAAATAATCATGACTCAGAACAAGTGGTCATTGAACAATTAACACTTAAACAAAACTACCTGACCAATCTATTAAGTCCACCTTGAGTACCGAAGCTATTTACTCAGCAACAATTTTCACGATTTAAACGACAACAGCTCAGTATGATTCGCAAGCTTCTGTTTCAATAAATTCTCTAACCAATCAATAAAGAATTGAAAATATACTGGTCGATACTTTCTTTCTAAAAAAAGAAAATTGATGGGTATTTTTAAGCACGCTTCTTGCTCAAATATTCGGGTTAATCTTTTGGTCTCGATAAACGGGATTGCATCAAAAGCTGGAATCTGGATAATCCCCAACCCCTGCAAGCCCGCATGTAAATAACTTTCGGTATCCTCAACTGAAAGTTGATAAGGAAGTTTGATCTGAGTATCTTTAAAAACCAGACTTCCAAAATCTGAATCCATATTTTTCATTTGATAACCGATCATAATATGCTGATTTAACGGTTCTGTTTCTAAAGCATTCTCCAATGTATTTAAGTATTCTGGAGCAGCCACCGTATATAAATCAACCTCTGTGATAGGCCTCACAATTAGATTTTCATTCATCACATTTCCAACACGAAGCACACAATCCAATCGTTGTTCAATTAAATCTGAATAATGATCGTGGCTATAAATTGAAATTTTAATATTGGGATACTTTGCATAGAATTCATGCAGATAAGGAAGAAGATATTGCGTTGAAATTCTTAACGGTAAGCCAATTTTAACTTGTCCCTTATATTGACGGTTTTTTAATTTAAACTTATTTAGCCCTTCAGCCTGAAAAATCAATTGTTGAACTTCTTTAAGAAACTGAACCCCATCATTGGTTAAGTTAACTTTTCGTGTGGTTCGATTAAATAACAATACTTGATATTCTTTTTCTAAGCCTTGTATTGCATAGGTAATTGTTGAACGTGGTAAATCCAGCGTTTTAGCGACTTGGGCAAATGAATGTTTTTCCGCAACTAAGCAAAAAATTTTTAGCCGGTCAATTTTATCCATTTATTATTCAACTTTTTCAAACAATCTATTCGATTCTAATCACTATTTAGAACAAAAAATAGCTTTTAGAATTTCAGCATCATTTATCAGAATTGGAGAATAAAAATGATGCAGCATAGCTTAAAAGATAAAACAGTGATTATTACGGGTGGCGCTAAAAACCTAGGTGGTCTGATCGCGCGAAAATTTGCAGAACAAGGAGCAAATCTTGTCATTCACTACAACAGCCTAGAAACCCAAAAAGATGCAGAAGAAACACTCAAAGCCGTTGAACAACTTGGTGTTAATGCAACGTTGATACAAGCAGACCTCTCTAATATTCAAAATATCGAAACATTGTTCATCAAAGCCAAAGAAATCTTTGGTGGTGTCGATATCGCGATTAATACCGTAGGACGCGTACTTAAAAAACCATTGATTGAAACAACTGAACAAGAGTTTGATTCAATGAATGACATTAACAATAAAATTGCCTATTTCTTCATCCAATCTGCGGGTAAACATCTTAACAATGGTGGAAAAATTTGTTCTATCGTGACCAGTCTTTTAGCAGCCTACACAGGATTATATTCAACCTATGAAGGCTTAAAAGCACCTGTGGAGCACTATACACGTGCAGCATCGAAAGAGTACGGCGATCGTGGTATTTCCGTCACTGCTGTTGCACCGGGTCCAATGGATACACCATTTTTCTATGGTCAAGAAGCGCCTGAAGCAGTGGCCTATCATAAATCTGCCTCTGCACTGGGTGGTCTAACCAAGATTGAAGATATTGAACCTTTGGTACGCTTTTTAGTGACAGAGGGTTGGTGGATTACAGGTCAAACTATTTTTGCCAATGGTGGTTATACAACACGTTAATAATAAACTGCCCATTTATTGAAATGGGCAATTTATTACTAGAACTGATGATTCCGATCCATCCATTCTGCAGTCAGTGCAATGGTCTGTTTAAGATTGGTTTCTGGTATTTGCCATTTCTGATTTAATGTTAAAAACTGATCCATATTTAATTGCTCAGTTCGGATGAAGTTCAACATCTCAGCAGATAGATCCAGCTTTTGAGCAAGCCACTTCCATCTTAAAATCAATTTTAAGATGTGTAGCGAAACAAAATATTGCGGTGCTTTTAGATTTAATCTGTGAGCCGCATTGTCAATAAGAGCTTGCAAAGAAATCTGAGTAGGATTGGCAATCAATATATCTTGGTGAATTGTGAGTTGATCCTGTGATGCTTTGAATATCGCATTGACCAACATGGTCACTGAAACCAAAGGTAAATAATGCTGAGGGGTTGCAGGAATTGCGGTCATTTTACCCTGTTTAAGCTGGGTAATCAGGTGAGCAATTGGTTGGTTTTCTGCAATTTCACCAGAATTTTCATCCCCTACCACTGTTGCAGGATGAATCACTGTCCAGTCAATTTTCAACTGTTGAGCGCATTTTATCCAAGCAAAATGAGCTTCAATTTTAGAAGCCTCATAAGCACCCAGTTTTTGGTACACCCGCCTCCAATTCGTACTCTCGATATTTTCTAAACAGACTCCAGCATCTTGTAAGTGCTGAGTGAGTGTCAACATATAGCCAGAAAGATGAATTGCCCGTTTCAATTGGCAATGCTCGTTTACGCATTCAAGTAAATTGATTAAGCCCTTAACATTAACTTCCCTTGCCTGTTGTATCGAAAGATTCCATGCAAATAATGCACTGGTATTAAATAAATAATTTACCTCAGCAAGCCGTTTCCAATCTTCAGCTGAAATACCCAAATCAGGCAAGGTAACATCGCCTTGTATACAGAATAATTTTTGATGACCTATTCCTTGTTTTTCCAGCCACGCTCTCAAACTCGGCTCTTGCTGATCGAGACGACGACACAAAGCAAAAACTTGGTCATTGCTTTGAAGTAATCGTGCTACAAGAAATTTACCAATAAACCCTGTTGCACCAACCACCAAGGCAACTTTTTCTACACTTTGATTATTTTGCATCGCTTTATACACTCTTTATATGCTCACACTTAAGCTAAAGGATGGAGTACACTCCACAGTCAAGTGTTTCTTGCAAATACATAAAATTTTGGAGCAAGTGATGTTAATCGGTGAATTATCAGAGCAATTAAATCTCAGTCGGGATACCATTCGTTTTTATGAAAAGCTTGATCTTATCCGCCCATTGACACGAAATAATGGTTATAAGGATTATTCAAAACAAGACTTACAGCAATTACAACTGATTCAAGTCGCTAAAAATTTAGGTTTTACTTTGGCTGAAATTAAACAGATTTTAGACTTGGTCAACGTCAATGAAATTCCAGCAGAACAATTTCATATGATTTTAAAAGACAAGCTCAGTGTCATTGGTGAAAAAATTCTCCAATTACAAAATATTCAAAATCTACTTGAAAATCTTGTGGTCGGGGAAGCATGTCCATTTAAAAAAGATTGTGATCTTTCCGCAATTGTCTAATCCATAAAAAAACCGCCTTACGGCGGTTCTTTTTTGAGAAATTAAGGCTTATTTAGATCCTTTAATCCCTGCTTGTAATAACAACGCACCTAAACCACCAATTTTGTTTTCTTGAGGTTTAGCTGCTTGTGGTTTCTTGTCATGACGTGGTGCTTTGTCTTTATTGTCATGGTTTGGGCGACCTTGCTGTGGACGTTTACCCTGAGGCTTACGCTCACCACGTTGTTCATTGTTATTGAACTCACGCTTTTGACGTGGTGCTTTAGCTGGTGCTTCCGAACCTTCTGGGCGCATCGATAAATTCACACGATTTCGCTCAGCATCTACAGTCAATACACGTACTTGTACGATTTGCCCTGGTTTCACCACTTTATGTGGATCAGAAACAAATTCATTGGCAAGTTCTGAAATATGTATTAGACCATCTTGATGCACACCAACATCGACGAATGCACCGAAGTTAGTCACATTGGTAATCACACCCTCAAGCTGCATCCCTTCAGTCAATTGACTGACTTCAGTGATATCTTCACGGAATTTTGCTGTACGGAATTCTGGACGAGGGTCACGACCTGGTTTTTCCAACTCGCTTAACACATCTTGAATCGTCGGTAGACCAAATTTGTCGTCAGCAAAATCTTCTGCTTTCACTTGACGAATAATTTCAGTATTACCAATGATATCTTTCACTGTGGTCGCTTTCGCTTCAACAATTTTGTTGACCAAACCATACGATTCAGGGTGAACAGATGATGCATCTAAAGGTTCTGAGCCATCTTGAATACGTAAGAAACCAGCAGCTTGCTCAAATGTGCGCTCGCCTAAACGTGGTACATTTTTCAATGCTTGACGATTGTCAAAACGACCATTTTCTTTACGGTAATCTACAATTTGCTGTGCAATGGCTTTATTTAAACCTGCGATATAGCCCAAGATTGCTGGAGATGCTGTATTTACATCTACACCCACCGCATTCACACAGTCTTCAACCACAGCATCTAATGTTTTTGCCAAATTGGTTTGATTCACATCATGCTGATATTGACCTACACCAATAGATTTAGGGTCAATTTTTACCAGTTCAGCCAATGGGTCTTGTAAACGACGTGCAATTGAAACAGCACCACGAATCGCAACATCAAGCTCAGGCAGTTCAGCAGAAGCCAATTCTGATGCTGAGTAAACAGATGCACCCGCTTCACTTACTGAAACCCGCGTTAATGTAAGATCCGCATTTTCAGCCATCATTTCAGCAACAACAGCTTCAGTTTCACGACTCGCAGTACCATTGCCAATCGCGATTAAATCTACATTAAATTCACGGCAAAGACGTGCAAGTTCAGCAATCGAGCCTGCTTTATCTTCTTTTGGTGCAAATGGGTAAATCGTGCTATGTGCAAGCACATCACCTGAATTTGAAACAACCGCCAGTTTTACCCCTGTACGAATACCAGGGTCAACACCTAAAGTTGTGCGCGAACCTGCTGGTGCAGAAAGCAATAAATGACGTAAGTTTTCTGCAAACACGTCCATTGCTTCTGATTCAGCTGCAAGGCGCTTTTCAGTCAACAAAGAATGCTCAATCGTTGGGCGAATTTTACCTAACCAAAACAGTTTTGCAATTTGCTTTAAGAAATCTTGACGTGCTTGTGGCTGAACACTTTCAAGCGCGTATTCAGTTTCAATACGTGCAAGTGGTGCATGATCATCACCATCAACTTTAAGACCCAATACATTTTCTTGGCGGCCGCGTAGCATTGCCAATAAACGATGTGAAGGAACTTTATTTAAATTTTCAGAGAAATCAAAGTAATCACGGAATTTCTTACCAACTTCTTTTTTCTCATCAGATGCCACCAAACTTTTTAACACCGCTGTTTTGGCAAATGTTGATTTAAGTTCTGTGGTTAATGAAATATTTTGTGCCCAGTCATCAATGATGATGTGTTGAATCGCATCTAATTGGCTTTCAACATCTGGGTATTCTTCATGGCTAAAACCAGCCAAAGCTTCAGCCGGATCAATTTGCTCTGCGATAATTTTCTCAGCAAATTCCCCTAATCCTGCTTCTCTCGCTTTGAATGATTTACTGGTACGTTTTGGACGGTACGGTGCGTAAAGTTCTTCTAATGCATTTTTTGTTTCAGCGCCATTTACCCGAGCAAGTAAGTCATCAGAGAGCTTATTTTGTTCTTTTAATGATTCGATTACTTTTTCACGGCGTTCAAATAAATCACGTAGATAAACAAGGCGTGTATCAAGTTGGCGTAATTGGATGTCGTCTAAGCCTTGCGTTACTTCTTTACGGTAACGTGCAATAAATGGAACACTAGAGCCTTCATCTATCAGTTTAATGGCAGCTTCTACTTGGTTTGGACGTACGGCAAGTTCACTTGCCAACTGCTGAACTAAGTCAGTCATCGTGTTTAATTCCACAAGGATAAGGACTAAAAGTTAGTGATTATAAAGACCAAGACCATAAAATCCACAATTGTTTTGCAAATTAGCAGTGAAAAAAGTGATAAAAGATCATTTTTCTTGAGTTTTTACAGTGCAATCGGGTATTTCATCCTGCTTTGCTGCATTTAAATTGCTTTGTAAAATAATTTTTCCAACTTTCCACTGTGCACCTTTGCGCTGTCCACCGCCATGAGAATTGAAATATTGCAAATCACACGGCTGATAACCCTGTTTACTTAGACGTTCTTGTACAAATATTGGTGGTGCTTCCATATACATGATTTCTTTCAGCAAAAATGCAGCATAGCGTCGCTCCTTGAGTCGAAAGTTACCCTGCACATCTGTTTGCGTTTCACCAACTTGGACTTGACCAATCGGTTGGTCAAATTGGTCAATCACTTGTCCTGAGATTTCAGGTCTGGAAAGTCGGCTAATACATGCACTTAAAGCAAAACTTATTGCCAAAATACATAAAACTTTCATTTGCATATGGTATATCTTTTTATTTATAAACATAGAATCATCTTAAATCGTTATAGATGTTGTTTTTTGGTTTCAAAACAGCCTGAAAATTGTATTTTTGAGCAATTTGATACATAGTCTTAACAAGAGCTTAGGCAGTATACTGAGATTGACGAATATTTATAATTTACAACATTAAGGGAGTACATCATGAGTTTGGTTGTACCTGCTGAAAATACAGATATCGTACATAACGAAACTGACCGCGTCGAACGCATTTTAGTAGTCGATGATGATGTGCGTTTACGTACCCTTTTACAGCGTTTCCTTGAAGATAAAGGCTTTGTGGTAAAAACGGCCCACGACGCAACGCAGATGGATCGCCTATTACAACGTGAGTTATTTTCACTCATCGTTTTAGACTTTATGCTTCCTGTAGAAGATGGTTTAAGCATTTGTAGACGTTTACGCTCATCAAATATAGATACACCTGTCATCATGCTGACCGCACGAGGCAGTGACTCTGACCGTATTGCTGGCTTAGAAGCTGGTGCGGATGATTATTTGCCTAAACCATTTAATCCAAATGAGTTATTAGCACGTATTCGTGCCGTATTACGTCGTCAAGTCCGTGAAGTTCCAGGTGCACCAAGTCAAAACGTAGAAGTTGTGTCTTTCGGCCCTTGGTCTTTAGATTTATCAACACGTACCCTGACGCGTGAAGGGCAAGTGGTCACATTAACCACAGGTGAGTTTGCGGTCTTGAAGGCATTAGTTCAGCATCCACGTGAACCATTAACACGTGACAAGTTGATGAATCTTGCACGTGGTCGTGAATGGGGTGCAATGGAACGTTCAATCGATGTTCAAGTTTCTCGGTTACGTCGTTTGATTGAAGAAAACCCTGCACGCGCACGTTATATTCAAACAGTTTGGGGCGTAGGTTATGTGTTCGTTCCAGATGGTGCGGAATAAATAGATCTTGATTCGATAGCATGAATCAGTTTCAAAAGTACTGGTCACATACTTGGTTTTGCATGTGTCCAGTATTTTTTTATCCATATTTATTCATCCTAAATAATAGTCTTGATGGCTTTGCCCTAGAGCTACACTTATTTACTTATGATTTCACTGGTATTTTAAATATAAGTATATTGGGCAATTCTACAAAAACGGTGTAATCTCAATGTAATGCATCTCTTATTTCATTAAGTTTAGATATTTTAAATCTGAGTATTTATAACAATAAATAAGTTAAAACCGAGTAACCTAACATTTTTAATATTGCGATAAATCTGCCATCCTTTAAACTGAAATCCATAGATTAAGAATATCGCACAGATTGGAATGCTCCTGTGAAATTAGAACCCATAGACCCACAAGAATTTACCGACTTTGTCACCTACAAAGAACGCAAACGTACACCTTGGGAACGCTTCCTCGATAAAGTCAAACCTCGTTCAGCGGCAATGCGCACCACAGTATTGGTGGTATTCGTGGTGTTCTTTAGCCTATTTATGTCACTGTGGTTTTTCTGGAAAACACTTTATTTACCTGAAATTCAACAACATGCACGATTTTTGGCGGTTGAGCTGGAAATGGTTAATAATCCGCGCTTACAGATTTACCATGACGAGATACAACTCGATATTGACGAATGGTTAAAGCAACGGGTTGGAGTCGAATATGTTACAAATCCCAAAGAATACCCAAATGTAAAAGACAAAATTATTGCGGATTTCTTTACCAATCGTATTGAGAACCAGCTTGCAGAAGAATTAAAAATCAAAGATGTAACGGTTTATTTCCAGTTTAAACCCAGTCCACGCATTTGGGTTCAAACCCCTGAAATGAATGGCAATTGGGTCCGTGAACCTCTCAATACCTATGCCAACTATAGCCCCGAACTAATTTTAGCTTGGTTATTGGGTATTCCACTGATTGCCGCAGCGATCATCCTGACACTGGTCAGACAGCTTAATCGCCCGTTACGTCGCTTACAACATGCAGCAAATAACTACAGTAAAACAGGAAAGGCACCCTACTTGGAAACCAATCACGGACCACAAGAAATTCGTGAGGTGAACCAAGCTTTTAACCAGATGGTGTATACACTTGAACAAACTGAACGTGATCGCCAAATCATGTTGGCGGGTATTTCTCATGATTTAAGAACACCGCTGACACGAATCCGTTTAAGTGCAGAGATGATGTCTGATGATGACTTTTTAAAAGAAGGTTTGATTTATGATGTCGATGATATGGATGCCATTTTAAGTCAGTTTATTTCCTATATGCGTGATGGCTCAGATGAGGAGCTTCAAGACACCAATATCAACGCTTTGCTACAAGAACTGATCATTCAGTTTAAACCCTTAGATATTCAGTTTACGCCGCAAGAATTACCGATCATTACTGCACGCTCACTGTCGTTAAAACGCTTGATTGGTAATCTCATCAACAACTCAAAACGCTATGGGGCAGAACCAATTGAACTCAGTGCTTTTGTTGAAAATGAGCATATTAAAATCTGTGTAGCAGACAATGGTGAAGGAATTCCCGAAGACCAAATTGAAGGGCTTATGCAACCTTTTGTACGTGGTGATGCTGCACGTACAGTACAAGGGAGTGGTTTAGGTTTGGCCATTGTCAAACGAATTGTTGATATTCATCAAGGTGAACTGTTGATTTCCAACCGTCCTGAAGGCGGGCTACAAGCCATCATTTCACTACCAACTTCAATAAAAGTTGAGGAAGAACCGACACCTACAAATCCGATTCAAAAAATCAAACAAAGCTTGAGTGATCACTTTTAGTGATTCCTCAATAAACCAACACTTAACTTTGTTTATTTAACAAACAGCTATCATTATTTTATTAATAAATAATAACTTAAAAACCATCACTAGAATTTATACCTGCATTTATTGAAAAAATTAGACCTTAGCATTAGAGGCATGCACAATTCAGTTTGAGGGCGGTACAATCCGTCTAGTTTTGAACAAGAATTGAGCGTAAACCATGTCTTTAGATCGTATTCGTTTAGCATCTCTCCATGACAAAGTCATGAGCGCAGAACAAGCTGCAACTTTTATCCAAGATGGGATGACTGTGGGGATGAGTGGATTTACTCGTGCAGGTGAAGCAAAAGCTGTACCTTTAGCGCTGGTAAAACAAGCCAAAGTGAATCCGTTGAAGATTACTTTAATCACAGGTGCAAGTTTAGGTAATGACCTAGACAAACAATTAACTGAAGCTGGTGTACTTGCGCGTCGTTTACCATTCCAAGTCGATAACACTTTACGTAAAGCTATCAACAACGGTGAAGTGATGTTCATCGATCAGCATTTGTCTGAAACTGTTGAGCAAATGCGTAACCTTCAGTTGAAAAAACCTGATGTTGCGGTGATTGAAGCGATTGCGATTACTGAAGATGGTGGCATCATTCCAACAACATCTGTGGGTAACTCTGCAAGCTTTGCAATTTTTGCTGAAAAAGTGATTGTTGAAATCAACACCAACTTAAGCCCTGCTTTTGAAGGCTTACACGATATTTATATCCCAACTTACCGTCCAACACGTCAAGCAATTCCGTTGACACATGTTGATCAACGTATTGGTACACCTGCAATCAATATTGATCCTGCAAAAATCGTGGGTATCGTAATTAACAACGAATATCATGACTCTCCATCAACAGTGACACTACCAGATGATGAAACTCAAGGTATTGCCAACCACTTAATCGCATTCTTTGAAAAAGAAGTTGAAGAAGGTCGTTTACCTTCGAACCTTGGTCCTTTACAAGCGGGCATCGGTTCGATTGCCAATGCGGTATTAACCGGTCTTAAAGATTCTAACTTTGAAGATTTGGTGATGTATTCAGAAGTACTGCAAGACTGTACTTTCGAATTGATTGATGCGGGTAAAATGAAGTTTGCTTCAGGTTCATCAATTACCCTTTCTGCTAAATATGGCGAAAAAGTATTTAACAACCTAGAACAATACAAAGACAAACTGGTTCTACGTCCACAAGAGATTTCAAACCATCCTGAATTGGTTCGCCGCTTAGGCATCATCGGGATCAATACTGCACTTGAGTTCGATATTTACGGCAACGTCAACTCGACCCATGTGTGCGGTACCAAGATGATGAATGGTATTGGTGGTTCAGGTGATTTCGCACGTAATGCACATTTAGCAATCTTCGTGACCAAATCAATTGCAAAAGGTGGCGACATCTCTTCTGTTGTTCCATTTGCTTCACATATCGACCATGCTGAGCATGATGTTGATATTCTTGTGACTGAACAAGGTCTTGCTGACTTACGTGGTTTAGCGCCTCGTGAACGTGCTCGTGCAGTCATCAACAACTGTGCTCACCCAATGTATCGTGATGCATTGAATGATTACTTTGATCGTGCATGTGAAAAAGGTGGTCAAACACCGCATATTCTTCGCGAAGCACTTTCTTGGCACTATAACTTTGAAGAAACAGGCCATATGCTTGCTTCTTTAGAAGATCAAGCTAAAAAATCTGCATAAGATTTTAAATCTGATGTAAAAAGTAAAAACGCCCTTCAGGGCGTTTTTTTATGGACTTATTTGGGTTTAAACGCCCACCCACTGATTTTTTAAATATCTAAAGACTCAGATTGCAACACGCACTTTATCTTTCTTTTCAATAAACGCCACACCAGCTTGGTCCTGATTAATCATCTCAACCGCTTTCTCTGCAATCATAATTGCGGGGGCATTGGTATTGCCATTCACCACTTTTGGCATGATTGACGCATCGACCACACGCAGGTTTTGAATACCATAAACCCGTAACCGTGGATCAACCACAGCCATATCGTCTACCCCCATTTTACAACTTCCCACAGGGTGATAAACGGTATCTGAGCGATCTCTTAAAACTTGGCGAATTTCCTCATCTGTTTTTACCGCGGCTGTAAATAAATCTTCTTTAATCATGCTTTTAAAAGCATCAGATTGCATTAATTTCTGAGTGAGTTTAAAGCCTTTAACCATTTCTTCTAAATCAGATTCTTCACCATAAAAATTCGGATCAATCAATAAAGGATCATCGATACTTGGCCCACTTATCTTAATCGAACCACGACTGACTGGATTTAAAAGGCAGACATGACAGGAAATACCATGCCCTGTGTGCATCGTTCGTGCATGGTTATCCACCAGTGCAATCACAAAATGTAATTGTAAATTCGGTAGACTTTGCTCATTTGAACTTTTAATAAAGCCGCCACATTCAGCAAAATTCGTGGTCAACAAACCACGGCGTTCTTTACGATAACGTCCAATTTGTTTAAATAGATCAATTGAACCTGGAATAGATAAGCCAAAGGTGCCTTGAATTTCACTGACTTTATAACCAAAAATAAAATCAGGATGATCGTGAAAATTTTTACCCACACCAGGCAAGTGTTGTTTTACCTGAATGCCATGTTGCGCAAGTTCTTGTTGGTCGCCAACACCTGACAACATCAGAATCTGTGGCGACTGCATCGCTCCCGCACTCAATAACACTTCTCGACGTGCAAAGATTTGTTTCAGCTGACCGCCTTGCTTGTATTCCACCCCAACAGCCACGCCATTTTCAATCAAGATTCGCTGAGTCTGTGCATAGGTTTCCACCGTTAAATTTTTACGATCTCGATGTGGAAATAAATAAGCCCGCGCGGAACTACAACGCTCCCCATTGATATGGGTCACTTGATAAACGCCTAAACCTTCCTGCTCTTCTCCATTGAAGTCATCCAGAATTCGATAACCCTGCTCTTTGGCAGCTGCGATATATTTTTGCTGTAAGGGATTATCACTACGTAAATCAATAACTGAAAGTGGGCCAGCATTGCCATGATATTGATTTTTAATTCTTTGGTTATTTTCAGACTTAATAAAATAAGGCAAGACCTCATCATATGACCAACCGGTATTGCCTAAGGCTGCCCAATCATCATAATCTTGTCGATGTCCACGGATATACACCATGGCATTAATTGCCGACGAACCACCTAAGCATTTTCCACGAGGCTGATAACCTTTACGACCATTTAAGCCCTTTTGAGGTACAGTTTCAAAGGCCCAGTTATTGATCTTGGTTGGAATACTAATCACCGCTGCACAAGGAACTTCTACTTTCCAACCCTCACCTGCCCCCCCTGCTTCAAGTAGACAAACAGAAACTTGCGGGTTTTCTGATAAACGCCCAGCCAACACACAGCCTGAGCTTCCACCACCGATAATAATATAATCAAATTCCTGTTTATTCACGTGAAGTTCCTTTTTTGTTTTAAATTATGCCTCCATTATTATGCACACTTTCAATCAATAAAAAATCACTATTCTCAGCCTATAACGTTTTTATAAGTTAACAAACTCAGCAAAAAGTATTTACGCATTGTCTAAAAAATAAACTTATCAACTGCGGTTTTTTATATTAATCTGCTGTAAAGATTGTTTTAAAAAACAAGAGATAAAAATTCTATGTTTATTATCAGACAGTTTCAGGAAACCGATTTAGACGAAGTCATCGCACTGTGGGAAGTCTGCGATTTAACCCGTCCTTGGAACAACCCAGAAATTGATATCTTCCGTAAAGTCGCACAAAAAGACGGATTGTTTCTATTGGCGGTCAAAGATGAACAATTGATCGCTACGGTTATGGGGGGCTATGATGGGCATCGGGGCTGGGTCAATTATCTTGCTGTCCATCCTCATGATCAACGTAATGGTGTTGCAACTGCACTGATACAACAACTTGAAAAGCGTTTAGTTGCATTAGGTTGCCCCAAACTGCAACTGTTAATCCGTAAGGATAATATTGATGTACAAAGCTTTTATGAGCAACTCGGCTATGAAGAAATCGAAGTCGTGTGTTTGGGTAAACGTCTTATTTCAGATTAAAAATCTGTCGAATCCATCTGCTTTCATGGCGATTGACAGAAAAACTTAGAATTTATAGCCATACGACAACCCTAAAATGTCCTGACTCATTTTGAGTTTCGCTTCACCCCCACCAAACGCAGGGGAAATTTTGCCTTTTACTTCATCTTCCAAGGCATGTGTATAGGCAATACTGATTTCTTGATGTTGATCGAGATTCCAAGTTGCACCCACGCTGAGGTGGTCTTGAATTATCCCAGGAGCAAGAATATTTAAAAACACTTCACTGTCTGGAATCGGTTGATCATTATGACTATAACCAGCTCTTAGTGTGAGTTTTGGATGGGCTTGATAAGACACACCCAGTTTATAGATATTGATATCATTCCAGCCAAATCCTGGCCCTTGTGGTGTACCAAAAGCATGACCTTGTTGTAATTGTGCAAGATCAAAAGGATTTCCTACCGATTTCACATCTGAATAGTTAATTCGTTGTATATCCGCAGCCACTGTTAATTGAGGTGTGATGTTGACAGCTACACCCACACCATAACTTTCAGGAACATCAAAGTCACCTCGTTCAGCAAACAACCCACGATATCGATCAAAGCGATCTGCATTAATTTTTGAAGAATAATTTGCGCCTAAGGTTAAACGTTGATCAAAGAATTTTCCAGCCCAACCAATACGTGCACCAATGCCAGTCGCAGAATCCTTACCACGATTGCTTAAATTTGAAGCATCGGCTGAAAATCCGCTAAATCCAGCAATTCCCCGTGCTTCAAAACGTTGATAGAGAATATTGGTTGCAATGCCGATAGATTGATTTTCTGCATATTTCCAAGCAACTGCTGGAGTAATAAAAACTTGTGTTAAATCCACTCCTGATGTTCCACTGTTGCCAAATGCTGCAAATGGATTATTTTTATATCCCGTATTCATTCCACCATTCCCATATATTGCTAAACCTAAAGCAACTTGATCATTGATTTGATGGTTGAATGCAAGCTCTGGGAGTACAAAATATTTGCGTCCATTGCCATCATATTGACCATTGGCGTTGGGATAAGCTTGTGGCATTTGATTCGCGGTAATCTCAGCTGAACGATCAGGTGAAAACACGGTTGCACCCACATCAATACGATCACCAATCCAGCTTAAGCCTGCTGGGTTATTGGCAATCGTTAATGCATCTTGAAATTGAGCGATTGAGGTCCCTGCATTGCCTTGGGCTTTTACCCCATAGCCATGCATAAAATAGCCTGTCGTTGCAAAAGCGCTAGAACTGAATACCGATAGCCATACAGCAATGGATAATATTTTAATTGGAGCTTTCATGATTTATCTTACTTTTAAATAATATATAAGTAAGTATATTGTTAGCTATATCTGTTGTAATCAAAGATAAAATGCGATCCTTATTTTATTTGTGCATAAAGCATTTTTTCTTTGATTTTTTAATTTTACCCACTCTTAAAAAAACTGGGAATGTGATGGTCAAATCTGCAAGCTCGCTGGTTAATGCTTCAGCTAGATCAAGTAATGGATGATCTTGATTTCTTTCGCAATAGTGTTTAATTGCAGACCAGGTCGATAAATACTTTAACAGTTGTGCAGAGGACCACTGGTACTGCATCTTAAACTCAGCAACGTTTATTTCATCAAAAGGAAAGGGAATGGTTTTATATTCTTCATCGATATAACAGCGCTCTGCATCCCAATAACCATCTAATTTTTCAGCATATAAGTTTTGAATCATGGTATTGATGGCTGCATTTTCGACATGAATTAAGCCGTAACCGATTACAGCAAGAATACCTTGTGGTTTTAATGTGCGTTCAACTTCTTTATAAAAGCCATCAAAATCAAACCAATGAATGGCCTGAGCAACAGAAATCAAATCAAAACTTTGTGCTGTAAATGAAGTCTGTTCTGCAGATTGGACTTGATAGCTCACATTGTCGAAATAAGGCGCAAGGTTTAATTGTTTTTCGCTCATATCTGTTGCAACAACATGATCGAAATAAGGGCTAAGCAATTGAGTAAATTGACCTGAACCCGCACCACAATCCCAAGCAAAACCGCGCTCTGGAACATGATTTAAAATTTCCTGAACCACTTCTTGCGGATAACTCGGTCGAGCTTGCTGATAAAGCTGGCTGCCTGATGAAAATAAATCTTTCATTGTTCTTATAACAATCTATTTCACTTACCAAAGGTTTATCTTACGATATTTATAGTCCATGGCAAGATATTTTGTAAGACAATGGGTTCAATTTACGCATTCAAAATGACATGCTGTTTTTAATGATGAGCATCTATTTTTAATTGATGATAAAAAGCAGACAATAAAAAACCCCAAACAATGTTTGAGGTTTTTCAAATATGGTGGCGAGACCCAGGATCGAACTGGGGACACACGGATTTTCAATCCGTTGCTCTACCTACTGAGCTATCACGCCGATGCGGTGTATTAAGCCGTATCTCAGTTCAATAGTCAATAAAAATCATGACTTTTTTATTCAACCGAATATTTTTTACCCAAAAAAAATCCCTGATGGGATCAGGGATTGAAATCTCAAAGATTTTTAAATATGGTGGCGAGACCCAGGATCGAACTGGGGACACACGGATTTTCAATCCGTTGCTCTACCTACTGAGCTATCACGCCGATGGGGCGTATTAAACAATTTAATGGTTTAGTCGTCAAGCATTGAAATCACTAAAATCATTCAATAGTTTATTTTTACAACAAAAACCGCCTATTTATTCTAAATAAGGCTGTTTTTTATGCGTTTTTCAGCTTTAGAGGGTAAATTTTGGCACGCTTAATTTGCTGAACTAAGGTACTCTTCCTCGCTTTAAGTTTTGCAAACTCAATTTAATTTTTCCCAAAGTGTTCTGGTCGTGACTGCAATATGCTACTGAGATCAGCTCAAACTTATAGTTCTGAAAAATAGCCAAATAAAAAAGCAACCTGATCAGGTTGCTTAAATTGGTCAACGATCCAAGATGATCTTAGATTTTACCTAAGTGAGCTAAACAACGATGGATTGCTCCACAGCCCGGCTCAAAGTTTTTAATGCCCTTTTCTTCCTCGATACGACAAACTTCTTCGACCAAACGTTCTGCAACGCCGCGTCCGCGGTTAGCAGGATGCACCACAATATTTTCCAAAGTCCGACTTTCACCTTGTCCAGTACACCATAACGCACCAATAATCTTTGTATTAAATTCTGCGACATAAAGTAAGGTATAATGAGCCAAGTTTTGCTCAAGTTGTTCTATGGCATCATGACCATCCCCAAACTCGGGACTGGTGTCATATAATCGCTCAAGCTGATCGCGAACTTCTTCATTTTCTAGTGAAGTTTTAGCATGTACGGTAATAGGCATTGATTAACCCTCCTGAGCAATCTAATATGCTGTCACTTTCGTCACAGCGAAATATCTTTACATCAAACTTTTAATTTTTGACGTTTTTTGAGGAACGTGTCTATGGCGCAACGTATCAGTGAAGTGGTAAGAAACACCAACGAAACTAAAATTCGAGTTCGTGTGAATCTTGATGGTACTGGTCAAGGCACGCTCAATACAGGTGTTCCCTTTTTAGACCATATGGTTGATCAAATCAAGCGTCATGGTTTATTTGACATCGATATTCATTGTGATGGCGACTTAGAAATCGATGATCACCATACTGTAGAAGACTGTGGAATCACACTAGGCCAAGCATTTGCGCAAGCACTCGGTGATAAAAAAGGCTTAAAACGTTATGGTCATTTCTATGCACCACTTGATGAAGCTTTAAGCCGTGTCGTGGTTGATTTATCAGGTCGTCCAGGTTTATGGATGGATATCCCATTTACACGTGCCCGTATCGGCAGTTTTGATGTGGATTTATTTTCCGAGTTTTTCCAAGGCTTTGTAAATCACGCTTTAATGACTTTGCACATTGACAATTTAAAAGGCAAAAATAGCCATCACCAAATTGAAAGTGTTTTTAAAGCATTTGCACGTGCGCTTCGCATGGCGTGTGAAGTTGATCCGCGTGCAGAAAATACTGTTGCATCGACGAAAGGAACCTTGTAATGACCCGTATTGCCCTTCTTGACTATGGCATGGGAAATCTTCATTCAGCAGCCAAAGCACTCGAACATGTTGGCGCAACTGTAGATGTCACAAATGATCCAAAATTAATCGCTCAGGCAGATAAAATTGTATTTCCCGGTGTAGGGGCAATGCGTGATTGTATGCAGGGGATGCATGAAGCAGGTATTGATGAGGTTGTGCGCCATGCTGCGTTTAATAAACCGGTACTTGCCATTTGTGTCGGCATGCAAGCTTTGCTTGAATCATCAGAGGAAAATACGGGTACTCAAGCGCTGGGTATTTTTGAAGGTGTGGTAAAACATTTTCCAGATATGGACGGCTTAAAAGTCCCTCATATGGGCTGGAACCAAGTCCATCAAGCAGATCCAAATCATCCGATGTGGAAAGATATTGATCAAGATAGTCGTTTTTACTTTGTACATAGCTATTATGTCGAACCCAAAGACCCGTCTCTTGTTGCTGCAACATGTGATTATGGCTTGCAGTTCTGTACGGCTATTCATAAAGAAAATTTATTTGCGACACAGTTCCATCCTGAAAAGAGCCATACAGCAGGTTTACAGTTACTGAAAAACTTTGTGGAATGGAAAATCTGATTCATTCAGGTCAATTTCATCCCGATTTATATCTCTAAAAATCAAGTCAATTGCAGTTGGCTTGATTTTTTTATTTTATTTGGACTTTATTTTTTATCGTCTGTTTATTATGATTCAACCAAATTGAATAAAAATCCAACAATTGATTTTAAAAATTGATTTAAAAACCTTAATTCATTCTAGGAACATAACAATGTCTTCTAATTTTCAAACCCATGATTCAGCTTTAAGTGCCAGTGGCCGTTTTGGTCGATTATCCTATTTAGGCTGGAATATGCTGTTGGGTCTATCCATGTTTGTACTGGGTATTATCGCTGCATTATTCATCCCTGCTTTAAGTAACTCACCTTCAAATACGCTCATCTTTATACTCGGCGCAGTTGCGATTATTATTTATATCGCGGTAATCTACTTCAGTTTTATTTTTACAATCCGTCGCTTACATGACAAAAACCAAAGTGGCTGGTTATCTCTTCTTATGCTTTTACCTTTGGTGAATTTATTCTTTTTTGTTTATTTAAGCTGTGCAAAAGGAGATGCTGGGACAAATAACTATGGCGCACCTCGAATTACTCGTGGTTGGGAAAAAGTATTGGCTTGGATTTATATTGTGATCTTCCCAATCAGTATTCTAATCCTTGCAGTTACAGCAATCCCAGCATATCAAAATTACCTTGACCAAGCGCAACAATTTCAGCAATATCAACAACAAATCAATCAATCTGAATAAATCAGCCGAAATAACCACCCTATTTTTATAAGGTGGTTATTTTACTCTTTGGTGACAAAACCACCTTCTAATGGCTCAACACTAATTTTAATATCTGCCTTTAAATTTAAAGCTGCATAACGGTCTTTAATTTCGTTGATCAATTGTTCCATGGTGACATGGCTTAAATCCAATTCAGACTCAGCATATGCTTTGGTCACCAGATCTGCTTTATCTTGCTGTTTAGATTCCATATTCCAGCGTTCAGTCATCCCAACTAAACGCGCCAATTCAATTAAGCTTTGCGCACTCGACGGTGTTGAGTTTTGCAACCATTTGGTCATGGTTCCTTTTGAAGTTTCCAGTACGTTAACAATATCACTGGCTTTTATATTTTTATCCTGAATTAATTGCTTTAAACGCTTGGCGCCTTCTATAAAAAGATCATCATCTTTTTCAACCATACAATTTATTCCTGTGTTTTTGACCCACAAAACTATCATCTTTTATTCAAAGTTTGTTATAACACAATATGGTTAATATTTTTAATGCTTAAACTGGTCGACTAAAATTTGTGAGCTTAAATTTGTGAATATTCAAACTCAGCAACTTCCTAGTAAAGAACAAATTCAGAGCTTTCCCCGTTTTCAAAATTTGCCTTTGAGTAACATTGTTGTAGTCAATAGCTTGCAACAATGCCAAGCGATTGAAGCAGAATTAAAAACGGCGCACATGTTTGGTTTCGATACTGAGTCCAAACCTACCTTTAATAAAGGTGAAATTCAAACTGGCCCACATCTTATTCAATTGGCGACATTTGAAAAAGCCTATTTATTTCAAGTTTCCCCAGATATTTTGGCTTTTCTAGCGACCTTTTTTGAAAATCCTGATCAGATTAAAGTTGGTTTTGGCTTAAAAAATGATGCACATTTATTCCGTAAAAAAGGCATGCAACTCAACAGTGTCATCGAACTTTCAAAATGCTTTTCGAGTTTTGGCTTCAATAATCCTTTAGGAATTAAAAATGCTATGGCATTGCTATTCCAAGTCAATTTCCCTAAAAGTAAATCTATTAGCACCTCAAATTGGGCACGTAAAATCCTCACAACACCACAAATTGAATATGCTGCAGCCGATGCCTATGCCGCACTCTTAATTTTCGAAGCCTTACTGGATTTAGACTTAATACCTGACACGATTGCACATACTCAGCTTAAATTGAGCATTCGCGTCAATAAAAGCCGAAACTGACACTTAGAAATTGATCAAGTTTTTGCTAAGATGAAGATCAATAAATTCTTCATTGAGATTAAGCAAGGAGCGAAAGCATGCTGATCATCCCGGCAATTGACCTGAAAGATGGTAAATGTGTTCGTTTAAAACAAGGTCGTATGGAAGACGATACCGTATTTTCTGATGATCCTGTTGCAACAGCACAGCATTGGGTAAATGAAGGCGCTCGTCGTTTGCATTTGGTTGATTTGAATGGGGCTTTTGCTGGAACACCAATTCATAAACCTGTCGTTGAAGCAATTGCAAAAGCACAGCCTGAACTGCCAATCCAGATTGGCGGTGGTATTCGCTCTTTAGAAACAATCGAACATTATTTAGATGCGGGCGTTTCTTTTGTCATCATCGGCACCAAAGCAGTTCAAAATCCTGAATTTGTTGAAGAAGCCTGTAAGAAGTTTGCGGGACACATTATTGTCGGTATTGATGCGATCAATGGTATGGTTGCAACTGATGGCTGGGCAAATGTCACTGATGTAAAAGCCACTGATCTTGCAAAACGTTTTGCGGATGCCGGTGTGTCTAGCATTGTTTATACCGATATCGCACGTGATGGTATGATGCAGGGTGTCAATGTTGAACAGACGGTAAACCTTGCGCAATACTCAGGTCTTCCAGTGATCGCCTCAGGCGGTGTAACCAATCTGGATGATGTGCGTAATTTAAAAGGTAAACCGGGTATTTTAGGTGCGATCACAGGACGTGCAATTTACGAAGGCACATTAAACCTACGTGAAGCGCAGCTGTTATTGGATGAACAAGGCTTTTAAGTTCCCAGTATAGATTGGATTAAAAAAGAGAACCGAGCTGTTCTCTTTTTTATGTGTTAAAGAAGGTATTTAAATCACTACATCCAGATTTAAACCAATGTATTTTCAAAATGTTGCATTTCAATTTTACTTGCTAAAAAGGGCTTCATTGCCGTAAACCACTGTTTAAACTCATCTGTTTTCATAAAAACATCTGTATGGGTTTTAAGATCAATCCAGTGAATTTGTAGTATGTATTTTTGATTGTCTTCTATACCACGGATTAATTTAAATTTTTCACAACCTTGGGCATTCCGGAAGGTGTCTGATAATTCATAAAATTTCTTTTCAAAAGCCATTTGTTGACCATCAACAATATGAAATAAAGCCTGTTCGATCACCATGATTTATTTCTCTTTATCAAAATTTTAATTCAATATGCTAGCACGACTGCATGACAATTGAGTGATTTAAATACCCGATTACTCAGCTTAACATCTGCACAATACTGTGCTTTCGCGTAAAATAGCCCTGCTCTTCTACATTACTTTATTTTATGTCTTCCTCTCCCCTCGCTTTATTTTTAAAGTCCAGAACGCCTCAAATTGCACTGATCCTGATGACCATGATTTGGGGTGGTACATTTGTCATTGTACATTATGCCCTAAACTATAGTTCCCCTATGTTTTTTGTCGGTTGTCGTTTTGCTGCAGCGACCATTGCTGTTGGATTACTGTCTTATAAATATCTAAAAGGTATCAATTTAAAAGAGCTCATCGCAGGTGCGCTGATTGGTGGCATGATTGCCACAGGTTATGGCTCGCAAACTGTCGGTATGCAAACCATCAGCAGTAGTGAGTCTGCATTTTTAACAGCATTATATGTGCCCCTTGTACCGATTCTTATCTGGGTGATTTTTCGCAAAAGACCACATATCATGACTTGGCTCGGTGTTTTACTGGCGTTTATCGGTTTAATTTTTTTGACAGGAAATGGTTTTCATCACATTGATTTAAATACGGGGCAAATCATTACATTAGTTGGCTCATTTGCAATTGCTATGGAGATTATTCTCATCGGGCATTTTGCAGGGAAGGTCAATATTCAGCGTGTAACGGTGATTCAGCTTGCTTTTGCTTCATTGATTTCATTTGCCAGTATGCCTTTTGTCGGTGAGCTGGATATTCCAGCCTTTTCGTGGCAATTGGTGATGCTTGCTGTTGGACTGGGCTTAACCAGTGCTTTATTACAATTGACGATGAATTGGGCACAACGCTCTGTCGATCCTTCTCAAGCTGCCGTGATTTATGCTGGCGAACCAGTTTGGGCAGCTTTATTTGGAAGAATTGCAGGTGAACGCTTACCTTTGCTGGCTCTTTTTGGTGGTTTACTTGTGGTATTGGGGGTGATCATCAGTGAATGGAGACCCAAATTTTTATACACACGACAGCTTAAAGAAAATTCAACTGAGATAGAAAAACAGCGTTCTTAATTAGAACGCTGTTTTCACTAAAATTACGCTTTGATCAAGCTGTATTGCTCGGGAACAAGATCCATCAAGGGTGATTTATTCAGTTATATCGGTAAGGCTTGATCATCATTCAGCGCAATAATGCCTCGAATGGCGCGATAGACAATCCATATCCAAGAAATAAATAAGGTAGCAGCACAAAAAATCGTAGCACCCACGGCAACACCAGCAAAGGCATTGACATTATCCATGGTGAAAAATAGAAAAATAAACGGAATAAATGCAATTACCGTCCAGACTAAATACCACCAAAAAGTGCGAATTTGCCATCTAAAATGACTTTCGAAAATCGTACCACCAACCGAATTCAATTTTACATAATTGATAATCAATGCAATGATTGCAAGAATTCCCGCAGAAAAAATTGCAACAATATAAAGGATATATAAAATTAAAGTCAGAGATTTACTATTATTTGGATCAACATAATTATTCATTGTAAGCCCTTTTAAATTTGCTAACGCCCGTTTAAATCTTAAACATATTCAAAGGCGAAATTAACCATAAAATCAATAAAATATTAAAGAATATGGTACACAAATAAATCTTTTTAAAGGGTTGTTTTTGTGTTTTATGTCGTAAGCGTTGCTGTGCTAACCAAGCTGCAGGCCAACCACCTAAAAAAGCTAAAATATGCAGGGTATTTTCAGGAACACGACGCTGATTGCTCTGCGCAGCTTCTTTATCTTGTGCATAAAACCAATAGGTCATCACATTGATAATACTGACAAAAAGAATAAACATACCATTGAGCAAACCGCTTATGGTCAAAATTGCCAAAGCAATAATATAAACAGCGCACAAAATTTGCATCGGCTGTAATTTAGCCTGCTTTGCTGCATGCAACTGCTTGGCTTTAGCCGCTTGCTGGCTTGTGACTTTCGCCATTTGTGTGGCTTTTAAATATGTGACTTGTTTTGCTTTATAACGCCCTTGGCCGTCTAATTGCACCACATATTCAAGGGCACAGCCCACGATTGGGCGTGGCCCTTTTTGTGCAAAATCTTTGATGTGTAAAAATACGCGATCTTTTACACCATCATTTGGTTGAATAAAGCCATAGCCTTTATCATCGAACCATTCAACTAAACGACCTTGATCACGCATTTTATTTCCCACAAAAAGCTATTAAGCAGTCACGAACTTTAATCTTTCAATCAACATATTACGCATTTCTTGCGGATTTTTCTGCAAAATATCATCACCTGTGCGTGCTTCAGCGGCATTCATCTGAGCGATTTGTAAACGCATCATCCAAAAGCGACCTGCGGCCATCGCCAAATATAACTCTAAACAAGCTCTTTCATCTTCAGTCAGGGGACGAATCGAGGTATATGCATTTAAGAAAGCCGTTGCTTTGGCTTCGTTCAAGCGAACACTCGGATATTCTGTGCAAAAGTCATTTAAGGTAATCGCAATATCAAAAAGTAATTCATCTTGATTCATTTCATAAAAATCTAGAATGCCTTTTAACTCATCGCCTTCAAACAAAGTATTGTCACGGAACAAATCTGAATGAATAAAACCTTTAGGTCGATTTGGATACATCATGGTCAGTGCTTCATATAAACCTAAAAGGTTATTCAGCAAAGCGCTATCCGCCACATCCAAAGTCGGTTTAATTTGTTGAGCAACGTTATACCAATAGGCATGATCACGCGCCATTTGACGCTGTAATGGGAAGTCTTGTAACGCCACATGCATTTTGGCCTGTGCTACAGCAATTTGCTCAACTTGAGCGATTGTAGAAGGCATCGGATGTTTACCTGACATCCGTGGCGCAATTTGTGCAGGCTTGTCTTTTAAGCTATGAATCGACTGACCACTGTGTTTTAACGGGACAGGAACTGCCAAACCTTGTTGACCCAAGTGTTCTAAGACAGGAATTAATTCCCCTGCTGCTTGTGCATCCATATTTTCAAATAATGTTAATACAAACTGTGTTCCATCAGCACAAATGATAAAATAGTTGGTATTTTGCACACCGCCTTGAATTGGTTTAAGTTCAACCACCTCTAATCCATAAGGTGCTGCAAAGTGTTGAACTTCTTTTAAACTCAAAGTGGTATAAACCGACATAGAAAACCTGCGAAAAAACTTACATAAGTTTGATAGAATAACCGCTTCGACTATCGAGGTGTAGCACCTAAGTCACGAACTTTCATAATCGCCTGTTATTTTTGGAAAAAATTATGCTCGCTAAACGTATTATTCCTTGCCTGGACGTAGATAATGGTCGTGTGGTGAAAGGTGTCCAGTTTCTGGATATCCGTGATGCAGGAGATCCTGTAGAAGTTGCCCGTCGTTATAATGAGCAAGGTGCAGATGAAATCACCTTTTTAGACATTACCGCAACATCAAATGGCCGAGATACCACTTACCGTACTGTTGAACGTATGGCTGAAAGTGTGTTTGTTCCACTTACAGTCGGTGGCGGTGTTCGTAAAGTTGAAGATATTCGTTTGTTATTAAATGCAGGCGCAGATAAAGTCAGCATCAACTCTGCTGCGGTATTTAATCCTGAGTTCGTTCAAGAAGCGTCTCAGCGCTTTGGTGCACAATGTATTGTTGTGGCAATCGATGCGAAAAGAACCGGTGAAAATAAATGGGAAATTTTCACCCATGGTGGTCGTAAACCGACAGGCATAGATGCGATTGAATGGGCAGTCAAAATGGCAGAATTCGGTGCAGGTGAATTATTGGTTACCTCTATGGATGCAGATGGGACGAAAGCGGGTTATGACATTGGTCTAATGCGTCAAATCAATGATCGTGTCACCATTCCGACCATTGCATCAGGCGGTGTGGGTAATTTACAACATTTAGCAGATGGTATTTTAAAAGGTGGTGCCGATGCTGTATTGGCAGCCTCGATATTCCATTTTGGTCAATACTCTATTCCTGAAGCGAAACAATACCTTGCTGAACAAGGGATTGAAATGCGCCTCTAATTGATTGTGAGCGCACATATATAGAAGAATGTTATTTTGGCATTCTTTTATATATGCAATTGATTTAGCCTGATTCAAATAGCAAAAATTAAAATACCGAGAATTAAAACACCAAGATAAAACTGATAAACAATCCATATGATTTTAAATAGCTCCTCATAGCTCATTTTATACAAAGTACCAAGCCTTAAACTCAATAGGCCTAGTTCATCAATCAAAAAACGATCATTTAGAGTGAATCATATTGGTATTGAAAGTCCCTTCTCCTTTTGGGAGAAGGCTAGGATGAGGGGGCTTTTTATTGATTTATAGTTTTAAAAAAATTTCAAAGAAGCCTACTGCCATCAAAAATTGAATAAATGATTAATTTCGAACCACTTTAGCAATACTTTTATATGAAAAAAAATCATGGTTATTGGGATTACTTATTCTGGTTATTTCCTTTAATCTTATAGTGAAAATTTCATAAAAATAAGTGCGAGTCATTATGGATTTAATAAAAATAATACGGAAACTCAAGCAAATCATCCGCTATAAATACCATTATTCCAGTTCCTATCATGCATTTAAAATGTCTGAATCAATGCATACTTACCACCGTGCAACCAGTTATGAACATCTGGCGCTTAACCAGCGTGACCCTCTTGATTTAGATCAGCGATTAAATGAAAAAATCCAAAAATATCAACGCAACGCGATTTGGTATTTTTTACATTCAGCACTTAAAGGATATAGCACGGCACAATATAAATTGGGCATGATTTACCTACAAGGCCAACTCGGCCTATCACCAGATAAAAAGAATGCATACAAATGGTTGTTGCTTGCTGCAAATCAAGGTCATCTCGAAGCACAACACCAACTTTATCGGCTTTATTTACAATAAAAAACCAGCTCGAAAGCTGGTTTTTTGATCTACCAAATTAGTGATTAACCACCAATTTTTTTGTATTTGGTACGTTTTTGCACAGCAGCATCACCCAAACGCGCTAAACGATATGCTTCATATTCAGCATAGTTGCCTTCGTAGAATTCTGGCTGTTCATTTTCAAACGACAAGATATGTGTAGCAATACGGTCAAGGAACCAACGGTCATGCGATACCACCATGACAGTACCAGGGAATACAAGAATTGCATCCTCTAGTGCACGTAAAGTTTCAATATCCAAGTCGTTTGATGGCTCATCCAGTAAGATTACGTTGGCGCCCATCTGAAGGATCTTCGCAAGTTGTAAACGGTTACGTTCACCACCTGACAATTCACCAACACGTTTTTGCTGATCTTGACCTTTAAAGTTAAAGCGACCGATATAGGCACGAGATGCAATCTCGTATTCGCCAATTCTTAAGATATCTAAACCGCCAGAAACTTCTTCCCAAACTGTTTTATTGTTATCTAAAGTGTCACGAATCTGACCAACATAAGCAACTTTTACAGACTCACCCAATACAACTGTACCGGTATCAGGTTGCTGTTCGCCTGTCATCATACGGAATAAAGTGGTTTTACCTGCACCGTTTGGACCAACGATACCAACAATCGCAGTTGGTGGCACTGTGAACGATAAGTTTTCATAAAGTAGACGGCCATCAAACGATTTGCTGATGCCTTCAACTTCTACAACCTTATTCCCTAGGCGTGGACCAGGTGGAATATAGATTTCAGAGGTTTCATTACGTTGTTGGAACTCACGTGAGTTAAGCTCTTCAAAGCGCTCCATACGTGCTTTGTTTTTCTTTTGCTGACCTTTAGCATTTGAACGAACCCATTCCAATTCTTTTTTCAATGCTTTAGCAAAAGATTCTTCTTGTTTATTTTCCTGCTCTAAACGTGCATTCTTTTGTTCCAACCAAGAAGAATAGTTACCTTGGTAAGGAATACCATGTCCACGGTCAAGCTCAAGAATCCACTCTGCAACGTTATCCAAGAAATAACGGTCATGGGTAATCGCAACGATTGTACCAGCAAAGTCTTTTAAGAAACGCTCTAACCAAGATACAGATTCTGCATCCAAATGGTTAGTCGGTTCGTCCAGCAATAACATGTCTGGTTTAGACAATAACAAACGACACAATGCTACACGACGACGTTCACCACCTGAAAGTAAGCTTACGTCAGAATCCCATGCTGGAAGATTCAATGCTGCTGCAGCTTGATCCATTTGGTTGCTAAGGTTGTGTGCATCCCAAGCATGGATAATTGCTTCTAATTTCTCTTGCTCTTTTGCAAGTGCATCAAAGTCAGCATCTTCAGCTGCATATTCAGCAAAAACTTCATCTAAACGTGCCAATGCATCTAATGGTTCACGTAAACCATCTTCAACGTTTCCACGTACATCTTTATTTGGATCTAATGGTGGTTCTTGCTCTAGATAACCGATTTTAATACCTGGTTGCGCACGAGCTTCACCTGAGAAATCTTTATCTACGCCAGCCATAATACGGAGTAGGGTAGATTTACCTGCACCGTTTAAACCAAGTACACCAATTTTTGCACCTGGGAAAAATGATAAAGAGATGTCTTTTAGGATTTCGCGCTTAGGCGGAACCATCTTCGACACACGGTTCATCGTGTAAATATATTGGGCCACGTAGGACTCCTCTATAATGAATAGAAATTCGCAAAATGCGAATAAATAAATACCGTCAATTATACGCTGAATTTATCTATTTTTGTTCAGATTTGTCCAATTGATTGAGATATTTTAAAAGCATCAAGAAAACATTTTTCCACACCAATACAAGTAATCAAATCGCGACCTCACACATGATCACGAACAAAAATTCGGCTGATACTGATATACAAATTGCGTCTTAGTTTGAGTTGAACTTGGTGCATTGTAGTTTGACAATGTTTTCAAAGCAGAAAAACTAATGGCAGCACGTTGTACAACCTTATTGGTGTAATTTGCATTTGGGTCTTGGTACTTAAACGAGACTTCAACTACAGCAGGTTTTAATCCTGCATAAGGTGCTTGGGTATACCATAAACTCATATCTACCTCTGCATCAAACTCGCCTAAATCAATGCTGACCCCACGATAACTTCGTTCATAAAGGGTGAGTCCACCTACAGGGGATAACAGCTGATTATCACTGATGGCAAAGGTTTCTTTAAATTTTGGAAAATGCGTATGGATGTCTAAAAACTTATTGATTGTCCGTGTATTTGCCACTGTGGTGGATTTACTGGACCCCACCAAAAACCCTTGTGTTGCTGTTTGCGTGATATCATCTTCAAGCTTAGTTTTGGCTCCTGCAGTCGAGCTACTCAAATCGGAAAAATCAGACAGATAATGATCATAGCTTCTAAATTTAAGCGTCACTTCAGATGCTCCGTTTTCAATCCGTTCTCGAAAGCTATAGCCCATATTATTGAGTAGGCAACTGCTGGGTGAATCATAAAAACGTATTTGGCGTTGCTTGTCTAAGATCATCGTTCCTGAAACTGTACGGTTAATTTGCTGGGCAATAACCGTTTTGGCTTGTTGCATATAGCTATTTACGTTGGCGGACTCATTGGCATAGCTAAATTTGTCTGGCTGTAACAACAACTTATATTCACGTGATGTCACTTGCGGTACAGCCCAAGCAGTTGCAGTCATTAAACTCGTTAAAACGGTGAGAATGGCTATTTTTTTCATTGAGGAACCTATTATTTTTAAATGATGCTGATAGAAAAGCCGCCTCTTGGGCGGCTGTTGTTATGCAATTATTGGCCTTTTAAATTCAATTTATCCATGATGTACAAGGTATTGATATCAATACGTGTCCGTGCCGCATCCAGATACTTTGGCTCCATACCTTTGGCATTATTCCAAAGCCCCATATCGTCATCATTTAAAATCCCAAGTGTCGTACTATTGATCAACCACAGACCTTCCATTTTATCATGTGGATATTTAACCGCTTTCCCCATATCCAGTACCAATGTTTTAGGTGCTGGAAAAATATTAAATGCTTTTAAACCGTCCCAGCCTTTATCCAATTGGTATTCTTCTAAGGTCTTGCCCGCAATGGTTAAACCGAGCTTTTCGTCTTGTTTGACATCATTTTGTGTTTGAATATCTTCTAAATTGGTGGCTTTGCTTAAATCAATACGATAGACATTTTTCATCACATTGGGCGTATCTTTATAAAACAATCCATCACGTTCTAAAACCAGAAATTGTGTTGCACTGAGGGCAATAATGGCAGAGTTTGAATTTTCAGCTATCTCTTGCTGATATAAATATTGTGCGACTTTTCCTGTTTCAAGATTAATCGTCACAATACGCGTCAATGTTGATTTATTGACATTTTTATTTGGTAAACTCATGGTCGATTGCATAATCCCAACCAAAGTTTTTTGGTCTGGGCTAATGGTTAAGCCTTCCATCCCTCGATTGGCACGGCGATAGCTAAACTCATTTGGCAAAGTCCAATTGTTGCGTTTATCAGCCTTAAATGGGGTGATACGCCCTATTTCTTTACCATTGGCATCATAATGCACAATATGTGGTCCATATTCATCGCTGACCCAGAACGTACCATCGTTAAGTGCAGTGATCCCTTCACTATCCAAACCATAATCATCCAGTCTAATTGGATTATTCACCACATCGTAAGGCTTGGTTGGATCTACAGTAATCACTTTCCCATTAACATCATACGGTGTTTCCCCTGTGCCGCCTAAAGCTGAAGTATTGGGTAATCCCGTGATGTCTTTTCCATCGCGATCTTTTAAATTGATGGTTTTAATTAATTTCACAGTGCCATTGTCTTGAACTTCAAATAAACCAATTTTCGGCACATAGTCTGGAATGGCAAAAACCTTACCTGCGCCATATAATTTATCAGTAAAGTCTGCATTTGGCCCCCGATCGGTCAATGCATAGAATTGCTTTTTATTGCTTGGATGCGCAGCAACATCAGAACCAAAACCACCCTGACGAATATCAAATGTGCTATCAATGGTCGTACCATTCGCAGGGTATCGTCCCAATACATTAAACGGTAATGCTACACCTTGCGCAAACAAATTGGGCTTACAACTGTTTTCTGTTTTAGTGATTTCACTGGCTTCAAGTTTGCCATTGCCATTGCGATCTAAACCGCTCTGAATACGTGTTCCCCCCATTACACAGGCTTCATCACCAAATGCCAATGTTATATTTTGGGTTAAGGTCTTCTGTGTTGTTGAATCTTGATCATCATCAGAACATGCGGTCAAACCCAGTAAACTACAGAGGACTAAAGTTAAAGTGCTTTTATGGCGGGTCAGTTTATTTATTGCTGCTTTTTTCATTGTGTTTTTAATAACTGAATTTATAGAATTTGTTATGCTAATTTCAGCAAATGACACCACAATGACAGCTCACAAACTCAGCGATATTCGGTCTGTTTTTCCTCGTCGAAACTCAATTTATCTCGGGCTGCATTGTTGGCTTTATCTGTTTTTATGATTTTAAAATATATAAACCCTTGTTTACTTCATATATTTATTTGTTACACTCTATTGAAATTTAATAAAAAGTTGACGGAAGAACATGACATATAAAGACGAAACTCTTGCCATACATGCAGGCTATGAACCAGAAGCAACCACTAAAGCGGTAGCCGTTCCAATTTATCAGACCACCTCTTATGCCTTTGATAATACCCAACATGGTGCGGATCTATTTGACCTCAAAGTTCAGGGTAATATTTATACGCGGATCATGAATCCAACGACCGCTGTGCTTGAGCAACGTCTGAGTGCGCTTGAAGGCGGTATTGGTGCTTTAGCATTGGCTTCGGGTATGTCTGCGATCACCTATTCTATCCAGACCATTGCAGAAGCGGGTGACAATATTGCATCGGTTTCAACACTCTATGGTGGAACATATAATTTATTTGCCCACACTTTGCCAAAACAAGGCATTGAAGTGCGTTTCTTTGATTACCAAGATCCTGAAGCATTGCGCGGCTTAATTGATGAAAAAACCAAATTGGTTTTCGTTGAGTCGATTGGCAATCCGCTGGGTAATATTATTGACCTAGATGCCATTGCTAAAATCGCACATGAATATGGTGTACCCGTGATTGTGGATAATACTGTTGCAACACCTGCCCTACTGAAACCTTTTGAACATGGTGCAGATATCGTGGTGCATTCATTGACCAAGTATATTGGCGGTCATGGTAATTCGATTGGTGGAGCGATTGTCGATAGCGGTAAATTCCCTTGGGGCAAATATCCCGATCGCTTCAAAGTCTTAAACACCCCAGATCCAAGTTATCATGGGGTGAACTATGTAGAAGCTTTGGGTGCTGCGGCATATATCGCCCGTGCACGTGTTGTTCCATTAAGAAATACAGGCGCAGCAATCAGCCCGCTCAGCGTATTCTTAATTTTACAAGGCTTAGAAACACTGAATTTGCGTATGGAACGCCATACTGAAAATGCACAAAAAGTTGCTGAATATTTACAGGCACACCCAAAAGTAAAATGGGTCAACTATGCTGGTTTAAAAGATCATCCACAACATGCTTTGGCACAAAAGTACGTCAAAGGTAAACCGTCTGCAATTCTGTCTTTTGGTGTTGACGATGGTCGTGAAGGTGGCACCCGTTTTATCGATGCATTACAGCTGTTTACGCGTCTGGTGAATATTGGTGATGCAAAAAGTTTAGCCTGTCATCCAGCAACTACCACGCATCGTCAACTGAATGAAACAGAGCTAAAAGCAGCAGGCGTGAGTATTGATATGGTGCGTTTATCTGTGGGGATTGAACATATTGATGACTTGATTGCAGACTTAGAACAAGCACTTGCTCAAGTGTAATTTTCTTTTTGTGATCTTAAATTTTCAAATAAAAAGACCTGAATAATTCAGGTCTTTTTATTTATAAATTCAATTACTTACCTTGAACTTTTTGTTCAATCTCTTCAACACTGGTATGTCGCGCATCAAAACCTTTTGCCATATAAATGACTTGTTCTGAGATATTACGGGCATGGTCACCAATTCGCTCGAGTGAACGCAATACCCACATCACATTGATGACACGACTAATATGACGTGGATCTTCGATCATATAGGTCATCAGTGTACGCGTCGCGGATTGATATTCACGGTCAATATCGGCATCGGCCAACAAAACTTTTAATGCTTGTTCTGCATCCACACGCGCAAAAGCATCTAAAGCATCATGAATCATGACACGCACTTGATTGCCAATATGCCGTGTTTCCATATAGCCACGCGGCGATTCGCCCTCTTCACATAAAGTCTGTGCAATACGGGCAATTTTTGCAGCTTCATCACCAATACGCTCTAAATCGGTATTGGCTTTACTCATGGCAATCACCATACGTAAGTCAATTGCAGCTGGATGACGACGCGCCAAAATCAAAGTCAGTGCTTCATCAATTTCTCGTTCATAACGATTAACTGTATTGTCTTGAAATTGAACATCAATCGCCATATTGGCATTAGTATCCAATAACGCATGCACTGCATTTGCGACTTGTTGTTCTACCAAACCGCCCATGGTCATAAATTTGGTATTCACATCCTGTAAGTCCTCATTAAATTGAGAAGATATATGATGGTTTAATACAGGATTACTTGGGCTCAAGGTCAGATGCTCCACACGCAACAAAAACTATTTTTATGGGTTAATATTAAAGCATATTCATTATGAATGTTTTATGACAAGTATTTTTCTTTCAAATGAATTTCTCAATATCGCTCATTTCACTTCTGATCAAAGCAATTTAGAGTAAAGATACTACTACAATTTGCTGAATTTACATATGTCACTTTTCTGTAAACATCCATTTATCGCAAATCCACGATGCTGTACTCAGATTAATTTTTACAGATCTTAAACCAGACACATGACTCAGTTTCTTGCAAAAAGTAACGTTTCATTATCACAAAACTACAAAATATTTCATTTATTTAGCCTCGATTCAGCGACAATGGCATCGAACAAAACTGAGCTTCTTTTAAATGCTGGTCGAATGAAATTTCCTCGCAATATCCTTCATTTTCTCATTTCAGGCATACTCGTTATCTTGAGTTGCATGGTGGTTATCGCGTGTCAAAAACCCACAACCGACATTGTCAAAGAATCCAAAGAAGCGCCGCAAAAAGAAAATCCAATTCCTGATTTAACCCAAATTTGCCAAAATCTCAAAAATGAGATGCTGGCAATCAATGCAAAAAGAACCACGCTTGCGATAGAACAAGTCAATCAAGATATTCGTATGTGTTTACCTTTGATGAAACCCGCGGAACAAATGGAATTGATGCATCAGTCGAAACGTATGTATCAACAATTTTTACAGATTGAGCGCACGTCAGAACAACAGCAAGCATTTGAAAACTATGCTTTAGATCAAGCTGCATACCCCACTATTCAACAGAGTAAATTTGAACAACTTAATCTACGTGACCAATATTTATTACGTCACAAAGGCCAAGCTTATATTGAGCTGAGCGAACAAACAGATGATAAAATTGTCTATCGGAGAAGCCCGCAATATTTAGCCAAAGTTTTCGCCCCATATCTGACTGCACCTGAACAAGTTTTTATCGAAAATCTTGCAGAACAAAATACCCAACCGCTTTTTAAAAACCATAAACCCGATATTGATGCTGAAGAAATTGCAAAAAGAGCTAAGTTTTGGCAAGAATATCTACAAACTTATCCCACTAGCCCTTTTTTACATGATGCACAGTTCTTAAAAAATGCATATAGCAGTCTATTGTTTTTAGGCACTGAAGAAGCGCCTATTTCGATTACATTTGAAAATCAAACTGATATTGATGCAGCCAGCTGGTTGGTGATTGAACGCTTAGCAAAATCCAATGATGGTGAGCTTTCAGCTCAGGCCAAGAAGTTTGTTCATTTTTTAGCGATGAGCAAAGAGCAAAGACAGCAAAAAATTCAAATTAGTGAAAAAGAACGCACTAAACTGGAAAATATCCCCCAATTATTGGCGCTGTCCCAGCTCAATCAATATCTAAATTTAAGCCCGATCGACTTTAAGCATGTTAAAAAAGATTGCTTTAGTGATGCGATTTGTTCTAACAGTTAGATGTTATTTTAGCTCAATTTTTATTATCCTTGTGGCATTCAAAAATACACAACAACAGTCATACTATGAAAGCTTTAAAACAACATCTATCACTCACAACACTCTGCCTGTGTACCCTATTCAGCGCTTGCCAAAAGCACGAGAACAATCAAACAATTGAGACAACTAAAGCAGCTTCTAAAGCGACTCAGACCAGTACAGCTGAAATACCAGCACTTCCACAAGACTGTAACGAGATAGATACAAGCATCAAAAAATTAGAAAAAACGGTCATCGTTGAAGATTTAAATGACCTCAATCAATTACTAAAAAAATGCCTCGCATCTGCACCGTTAAAAACACGTTATCAATGGCAAGCAAAAATTGAAAACATTTATCAAAAACTCATCGCGGATGCCTCACCTGAAGTCTTTCAATATATGACCGATACACTTGCAGACGGTCAGTCTATGACAGCTCAACAAAAACAAGAACTGTATAAAAAGTTAAAACCGCGTGAGAAATATTTAGTTGATCATGCAAAGGACTTATATTTAGTAAAATTTTATATCGGTGAAGGTGAATACACCTTTGTACAGCATCCACAATATGATCTGGATATTTTTGCCCCCTATTTAGAAAAATCAGATCAGGTTTACTTTAAACAGATCCGTAAAGAGTATACAGGTGCCAACTATATTATGGATGCAGGGCTAGCAATTAGTTTTGATGAAGTGGCCAATCGACTGTTATATTGGGAAAAATTCAATAAAGACTACCCCAACAACCATTTTAAACCTCAAGTCGTAGAGAACATTGAACAATACCGTAGTGCACTTTTTCAAGGCGAGGACAACACCCGCACGCTCTGGTTCGATGACGATAAAATTGCAGATGAACAAGCAATCAAAGCGATTGAAAAAATTGCAAAAAGTAAAACTGCAAGTAGCCAAATTGCACAGAAATTTGTGAATTTAATCAATACAAGTGAAACGCTTTGGCAACAAATGCCAAAACCATCTAGACAGTATCCTGAAGATAACTCACCTGAGCAGCAAGAGATCCGGGCACAACGTGAAGCATTTGAACAAAAAATTAGAAAATCTGTCGAGGAAATTCTGGCTCAAAAAAATAATTGAAATTGATATCTGTATGCCAGCATATTTTTAATGAGAACATGCTAAGATTTAAACATCGCTTGACGGAGCGCGAGTAATTCCTCGCTGAGATTTAGTCAGTTTTGCATCTCCTTGCCAAAACTTAAACTAAAGTACCGTTGAACCTGATCAGGTTAAGACCTGCGTAGGAATCAAGCATCTAAAAACTGACAGCCCATAGTTTATCTATTTTTGTCGCAATAGCGCTTTATTCTGATGATGAATTTAGCAGATAAAATAGACTAAATTTGCCACCGTTTTTGGTCGTGCTTGATTCGTTGATGTCATTCATAAGGATCATTGTAATGAACCAATTAACGAATCTATCCCCTGCTGATCAATTGGCTCAACACGAGCAAGAAGCCAAAGATCTGACTCGAATTTTACCCGCATCTAAAAAAGTTTATATTCAAGGTTCACGCCCAGATATTCAAGTACCGATGCGTGAAATTGAACTCACGGATACACCGACAGGCCTTGGGGGTGAAAAAAACCCACCGATTATGGTCTACGATACTTCAGGTGTTTATACCGATCCCAACGTACACATTGATTTGAATAAAGGCTTACCCAATGTCCGTGAAACTTGGATTGAAGAACGTGCCGATACTGAGCATTTAGCCAGCTTAACCTCTAAATTTGGCCAAGAACGTCTGAAAGATATTCGTACTGCTGAAATCCGTTTTGCCCATATTCAAAAACCACGTCGTGCAAAAACAGGCAACAATGTCACACAAATGCATTATGCCAAACAAGGCATCATCACGCCTGAAATGGAATACATTGCGATTCGTGAAAATCAGCGCCAGCATGAAGGTGTTGATATGCGCCAGCATGCAGGACAAAATTTTGGTGCACACAACCTCATGGAGATTACCCCTGAATTTGTGCGTAAAGAAGTCGCTGAAGGTCGTGCCATTATTCCCGCCAATATTAACCATCCTGAATGCGAACCCATGATCATTGGGCGTAATTTCTTGGTAAAAATCAATGCCAATATTGGCAACTCAGCTTTGGGTTCATCGATTGATGAAGAAGTGTCGAAAATGACCTGGGCAACCCGTTGGGGTGCTGACACCATCATGGACTTATCGACGGGTAAAAATATCCATGAAACCCGTGAATGGATTATTCGCAACTCACCAGTTCCAATTGGTACGGTACCAATTTATCAAGCACTTGAGAAAGTCGATGGTGTTGCTGAAGACCTGACATGGGAAATCTTTAAAGACACTCTGATTGAACAAGCTGAACAAGGTGTTGATTATTTCACCATCCATGCCGGGGTCTTATTACGTTATGTGCCGATGACAGCCAATCGTTTAACGGGGATCGTATCACGCGGTGGTTCGATCATGGCGCAATGGTGTTTGGCGCATCATGAAGAAAACTTCCTCTATACGCATTTTGATGAAATCTGCGAAATCATGAAAGCCTATGATGTATCTTTCAGCTTAGGTGATGGTTTACGTCCGGGCTGTATTCAGGATGCCAATGATGAAGCACAATTTTATGAATTACGCACTTTAGGTGAACTGACCCATCGGGCATGGAAACATGATGTTCAGGTCATGATCGAAGGACCAGGCCATGTTCCAATGCATATGGTCAAAGAAAATATGGACTTGCAACTTGAAGTTTGTCAGGAAGCACCTTTCTATACTCTTGGACCCCTCACCACCGATATTGCTCCAGGCTATGACCATATTACCTCTGCGATTGGTGCAGCGATGATTGGTTGGTACGGCACTGCAATGTTGTGTTATGTGACCCCTAAAGAGCATTTGGGTCTGCCCAATAAGAAAGATGTTAAAGACGGGATTATCACCTATAAAATCGCAGCCCATGCGGCGGATTTAGCCAAAGGTCATCCGGGCGCACAAGTTCGTGACAATGCTTTATCTAAAGCACGCTTTGAGTTCCGTTGGGAAGATCAATTCAATCTCAGCTTAGATCCTGATACTGCAAGATCAATGCATGATGAAACCATGCCTAAAGAAGCACATAAGTCAGCACACTTCTGTTCAATGTGCGGACCTAAGTTCTGTTCGATGAAAATCACCCAAAACGTGCGAGATTATGCACAAAATCAACAAAATGCAGCCCACCCTGTAAATAGCGAAACGCTTATAGAAGATGGTCTCAAAACCATGAAATCCGTTTATCAGGAACAAGGGCAAAAGTTGTACCATAAAGTGTAAAGATTAAAAAAAACTTTTGTCTTTCACTATTTCTCAGTTAGGATGAAGTGAATATGTTTCATCCTAACTGTGCACATGAACATCATTCAGCAAGCAACCTACACCCATAATGATGTAGAAATACAATCTCGTGAATATGCCTTTAAAGGTTTTGTTCAAGTCGAAAAAGTGAGCTTGCGACACCGATTATTTAATCAAACTGAATATACCTCAGCCATTCAACGTGAATTAATTCGCCGTAAAGAAGCTGCTGGTGTACTGATTTATAATGATCAACAACAAAAATTTGCATTGATTGAACAGTTTCGTGTGGGGGCAATTGATGATGAAATTTCACCTTGGCAACTCGAAATCATTGCAGGCGTACTTGATGGAGATGAATCTCCAGAAAGTTGCATTCGACGGGAAAGCATCGAAGAATCTGGATGTGAATTAAACCAAATCAAACACCTGTTTAGCTTCTATCCATCTGCTGGTGCATGTGATGAAATATTTCATCTCTATGTAGCGCAAGCCGCATTACCTGCTGAAGGTGGTGTGTTTGGTATGCCAGATGAAGGTGAAAATATCCAACTTCATATCATTGATTATTCAGATTTGAGTCTATTATTAAAAAGTAATCGTTTAAAAAATGCACCTGTGATTATGGCTTTGCAATGGCTACAACAGCACTTGCATGCATTTGAAGATGTCTAGGGGAAAGGCATGCAATCAGAGATATTGCCGCAAACAGATAAAGATAGAGTGATTATCCAAATCACAGATACACACCTGATGGATAAACCTGATGCAGAGTTTGTCGGGATTAATCCTGAAGAAAGCTTTCATGCCGTCATGGATGATATTCAGCAACGCTATAAAAATATCGATCTGATTTTACATACTGGTGATTTGGCTCAAGCTGCATTTCCAGAAACTTATGCGCGCTATTTAGAATATATGCAGCGTTTTGGTGTCGATTTTTATCAAATTCCGGGAAATCACGACAATATAAACTTGTTCCCGTTCCATTCGCCAGAACCTATTCCAGCAGTGATTGAGTTAGATCAATGGCGTATCATTTTGCTGAATAGTGCTGTGGGTGGACGTACCGATGGAAACATTCAAACGGAACAATTGGTCCATCTAAAACGGCTATTGGAACAATTGCGTGACAAGTTTATCCTTATCGCCTGTCATCACAATCCTTTTGATATGCATTCCAAATGGCTCGATCAACATAAGCTCAAAAATGCCGATGAATTAAAAACCGTACTCGAACCCTTTGATAACATCAAAGCCGTGTTACATGGTCATGTCCATCAAGAATCCTATAATGTATGGAATGGAATACAGTTTATTTCTACCCCTGCGACGTGTGTACAATTTAAACCACTCAGCCAAGAGTTTTCATTTGATCCGATTGCGCCTGGTTACCGTTGCTTACATTTAAAAGCCAATGGTGAATTTGAGACCTCTGTACACCGCTTGGATCACTTCAAAGTTACAATTAATGAAGAAATTTCAGGTTACTAGCTTTTCATTTTGGTTTTTTTCTATTAAGTTATTCGTCCAACGAGATATGCAGAAAGTCGAATTCAGGGTTAGGTGACTTTCATCTTGGTAAAAAAATCTATATGATGACGCCCCCGATAGATTCATTCTGTTGGTAGTGATAAAAATACTTGCATATCACCATATTTTTTGCGTATAGATAATACGTATATGATGAGGAATGCCCTTTATGGCGAATGACAACCAAAATCAAGTCTTGGAAGAACAAACAGCAATTGCAGATGATAAGTCTGTAAAGCGAGTGCGTAAAACCAAGCCGAAGACCAATGAAAACGGTACTACAGCAAGTCTATTCGGTATCGAGCCTTATCAGCCAAAGAAAAATGAAGAATACATGTCTGAGGGGCAACTCGAACATTTTCGTAAAATTTTGCTGGCATGGAAAGCAGAATTGATGTCGGAAGTGGATCGCACCCTAAATACAATGCAAGATGAATCTTCTTCTTTACCTGATGTAAATGACCGTGCGACGCAAGAAGAAGAGTTTGCCATTGAATTACGTACCCGTGACCGTGAACGTAAACTTATTCGTAAAATAGAGCAATCTATTGAAGCGATTAAAAATGATGACTATGGTTTCTGTGAAACTTGCGGTATCGAAATTGGTTTACGCCGTTTAGAAGCACGACCAACTGCAACTTTATGTATCGACTGTAAAACCCTTGCAGAGATCAAAGAGAAGCAAAATAACGGTTAATACTGTGTCAAATTCCTCCCCAACCCTCTCTTTTCCAAAGGGAGGGAGGAAGAGTACTGCCTACAAAGGTCGGTTTGCACCCTCCCCCACAGGGCCATTACATTTTGGCTCCTTAGTGACCGCTGTCGCGAGTTATTGCGACGCTAAAGCTCATCATGGGCAATGGATCGTCCGCATCGAAGACACGGATATCCCTCGTATTTACCCAGATAGTGAACAGCATATTTTAAAGTGCCTAGATGCTTTTGGCTTCCAATCTGATGATGAAATCATTTATCAACGACATCGCTTAGACATTTATCAATCTGTAATCGAACAACTCAAACAAAAACATTTCGTTTATGCCTGTGAATGTACCCGTAAAATATTAGGCTCAAATCATATCTATGCTGGCACCTGCCGAGACAAACAGCTCGACTTTCAAGACCAAGCCATTCGTGTAAAAGTTTCTGATCAAAACATTTGTTTCAATGACCGCTTGCAAGGACAACATTGCGCGAACTTACAACGCGATTTGGGTGACTTTGTACTAAAGCGTCGTGATGGCATTATCAATTATCAACTGGCAGTCGTTGTCGATGATTATTTACAAGAAATCAGCCATGTCGTGCGTGGTGCGGATTTATTGGATAATACTGAACGTCAAATGTGGCTAGGACAGCTTTTAGGTTACCCAGCTCTTGAATATATGCACTTACCCCTCGCCATGAATCATTTGGGGCAGAAACTATCAAAACAAAACCTTGCGCAAGCGCTTGATCTCAAACATGCACCTGAATTGCTGTTACAAGCGATTATAGCACTTGGACAAGCTCCAGTAGACCTAGATCAGCCAGATCTCATGTTGGCTCAAGCTGTCGCTCAATGGGATATTTCTCGCATTCCTCAAGGGACAACGCTACAATCCATTTATCAGTAATCCCTGATTAAGCAACAATACCAACATAAGAATACCAACATCATTCAGGATTGAGATGAACCTTTTAAAAAATCTAATAACGCTGAGTTTTCTCATGATCACAGGCCTCACCGAGGTCTATGCACAAATGGCAATTTTATGTATTTCCCCGATTTCTAAAACTGCTGTTATTGATGAAATGAGTGGCGCACCACGTGAACAATGGGGTAAACCATTACCAACTTATTCAGTTCAAGTCGATCGCTCTGCAATCATGAAGGTCGATCACAAAACCCCAATCAAACTTAAACTTGCAAATACCGCTGGAAAACATCAGATCAAGATTTATGCCAATGATGTATTGGAAACTTCGTTTTATTATTCCCCAACAGTGATAGATGTATTACGACTGAGTGAGTCCGGTTATCAAACTTGGGATTGGGTAAAATTTAAGACCACCCAATCGGCATTAAAATATTGCAATACGCAAAATCCAAACTAAATTACCCATAAAAAAAGCCATTTGTGATCAAATGACTTCCCTATTTGAGCTCAATAAAAAATTAAAAACTAGACTCTTCTCGCGCTGGATTGGCATCCTTGGTGGTTGCATCAATTTTGAGAATTAAACTGATCATCACCGCACACATAATTAAAGATGAACCACCATAACTAATAAATGGAAGCGTTAGCCCCTTGGTCGGCAACATGCCCATATTCATACCAGCATTCACCAAGATCTGTAATAAGAAAATAATACTGATCCCGTAAGCCAAGTAACCTGCGCGCAAATATTGATGATTGAGCGCACGCTGACCGATACGAATACAGCAAATCAACATCACAAATGAGAGCAGCAAAACGGTCGAAATACCAAAGAAACCGAATTCTTCACCTAAAATTGCCAACATAAAGTCAGTATGTGCTTCAGGCAAATAAGACATTTTTTGAATACTATGTCCTAAGCCTACCCCAAACCATTCACCACGACCAAAGGCCATCAAGGCATTCGACAATTGATAACCAGAGCCCAAAGGATCAGCCCAAGGGTTTGAGAATGACATTAAGCGTTCATAACGATATGGTTCAAACACGATTAAGGATACAAATGCCACCAGAATCGCACCAAATGCAAAGCCGAACTGGATCATGGGTGCACCAGCCAAGAAGAACACACCCAGCATCGAAACAGCAATCACCACTGTTGCCCCTAAGTCAGGCTCTGCAATAATTAGTCCGACCGTCAGCAACATCACCACACCTAGACGTACCAAGCCCTTAATATTATTACGGACCTCTTCAGCACGACGAACCACATAGTCTGCGGTAAATATGGCCATCATCACCTTGGCGACTTCGGTTGCCTGCAAGGTAAATCCACCTACACGAATCCAGCGTGTTGAACCATTGACTTCTGTACCCACCACTAAGACGGCGAGTAATAAAGCAATGGTGATCAACCACAATGGAAAGGTATTTTTAAACCAAAGGTTGAGTGAAACTCGATAGGTAATTGCCGCCGCAACAAAAGCCACCACGATCGAAATTGCATGACGAATCACATAGTGAAATTCGTTTTCATGCATCCGTTCGGCATAAGGCATTGAAGCCGAAGCCACCATCACCGTACCAATACACAACAATGAAATGACGCAAAATATCAGTACATTACGCGGTGTAATCTCTGCCGGCAATTTTGGCATCCAGCGATCATACACTTGGTGAATCTTACTTATAGTCGTCTGAGCTAACCCAGCCATACTTATTTCCTTATGATTCTTTTTAGTTTAGAGCATTTACATATTCAACAAAGCGATGACCACGCTCAGGATAGCCTGTAAACATATCAAAGCTTGCGCATGCAGGTGATAATAGCACTACATCTTGCGCATGCGTATGTTGTTGACAAAGTTCTACAGCTTGTTGCAAAGATGCTGCATGTAGCAGTGTTGTTGTCCCTGCAATGGCATTTTCAATGATTGAGCGATCTTCACCCATCAGTACCGCAACTTTGGCATATTTTTGCAGAGACTCACGTAGTGCAGTAAAGTCCTGCCCTTTGCCCTGACCACCCAAAATAATTGCAACCTGACCACCTTGGGCTTCAATTGCAGCACCTAAGCCGTCCAATGCCGCTAAAGTTGCACCGATATTGGTGCCTTTAGAATCATTATAATAACGAACGCCATTCACTTCTTTAACGAATTCGCAACGGTGCTCTAAACCTTTAAAGGTTTTTAAGGTTTCAAGCATTTTGTCCATTGGTAAACCAATCGCTTCACCCAAAGCTAAACATGCCAAAGCATTGGCAACATTATGCGTTCCTTGGATATACATCTCTGAACTTTTGAGTAGACGTTCACGACCTCGCGCTAACCAAATCGTACCGTTATCTTCTCTTAGAATACCGTATTGTTTTAAATCAGGTGCATTGAGCCCAAAGCTTTGCATTGGTGTAACATCTGGCACCAATGGACGCGTCAATGAATCGTCACGGTTATATACGACTTTTTTCACACCTTGGAAAATACGATGTTTTGCCGCATGGTAACCTGCCATATCCCCATGACGGTCCAAGTGATCTTCACTCATGTTCAAGACCACAGCCACTTCGGCATTTAAACTCGAGGTTGCTTCCAATTGAAAGCTTGAAAGTTCAAGGATATAAACATCTGGATCATCATGGGTTAAATCTAAAGCAGGACGACCCAAGTTACCCCCTACCGCAACCTTTACTCCTGCTTCTTGCGCCATTAGGCCAATCAAAGTGGTCACGGTACTTTTTGCATTTGAGCCAGTAATCGCCACAATCGGTTTATCTGTAGCACGGCGGAGAATTTGAATTTCACTGATGACTGGAATGCCTTTTGCAATCGCAGCTTGAATTGCTGGTAACTGAGGATCTAACCCGGGACTAATGACAATTTCTTCAGCTTGCAAAAGTAAATCTTGATCGAGTTGACCAAAGCTGGTTTGAACTGCTGCTGGAATTTGCTCATGTCCTGGTGGAACTTCACGAGAATCTGTGACTGCAACACGGTAGCCATTTTCATGAAGAAAATTTACGGCTGAAACGCCTGAAATTCCAAGCCCAGCCACAACTTTTAACCCACCACGTTGTATTAACATTTTTGCTCACCAGCATTAAGATTTTAAAACTTGCAAAATGTTAGCACTTTGGCGATTTGAAAGCTTTTTCTGTTTGCACTTTCTGGATATTTTTTTGTGTCAGTGCGTAAAAATAGCAGCAGATTATTTTAATAAATACAGCTGATTTCTTAAATAAAACCACTCGCGTTTTTATTCTATTCTCAATATGAATAAGCCGAATGTTGAGGATCAGCATTCGGCTTATTCATCGGGGCAGTTTATGACGGTTTGAATCTGATTAAAATGAATCGAGCAGTAAAGATAATAAATTACCCGCGCCATAACCCGCACCAAGTAACAGCGCAATCCAAATCCATCCGCCTAAAATGTTATACAACATGAATACAGGCATTTTCATATGCCCTGCACCCGCTGCAAAAGGAGCAAAAGAACGAACAAAAGGCACAAAACGGGCAACCAGAATGGTTTTCCCGCCATGCTTTTCAAAATAATGGTTAGTCTTTTTAATATATTCAGGCTTAAACCAACGTGAATGCGCGTGGAAAAATTTAAAACCCAGCGCACGTCCCGTATAATAGTTCACCATATACCCCAAAATTGAAGCAATAATCAGCAACACACCCATATAGTGCAAATGCACAGATTCAGCGGTAGAACATAAAGCACCGACAGCGATCAATAAACTATCGCCAGGGAGAAAAAACATAAAGACTGAGCCAGTTTCTGCAAAAATGATTAGAAACAAAATGGCATAAATCCACAGCCCGTAATTTTCTAAAAAAGTGGGCAATAATTGTTCTAAATGCAATAAAAATTCAAGCAATACTCAACTCTCTTACAGAAGAATTCACGATATATTAGCCTAATTTAATCATGTATATATTAAAAGGCCTAAATAAATTAGGCTTTTTTTAATCGGTTTTGGTTTTTATTTATTTTAAAAAACCATTGGCTGCCAGAAATTCCATACTGAGTTTAGACTCTGCTTTTGGCTCAGCAGCTTTATCACCAAGTAACAATCTTTCTATATAACGTGCCAATACATCGACTTCTAAATTCACTTGAGAGCCCACTTTCCACGTTCCAATATTGGTCCGTTCAGCAGTATGTGGAATTAAATTTAAACTTAAGATATTTCCACGTAAATGATTGATGGTGAGGCTAATTCCATCTACAGTTACAGAACCTTTTTCAGCCAAATATTTAGCAATTTCAACAGGTGCAGTGACTTCGAAATACAGTGAGCGAGCATCTGAACGCACTACGGTGATTTCACCCACAGCATCGACATGTCCACTAACGATATGTCCACCGAAGCGTGTTGTTGGCAACATTGCTTTTTCTACATTGACCGCCTGCCCCGCTTTCCAACTTGCTAAAGTCGAACGATTTAAGCTTTCACGGGACACATCAGCAGCATACCAGTTTTCACCCCAGTCGATCACAGTTAAACAAATCCCATTGGTTGCAATAGAGTCGCCCAAATGTACATCAGACATATCCAAGTCTGTCTGAATACGTAAGCGCACATCACCGCCTACATTTTGTAAACTTTCGACTTTACCCAAACTTTCAATGATACCTGTGAACATAATTCTACCTACTGCTGCAGTGAGAGGAACTGATGAAGTTCAATCGTGTTTATTTTGCATTTGCCCATATTTTAAAGGCAAAGGTGCATTCTTACCATAAGGCCAGTTGCGTACTTACACCTGAGGTATCCACACCACCCAATTCTGCAAAATGATAGAGTTGACCCAACAGCTGACGCAATGGTGGTCCAGACTTAGCATGGGTATCGGTGATTACAATAAACTCAAGCACACGTGCGCGTTCAGACTGACGCTGTTTACTGACACGATAACGAGGCACATCCTGAGTCAATAAGGTGACTTTGCCACGTTTCAGATTGGCCGCCAATAAGTCTTTGGCCTCAATATTTCCATCGGTTGAGTAACTGGTGAGAATATAACGCGCATTAATCGTTTCCAACAAATTCTCATAAGCTTCTTGTGCATGCTTAGAAGAATTATACGGACTTGGACGTTCTTTACGCCACGCACGGTCAATCCCACTTTTAAAACCTTTGGTATCTGGTGTCGGTAAATCAACTTGATCCCACAGTGTTAACGAGTTGAGTACATGATAATTACTACTATAAGCATGTTGGTTATACGGTGGATCTAGATAAGCCACATCAACTTCAAAACCACTCATTTGATTTGCCAAGTGCTGTGCATCTACACACCACACCTCTGCCATTGGGGTTTTCTGCTTATTCTGCCCGACTTCACTAAAGCGGCTCGGTGTAAGCCATAATAAAGACTCAATCCGTTCCAACGCAGTTTGGGTTTTACCGCCCCAACCATGATGGAAGCTTTTAAATACACCGCTGGTATTACTGACAAAACTTGCTGAATAGAGCAAAGGTGCCAATAAGGCACTCATTTCTACATCGTCAATTGCACCCTGTGCTTGCCAAGTGGCAATTTGCTGACGAATTGCATCTATACGCATCCCATTACGGCGTTTAAAAAATAAACGGTCTCGTGCTGGGTCATAAATTTCATCATTCCGCGGACAAAGGTTATGCGTAACCCATCCTTTCACTTCAGGTAAACGGTTTAAATAATCGATGGCTTTTTGATACCCACCCAATTCTTTAAATGCAGGTGCATCTGTGCATGCCAAAATGGCATGATTTAATGCATGGCTATACGGCTCCCAATCATTGGCAATCACCCGATAGCCATTTTGACGTGCTAAACGTGAAACCACCCCACTGCCTGCAAAAAAATCGGCAAAAATCGGGGCGCGTTTACCCTTAGGATTCAAAGTACCTGTGATTTCAAGCGCTTCAAGAATCAGATGCAACAAACGACGTTTGTTTCCCAGATAGGGAACCAACTGATGAAAAAGATATTCATCTGTTGTACGCGCAGCATGACGACGTTTATGGTAAACCGATGATGTTGACTCTGGATTCATACTGACTCTTGTGAAGGGATAAGTCTTAAGCGAATGTCATCACCAAACTGATGAACATCTTGTAACTTAAAACGTAATTGTTGTGCCATCGTTTCAAATTCGGCATTGAACATGGCACGTGCTGATTGTCCTAAAAAGGTTGGCGCAACATAACTGATTAATTCATCCACCAGTTTTTCCTGCAAAAATGCAGTAGATAATGTCGCACCTGCCTCAACCAACACATCGTAAATTTGGAAATCTTTTAAAGTCGCAAGCAAATCTTTTAAAGATTGAACTTCTAATTGTACCACGCCCAGCTTGGCAAGTTCTTGACGAAATGGTCCCATGACCATCACTGTTTCAGGCGCGCTAAGAATTTGAGCATTGAGTGGCAAACGCCCTTGTCGGTCTAAAATCACCCACTTAGGCTGGACAATCGTTGCAATATCAATATCACCCAATGAACGCACATTTAATTGAGGGTCATCTGCCAAAATGGTATCGATCCCGGTAATCACTGCACCTGAAATAGCCCGCCAATGCTGAACATCTTGACGTGATTCAGCCCCAGTGATCCATTTAGACTCACCAGACGCCATTGCTGTACGGCCATCTAAACTTGACGCAACCTTTAAACGCACATAAGGCACACCCGTTGCCATTGCTTTTAAAAAGCCTTGATTGAGTTGAGCCGCTTGTTGCTCACAAACCCCTGTTTCAACCTCAATCCCTGCCTGGCGTAAAATATCAACGCCTTTTCCCGCCACCAAAGGATTTGGATCAGCACATGCAATAACAACTTTGCTGACACCCGCTTCAACCAAGCCTTTAGCACAAGGTGGTGTACGGCCATAATGCGCACAAGGTTCCAAAGTGACATACGCGGTTGCGCCCTTGGCAGACTCGCCTGCTTGACGCATGGCAAAAACTTCGGCGTGTGGCTGACCAGCTCTAGGATGAAAACCCTCTCCCACCCATTGCCCATCTTTTACAATGACACAACCGACGTTCGGGTTTGGTCGTGTGGAATATTGTCCAAGCTTCGCGAGCTCAATTGCTTTCTGCATCCAAACCTGATCTATGTTTACATAATCTTCGGGTTTAGAATTTGAATCAAACTCAGACATAAAATTCCTAATCAATAACGTTCAAAAATAAAATTAGTGGTCTTGCCCACGATCTTGCATTTGTTCAATTTGATGACGAAACGCATCAATATCTTGGAAATCTTGATACACCGACGCAAAACGCACATAAGCCACATGATCCAATGCAAACAACGATTTCATGACAATTTCACCAATGGTGCGTGAACGTACATCACGTTCACCGAGGCGGCGAATTTGCAATTGAATATCACTAATGACGGTTTCAATCTGTTCTTGAGTCACGGGTCTTTTTTGTAAGGCGTGCATTAAAGAACGTCGTAATTTTGCTTCGTCAAACGGTTCATTTTTACCATCTGACTTGGTCACGCGTGGCATGACCACTTCATAACTCTCAAATGTCGTAAAACGTTCGCCACAACTGATACATTCACGACGTCGACGAATCTGGCTACCTTCAGCGGCCAAACGAGAGTCGATTACTTTACTATCTGCAGCGTTGCAAAATGGACAATGCATAGTGGTTTTATTGAACAAAATTCATGATTTCATCTAGTGTAGCAAAAAAACCTGATTTTGTTGAGCCTTTCGCAAGATATGGAAAAAAAACAGCCCTTACGGACTGTTTTATACTATATATAGTTATTATTCTAATTAGATTGATTATTCGATACGTTCGCCATGTTGGCTTAAATCAAGCCCCATACGCTCATCATCAGATTCAACACGGATCCCAATCACAACATCGATAATTTTAAGTAGGATAAAGGTCACAACTGCTGAGTATGCGATTGTTGCTAACACACCTTCAACTTGTACCCATAATTGATGCATAACATCTGTCGGTGCTTTGTCGCCCATAATGAATGAACTGGCAAATACAGCTGTTAAAATCGCACCAACAATACCGCCTACACCGTGTAAACCAAATGCATCCAATGAGTCATCTGCTTTAAGGATACGTTTAAGACCAGAGATTCCCCAGAAGCACACCACACCACCGATTAAGCCCATGATCAACGCACCACTTACCGTCACAAAACCTGCTGCTGGCGTAATCACAACCAGACCAGCAACTGCACCCGATGCTGCACCCAATACTGAACCTTTACCACGAACAATTTTTTCAACCACTAACCAAGCAATTGCTGCCGCTGCGGCTGCGATTTGAGTTGTGACCAAAGCATACGCTGCTGAACCATTTGCACCTAAAGCAGAACCACCATTGAAACCAAACCAACCGACCCATACCAAGCTTGCACCCAATATAGTTAAAGTTAAGTTATGTGGTGCCATAGATTCTTTGCCTAAGCCCATACGTTTACCCAGTAAATACGCAGCAACTAGACCAGCAACACCCGAGTTAATATGAACAACAGTACCACCAGCAAAATCAAGCGCGCCATCATTCATTAACCAGCCACCACCCCATACCCAGTGTGCAATCGGTGCATAAACAATAATGACCCAAATCGTAATAAATGTGATCCAAGCACTGAATTTCATACGATCAGCCACAGAACCACTGATAATGGCAACGGTAATAATCGCAAAAGTCATTTGGAAAATAACGAAAAGAATTTCTGGAATTGTGCCACTCAGCGCATCTGTTGTAATTCCAGATAACATGATTTTATCGAAACCACCAATAAAAGCGTTACCAGAACCAAATGCAAGTGAATAACCAATGACCACCCATACGATGCTGACTACTGCTGCGGCAGTAAAGCTTTGCGCCATGGTGGCAAGCACATTTTTCTTACGAACCATACCGCCGTAGAATAATGCTAAACCGGGAATTGTCATCAGTAATACAAGTGCTGTAGATACAAGAATCCACGCTGTATCACCTGTATTTAAAGTTGGTTTTTCTGCCTCTGCTGGAGCAGCTGCGGCAGTCACCGTTTCAGGTGCAACGGTTGCCGATGTATCGGCGACTGTTGCAGTCACATCACTTGCCGTTGCAACAGCTGTAGATGCAGGCTCAGCTACGTTTTCTTCTGCCCACGCAACTGATCCGCCAAGAAGTGCGCCAGACAGGCTGAGCGCTAATAGCATTTTTTTCATTCGTATCCCCCAACCTAATTTTGTGAGTTATGTATTGATATACATAACCAGCAATCTTCGTGCCAAATTAAACAGCGTCTGGACCTGTTTCACCTGTACGAATACGAATTACTTGCTCTAAATTAGTCACGAAAATTTTTCCATCACCAATTTTGCCAGTGCTAGCAACACGTGTAATAGATTCAATCACTGAATCTACCATGTCATCACTGATTGCGATTTCGATTTTCACTTTAGGCAGAAAATCAACAACATACTCAGCGCCACGATAAAGTTCAGTATGCCCCTTTTGACGACCAAAACCTTTAACTTCAGTTACGGTAATCCCTTGAACGCCTATATCAGACAGTGCTTCACGCACGTCATCTAATTTAAACGGTTTTACAATTGCAGTTACGAGCTTCATATTGTTTTCCTTCGGCTTATTTCACCAGTAAGGTTTTATGTTCAATTTTCATGCCAATCTTATTAATGGTTGGGGTGATTAATTCAATCAACATGCATTGCCTTTATAACCTATTGTATATACTTAGGTGAAGTTGCAACTTTAAAAAACACATAATATTGCGTGTTTTTTTAGATTTCATTGCTAAATTATAGGAGACATCATGCTTTAAACATCGGATAAAAAATTACTTAAATAAAATGAATACGCGATGTTACACTAGGCAAAGAACATTACTCATTTGGATTCCTCATGATTGAAACATTATTACAAGCAATTTTGGAACAGGTCGATCAGCCTAAAAAAGACATAGAACATAATTTACGCGCCTTACTTAATGAAGCCATTTCTAAAATGGATATCGTTTCAAAAGACGAAATTGAACGCCAAAAGACTGCACTAAATAATGCCAATTTACGATTGACCGATTTACAAGAACAGGTCAAAGCACTTGAGGTTCTAATTCAGGATAAAAAATAAACTAAATTTGCACATTATTGGTGCAAAAAATATAATAATGATTAAAAATAAAGCACAAGTGGAAAACAACAATGTCTTTAGCAAAAATTTATACCCGAGGCTTGCTCGGGCTACATGCACCTTTAATTGAAGTTGAGGTCCATGTTAGTGCAGGGCTTCCTTCTTTAACAATTGTTGGCTTAGCTGAAGCTGCAGTTCGTGAAAGTAAAGATCGCGTTCGATCTGCCATCATTAACAGTGGTTATCAATTCCCAAGCAAACGCTTAACCATCAATCTCGCACCTGCGGATCTGCCCAAAGATGGCTCTCGTTTAGATCTGCCCATTGCACTTGGTATCTTGATTGCCACAGGGCAACTTCCCGAAAATGTCACAGATCATTTTGAGTTTATTGGTGAGTTGGCACTGGATGGGCACTTAAGGCCCAGCACAGGAACCTTAACCATTGCGATGGCATGTCAAATGGCCAAGCATCAATTGATGTTGCCACAGGAAAATGCCGCAGAAGCAGCGCAATTGCCTGAGTTTCAGGTGTTTGCTGCACAGCACTTAAAACAAGTCTGTGAGCATTTCTTAAACCTACAAAAAATTGATGTAACTGTTCGGCAAAAAGTACAGCAAAACAATGCCTACAAATTTGATTTGGCAGATGTCAAAGGACAATTACGCCCGCGGCGCGCTTTAGAAATTTCAGCAGCAGGTGGACATTCCCTTTTATTTAAAGGCCCGCCGGGTACAGGTAAAACCCTGTTAGCTTCTCGCTTACCGAGTATTTTGCCAGCCTTAAATCCACAAGAAAATCTTGAAGTTGCCAGTATTTATTCAATTGCCAAGACTAAACACCATTTTGGACAGCGCCCATTTCGCGCCCCGCACCATACCGCATCTGCAATCGCTCTTGTCGGTGGCGGTTCAAATCCAAAACCTGGAGAGATTACGCTGGCGCACTTAGGTGTATTATTTTTAGATGAATTGCCTGAGTTTGACAAAAAAGTGCTCGAAGTTTTAAGGCAACCACTTGAATCTAAAGAAATCATTATTTCTAGAGCATCGCGCCAAATTACATTTCCTGCAAACTTTCAATTGATTGCAGCAATGAATCCCTGCCCTTGTGGTTATGCATTTAACCAAGACAGTCGCTGCCAATGTTCTGCCGAAGCAATTAAACGGTATCAAAATCGAATTTCAGGTCCATTATTGGATCGTATTGATCTCCATATCGATGTGCCACCATTAAAAGCCCAAGAATTACAGGATCAAACGCCTGTCGAAGATTCAGCAACTGTGCGGGAACGGGTGATTGATGCGTGCGATTTTCAAATCCAAAGACAAGGCTATTTAAATCACAACTTATCGCCAAAAGACTTAGAAAAATATGTGATTTTAGATGAAACATCCAAGCAAATGCTCGAAATGGCACAACAACGTTTGAATTTATCTGCGCGGGCATATCATCGAATTTTACGTGTTTCAAGGACCATTGCAGATTTGGCTCAAAGTGAGCAAATCCAAAGTGCCCATTTAACCGAAGCCTTGTCATATCGGGGAACTCAATCTTAGAATCCAAGCTATGACGTATAGAAGATAAATAACATGCTAAATCTAACCCTACGCAACGAACATACAGACGATATTGAAAACATTTTCAATCTCACTCAACTGGCTTTTCTAAATGCAGCGCATACCGACCACACAGAACACTTCATCGTCAATGCACTCAGGGATGCAAATCAATTAACTATTTCGGTTGTTGCTGAATTGGATCGACAGATTATTGGACATGTTGCAATTTCACCTGTTGAAATTTCTTCTGGCGCACAATATTGGTATGGTTTAGGTCCAATTTCAGTTGCACCAGAATATCAACACCAAGGTGTTGGCAAAGCTTTAATCCAACACGCATTACAGCAGTTACAACAATTCAATGCCGCAGGATGTGTTGTGCTTGGAGATCCTGCTTATTATTCCAAATTTGGCTTTCAGCCTCATGACCGTTTGATCCTTGAAGGTGTGCCTGCTGAATATTTTCAAGCCCTTAGCTTTGACCAAAGCATTCCACAAGGTACCGTAAAATATCATCCAGCATTTGAAGTGAAAGCCTAATTTGATTTCAAAATCGCAAAAAATAAAGGTGACTCAAGGTCACCTTTATAGATTTTAATTTGCGCTTAGAAAGCTTTAGTTAAAGTAAACACTGCACCTGTTTCAACAGCTCGTTTTGCTACATTAGTTAAACCGTCTGTATCCGTATTTGTACCAATCGCAGCAAGTTCTGCTGTCAGACTTGGAATTGATTTTGGTACATAAGTTACGCCTACTTTCCAGTCCACATAATTATCATCGCCATTGAAGTTATATTTATCGTCATCTGTAACAACGGTATAACCGACATTCGCAACACCACCAAAACCTGTAGAACCAAATGGTACTGAATAGCCTGCATTCACATTCCAGCTACTCGCATCCGCGCCAGCATAATCATTGGTATAGTTAATATTGGTAAGAATGCTATCACCTTCCGTAAATGCATTTTTAAAGGTTAATTTACCGTACAGTTCTAACCAATTTAAATCACTTGCACTTGGGTAGTTATAATACCAAAGACCGACATCTAGAACTGGCTTGCTCGCAAAACCTTCAAGTGCTGTAGAATAACCAATATAAGGGTCAAGCTCTAAATGTGGATCTGGACCGCCAAAATTCACATTTGAACCAAATACACCCGCATACAAACCAGAAGAATGTGTCAATGCAAAAGTGGCTTGCACAGCTGGATCATTTTGAGCTTGAGTAACACCACGAAAACGGTAGTCACTCGTTAAAGCAGCACTGCCTGAAAAACTTAAACCTAATTGTGAAAGCGTCGTATCCTCCGCCATTGCTATTGTTGCTGTAGACGATAGAACTGCCAATGTTAGTGCTTTAGTTGAGAATTTCATCTTGAGTGCTCCCCCATCATATGATGTTTATTTGTTATGCTAAAATTTGATGAACTCCCTAAGCAATTAGCAATTGCCATGCCAAGATGAAACTCAAGCTGTTTATAAAACTCAGAAATATGTTGCAATCTATTTATAATCAATATATTAGAAGTAAAAAATTGTGGATAAATTTTTTTATTCTTCAGTTGTTGAACATATGCTATTTCAAGCATCACTTGATGGAACTGATTCATACTGACCTACTTTAAGCATGGTTTTAATGCAAAGTAGTATGAAAAATCTAAGCGTAAATTTTCTATAACGTGCTTTATTGTTGTCATAAAAAGCGTATAAATATTGCTTTAAGCTTTTCATGTAAGATGATTTTAATGGTGCATATTATTTTTGCTCAAAAAAAGCACACATTTTAAAAAATGCCTAAAAAAAGTGCATGTCCTATCTTCGGTCATACACTTCGATAAAATAGGTAAGTAAAATAACTCACTCATATTCATCTTAAAAACTATAAGTTAATCTTAAAAACTATAAGTCAAACCAAATACCAAATTATCCTTATAATCTTCACCTAAACGGTCTTTACCACCAATTACATAGTCTAATGAAGCTGAAACACCTGTATTGGCAATGACTTTACTGAGCCCCAAGCGCATTTCACTTAACGCAAAATCCTGTTCTGTCTGCACAATACTGTCATCATGATGACTGTTATATAAAGATGCACCAATAGAAGTGTTGAAAATAAAATCTTTAACCAAAGCATGACGATACGCGATGCTTAGATAAACATCACCCGCATTGGCAGAGGATGCATCGGCTAACATCACTGAAGCACCTGCGGTTAAATTTTTATAACTCAGCTCAGCGGATAGATCTGTATAGGTGGTTTTACGATGATCTGCTTGATCAGCATAAACAGTACCGCCTTTATGATAAACATATGCAGTGGTTTTTAAGTTATAGCTCCAATTTTGCGCAATTTCTTGAGCATAAGCCAAATAAAAATTATTTTCAAAACCATGATCTTGCGTATCATCTGCAGGGTTGTAGCTCAGTGTAGAACCCCAATACCCCACCGTGATGCCACTTTTATGTGCATAACTTAAACCGCCTTGCACAGCGACATCATCATTTTCAATTCCACCTCGATAGATGTACTTGGATACCAGTCCCACATTTCCAGAGATCATGCCATTTTTAACCAAGACATTTGCTTCTTCAGCAAATGCTGGGCACGACGTGATACAGATAGGCATTGCCCATAACAGTTTAGAAATAAGTGAGTTCATGATGACAAACGGGTGGGCGTATAAATAAAGGCGAATTTTACTGTGTTTTTAAATTTTTGGTAAAAAACATGGACATAAATTCAGCATATTTTTCAATTTATTTCATATTTCACATAAAATCAGCATTTTAACAATTCTTTAGAACTTTTTTTCATAAGAAAAGAAATTAATATTGTGTAAAACATTACAGAAATGTAATATTTTTAAGCAAAAGAGATTCCCTTTTTATAGATTAAATATACAATTCATCCACAATCTGTTCTGAATTCGATCAGTCAGTGCAATCTATTCTCGTTCACGAGGCAATTCATGTTGAATGCTCCAAAACTTACTTTAGCTGTATTAATTAACGCGGTTCTAATATCCCCTACATTTGCTAGCGAACAAAGTGATGCAAAAGGGTTCGTTGAAGATGCCAAAGGTTCTGTATTGTTTCGTACAGGTTATATTCTTCGTGATAAAAAACATGGTATTGACGATCAAAGCTCATTTGCACAAACTGCAATTGTTGACTTAGATTCTGGCTTCACTCAAGGTATCGTCGGTTTCGGTGTTGGTGTAGTTGGTGATGGTTCTTTTAAAATCGGTCCAAACACCCATGCTGGCAATAATATGATTGCACTCAAAAATAATGGTGCAAGAGACGCAAATGGACGAGTTGATCCATATGATCATTGGGCACGTGGTGGCGCAAACGTAAAAGCTCGTTTCTCAAATACGACTGTACGTTATGGTACGCAAGTTCTCGACTTACCTGTACTTGCAAGTAATACAACGCGTCTTGTTCCTGAATATTTTACAGGTACGTTATTAACCAGCCATGAAATTAAAAACTTAGAACTTGTTGCGGGTAAATTCACCAAAGACCAAATGTCTGATCAGATCAAGACTGATGGTAATAAATTAGATGATGCGATTGTTTGGGGTGCTAAATACAAATTTGATGACCAGCTTAGCGCGTCTTATTATGGTTTAGATTCTAAAAATGCGTTAGAACGTCATTATATCAATGCAAATTATAAATACCCATTGGCAAATCAAAGTTCTTTAACTTTTGATTTCAGTGGTTATCACACCAAGTTTGATAAAAATGCCAATACCTATTCTGCAACAGGTCCTGTTGATGCGGATTATGCAAATACAGGTAAAGCAGGCGTAGAAAAAACCAATAATATCTGGGCATTGTCTTCTACTTATAATCAAGGTCCGCACACTGTGATGTTGGCTTACCAACAAAATACAGGTGATGTGGGTTATGACTATGGTCAAAATGCTGACGGTTTCCAAAGTATTTATCTACCAAACTCTTATATGTCTGATTTTATTGGTAACCATGAAAAATCAGCACAAGTTCAATATAACCTAGACTTTAGCAATTATGGTGTTGCTGGCTTAAATTGGACCACAGCATTTGTTTATGGTTGGGATATTAAAGTCCGCAATGTAACTGATGATGCACAAGAACGTGAATTCTTTAATCAGGTGAAATACACCATGCAAAGTGGTTTTGCAAAAGATGCGAGCTTACGTCTACGTCACTCTTACTACCGTGCAAGTGAAGCGTATAATCCTGTCTATATTGGTGATACCAATGAATGGCGTATTTTCTTAGACATTCCTGTGAAATTTTTCTAATTTAGAATAAATCCACAGAAACAAAAAAACCTGCACTGAATCATGCAGGTTTTTTTATGGGTTTGAACATTTTTCAATCTTCAAACCACGTTTTATTCTGGCTTATTTTGCAGCTTCGATTGCTTTTAAGACTTCAGCTTTTGCAACTTCTGAACTTTCCCAACCTGTCAATTTAACCCATTTACCAGGCTCTAAGTCTTTGTAATGTGCAAAGAAATGTTCAATTTGATTCAACAACAAAGCAGGAAGATCTGAATACTCTTTCACATCTTTATAAAGCGGAGTCAATTTATCATGTGGAACTGCGATCAGTTTCGCATCAATACCACCATCATCTTCCATGTTTAATTTACCAACAGGACGACAACGAATCACTGAACCATGTACCAATGGGTGTGGAGTTACAACCAATACGTCTAATGGGTCACCATCTTCAGACAATGTATTTGGTACATAACCATAGTTCGCTGGGTAGAACATCGCTGTACCCATGAAACGATCTACAAATAAAGCATCTGAATCTTTATCTACTTCATATTTAATCGGTGCAGCATTTGCTGGGATTTCGATAATTACGTAGATGTCATTTGGTGCATCTTTACCAGCAGGAATATTGCTATAGCTCATAGGATACTCTTTCAAGTGAGGTCTTATTTAAAATCTTGTCGATTATAACGCTAAATTGCGCAAACAGATGCGGATTATACATTTTGCATCATCAAAATGAATGAATTTCATCGAAAACTGTTTAGACGATTCGAATAACCAATAACAATAAAATAATTGGGCAAGCTAAGGACAAAGCCCAAATAATGGTACGTAGCGCTGAAATATTCGCCAGATAGCAAATTCCATAAATAATGCGTAACACAATATACGCGATGCCTAACATCATAATCAGATGTTGTGATACCACCATATACTCTGCCATTAAAATCGCAGCAATAAATAAAGGTAAGCTCTCAAAACTATTCTGTTGTACTGCATTGGCACGTGCAGCCAAACCTGTGGTTTTGGCTAAAAATTCACGCGGATTCTGATTATCAGCAGCTTTAAAACCACCAGACGCTTTTGCAATAATGGTAAAAACATAAGGAAGTAAACAGGCAATTAGAATTAAATATATGATGCCATCTATCCCAGACATGATTTTTTCTCATGAAGTGTTAATGCGAGTTATCATAGCATGGCATGAACAGAATATTTTTTGTTAAATGCTGAGTTTTGCAAAATTGTGTAGTGAGGACAATAACGTGCAACCAGATCAAAATGAATTGTTTGAGGTTTTAGAAAAGCAGCGCCATCAACAAGCGGAGATTGATCGTATTCTTAAAATTGTATTGCCAATTTTGGCTTTTCTCTTGTGCGTGATTTGTGCAAATTACAATTGGCAATCCACCTTGGGAACGCTCATTGTTTTGGTGGTGGCTTTTTTTGCCGTTGGTATAAAGCGTATGAATCTATACTTTTGGTTAGCTATTATTGTCGTATACTGTTTAATCGATATTTATTTTAGCTATGGCAGTATTCATCCTTCTGCACTAGGGCGTCAAATGGGCACTATGCTAACCTTTACAGCAATTGTTGGCTTAAGCCGCCCCTATATTGATGGTTGGTATATTCGTTCTCACAAAAAATAAATGTTGAAATCACCGCATAAATCGATTGATTATTTTACATCGAAGATAAAAAAGCGCCACTATTGGCGCTTTTTTATCTTTAATTTTTCAATTATTTACGTAAATCTTTACGTAGTATTTTACCTACATTTGATTTTGGTAAATCATCCATAAACTCAACATAACGCGGACGTTTATAACCCGTTAAGTTTTCTTTTGCATATTCAAGAACTTCTTCAGTGGTTAAAGATGGATCTTTTTTCACTACAAATAGTTTTGGCACTTCACCAGATTTTTCATCAGGCACACCAATTGCAGCCACTTCAAGCACTTTAGGATGTTGCGCAATCACTTCTTCAATTTCAGAAGGATAGACGTTGAAGCCAGATACTAAAATCATGTCTTTCTTACGATCGACAATTTTGAAATAACCACGGGTATCCATGATCCCAATATCACCTGTACGGAAATAACCGTCCGCTGTCATGACTTTTGCAGTTTCATCTGGACGATTCCAATAGCCTTTCATGACTTGAGGACCACGAATCGAGATTTCACCCTGCTCGCCTTGTGATAAATGATTGCCATCATCATCTAAGATCGCAACATCCGTCAGTGGTAAAGGAATACCAATTGTGCCACTAAACTCAGTCGTTGCAGGTGGGTTTGCAGTTGCGACTGGAGAAGTTTCAGATAAACCATAACCTTCAATAATGATGGTTCCTGTAACTTTTTTCCATTCTTCAGCAGTTGACGGTAACACGGCCATACCACCGCCCATCGCCATTTTTAACTTACTGAAGTCGAGCTGTCTAAATTCTTCATTATGCACCAGCGCATTAAACAAGGTATTTACCGCAGGGAAGAAACCTGGTTGGTATTTACGTAATTCTTTAATCACTGCAGGTAAATCACGTGGATTTGGAATCAGAATATTTGCCTGACCTTTATACATACCATACATCGCACAAACCATAAATGCGAAGATGTGATAAAGCGGTAAAGCACAGAAGATACGATCATCTTTAGCGCCATCACCTTGGCCAAATTTACTTTGGAAAATACCGTCACATTGCAACAAGTTTGCAACTAAGTTACGGTGGGTAAGTTCCGCTCCTTTTGAAACACCCGTAGTACCGCCTGTGTACTGAAGTACAGCAGTATCACTGAGGGTCATGGTTGGACGTTTATAATTACTTGGACTTACTTTTGCCAATGCAGCATTAAACTTAGTATGTCCTGGAATATTCCAATCTGGAATTTGTTTACGCACTTTACGTAAAACAAAATTAACCAAAGTACCTTTTAAGGTACCTAACATATCGCCAACCGAAGCAATGACAACATGTTTTACTGGTGTTTTACCAATAATCGCTTGATAAACAGTCGCAAAATTTTCAACAATGACCAACGCTTCAGCGCCTGAATCATTAAGTTGGTGTTCTAATTCACGTGCTGTATAAAGTGGATTCACATTCACAAGTACCAAACCTGCACGGAGTACACCTAAAGCGACAACTGGATACTGAAGGACGTTAGGCATCATCACTGCAACACGTGAACCTTTTGCCAAACCTAAACTTTGCAAATAAGTTGCAAATTTACGGCTTGCCAATTCAAGATCACTGAATGACATCACTTTATCCATGAAGATAAAGGCATCACGTGAACCAAATTTTTGGAAATTACGCTCAAAAATATCAATAAGAGAGCTATTTTCCTGTGGCAATTCTACTGTTTCTGGAATCCCAGTTTTTTGATATTCAGCGAACCAAACTTTTTCCATAATGCCATAATCTCCAATCAGTAATCCTTAGTTTTAAACTGTTTTTCTCAATATTGAACATAATTTTTTGGCTTCTTTGTGCTCAATATTGCATCCATTTTCACGAACACTTTGCATATATAACGTATTTCAATCCAAGGATGCTAGTTTTATCTTTGAATCAACAGTTTATTTGCTTTTTGATATCCGCGCGGCAACAGCTGACCTTTTGATGCGCGTTTACCGATATATTTCTGTAAATCTTCCCCTTTTAATTTTAATTGTTGCTGCCCTGCAAGCACTTGTATTACTTCATCTAAATTCAAAGTTAACATAAACTGAACAGACTCATTAGTTTCAAGTTGTATCAACTTATTTCCTTTACCTTTATTGAGCGTTGGCAAGTCAGATAATTCAATTAAAAGTAGGCGTCCTGCTGAGCTGAGTATAGCCAAATGAGTATGGTTTTCAACGACTTCGATTGGCATTGCTGTCGCATTTTCAGCAACAGTCAGGAATGTTTTACCTGCTTTGGCATTGGTATCCAATTGTTTAGCTTGCGATTTAAAGCCATAACCTTTTGAACTTACAGCAACTATTTCTTTTTCTTCATCTTCAATTAGGACTTGCATAAAGCCCACACCATTGGCTGGAGAAAGTTTTGAACTCAACGGTTCTCCTAAACCACGCGCCGATGGCAAACTATTGATGGCCAAAGCATAACTTCGTCCAGTTTCATCTAAAATATATACTTTCTGATTCGACTTACCTTGTGCTGAACTTAAGTACTGGTCACCGGCACGGAAATTTAATTTTTCAACATCAATATCATGACCTTTGGCTGCACGAACCCAACCCGCCTCAGAAAGGATCACCGTTACCGCTTCAGCAGGCATTAAATCTTGTTCACTAATGGCCTGTGATTCTTCACGTTGCACAATCGGTGAACGACGATCATCACCAAACTTCTTCGCATCATCTTTAAGTTCTTCGATAATCAAAGATTTTAATGACTCTGGATTTGCAAGTTGTTCACGAATCACCGCTGCTCTGGCCTCAAGTTCTTCTTGCTCACGGCGCATTTCCATTTCTTCAAGTTTTGCCAAATGGCGTAACTTAAGCTCTAAAATTGCTTCTGCCTGAACTTCATCAATATTGAAACGCATCATCAACACGGGTTTAGGTTGATCTTCTTCACGAATAATTTTGATCACTTCATCAATGTTCAAATACGCAATGATCAAACCACCAAGAATATGTAGGCGCTTTTCAATTTTATTCAGATGATATTGCAGACGACGTGTGACAGTACTCTTACGAATTTCAATCCATTCTAATAAAATGCGACGGATTGATTTGACTTGTGGACGACCATCAGCACCGATCATGTTCATATTGACACGATAGCTCGACTCTAAATCGGTTGTCGCAAACAAATGACTCATGACTGCATCGGCATCGATACGATTTGAACGTAATACAATCACCAAACGTGTTGGGTTTTTATGGTCTGATTCATCACGTAAGTCACTGACCAATGGCAATTTTTTGGCTTGCATTTGATCTGCAATTTGCGTGATGACTTTCGAGCCAGAAACTTGATATGGCAGCTCAGTGATGATAATTTCATTTTTTTCAATGGTATATACTGCACGGGTACGATAGCTACCACGTCCAGTCATTTGAATTTTTAATAATTCATCACGTGGTGTAATAATTTCTGCTTTAGTCGGTAAGTCGGGTGCAGGAATATATTCTGCAATTTTTTCATCTGTTAAGTTTGGATTACGGATTAAAGCAATCGTACCTTTAACCACTTCACGTAAATTGTGTGGCGGAATATCCGTTGCCATTCCCACTGCAATACCAGTAGTACCATTGAGTAAAATATTTGGTACACGCGCTGGTAAATTGACTGGCTCTTTCATTGAACCATCAAAGTTATCTTGCCAATCACAGGTCCCTTGACCTAATTCAGAAAGTAACAAATCACTATAAGGTGAGAGTTTGGCTTCGGTATAACGCATGGCTGCGAATGATTTAGGATCATCAGGCGAACCCCAGTTCCCTTGCCCTTCAATAAATGGGTAACGATAACTAAATGGCTGTGCCATCAACACCATGGCCTCATAACAGGCTGAGTCACCATGCGGATGGTATTTACCCAATACATCACCGACTGTACGTGCAGACTTTTTCGGCTTACCGCTTGGTTTTAATCCCAATTCGCTCATCGCATAAACGATACGGCGTTGTACAGGTTTTAAACCATCACTAATGTGTGGCAATGCACGATCCATAATCACGTACATGGCATAGTTGAGGTAAGCTTGTTCAGTAAATTCTGCTACGGAACGATTTTCTGTCGCATGATGCGCAAGGCTTGTCATAACAACCTTTTATCCTAAATAAGTGCGTTCTAAATAAATGTTTTGTATCTACGTTCTTATGCTAAGTCGCAGGGTCTGACTACACAAGTGCCAGTGTACCCTACAACGACAAATTGCGTCTTAAGATCTTTCTAATGACGTAAAATTATCCATTTTTTAAGAAATGAGCAACTTTTATTTCAAATCTAAAATATTAAAAGTCAAATACACAACAATTCTTATCAAAACAAAATGCTCTTATAGATAAAATAGAAAGACCTCGATTTGATAAGAATTGAGGTCTTGATTTATAAATATAAAAAACAAAGGATTATTTAATTTCCACACTCAATTTATCTGATAATTTTTTATAAAAATCAGCCCTGTTTCTTGGATTCTTTAATTCTTTGCAAGTTTCTTCTAATGCTGTAATTGCTTCTTGTTTAGTAAATTCACCATCCTCAATGAATGGTTGAAGCTTCTTATCGTAAATATATTTTAATTCATTATATTCCTCACATTGCGCACAAGAAACAAGGGAGTCATCCCCTTTTCCACCTGGATTTTCATCTTTATAACTATACTGTTTATTGATATCTTGAATGGTTTTAGCTGACATAACTATTTCCTTCTGATTTTATTGAATAATGTTAAAGTTCTCATACGAATCAAGGCATAAATTTCGATTCAAAAAATGTTCTAGATATATTAGTCTCAAAAGACTTTTTGATAAGAACATAACTATTTAATAATCTTTTTTCTAAAAATTACAAATTACATTTTCTCAAAAACAAGAAAATCAATCACTTGAAACTGTAGGCTTCTTGCATCATTAAAAAATGAGCCTTTAATACTCTATATGTGCAATAACAATTATATTCATTCGTCTGCTTTTTTATATTCATGAATTAGACATGGTTGTTCTATCGTGTGGCGACATGGATGTCGCTCCGTTGGGTGGGGGTACAGGACGTACCTCTCACCCAACAGAAGATTTTTGTCATCTTTTCATCTCTGAAAAGTGAGGCATCGCCTACGCAAAGGAATTTAAACTTTAAATGTAAAGGGTGGCATTGTAAGTTTTAGAATCATACAAATTCATTTCTATGGAATAATCAGCCATGATTGATCAGGGTTAATCTCGTTTAGAAATCATTTAAAAGCTTACTTTGATAAGAGATCTAATTAATATCTAAATTTATTCTGCACAACCTTCACAATCACAATCCAATCTCTTCTAAGGTCTTACCTTTGGTTTCTTCACCCAAGATCAAAACCACAGCGGCAACAGCGAAAAGTACAATCGTAAACATCATAAAGACTGAACTAAACCCATCACTTGCCACCATCATATGGGTCACCACCAACGGTGCGACAATCCCCCCCATACGACCGATTGCAGATGCCCAGCCTGAGCCAAAAGCACGAATATTGGTTGGATATTGTTCAGGCGTATAAGTATATAAAACCCCCCATGCACCCAAATTAAAGAACGACATTAAGCATCCCCACAACATAATCATATTGACTGAGGTTGCTTGACCAAAGAAGTAAGCAGAAAGCGCACACAGACCAATAAAACCAGCGAGGGTTGCTTTACGTCCAAGCTTTTCCACCAACCAAGCCGCAGCCACATAACCAGGTAATTGCGCCAAAATCATCCCGAGTACATATTCAAAAGACTGCACAATGGTATAGCCCTGTTTGACCAGCAGACTTGGTAACCAAGTAAAAATGCCATAATAAGAATAGACGATGCCAAACCAAATCAACCACAGCATCAGAGTACGACGGGCAAACGCTCCTGACCAAAGCTGTGAAAATGAAATCGTTTGTTTTGCTGAAACAGGTTTGACTTCAATGGTTTCAATCACTTCCACACCACACTGCCGTTCTAGTTTCTGTACCAGTGCATGGGCTTCTTCAATTCGTCCACGGTTAATCAAATAAGGAACCGATTCAGGCACTTTTTTGAGAATCATAAAAACATAAATTGCAGGTAAACCACCAATCAAAAATGCTATATGCCAACCATAATCAGGAATTACAAAATAAGAAATAAGTGCAGCAACAAGCCAGCCAAGTCCCCAGAAACTTTCTAACAGTACAATAAATCGACCACGTACTTGAGCGGGGATATATTCGCTGACCAAAGTCACCGCCACAGGAAGTTGCCCACCCAGCCCTAAGCCGACAATAAAACGGAACAGCAATAACCAAGTCAGATTCGGTGCAAAAGCACATAACGCGGTTGCAATGCTATAGGTCACCAAAGTAATCGCAAAGACTGTTCTACGACCAATTCGATCAGCCAAACCACCTGAAAATACAGCACCAATTGCCATACCCACAAAGCCAATGGAGACTACCCAGCCTTTTTCAGTAGGGGTCATTTGCCATTCTTCTGCCATTTTGGTGAGAATAAAGGAGATCAGTCCTGTATCCATGGCATCAAACATCCAGCCCAGTCCAATCACCCAGAGTAAGGTATAGTGAAATTTACCTATGGGTAAGCGTTGTACACGTGATACTAAATCCATAATGCACTCAACAAATATGTAAAAGCAGAAACAACTTTGGCTCGCTGTTTAATTTTAAAGACTGAACAGCAGAATTTCTCCTGCTAGACCGTCAAAATCTTTAAACTCTTTAGAATGGAAACCATTGTTTATCAATATTTTTCTTGAAGCTATATTTTCGGGATCAATGATAGCCATGAGATCCTTTAAATATGGTTGTTTTTTTGCATGATCAATTAAAAATGTAACAACTTGACTGGCAATGCCTTTCCCCCAATATTCGGGTAAAAGCATATAGCCCAACTCCGCAGTTGTTGCTGTTGGCTGATCCAACTCGAGTTTAGCTAAACCCATAAAGTCATTTGTTTGAGTATCAAGAATTTTATAATTTCCCAATGCTACATTATAGGCATTCTTAGATAAAATCTTGGCAAATTCCGTATGCGCTTCCTCAAGCGTTAATGCTCGCTCGGTAATCATTTGCATGACTTTAATATTTTTGACCAATTCAAAATACACAGCAAAATCTAGGTCAGTAAATTTTTCAAGTTTAATATTTTGATGAATCTGGTATGACATACCAAGCTCAAAGTTAAATGCAGAGATTCACAATCAATAGCTGCTGTTCAAGCATCCATCCTTAGGACTCATCTTTAGAAGATGCCGATTGTTCATCATCATCTTTATAGATAAATTTCGGCATTTCCAAACCAAAATAAATCGCCACACAACGTAATGCAAAACCAAAAACTAAAGTAGAAACCACGGTAATTTCAAGCGATAAACCAAAATCTATACAGAACCAATAGAAAATCACCGCAACAAAGGAAATCGATGCATACAGTTCACGACGGAATACCAACGGAACATCATTACACAGAATATCTCGTAGAATACCACCAGATACCCCTGTTAACACCCCAGCAACGGCGGAAACCACAAAACCATGTCCCATTTGCAAGGCAATTTGACAGCCAATAATGGTAAAACCAATTAAGCCTAAAGCATCCAACAATAAGAAAATTGAATGTAAGTGCTTCATCCATTTGGCAATAATAATGGTGACAAAGGCAGCACAGCATGTCAGAACAAGGTATTCAGGATGTTTCACCCAAGTCAGTGGATAATGTCCAAGTAAAACATCTCGCACAGAACCACCACCGAGTGCAGTGACACAGGCAATCAGTATCACCCCAAACCAGTCCATACTGCGTCGTCCTGCGGACAACGCTCCAGTCATGGCTTCTGCTGTAATGGCTATAATATAAATAATCGTCAGTAACATTGCCCTTCATCCACTGATGGGAAAAGATGCGCGCTATTTTAAGTCAAAAATGAACTAAAAGTTATAAAAATTGTGCGCAACATTGCTTAAATTTTTTGGCGGATCCACAAATACATGGCTGTTTCATGGTGATAGGCTGATCTGTGGTTGGATCTAAGAAATACCATACACCATCATGCTGGACAAAGTGTGAAACTTCATGGTGTATTTGAGCCTGCTGACCATCGTGGAAATGTGCTTTAAATTCAACTTGAGCATGATTTTTATCGAGCTTTTCTTGGGCTTGCACCACTTCAAGACTGAGCCATTGATTGGCTTTGCTCCAGTCTGAAATCGCTTTAACATCCAAAGCTTGCTGCTGTCCAAGCGCAGTGGTCTGAACAATATAATCAATCTCATGTTTGGCAAAAGCGCTATAACGCGAACGCATCAACTGTGCCGCTGTCTTGGCTTTGTTCTGACCCAAATGTAGCGGCTGACAACATTCAGCATAAAGCACTGAACCACATGGACAGGATAGATTGGACATGAAAATACTCAAGATCTGAATAGGTTCAATGATAATCCAACCCAGCAGGAAATCGAAACCTATTCTTTCAATATGAATGATGTCATCTGGACATCATTTTAACGATATGGTTTAAATCATTATTCGCAATGACCAGATAGCAAGAAGCCAGTCTTTCGACTGGCTTCATTACAACAAATCCATTAGGACTCAGCATCTTTAGATTTTGTTAATGCCATAATATGCACCTTCTCAATCTTATGCCCATCCATCGTTACCACTTCAAACTCATAACCATCGACTTGAAGCTTTTGACCATTTTCAGGCAAACGCCCGAGATGGAACAAGATATAACCCGAAAGGGTTGAGTATTGTTCTGACTCATCGACTAAATCACGACCTAACAGCAAAGAAACATGACGAATATCGGTTGAACCTTCAAGGATCAACGAACCATCTTCAAGACTTTCCGCAGCAGCTTCTAGTTCATCTTCATCAGGGAACTCGCCTGCGATTGCTTCAAGCACATCAATCGGCGTTGCAATCCCTTCAATTGACCCATATTCATTTAATACAATCGCCATTTGTAAGGGTGCCTGACGAAGTTGCTCCATCACCATCAATACTTGCGCATTTTCATGCACAATCACAGGTTCGCGTAAGTGTTTTTCAAAATTTAAAACACCCGTTTCGATATAATCATTTAAAACTTTATGGGTTAAAACAATACCCGCAATATTATCCAATTCACCATGGGCCAAAATTAAACGTGAATGTGACATTGCCATCAAATTTTCTTTAATGCTGGCTTCGTCTTCATCCAAATCTAACCATTCTAATTCAGGGCGCGGTGTCATGACCGATTTTACAGGACGTTCTGATAGTCCCAAGACCCCTTGAACCATAACACTATGGTAAGCGCCATTTTCATCATCAAAAATTTCATCTGCCAGTGCTTGTGTTGCGATCACATCATCCGCTTTACCATTTTGACTATCGGCACTTTTTCCACCTAACATTTTCAAGACTGCTGAAGCTGTACGGAAACGTAAGTCGGTCGTTGTCACCATTTTCTCTTGGTTTTTACGCATGGTTTGGTTCATAAACTCGATCAGTACCGAGAAACCAATCGCTGCATATAAGTAACCTTTTGGAATGTGATAACCAAAACCTTCGACGATCAATGAGAAACCAATCATCATCAAAAAGCCAAGACATAGAATCACTACTGTCGGGTGCTTATTGACAAAGTCCATCAAGGCTTTTGATGCCCACAGCATAATAGCTACAGCAATCACCACAGCGATCATCATCACTGAAAGTTCTTTCACCATTCCCACAGCAGTGATCACACTGTCTAGGGAAAATACGGCGTCTAAAACAACAATTTGAACAATGACCATCCAAAATACAGCATGAACAGGATTTTCTTCTTTAAGATCCTGACCACCTTCAAGGCGTTCATGTAGTTCCATTGTGCCTTTAAACAATAAGAACACACCACCAAACAGCAGGATCAGATCACGCCCAGAAAAAGCATGCTCAAAGAGATGGAATAATGGTTCGGTTAATGTCACCACCCATGCAATAGATGCCAGTAACACCATACGCATACAGAGGGCAAGTAAAAGCCCAATAATCCTTGCTTTATCACGTTGTTCAGGCGGAAGTTTTTCTGCCAAAATTGCAATAAATACAAGGTTATCAATACCCAAAACGATTTCTAAAACAACTAAAGTTGCAAGACCAACCCATGCAGAAGGATCAGACATCCACTCAAGTATCATTGATCTTGCTCCATTGAAAATGTGCAATAGCTATTTTCAGCATTTGAGAACTGTAAATTTCGGAATTGAGAAGAAAACTTTAGTGTATTTTGAACTATTATTTTGTCTAAAGATTGTGCATTTTCGGAGCGACTACAACCACTACCCATGATGATTCATTTGTTGATAAATAAGCGTTAATTATAGGCAATCCAGACAGGAATTTCATCTCATTTATCAGGATTTTTACTGATTTACCTAAAATTAAATACAAAATCAAAGCGATACAAATCATTGCAAAAGCACCGATAACACAACATGTTTTTGTCACATTTCTTACTTAAAGTAGTAGAAATGTATAAGAACATGATAAGTTAAGGTGAAAAAATAAATTATGAATAGTGTATTGCCTGTAATGATGAATAAACCTTTCGAATTAGATCAACAACAACATAAAGCCACACAATGTTTAATCGCTCTCTATTGTGGCTCCCGACCTGGAAATAACCCTACCTATCGAGAAAAAGCCATCCAACTTGCCCAAGGCATCGCAGAACAAGGTTTTGGAATCGTCTATGGCGGTGCAAGTATTGGCTTAATGGGCCAAGTTGCAGATACGGTCACGGAACATGGTGGTGATGTTGTTGGTGTTATTCCCGAATTTATGCTGGATTATGAAATTGCCCATAACCAATTAACAGAATTACATATTGTGCAAAACATGCATGAACGTAAAGCAATGATGGCTGAACGCGCAAGTGCTTTTGTCGCACTGCCAGGTGGCTTTGGTACCTTTGAGGAAATTCTAGAAGTCGCGACATGGGGACAATTGAATCAACATCAAAAACCGATGATGTTATATAACGTCAATGGTTTCTATGACCATTTGATTGCGCAATTAGACCATGCTGTTATTGAAGGTTTTTTACCGCCTCAACATCGGGCAAAACTGATTGTGTGTAATCATGCAGATCAAATTTACAATGCCATTAAGAACCTAGAAAGCCCAAAACAGTTTATTGTTTAAACAGCTGATTATTAAAATATATCCTTAAAAAATGAGCCTTGATCAAAGGCTCATTAACTTTACAATCAACTCAAAAGTATTCATTGCAACTCTTTTTTATTAATTCAATAAATCATAAAATCGATCCATTCTGAAACAATTGCCATGCATAAATCAAAACCGCAGCAGCTACAATCCAGCATAACGTTGCAATCCCTAAACAAGACCACATCGAAAGCTTAGTTGCCAGTAAATAGACCGTGAGCAAATAAATGAGATACGGAATCAATGACCACAGCCCGAATAATGCTGTTTGCTTTAAAGCTTCAGCACCTTTTTCCTGCGCTACAATCACATGTGCGATCAATGCAAATGTTGGAAAAAGTGGGACTAAACCTGCAATATAAAATGCCTTACTTTTTGAAAGAATTGAAATCAACAAAACCACTGCTGCACCCAGAATACATTTCAAAAATAAGGACAACATCTAAAATTACTCGAACACATGATCAGTGCAAGAGTTTACGCCAAGCGTGTAAATTTGAAATCTAAAATATTAGAAATTTAGTGACGTAGAAGTTACGCGTTTAAAAAGCGCGTTTTAATTTGCCACGGTTAATAAAAGCAACCAAGCCCATAACAATAGCCATCAGGATAAAAAAGATAAACTTTAGCTCATTTCTACTCAAGTGAGTCTCAGATTTATTCACTTCAGCTTGGGTAAAATCGGCTTGTACTGGCGGTAAAGGTGAGGCATAAGTGGGTTGAATATTTTTAAAATTTAATTCACTGAGTTCAGCAGGCTTTTCGCCTTTGCCCACCAAAACATAAGCCGCAACAATGTCAAAATCCAAAGGGTTTTGAATGCCAAATTTCACTTTGGTGGGTTCATAAGTGTTGTATTCAGGGATCCAATCATTCACTTGACTATAAATACGAATGCTATCTGTTTTTTCCAATATTGGATCTTTAATCAGCTGTTCTGACGTATCTTCAATGAATGTCTTTAAGCCTTTGAATTGCCTGAGAGAATATTGATTAGTTTGCGTCAAATTTTCTGCGATCAGTGCTTGGTATACAGCATGCTCACTTGGATTGGCTTTATTTAACAAACCTTGATTGTCCATGACAAAATCAACTTTTGCAGTAAGTCCCGGATAATTTTGTCGCCCAACCAAATAAACCGCGGTCCAAATCTGATCCCCCGCTTGTACATCTTCTAATTCTAATTCGTACATTTGATTAGGTTTTAAATTTAACACTTGATCAAATAAAACTTGTGAAGTCTCGCCAGCCAAGACATTGCAAGAAAATGCAAAACAAATAACTGATATAATTTTTCGTATATTCATTTTCAAGCCCTCCACAAGTGCGATAGATATCACATATTTTATAATAAAAACAATGGTTAATCACAGAAAACTTGTCTAACAATTCTCTTTTTTAGATAAGTGGTTATTGATTGCATCATAGGACCAATCTTGAAGCTGATCTGGTTTATTCGTTCTACCCTATGCAATATCGAAATAAGTATTCAGAAATCAGCACAGCATCAAAAAAACTGACTGCATATCTCATTTTTCTTCAATGACTTATTTTAAATAAATTATATCTTTGATTTTAAATTAGCTGAATGCGACCCTAAGAATTGTTTAAAACTATCATAAGCATATGAATCTTATTATTTTATTCAAAAACTCAAACTCCATCACAGTTTTAAATGGTCAGTTACATGACACAATTTGTCGTTTAAAAACTATTTTTTACAGCTTGAACAAAATTAAATCGCTATCATATACCCCTTTAATTCGCATAATTTCGAGAAAGCTTTTATGAGTCAAAGTCATATCCGTATTCGAGGCGCACGTACCCATAATTTAAAAAATGTGTCACTCGATATTCCACGTGACAAGTTTGTGGTCATCACAGGACTCTCAGGCTCAGGGAAATCATCTCTGGCTTTCGATACCTTATATGCTGAGGGTCAGCGCCGTTATGTCGAATCTTTATCTGCTTATGCACGTCAGTTCCTTTCACAAATGGAAAAGCCTGAAGTTGATTCAATTGAAGGTTTAAGCCCTGCGATTGCGATTGAACAGAAATCTACCAGCCATAACCCACGTTCAACCGTGGGAACCATTACTGAAATCTACGACTATTTACGTTTACTCTATGCACGCGTTGGTACACCTTATTGCCCAGAGCATGACTTGCCGATGGTTGCACAAACTGTTTCTGAAATGGTCGATGCAGTGAAAGGACTGGAAGAAGGTACAGCGTTGATGCTCCTTGCACCAGTTGTTCGTGAGCGTAAAGGTGAATACAGCAACCTGTTTGAGCAATTACAAAGCCAAGGTTTTGTCCGCGCGCGCGTGGATGGTGAAGTGATTGATATCGATACACCACCAGAACTCGATAAAAAGAAAAAGCACACCATTGAAGTTGTGGTTGACCGCTTTAAAGTCCGTGATGACTTAGGTAACCGAATTGCCGAAAGCTTTGAAACAGCCTTACGTTTAGGCAGTGATCTGGCGATTTTATCGTGGATGGGTGGTGAACATCCTGACCGTGTATTTTCAGCAAAACATTCATGCCCTGAATGCGACCGTGCTGTTGCTGAACTCGAACCACGTTTGTTCTCGTTCAATAATCCATTTGGTGCCTGTCCTGTCTGCGACGGTTTAGGTACCCGTAGTCATTTCAGTGCTGAAAAACTCATTCCAAGTCCAGATGTTTCTATTAGCCAAGGCGCAATCCGTGGCTGGGACAGACAACGTCCATACTATTACAGCATGATTCAGAAAGTTGCGGATCATTTTGGGTTTTCGTTAGACACCCCTTGGAATGAACTCGATGCTGATACGAAAAAGAAATTTCTCTACGGTACAGGCAAAGAAAAAGTTGATCTTAGTTATATCGATGAGCGTGGTCGTAAACACAATCGGGTACAACCTTTTGAAGGTATTTTGCCTCATTTAGAGCGTCGTTATCGTGAAACTGAATCTAATTATGTCCGTGATGATCTGGCGCAGTATTTATCCAATGCCGCTTGTGATGCTTGTGGCGGCTCACGTTTAAATGAAATTTCACGTCATGTCCGGGTTAAAGACAAAACCATCGCCCAAATTACCAAAATGTCGATTGGTGACGCTGAAAGCTACTATCAAGATTTAAATCTTGAAGGTGCCAAAGGTGAAATTGCCGATAAGATTTTTAAAGAAATTCGCGAGCGTTTGCACTTTCTGGTATCAGTCGGTTTAAATTATTTAAGCCTGTCTCGCTCTGCTGAAACACTTTCAGGTGGTGAAGCACAACGTATCCGCCTAGCCTCACAAATTGGTGCTGGTCTAATGGGGGTGATGTACGTTTTAGATGAGCCATCCATTGGTTTACACCAACGTGATAATGATCGTTTACTTGAAACACTGGTTCGTTTGCGTGATCTGGGTAATACAGTTTTAGTGGTTGAGCATGATGAAGATGCAATTCGTGCAGCTGACCATATTATTGATATCGGTCCGGGGGCTGGTGTGCATGGCGGTCATATCATTGCCGAAGGAACCTATGATGAACTCGCAGCCAACGAGAACTCACTAACAGGAAAATATCTATCTGGTAAGTTAAAAATTGCGGTGCCCAAAGAGCGGGTTAAACCATCTAAGCCTGAAGAACAAATTAAACTGATGGGCGCATCAGGGCATAACTTACAAAATGTTGATTTGACGATTCCTTTAGGTGTGATGACTTGTGTGACAGGTGTTTCGGGTTCAGGTAAATCAACCTTAATTAACCGCACACTGTTACCACTTGCAGCAACGCAATTAAATGGTGCAACCACCTTAACTGCTGAAAAGTTTGATTCGATTGATGGCTTACAGTTCCTTGATAAAGTGGTAGACATTGACCAAAGTCCTATTGGACGTACTCCACGTTCCAACCCAGCGACATATACCGGTTTGTTTACCCCGATTCGTGAATTGTTTGCACAAACCCCTGAAGCCAAAGCCCGTGGTTATGCTGCAGGTCGTTTCTCATTTAACGTCAAAGGCGGGCGCTGTGAGGTGTGCGAAGGGGATGGTATGATCAAAGTTGCCATGCACTTCTTACCCGATATGTACGTGCCTTGTGATAACTGCCATGGTCAGCGTTATAACCGTGAAACTTTGGAAGTTGGTTATAAAGGCAAAAATATTTCTGATGTATTGGAAATGACTGTCGAAGATGCGATGCATTTCTTTGATGCAATCCCTGTGATTCACCGTCGTTTGGAAACCTTAAACCAAGTCGGGTTAGGCTATATCCGCTTAGGTCAGTCTGCAACAACGCTATCTGGTGGTGAAGCGCAACGGGTCAAACTGGCACGTGAGCTAGCAAAGCGTGATACAGGTAAAACCTTGTATGTACTGGATGAACCAACCACTGGTTTGCATTTCCACGATATTGCCAAACTGCTCGATATTCTTCATGAACTACGCAATAAGGGCAATACCATTGTTGTGATTGAGCATAATCTCGATGTGATTAAGACGGCGGACTGGGTGATTGATTTAGGCCCTGAAGGTGGTGCAGGTGGTGGTCAGATTATTGCGGAAGGTACCCCAGAACAGGTGGTGAAATCTAAAGTTTCACATACAGCGAAATTCTTAAAGCCGTTGTTAAAGTAATTCACTGCATCTTCCCTTCCCTCCTTTAAATAAGGAGGGAGTTTCTCTCTTTATCCCACAGGACTTAGGAGGAGATTAATCAGCTAAGCTCGAAATTAAATAGCTCATATAATTTTTATAAAACTCAGATTCTCAGCCTTTTTTCATCCTATATTTCAATAATCATCTGCTTAATTTTGGGATTTTTTAAAGCAAATTTTGCATTTCTAATTTAAACAAGGCAAGATCAATGCATAGCACAGGATATTTTCCTTATGAAGCTTCTTTACTCATGCCTTTTAGTCCCAAGTATCTGTTTACTCAGCAGTTGTAGCATAAACATTGCGGGTGGTAATGGCAGACCCGACAATCCTTATTTTATAACCACCCAACCCTTACTGATTAAAAAAATACAGCTTCCTGCTGGCTCAACTTTGACCTATGAAAAACAGGGCTTTAAAACAGGCAGACAAAGTCAGTTAATGAATGAAAGTAAACTGAAAGGCATCTCATTGCCGAGTGGACAAACCATTATATGGGCCGGTGTGCCAATCAGTGCGATCAACAAATTCAGCAACTCAGAAATGCGCGGCTTTAGCCTTAACGCAGAATTTAAGCAGCTTGCTCCCAATCAAAAATCTGGCTTCTCCAAACAGTGGCAACGTTGTGGTGATGATCTAGGGATTAGTATTAAAAATACAGAGGATTGGTCATTTAATCCAAGTAATATTGTTGATGTGGAAAGCTGTAGTGTGCTTTATCAACGCTACTTTAAAGACAATGCCGAACAGCAACGATTTTTAAATCAATTGTATGCTGAGTTGCTTAAAGTCACTTCAAAATAATTCAGTATTTTTATCATTAAATGCTGACGATAAATCAACATTTTCAAACGGGTTAATCATCATCAAGATACCCTATCGATCATCCCACAACTTTATTTCGACCTTGTGCTTTGGCTTTAAATAGCGATGCATCTGCCCGATTAAACAAAGCTTCCCAACTTTCAGCCCCTGTTGCCACGCCAATACTGACAGAAACATTCAGCTGTTCGTTAGACATCGAACTATTAAAATTTAACCGTGATACATCAGCCAAAATACTTTCAGAAATTTGTAATGCCCAATCCCATTGGATGCGATCAATTAAAATCAAAAACTCATCACCACCAAAACGTACAATTAAATCGGATTGCGCAATATTTGCTTTTAAACATCGAGCAATTTCAACAATAACCGAATCACCTAAAATATGTCCAAAGCGATCATTCACATATTTAAAATTATCAATATCCACCATGATCAAGGTCAACTCTTGAAAGCGATCAGGTTGTGTTGCGATATTTTTTAAATAAACCTCTAAAGCGAGTCGATTTGAAACACCGGTTAAGCTGTCGGTGTTGGCACTATTTTGTAATTGAAATTCAAAAGCATCGCGTTGCTTGAGCATTTCTTTTAATTTATCCAATGCATCGGTTAGGGTATGCACCTCTTTGGTTTGTATCGAAGCTGCACCTATATAATCACGCTCTTGAACTTGTGATAACTCTAAGATCATATTTCTTGCATATATCAAGGGTTCAAATAACTTTTTACGTGTATATAACATCGTAAAAACTGCTACCGACAATGACAAAAGAGAAATAAATAAAGTGATAAAAAATTGACGTTGCTCCGATTCCATTCGATGACGCGCACTTAAGGCGTGGGTTTCAAGTAGATATTTTTGTAAATTTACCACCGTGGTAAACTTATCCACGATTGCATCTGTCAGTTGGTTTGCCGTTAAAAAATAAGGCTGCTGATTTCTGCTCTCTTGCACCAAACGATTTACAATGGGTAAACCTTGATCAATAAATTGAGTTTTCACTTGACCATATAAATAAAGATACTCAGGGGTTTTTAAGGATTCTATTTGCATGGTATCCATCAAACGCCATAAATATTTAACCTGTTCTTGCGTTTGTAATGAGCGTGCTTTGTTATATTCAGGCAATGGTTCGGAAAAGCTTAGGGGTGCCATGATATTGGACGCGACTCGTCCAGATTGATCACGTAAATCAGCCAATATCAGCACAATTGAAGCATAATCCGTCACATCGCTATTATTCTTTTTTGAATGGTTAATTAATTGCTGCAACATGGCTCTACAACTGTCCCATGCCCGAAACATTCCCTGAATCACTTGATCCATTTGCACTGAATTACGTTCTTTTAACGGCAAGGCTAAATAAGCATCGACTTGTTTACGGGCGATGTTCAAATCATGTCTTAATTGAACATCTACTTGATCCGCCAAACTGGTAAACCCCGCCTTGTTTAAGGTCTCTACGGTTAAATTAATCTGTTGATCTACGTCCTTACGATAGTCCTGCAATTCTTTTATTCTGTCTGGAAAATTTGCTGTCGAGCTCGACATTGCTTTATTTGTTGGCGCTCTTTCCCGTGAAATTTTATTGGATGTTTCAGCAAAAACTTGCAAGGCTTGAATATTGACTAAAGCTCGATTTGCTCGGCTATACTCTCGATAATTACTGATGATTTGTGGAACAGCAATTAACAAAACAGACAAAATGATGACTGACATGAGGATAAGCAAACGCGTGCTTATTTGTTCTGATCTGAGTTCATGCACCATCACCATGGTCCTGTGGGAAGTTATATCGTAATAAAGCTAAAAAATTTTGTTTATATTATAGAATATATACACATAAACTACTCCACATAATCAAGTTTAATCTACAGCGTTCAACTGCTTTATATTATCGTTTTTATAGATGAGTAATATTCAAAATTCACATTTTACATATAAATAGAATTTGCATAAAATTAGACTCAGATAGAAATTCTCATTATTTGAAAATATATCTTTTTTATTGCCCAGTTTCCCCCAATAAACTGGGCATTTTTTTACCTACTGCATTTATCTCAAATAAAAGAATAAGCCTAATTTATCTAAGATACTTAATGTCAGTTGCTTACGTTCGGCAGGATCATCTCCTGTCTGCATGTGCATATTTAAAGCAAAAGCGGTGATCTGACCATTCGGCTGTTCTATCCATCCTGTATACCAACCCACTTGTGGCTCAACATCCATTCCCCAGCCACTTTTGGCATAGAGCTTGGAATCACCACGTCTTTCGACATAAAGCATATCTTTGACTTGCTGTTGTACAGCATCATCAAAAGGCAATGTTTTCTTTGCCAATTGATAAGCAAATTTAGCTTCTTGCTCTGGGGTGATTTTCAATGGACCAACCAACCAGAAATTATCCACCTGTTGACCAATTTGTGTATTACCAAAACCAACACGTTTGACTTCTTGACTCATCAAATCCAAACCAATACGTCGTGCCAACTCCTGATATACAGGTACGGCGGAAGCCTGCATTGCTTGTGCCAAGGTCATATCTTTTTCCCATGCAGGAAAAGATCTTTTTTCACCATTCCACTTAAATACTTCTGTATTTGTCGTTTTCGCATGTTGCAAACCAATTAAGGCATTCAACATTTTAAAAGTAGAGGCTGGAATATACGCAGTCTTGGCTCTATTTAAATCATTCCCATAGCGTTTAAATTGAGTTCCGTCATAAGTCACAAAGACGGCTTGAGTTTGCGCATAATTAAACAACAACGGAATTTCACTTGTTCTTTGTGATGAAGCTGGATCATACAAATTAAGCTTCGAAACACAACCTGAAAAAGCCAAACTACTCAGGATGATCAATACACTGCTTTTTATTTTAAATATGTTATTACTCATAAACTTTACTTAGGCATCGACTCTATCTGAAATAGTGTAGATGAGCCCATGAATTATTTTTTAAATTGAATGTAAGAAAATATTTACATGTGCAATATATTGGTGCATAATGCACCCCATTAGGGCAATTTATTAATATTCCTCAGCAGAATTTATTGATTTGCTCCAGATTTTGGCGAAAAATCCCAGTTTTCTTTGAAAATTGGGATTTTTTTTGGCAAGAATCATGCCAACATAATTCATCTTTTGCTTATTTATGCTATATATTGGTGCAATATTTTTATGATCTATTTAATGCGATTTGCTTTGAATTTTTAAATAAAAAAAAGCCCAACCTTGGGGAAAGCTGGGCATATAAACTCAAAATCTCAAAAAAATTCATTTAAAATGAATGAACTTTATTGACTCATTATCCAAAATATCTTTTACTTTGTAAAACCTATTAAATTGATCGGATATAAATTAATTATCGTTTTTATAAATAATTGAGAATAAAACAACAATATTCACATGAAATGATTATACAATCACAAATTAATTCTAAAAATAAGCAGAATTTAATGACATTTTCTTGACATTGATCGCAAAACAACCATCGGTAATATCGATCAAAAAACACAAATAAACAATAAAATAAATGTATTAATTTAACAATTTGATATCTGTTTTATATGAAATAAAACTTTTGTCTGAATTTAGTCTGTTGTTCTAATTAAGTTTTTTTCCAGGTTGACGTAAAGCTGTTCAAATGTACGTTTTTTAAACAATGTAAATTTCATGTATCTACTTTGTAAACAGTGGCCTTAAACGTCATTGACTTAATATCTTGTTACAATACAATGCCGTCTGTTTCACCAATTTCTCCTATTGGAAAAGATTATGAAAAAACTCGGTTTAGCCACTGCTTTATTATTAGCCATGACCGGCGCTCAAGCATACCAATTTGAAATTCAAGGTCAATCAGAGTATATCGATACAACTGAAAATGACAAAGATTTCACTGGTGGTTTGCAAGGTACTTACTACTTCAAAAATGTTGACTCTTCAAAAGGTCCATTGGCTGAAGCAGCGTTCTTAAACCAAGCTTCGAATGTTTCTTTAGCATATAACTATGGCGAATTAGACGCTGATGTAATTGCACATAACTACGGCGCTAAAGCTGAACTTTATGTTCCTACTCCATATGTACCTGCATACGCAAGTGCTTCTTATAGCCACACGATCCTTGACGGTAAAAATGGCTTGTCAAATGATCAAGGCGATCGTTTTGCATTAGAAGTGGGTGCTCTTCCTACTCAAAACTTCTTGGTTGCTGTTGGTTATACTAACGTTGCTGACCAAGTTGCTTTAGATGCATTCAATGTTATGGGTAACGGCGTTGCTAAAGCGACTGCTGAAGCTGCAACAATTGGTGAAGACCAAGACGCAATCACTGCACGTGCTAAATACGTTGGCGGTATTGACGGTACAAATATGTCTTTAGCGTTTGAATCAGGCATTATCTATGGTGATGCGACTGCATACCAGTTCAAAACTGATTTCTATTTGAACCCACAATTAAGCGTTGGTGCTTCTTACGCAGCGTCTAGCTACGAAGGTACGCCTGATTCAGCTTGGGGTGCAAACGTAAACTACTTCATCACTCCTGCGATTGCAGTTGGTGCGAGCTACGTAAATGCAAACTACGAAGCGAATAAAGGTCAAGCAATTTCGTATGTTGGTGATACGCAAACTGTTGGCTTAAACGCTAAATTCCGTTTCTAAGTTGGCTTAGAAATTGAATCAAAAAAAGGACTCATACGAGTCCTTTTTTATTGCCTTTGTTTTTAAATAAACAACTTAGTTTCTCAGTACATTTAAAAAATGTAGATGACGTTCATATTGGTCAATGATGTCTTGAATCAAGTCTTCTTGCGTCCACTCCATCACATCATAATTTTGACCACCTTCTCTTAAAAATATTTCTGCTTGATAAAAATCATCGGTTTCTTGATGTTCTTCATTCATCATAAAGCTTGGCGCAACCATTTTGCGTGCAATGACTTTATAGATAAAATTGAACTCATCATGATGATCCACACTCAGTTGAACACCGTCTTCAGTTTCTTTAATCACCACATTTAAATCACGGCGTTTAAACTCAAAACGAATACTTTCAAAAGCCTTAATCACATCAACCTGAATATAATGTTGTACTTCGGCCAACGTATGCGGATAGTGCATGATTAAGCCTAAACGTTGCTGCCAACTACGTGGATTTTGCACAGCTCTCGGCGTGATTCTTGCCACTTGTAAAGCCTGCATTTTGGTAACATCTAAGCGCAATGCTTTGACTAAGCCCCAACACAACAGCAGCATAATAAAGGTGAATGGTAGTGCACTCATCATGGTGGCCGATTGTAGTGCGCCTAGCCCACCAACCATTAAAAGAATGATCGACAAGACCGCCATTAAAACAGTCCAGAACAAGCGTTGCCATATCGGCGAATTTTCTGTTTTCGCAGTGAGATAATCGGTCACCAATGCACCAGAATCCGCGGAGGTAACAAAGAACAACACCACCAGCAGTGTCGCAATAAGACTAAACACACCTGAAAAAGGCAGATGGGTTAAAAATTCAAACAATGCAACTGATGAATCTTTTTGTACCGCAGAAATTAGCCCCGTCTGCCCTTGTTCCATAATACTAAACAAGGCAGCATTGCCAATAAAACCCATCCAGATCAAGGTAAAGCCTGTCGGAATAAGCAGTACACCGACAATAAACTCTCGAATGGTTCGACCTTTTGAAACACGCGCAATAAACATACCAACAAATGGTGACCAAGAAATCCACCACGCCCAATACATAATGGTCCAACCCCCAATCCAGCCATTCGATTGATAAGCATATAAATTAAAGGTCATGCTAAACAAATTCGAAATATACTGCCCAGCGTTTTGAATGGTTGCTTGTAGGATATAAATACTGGAACTGGCGAGGAATACAAAGCCTAGCAATACCAAAGCTAAAATCAGATTCAGTTCAGAAAGTCGTTTGATTCCCTTATCTAATCCAAGGAAAACCGACAATGAAGCCAGCGTACTCACCACAATAATCAAAAAGATTTGGGTGCTAATATTACTTTCCCAGCCAAATAAATAATTTAAGCCAGAATTAATTTGCGTTACCCCAAATCCTAACGTGGTAGCCACACCAAATACCGTACCAATGGTGGCAAAAGTATCGACCGCATCTCCGATTGGACCATGAATTCGTTGACCAATAATCGGAAATAAACCCGAACGAACTTTGAGTGGCAAGTTATAGCGAAAAGCAAAATAAGCCAGCGTTAAGCCAACAACTGCATAGATAGCCCAAGCATGTAAGCCCCAATGGAAAAAGGTAATTCTCATTGCTTCTTGGGCAGATTCAATGGTTTGTGGATCACCAGCAGGTGGATTGACATAATGCATGACAGGTTCTGCAACACTGAAGAACATTAACCCGATGCCCATACCCGCAGTAAATAGCATGGCAAACCATGACCCATTACTATACTCAGGCTGGCTATGATCAGGTCCAAGCTTGATTTTACCCATGTCAGAAAAGGCAATAAAAATCAGCACAATTAAAAATATTGCGACAGATAAAACATAGAACCAACTAAATGAATCGGTGATCCAGCGGTTCATCCTTTGAGTAATCAGTTCAAAGGCATTTGGTGCAAAGACAACAACGGCTAAAAAAAGCGCAATAATTCCAACAGTGCTCAAGAAAACATTTGGATTGACATTGTCAAACCAAGTGATTTTTTTGGAAGGCATATTTCCCCCAGGTTTTTATACTCAATGGACAGACTTTTTAAAGTCAAAAAAAGGCATTCACAGGTGTGAAAAAAGACGAATCCTGTAGAACAGCGATTGGATTCAGGCCACATTATAATTTAAATTAACATTTTCAACAATTTACTAAATGTAACAAGATCATTAGCTCATGATTTTGGTTTATTTTCAATATATTGCAGGGCAATCATCCGTGAGACGATCAGGGCAAAATACATCACGCCACAGAACATTTGCAACATTGAAATCACCCGCGCAGCAGGTGCAACAGGAATCAAATCGGACAATCCTGTTGCCGATTGCAAACTAAAACTAATGAACAATAAATCCAGCCAAGATTGGTAGTCCGCAACATGATTTGGGTTTTGAAAACTCTGTGGAACCACCAATTGACAGATACTGTATAAGAAGGCAAATCCCCATGCGATCAGGGTAAATACTGCACCTGCAGCAAACAGCTCATCTTTGGTTAAATAACGATCTGCAAACATATAACGGATTAAACCATATGCTGCACAAAAATAAGCGGCTGCTTCAAATGAATGTGCAAAGATTTGCAAAGTAACAGAATGAAAACCGATCAACATTAGAAAGGACAGTACAAATGCCCCTGTGACAAAGGTTAAGCCCAACAGTGTAAATGTCGGTGTTTGTCGAATCACTTTGGCAATAATCAGTAACGCGGATACACCGAGTAACCAAGTTAAAATTTGATAACTTCTGCTGGCATTGGTATAGACAGATAAAACTAAAATAAGCAGTTGGACCAACAATAACCATGCTGATGGTAATTGTTTAAAACCTTTCCAAAATTCGATCATTGAACGCATATTTTCTGATTCTGATTGTTCTTTTAAACATTCAAATTAACATATTCATGGGGTTTCTTAAATCCTTTCAATTTTTCGTGATCATTCAACTGATCAATCTGCATAAAACAAGCTGTATATCGCTTAAAAGCTGAAACTGGGATGATGGAGTTCTAGCTTTGCATCACCCATAAAAAAACACCTTCGAGAAGGTGTTTTTTAAGCTGATCTCAAATCACTTAGTGATCTGAAGCACCAGAGATACCAATACCTGTTTGTGAACGTACAAACTGTGCATCAAATGCTTTGCGCTCTGCTTCTGCACGTGCAGATTTATCTGTCACAGAGAATAACCAGCAGCAGATGAATGCTAATGGCATGGCAAAGATTGCAGGACCATTGAATGAGTTGATTGGAGTATCAGAGATTTTTAATGTGTCTACCCAAACTGCTTTAGACAAGATAATTAAAGTCACTGCTGTCACTAGACCGACAACACCACCAACAACAGCACCACGTGTGGTTAAGCCTTTCCAGAACATTGAAAGAACCAATACTGGGAAGTTTGCACACGCCGCGACAGAGAATGCTAAACCAACCATGAAGGCAACGTTTTGTTTCTCGAACAAAATACCTAAGATCATCGCAAAGATCGCAAGACCAAGTGTTGCAATCTTCGACATACGTAATTCAGATTCAGGGGTTGTTTGACCTTTTTTCAATACGTTTGCGTACAAGTCATGTGAAATTGCTGAAGCACCTGACAGTGTCAAACCCGCAACTACCGCAAGAATCGTTGCGAATGCAACTGCTGAAATAAAGCCCATGAACAGATCGCCACCTACTGCATCTGCAAGGTGTACCGCTGCCATATTGTTACCGCCAACTAATTCTAGTTTGCCAGTCACAGCCATTTTTGCAACATCAATAAATTGTGGGTTGTTTGATACGAAAAGGATCGCACCGAAACCGATAATGAAGGTTAATAAATAGAAGTAACCAATGAAACCTGTTGCAACAACCACAGATTTACGTGCTTCTTTAGCATCTTTAACTGTAAAGAAACGCATAAGAATATGTGGTAAACCTGCTGTACCAAACATGAGTGCTAAACCAAGTGACAAAGCATCGAGTGGGTTTTTCGCCAAACTGCCTGGTCCCATAATTTTGGTTGCATCATCAAGACTAACATCATGTACTTTTGCAAATACATCAATAGATTGCTTGAACATTTCAGAGAAGCTATAACCGACAGAATGCATCACCATGAACGCCATGAATGTTGCACCTGAAAGTAACATCACTGCTTTAATGATCTGTACCCAAGTTGTTGCCAACATCCCACCGAAGATCACATAAGCCATCATCAGAAGGCCAACAATCACAACTGCGATGTTATAGTTCAAACCAAATAACAGTTTGATCAGCTGACCTGCACCCACCATTTGAGCAATCAAATAGAAAGCCACAACTACAAGTGAACTGATTGCTGCAAGTGTACGTACTGGTTTTTCTTCTAAACGGAAAGAAACTACGTCAGACAGGTTATATTTACCTAAGTTACGTAAACGCTCAGCAACCAAGAACAATACGATTGGCCAGCCAACCATGAAACCCAGTGAATAAAGCAAGCCATCAAAGCCTGAGCTAAACACCAATGCAGAAATACCCAAGAACGATGCAGCAGACATATAGTCACCTGCAATCGCTAAACCATTTTGGAAACCAGAGATACCACCACCAGCGGTGTAGAAATCCGCGGTATTGGTGGTTTGTTTTGCAGCCCATTTGGTAATAAATAAGGTTAAACCAACAAAAATTGCAAACATAATGATTGCATGCCAGTTAGTCGCTTGCTGCTGAGCTTCACCTAAATCTGGGCCTGCTTGTGCAACAGTAGAAAGCAGTGCAGTAGATGCAAGAGCTGCTTTAGTCTTTAAAGAGTTCCATTTCATCTTAGTGCAGTCCTTTTTCGTGGGCGATTGCTTCGACTTCTTTCATTGCATCTGCATTCAATTGATCCAATTTATTGTTGGCAATATATGAGTACACACCACACAATACGAAAGATAAAACAATAATTCCTAAACCTAAAGGAATCCCCCAAGTGGTGATGCCACCACTAAATGAACTCATTAAAAATTCTTTGTTATAGCCAACTAAAAGCATAAATCCAACATAAACGAACAACATAATTGCAGTTAATGTCCAGCTTAATTTACTTTTTTTAGCAACCATTTCCTTGAATTTTGGATTTTGTAGAATCGCCTCTACCTGTCTCTCATCCATAACCATGCTCCTTGATAAGCGACCAGAACGCTGGTTGCTTTTTTTAATATTTTTTTACATGGTCAAAATTAACAATATTGTGGGGTTCTCGTAACTTAGACTTTGGTCGTTAAATTTTGAGCAAAATAAACGAGACAGTTCATGTATGCGTTATTATAGGCGCAGCTTTTTATACTGTAGTCCTTATGAACAGTTGGTTAATTATAGGGGTTCTGGCCCTTTACATCCTCATTCTATTCGTTTGTGCTTTCTTTGGTGAGAAGCATGCGAGTCGATTAAGTACGCGCGGCAGGATGCTTCTCTTTAGTCTAACATTGGGGGTATATTGCTCATCTTGGACATTTTATGGAGCAACAGGTGCTGCAGTACGTGAGGGAATTATTTTCCTTCCGATTTATTTAGGACCTTTATTATTTGTCTGGTTGGGCTATGACATTTGGCGTCGTTTAGGTCGCGTTCGACAACATCATGCGATTTCTTCAATTGCCGACTTTGTGGCAGCACGTTATGGTAAAAGCGGAACATTAGCGTCCTTAGTGACCATCTTGGCTGTTATCGCCATCATTCCTTACTTAGCACTACAATTACGCGCCATTGCGCTTAGCGCTTCCGTCATGCTCGATCACAATACCCAAGTGGTCTCCACCACCACCAATGGTGTGCTTGGTCTTACCGCTGTATTGGCGATCTTGGCCATGATGTTTGGCACAAGACAAATTGCCAATACCGAACAACATGGCGGTTTAATGCTTGCCGTTGCTTTTGAATCATTTGTAAAACTATTTGCCCTGCTCTGCGTGGCCTTTTTCTTTATTTTTGATCATCCACAAAATATTGTACAGATCTCACAGGATGTGCAAAAAACTTTTCATGAAGTACAACTGTTTGGTGTGCCAGACACCTTTTGGGTTCAAACTTTATTAGCCTCATTGGCGATTATCTGTTTACCACGTCAGTTCCATGTGGCAGTGGTTGAATTACGCGATGAAAAACATATTCGTGGTGCAAGACGGTGGTTTGCGGCATATTTGATTCTGACCATTATTGCCATTATTCCAATCGCCAGTTGGGCTCTTCATGCAGCACCTAAATATCTGACCATTCCTGATGTTGCGGTACTCTCATTACCGATTAGTTATAACCAAGACTGGTTATCTTTACTGGCATTTTTAGGCGGTTTTTCAGCATCAACAGGTATGCTGTTAGTCTCGTCTGTGGCACTGTCCATCATGCTCAGTAATGACTTGATTATGCCTTCTCTATGGAAGTTTGGCATTCTTTCTCGTCATGACAAGCGCTTACCACAGGTACTTAAATTTACCCGTCGTGTGTGTATTTTAGCGGTAATGTTACTTGGATTTTTATTCTTCCACTTCTTTAATGATATTGACCAATTATCCACCTTTGGGTTATTGGCATTTAGTGCAGTTGCACAATTTTCGCCAGCTTTAATTGGTGGTTTATACTGGCGTGGTGGAAGTCGCCAAGGGGTTTATGCAGGGTTGGTCGTAGGCTTTATCCTTTGGTCATATACCTTATTATTACCAACGATTTTACGTAGCTTACCTGTTGAGTATAGCCAGTTTGCACATCAATTTTTGATGTTTGGACCTTTAAATATTGAATGGTTAAGACCAGAAGCCTTATTTGGCTTTGAATCTTTTGCCCCGCTTACCCATGGTGTAATCTGGGCACTTGGCTTAAATATTACTTTATATATTTGGGTCTCTCGTATTTATCGCCCAAGTATTGCTGAGCAAATTCAGGCAGAGAGCTTTTTCTATTATGAAACCAAGCCCTTACCTGCGCAAAACACCTCTACCGATATTAATTACTTACACCATGATGTCGCTAAACTTAAAGTCGGTGATCTGATTGCACTTGCCAAACGGATTACTGGTGAAGGCCCAGCAACCCATGCCTTTCAGCAATTTTGCACCATGAATAATGTGGTGCTCAATGAGAATAGCAGTGCCAATGGGATGTGGTGGCGGTTCACTGAACAATACCTCGCAGGCACAATCGGTGCAGCCTCAGCACGAACATTACTCACCACAGCCATGGTCAATAACGGCTTGGCTTTGGGCCAAGTGGCAAATATTCTCGACCAAGCGTCACAATGGCAACGCTTTAACCAAAATCTTATCATGACCATGATTGACCACATGACCCAAGGCGTGAGTGTGGTTGATGAAAACATGTGTTTGGTCGCTTGGAACAACCAATATTTAAAGCTGTTTGATTATCCAAAAGATTTAGTCTATGTCGGTTGCCCAATTGCCGATTTGATTCGTTATAACGCAGAGCGTGGCGAATGTGGTCCAGGCTCGGTAGAAGAACATGTACGTAAGCGAATTCATTGGATGAAAGTCGGAAGCGCACATGAATTTGAACGGATTCGTAAAGATGGCCGTGTGATTCAAATGCGTGGTAATCCCATTGAAGGTGGTGGTTTTGTTACGACCTTTGCAGATATTACTGCATTCCGTGAAAATGAAGCGGTACTTGAAGCACGTGTGTCGGACCGTACTCAACAGCTTGCAAATGCCTTATCTGAACAACAACTGGCACGTGAGCAAGCCGACAAAGCCAATATGTCAAAAAGCCGCTTTATTGCAGCAGCCAGTCACGATTTGCTTCAACCGATGCACGCAGCACGCTTATTCAGTACTGCTTTAGAACAAAGCGTACAATCGGATGAAGATCGTAAAACCTTACAACAGCTTGATCGTGCCTTACATGGTGCTGAGAGTATGTTGTCTGCCCTTTTGGATATTGCACGGCTGGAAGGTGGTTCAATCCAACCGAAACGTCAAGCTTATCCACTGCATGATTTATTAAGTGATTTAGAACTGCAATTTAAATCAATCGCCGCACAACGTAATATCCAATTGCGTGTCCATGATGCTCAATTCTGGATTGATACCGACCCACAATGGATCCGTCGTATCATCCAAAACTTTGTTAGTAATGCCTTACGTTATACTGCTCGTGGACGTGTGATTGTTGGTGTATTACGCGCGTCTAATCGCCCAAATCATATCCGTATCGGTGTCTGGGATACCGGCCCAGGGATTGCAGAAGAGCAACGCATTAAGCTGTTTCAAGAGTTTGAGCGTTGTGGACATACCTCGCCATGGGGTGAGCAAGGCCTAGGGCTTGGTCTGGCAATCGTCCAACGTATGACCAGTTTGCTTGATTATCCTGTGCATGTTTACTCTGAACTAGGTAAAGGCTCATGCTTTATGATTGATGTACCAATGGTAGCAGCACCTAAAGTGGTTTCATCACCTGTACAAGCGGTACCATTAAAAGCCAAAGCTTATAAAATCTTATGTTTGGACAATGATGATACGATTTTAGAGGGTATGGCAACGCTACTGACCAAATGGGGTTATCAAGTCTTTAAAGCCACTGAACCTGAACAAGCTTTGGAAATTATTCAAAAAGAAAATATTCAAGTCTGGCTGGTTGATCAGCATTTAAATCATGGCAAAATTGGCTTAGATTTTATTGTCGAAAACCGTCAGGAAAATGTTCCTTCAGCACTGATTACTGCAGATTCTGATCCTGAATTACCAGAGCGTGTTAAAGACCTCAACGTGGTGTTGTTGAAGAAACCATTGAAACCAGCTTCTCTTCGGGCATGGTTATCTGGCTTGAAGATTTCTAAATAATCTTCCACTACGTTCAACCCTTTTCAGTTTATTGATCACGTTCTTCTTTAATGTTTTGAAACATTTACAACCTCTAGATCGTTGCATTCTAGAGGTTTTGTAACGCAATTTTTTAAGTGGAATAGCAATTTTTTTTAAGCTTTGTGCAAAAGCATTCAAAAAATAGCAAAACTTGAACCCATTTATTGACTAAAAACCTCAAAGCCCTCTTTTCTATGGCAAATAACATCAAAATAGTAAATATACACTTGTATAGTTAGTTACAATTTTCTATTTATATGATTTTAAAAAATAAAAAAATACTTTTTACCCTATCTACAACTTTAGTCGTATTCCTATTGCATCTCAGATAAATCAAAAATTACTTCAAGACAAAATCACGCTCATGTTTAGGAAAACAAAAACAGCGCTTGAATTCAATTTTAAATAGGATTTTTAACCATGAATATTTCAGAAACTGTTCCACATGGGCTACACCAAGCTCAACAATTTCATCGTCAATATGGTGCAAATGCAATCTTGCCTGAAATTGATTGGCAAGATCTTTTTAAACACAGCAAACTCCACGACACACAAATCCAAGCACTCAACACGATTTATCAAGCAGCTGTGCCTTTAGCACTTCAAGTGTTTGAGGAATTAAAATTTGATGTATTTACCCCTGTTGCTTACCATCCTCAAGGCTTAGGTCTGTTTGATAAATTAGCGCAACAGGAAGAAAAACTGGTTCAACGTCTCGAAGATGAATGCGAATGTTTAAATGATGAAGTTCGTCATCAAGTGTGGAGCATGTTACTGCGTGGCGGTGCGGTACTGGTCTTTAAAGCATGGTTAGGTAAAGTAAAAACCGGTGAAAATACCTTAGATATGACCCAATTTGATGAATTATCAGATTTGCTTTTTATCAAAACCTCACCGACAACATTGGCAGCTCGTTTAAAAATCGATGCACATGCAGATTACGACCATGTTTTCCTGATGTATGGCAATGATGTGTTTCTAGACCGTTTTAATAGCTTAGAAGCGGCTGCTTTATTTGTAGATTTAGGTGTTTATGATGCAGCATTCTTAAGTCTACGTGATGACCGAGTTGCAGATTACCTAAAATCTAAAGGCTATGTCACCCATGAACAAATTGAAGATTTAAAATGTGCTTTAAATCCATTGGGCTGCCCTGATCAAGTTTCTAAACAAGACTGTTTAGCTTAATCCTTATGCTTGAATGATGTATAAAGAAAGCCAGTCAATTGACTGGCTTTCTGCTATTTAGCTTAAAGATTACTTCGCACTTTAAAATAATAATATCTGCTCAGCTAGTTTCAAGCATGTACTGATGCTTTACCCTCAATAAAAAGTCAGATATTTCACTTAATATTGATCAGTTTAAGTTTTAATTCTCCCCAGCCCTACTTTTAAAAAGGAGGAAGTTTTCCATCACTAAAATTAATTTAGTTTCAGGTCATGGAGGATAAGCATTTTATCGCGTATTAATACAATGCCTTAGGCAATTTAATCTGAATAATTTCATTATCATCCGCACGCTTTGCATTTCGTCCTGATGAACCAGGGAAGTTATTGTCATTTAAAACAGTTAAAGTATTTTTATTTTCAATAATCACATCTTCAATGGTTTCAAATGGAAAAGCAAAAGTTGTAGCTGTACCAATATCTCCATCTCGCGCTGTACCATATAAATTATTCGGGTTGGCGATATTCATAAGATCAACTAAGTCAGAACGTTTTACCGCTTTCCCTGAATCTCCTAGTTCAATTTGAATCAGCTTCTTATAACCATCTAACTTGTTTTGGCTCGCATCACGCTCAATAATAATGCCAGACTTATCATCAAACATTTGGAAGTCACCAATATTGGTCGCCTTGGCATTCAAGGTAAAATAATAATATCGGCCAGTATACGCTTTCTTCTTCACGTCAAATTGTGAGATAAGCAACTGTTGTGTAGTCTCACCTTTTAACGGTTTTTCTAACAAAGGATATAAATATTGACCATCCTTAGACAGTGCCATTCCTTCAAAGCCACCGCTTTGCTGAACCAAAGGGTCTACATAATTTATGTTGGCTTTATTGAATTGATTTTGCGGAGAACGCAATTCCACACCAGCTTTTAATGGATGAGGTAATGCAATCGGCGAATCAAGCAGTATTCCATCTTTATCAAAATGCAGTAAATATGGTCCAAATTCATCACCAATCCAATAGGTACCATCCGCAGTACGTTGAATCGATTCAGGATCAAAATCTGCCCCAGTGAGTAAACGATCTGTGCTGTTTTGATTGATGATTGAAAATGGTATTAATTTATTGGGATCACGAAGCTGAATAAAGCTCATCACTTGAACTTTTGCAGATCCTGCTGATTTCGTCCGAAAATCAGGTTTTACTTGATAAACACGGAGTAAAAAGTCAGATGAATTGTCTTGTGTACCAAAGCCATTGTCTGCCATGGCCATATAAGTGCCATCACCGTTCTTTACAGCACCAGAGAAGCCTTGAACTGGCTGACCTTTAAAAGGTGGAAATATTCCATTGGCGCCCTTTACAAAGGCACCTGAGTTTGGACCAGCTGCATAAGTTTCGACATCAAGTTTGGCAAATGAAATCAAGGTCGGTACAGTGACAGATGGTTCAAATGAGAAATCCTTGTCATCATCATTACATGCGGTTAAAGCCAATACGCCTAACGCTAAAACAGAGTAAGCAATTTTTTTCATAAAGGTCTTTTTTATTGATTTAAATGAGCTTTATTAGAAACCAATAGCATGACATTTTGAGGTCATTTCAATGACAATATTGCGTCAGTTTGATGATACGTAGACATGTTTCACTCAGCATATACTCCACCGTATAAACGCGCATCGGCTGAATTAACATATTGAATTTAATAATATTAACAACTGAGTAATCTTCCTCTATCTGCTTAAATTCATATTGAATTTGAGCTTGAGCTAGAGCTAGAGCTAGACTTGAATATCGAAACCCAAATCCACATCACAGGCAGCTTGACCACCACGGATTCCCCAATTTTCAGCGGGAATTTCTCTTAATAAAATTTTGATATGATCTTTGGGAATCCCTAATACAGATAGATTCTCTACAATACTGCGATACAAATTTCGCTTGGTATCCAGTGTACGCCCAGCAAAACAATCAATACGAATCAGGGTAAATTTTTCAGGATAAAGCTTATTCGGTGGACATTGAAAGCGATGTGGTTCATGTACCAATAAACGAATATCACGATCATATTCAGGAATTTTAAAAGCGCTCACCAATGCATGATGAACAGCATCGATTAAGCCCACTTCTTGTGCTACAGGATATTGATAGCGAACTTCAATTGTAGTTGCTGGCATTATTGTTCTCGATTTATATTATTTTAAATCGAAAGAATAGCATAATTTATAGACAACCCTAACAATTCAACTGATATCAATTCAGCTGCTTCCACATCTTTTCAATAATATAATAATCCATTGAATTAAATTAATTTTTTACTTAGGTAACAATCTTAATAGCCCCGCATTTTTCCCATCTTCCAAAACCCAAATCGAACCATTATGGGCGGGATGGATATCTCGAATGCGTTGCTGCATGTTTAAACGCTGTACCTCACGGACAGGCTTCGATTCAGTATCAACCACAATAATCGCTTCTGAAGATAACCCACCAATCAAGGCTTTATGATTCCATTTCGGGAATAATTCATCTTGATAAAAGACCAAACTGGAGGGTGATATTACTGGTGTCCAACTGATTTCTGGTGCCTTAAAGTCAGGACGTGTCGCATGATCGGGAATGGATTTTCCTGAATAATGATCACCATTGGAAACAATCGGATAACCATAATTTTCGCCCTTCTTAATCAGATTTAACTCATCTCCTCCTTTAGGCCCCATTTCAACCACCCACAATTGATCCTTCGCATCAAAAGCCATACCTAAGGGATTACGATGACCCAACGACCATACTTGTTTTGCAATCTCACCTTGTTGAGTAAATGGATGATCTGCAACAACAGTACCATCATCATTCAATCTTAAAACTTTGCCTAAATTTGAGTTCATATCTTGAGCAGGATCAAATTTCTGGCGTTCACCAGAACTAATCCAGAGCTTGCCATCCTTTGCAAAAATCATTCGATGTGCATAATGCCCTTGTCCTGAAACCTTAGGAACTTGTTCCCAAATTCTTTTAATATTGATTATTCGAGGATTTTTTTCTTGTAGATTTAATTCACCACGAATCACAACCGCACCATATCCCCCTTTTCCTGTTTCGGCATAACTTAAATAAATTTGATGATTGTTTGCAAAATCAGGATGTAAAACAATATCACCTAAGCCACCTTGTCCTCCATAAGCCACTTGGGGAAGCCCTGAAATTTCTATACTTTTCAATGTGGAAGGATCAAACAGTTTTAGCTTTCCTCTCCTTTCGGTAATCAGTAAACGACCATCAGCCAACTCAGCCATTGCCCAAGGTTCATCAAAGGTCGCGACTTTTTGGATCTGATAGGTCTGGTTGATCAGCGAATTTGCTGTAGTGGTTTGATTATTTTGAGCATTACATGCACTCAACAAGTTACAGCTGAGCAATAGGGGTAAATAGATTAAGCACTGTCGAAAAGCCTTCATTTTAGATTCCCTCAATATTGTTATGACTTATCGATTTATTTTAAACAAAAGTATCCATCTCACCATTTCATATTGGTAACTGAGCGAATTGGGTCTTAATTTTTAATTGGATCATCTTGTAAGCTTTAACCTACAACAATCGTAGTGATTAGCGAATATACTGATTTAGACATTGCGCTTATGATAGCAAATATAAAGAGACAGGAAGTCTCATTGAGAATAAGAAAACACACAGGACGTGAGATTCGACAGGAGTCAAATCTAACACACCAATACGAAGAAAACCCCATCAGGATGATGGGGTTTTCTTTTTGTATCTACAAAAATCTATTTATTTTCAGTTGCTTATGCACTTCAATTCTTCTACAGGTTTCTTTTCATTTCGCTAATAAACACCGCGCATAAAAAAACACCCCG
>NZ_VTDG01000006.1:0-286637 GCF_052824985.1 Acinetobacter sp. 1125_18A
TTATTTTTCATTATATCTATCACTTGCTTATTTATTCTTCTAAATTGGCCTTATTTCTGTTTTTTGGTCTATTTTTTAAGCATGATCAGCACAGGACTGCTCGATTTATTTGATAATTTATTGTCTTTATCTATTTCCTGCCATTTTAAAGGGCGGCAATCTATATATTCACAGTAACCACCCTCACCTTGATAATATTCATCATTGAGATGTAGTTGATAAACAAAACTTCCAACATAACCCGCGGCTAAGCCAAATTTATAATCACCACGGCTTTGTGCTTGAATATCAATTTTGGTATTTTCATCTTGATATTGCCATTCAAACTCGCGTGGTAAATACATCTCCTGATGATTTACTGTTGTCACTTTAGGGAACACCCGATGAATATTGAAACAGACCTGTCGATCAAGCATTTTTGTTTCATTGTTTTGAATATCTCGAATATAGATACGTGAATGTAAAATATTATTCATCTGATCACGACTATGCATAAAAATAATCTGTAGATCATCATTCACTTGAATCAATTGATATGTATACAGCGCATAAGGCAGATAAGGAAAATTCACTGTTTTCATATATTCAAAAACAGCATTTTGTTCAATTTGGTAATTTTGATCTTTGTATTGAATTGTCCCTTTACAATGTGCAACCAAAGACCAGTGCTGTGCAAATCCAAATTTCAAATGAATAAAATGAGAAATCAAAGGTATTGTTGTAATGCTTAAATTCACACTCAATTCGTCATCTTGTCTTTGAATAGTAAAATCAGGAATTTTTCCAAACACTTTTTCTTTTTGACCAAATGTATAGGTCACATTGCTATTTTCATCAAGGTGAAATTGGCATTCATGCTGAATTGAGTATGAGTTTAATTGTCCCACCATATGGGGGCTGGAGCTGACCAGTAAGGTTGCTGTATCTAAAGCAGTTGTTGAGATTTCATTGTTATTGCAAAAAACAGGACTATTGGGCTGTCCAATCAAACTAAAAAAATTGAGGTAATGCAACGGCGCAGGTAAATTGGCAAGCACTAATTTTTGATGAATAATTTTATATCTGTCTTGTGGGGGATGACAGCAAAGTTCTATAGGCTTTTGAGCTTGATTCAGCTGTTTAGACTGATCTAAGAAATCTTGAAACAACCGCATATCAAGCCCCCTTACCTTTTTATCTTTTATTCAACAGTAGTCTTTCTCGCTAAGAATGTTGTCACAAAACCAGAAATCGCATAGATAATCGAAATGACTAAAATCCCTACAGGAATATTATAAGTGATTGCTGCAAGGATAAAAACTGCTATAGGCAACACAAAGAATGGAACACGTTTACGGTCTACTGTTTTAAAAGAATAATATTTAATATTTGATATCATCAACAAACCCACTGCAATGATAACAAATGCATTGGTCGCTTGAATCGCAACATCTTTTAAATCAAAAATATAGGTAAAATCTTGTCCAACCCATACCCATGCAATAATAATAATCGCTGCCAATGGGCTTGCCACACCGATGAAATAACGCTTATCGACCACACCAATTTGTACATTAAAGCGGGCTAAACGAAACGCAGCACACGCGGTATAAACAAAACAAGCAGCCAAGCCAATCCGCCCTAGATCATGCAAACTCCAGCTATACATCAAAATTGCTGGCGCAACACCAAATGCCAAGAGATCAGAAAGTGAATCGAATTGTTCACCAAAAGCACTTTGTGCACCAATTGCACGAGCAACACGACCATCTAAACCATCAAATAGTGCTGCAAGGAAAATCGCATAAACGGCTTGAGTGAAGTCACCATTCATACTGGCAATGATCGAGTAAAAGCCAGATAACAATGCAGATGTTGTAATCAGGTTAGGCCACAAATAGATTCCGCGACGTTTGACCTTCTGCCCTTCATGGGTATGCTCTTCTTCTTCCACTTCAAAAGTAATGCCATCAAATCCATGGTCTTGATTAGAAGAGTTTGGGCTTTCTGGTTTATTTATATTTGTCATTTTTTGAATCCTATCTATGGCTCTTATGGAGCTGTTGATATCTCACTTAAATATTTTATCACATTCATTTTTAAGTGAAATTGATGTGAATTACTCAATGTATTTCGTCTTAATTTGTAATTCACACCATCGTTCATGTTTCTGTTGATATCCAATCGAATGGATTATTCACCCACTAACCAGCGAACAGCAGCATGCCCACCATTTTCACTCATACGTAAATGTGGGAACAACCATTGCAGTGCCTCATCAGCGTCGTTAGAGAATTTCCAAGGTGGATTAATCACCAACAAACCACAACCATTCAACCCGACTGGTGTGTCATCTGGCCAAACACAAACTTCACAGACCAACTGACGGCGAATCCCTGTTTTCATCATTTTCTTTTCAAAACGATCAATCATGGCACGATCTTTAATTGGATACCAAATTGCAAATACGCCTGTTGGCCATTTTTTATGTGCAGTGGCAATCAACTCGACCAATTGCGGAAAGTCTTTACGTTCTAATTCATAAGGTGGATCGATCATCACCAAACCACGTTTTTCTTTTGGTGGAATAACCCCCAAAAGACCTTCATAAGCATCACGCTCATGTAAACCCGCACGTTTATCACGAATATTAAAATACAATTGTTGAAACACATCACGCTGCATTTCAAAAATAGTCGCTTTATCAATGTCACGCATGCCTTCAAGCGCAAACCATGGTGAACCTGGATAAGCACCTTTACCTGAACCTGCACGCATATCTTCAACAATTTTAAGATATTGTTTTACACCTTCAGGCGCATTACGTTTAATCGACTCATCAAGCTTAACCAGACGATGAATACCGGTTAAGAATTCACCTGATTTTTGTGCTTCAGAAGTAGATAAATCATATTTACCTGCACCACCATGTGTATCTATATAGCGATATGGTTTGTCTTTAGTATTTAGACGTGTCAAAAGTTGCAGCAATAACACATGTTTCATGACATCGGCAAAGTTGCCTGCATGGAAATGGTGACGGTAATTCATGTTTCGATTAATTCCTGAGTTCAACAATCATTTTAACACGAAAAAATATTTCTTCACTGTCCATCGTTTGTTCTAATATAACAACATATCTTTATTGCACTATTTTTTGGTAATTTATGGAAGCGCTGCTACTCCCAAAGTCATGGAATGTTGATCAAATTCTTGATGATTTAGATCAACATGGATTTACCATTATTGATCATGCTTACTCCGCTGAATACGGACTTCAACTGGTTGCAGAATGTACTTCAAATTTAAATCGCTTTCGTGAAGCAGCAATTCAAAATGGTGTGATCAGCAATATTCGCAGCGACCATATCTTGTGGATCAATGAAGAGCTCACGATCGCACAACAACATATTGATGCACTCAAACAGCTCTCGCAAATTTTAAACTACTCATTTTATTTAGGCATTCAGGATGTAGAAGCACATTTTGCCTGCTATAACGCAGGTGAATTCTATGCACTTCATCGCGATAATCCACAAGGTAAAAATGGTCGTATGATTTCTACGGTGTATTATCTACACCAAGAATGGCAGGATGACTGGGGCGGAAAGTTACACTTACAGGATAAAAATAATGTTTGGCATACAATAGATCCCCAGCCTAATCGTATTGCCATGTTCCAAAGTGATTTATTACATGAAGTGCTAGAAGCCAAACATCAGCGACTATCAATTACCGCATGGCTAAGAAGCGACAATACTGTGTTGTAATATACTCAGTTTTCAAATTTGCAACGCTGTATCTCTATAGGCCAAGCTTTAAATTATTGAAATAGACCTCATAATACTCTTCATAAATTCAGAGGATTCAGCACATGTTTGATAATACAAAACAAATCATCTCGCGTATTGGGGAAACAGATCAATTGTATTTGTCAGGCAATACACCTGAACTTGCACTTGAACGTGGGGACTTACGCTTACAACTGGTCACTCAAAGTCATTCAAAGCAGGAACAAATTCATTTCTTGCAAGAAGCCATTGTTTTACTTGAAACTGCACGATTTGAATATGAAGAAATGCCAATGTCAGTCTACATTCAGCTTTCTTTGCATTTGGCCAAAGCTTATATGATTTACTTTGAATTAACCAAAGAATCACGTTATGCCTTGATTACGCAGCAGATTTTAAAACCATTGGCACAACATCATCATGCTGATATTTACTTTATGTTGGCTTATGCATCTGTGAGTAAAAATGAATTTGCATTGACTCGTCACTGGCTGAGTAAATATATCAAGACAACTGATTTTGATTTAACCTTACTGCAACAACACACTGCCTTTAGACCTGTTCGCAATGAAGCTTGGTTTAGTCAAATGATTCAGTCTAAATTACATTGATCAGCGCTATGCCCTTTCAAAATAACTCAATTTGTTATTCGTTTTGATCAATGCTAATTTGATCGATGCGAAATAGAAAAGATGGCCATAACGGCCATCTTTTTTGTTGCTCTGGGGGAAACTAAATCATTAGGCTGTTAGCTTATACGCATCTAGATGTAATTGTTGGTTTAACTCGTCAATCCAAATTGCCCAATCATCATCTTGTATCAAATGACTAATTAATAAGTCACGTTGAGATTTATTCCAAAACGGCGCTTCATGTAATGAAAGATTTGCTGGCAATTGATGAGTGCGTACATATAGCTCAATTGCTGCGGGACTATTTGCCAAACCAAGTTGAGAAAATAGTAATTCTAAGGATGGTGTGTTCGTCCTGAGCATATTGCCTCCTTATATAAATTTATTTGTCATCTTTTATTCAATTAACTTATAAGAAAATAATTTTAAAAGATAGTCTAGATTTTAATTTTCTTGTTTCAATTTGTGATTAAAAAACAAACAAATGTTGGCTTAATATAAATTATCTATTCTCAAGATGTTTGATTTGAAGCATAAAAAAAGCACTCTAAATAGAGTGCTTTTTCAAAATTAATCTTTAAAAGATTAATTTTTAATTATTTAAGCATATCAGCAATAGCTGCGCGCTCTTCTTCAAGTTCTTGAAGTGTTTTGTCCATACGTTCACGGCTGAATGCATCAATTTCTAAGCCTTCAACACGAGTGTATTCGCCATTTTCACAAATTACAGGAACACCGTACATCACACCTTCAGGAATTCCATAAGAACCGTCAGAAGGAATACCCATTGTTACCCATTCGCCATTGGTGCCAAGCGCCCAATCACGCATATGATCGATCGCAGCATTTGCAGCAGAAGCAGCAGAAGAAAGACCACGCGCTTCAATGATTGCAGCACCACGTTTACCAACAGTTGGAAGGAATACGTTTGCGTTCCAATCAGCATCGTTGATTTTGTCTTTTAAGCTTACGCCATTTGCAGTTGCAAAACGGTAGTCCGCATACATTGTTGGAGAGTGGTTACCCCAGACTGTAAGGTTTTTGATATCCGCTACAGCAACACCCGCTTTTTGAGCAATTTGAGTCAACGCACGGTTGTGGTCAAGACGTAACATTGCTGTAAAGTTCTTCGCTGGAAGATCTGGAGCAGATTTCATTGCGATATAAGCATTTGTATTTGCAGGGTTACCTACAACAAGTACTTTAACGTCACGGCTCGCAACTTCGTTAAGTGCTTGGCCTTGACCAATGAAGATTTCACCGTTCACTTTCAACAAGTCAGCACGTTCCATACCAGGACCGCGTGGACGTGAACCAACCAATAACGCGTAGTCAGCATCTTTAAATGCAACTTTTGGATCATCAGTACCGATCATGCCAGCCAATAATGGGAAAGCACAGTCATCTAATTCCATCATTACGCCTTTAAGCGCAGCTTGAGCTTTCTCAAATGGAACTTCTAACAATTGCAAAATAACGGGTTGGTCTTTACCAAGCATTTCACCGCTAGCGATACGGAATAATAAGCTGTAACCGATTTGACCAGCTGCGCCAGTAACGGCAACGCGAACAGGTTGCTTCATGTAATTATCTCCAATGAGGATCGTTAATGTGATTAAACGGTTAAATCCGTTTTAATCGAATTATCATAAACGGCAAAGATTGTACTCCAATCCTTTAACAGTTGCATGTAAAAGAGAATGCTTTTCAACAAAAGTATGATAGGAAATATAAATAAAATTCCTCAGAAGAACTAATAAGTCCCTTTGATCGAGAATGTATTTGGGCAGTTTGAAACGATGTGATTTGAACATTGTTTATACTGACCATTGACCCGATAACACACTTGAACCTCGGTTAACACTGGGTTTGATGATGAACTTTGACAAGTAAAACGGATACTGTCGTTATTCATTCCCGGGTTTAATCTAACAAATTGAGTTTTTAACGCATTATGTTGCACATTTTTGTTTTCAGAGCTGGTTAAATCTGCAGGAATTTTCAAACGATCTGCTAAATTAATCACAGTTCTAAAATATTGACTCGCATTCATTGGAACACAGCCACCCACACTACGCCACAATTGAATACGTGCATTTTCCTCAGGCATTACCCGTGCAACCACCTTAGCTTGTAAAGGCGTTAAACTTGCAGATGTATTCGTAGTGCAATTCCGCTCTGTCGTTTCAGGCAACAGACCTGTGATTGTCAATGAATAACCTTCGAGACATTTGCGTTGCTTTTGTTTTGAAGAATCAAGTGCACAGACAGCAGGTGTCAACTGGACTTGCATGACATAGCCTTGTAATTGCGGTGCAGCATGTAACTGCACATTGAGCCCAAACAATCCCGCAAAGCATAAGCTCCATGCTAAGCAAGATTGTTTCAATTTACGCAAAATTTTGAAAATCATTGATTTACCAACAAAGTTTCATCCAAGTCCAAATAGTTTTATTGTGAAACACGGGTTGGAATAACAGGCATACGACTTTCAATCGCTTGAGGCCCTTGTCCCAACAAGATTCCATAATGTGCTGCATTGGTCATCACATTTTTTACATAGTCACGTGTTTCATTCAGAGGAATAGATTCTGTATATTGATCTGCTGAAAGATTTTGATAATCTGGTTGCCAACGTTTCGCGCGATTTGGCCCAGCATTATACCCTGCGGTTGCCAAGACAGGATTACTGCTTAATTGACCATGAATCATCGATAGATAGAAAGTACCATAGCGAATATTGGTATTGGCATCACTGAGCGCAGCAGGATTATAAGTTTCACCCATTTGTTTTGCCACCAACTTTGCAGTGCCTGGCATGATTTGCATCAAACCACCTGCACCAACATGTGAGCGAGCAGCAGTTACAAAACGGCTTTCTTGGCGCATTAAACCATAGGCCCAAGCAGGATCAATACCCGCATTACGGCTATGACTCACCACTAACGACTGATGAGGTGTTGCATAACGATAAACATAGTTATGTTTTTTCTCAGTACGTTCTGCCGCATAAATTGCACGATCATACCAGCCCATCTCAGTTGCACGTTTTGCCGCAGCAAGCAGCAACCCATCATCATGTTTTAAGTATGCCTGACGTACTGCCCAGTTCCATTCCCTATTGGTATAAGTTGCAGGTGCATTAATATTTCGTAAAGTAAATGCACGACGGAAATGAATATCGCTATTTAAGCGTTGCTGATCATCAGTTGAAGGCTGTTCTCTGGCAGGGCTATCATTATACTTTTGCCCCAAATGATCTTTAGCAAGCAGATTATGATAATCATCACCCGACATTGCCAATCGTTGATAGATATCTTTGGCGGTTCTTTTAGATTGTGCATCATTGCGTTGTTCTGAAGCACGCGCCAACCAATATTGCCAACGGTCTTCTTGCTTTTGTGTCACGCTCATACTGTCTATTGCACGAATCACACTTTCCCAAGCCCCAAATCGAATGGCTTGTCGTGCATAAACTTCTGCTTCTTCTGCACTGAAAGGCACACCATAGCTTGCATCAAAATTTTGCAGTACTTCACGATTAAAATTATTTTTCATGACGGTCGTTCCGCCGATATAACCGACTGTACGATAAATATATTTTTGTACATCTGCTGGTACACCCTGAACCAACTTAGGTACCGACTGCAAAGCGCTGGTTAAATCCGTATCTGCTGCACGACCCAGTGCATAAACCAAATAAGCATAATCTTCTACATTGTTTTTTGGTGCAGACCATAAATAATTTAATGGATTGGCTTGGATTTGGTTCAATTGGGTTAACGATAAATTAACGCCAATCGTTTGTGCGGTAGCGATGGCTAGACCAGACTGCCCTGCTCTCAGTTGTGTATATAATCGTTGTTGGCGATCTTGGGCGGTCATGAGTGGGCTACTAAGCATCATGCGGCCTAAACCATTGCATGATTCAGGTTGAGAATTGGTTGCCAACCAAACATCTTTAAATTCAGCATAGACCAAAACGTCTCCAGTTTTCGCACGAACTTGAGCAACAGCACAACGTTCTGCTTGATCTGGATTAGAGACATATTGCAATACAGGTTGCGCACTGGCGTAATCTGCTTGTTTCACCTTTTCTTCGACATAATCCGCAGCTAACTTTTCCGCCATCGCCGATTGAGGATAACGTTGCGCAAAGCTAATAATATTTGCAGGAGGTTGAAAAGCGAGATTTGAATTCAGTGACCAATACTCAGGATAATAGCCCAAAGCATCATTTTGCATTGAAGAACGGTATTGTTCTAAAGCGCTTGGATTATTTGCATTACGTAAAGCATCATTAAACTGCTCTTCAGCAGCATGAGCCACTTGCAGGCTTGTACATGCAACTGTTCCTAAAAGGTAAAGTTTTAATTTATTTTGCTTAAGTTGCTGCTTTAACACCGTTTTTCTCTCAACCTGCATGATGTGCCTTTAACATACTGATGCACTTATTTGTGCCTAGTTTAATTATTCTAATCCATTTCTACTGTTGTGTTATGTAACCTTATGATTCATCATTAATATTGTTCTCTATTTTTTCTTCATAATTTTCATTTTCAATGCCCTACAATCCAATAAATGGCAATAGCCGCTAAATATTTTCCTGAGTTCACTCTAAATGCTATAAAATAGCGCGCCTTTTATGAGTCTGTTAAAATAGCAGGCTTAGTACACATTCAAAATTCCCTTTATTCATAGGAAAGACGCCTCCATGACGGTTCAAACCTTCATTCCCAATGGTGCCAAAGCTGCCTCAGAAAACACTGTAACCCAGCCACAGCACACCCCAGCCGACGGTGCAGTAAAAAAACTGTATATCGAAACGCAAGGGTGTCAGATGAATGAGTATGACAGTCATCGTATGGCAGATCTTTTAGGCGACTCACACGGTTATATTTTAACCAAAGATCCAAGTGACGCAGATATCCTGTTAATGAATACCTGCTCAATTCGAGAAAAAGCCCAAGAAAAAGTATTTTCTGAGTTGGGTCGCTGGCGCAAATTAAAAGAAAAAAATCCTGATCTCGTCATCGGTGTTGGTGGATGTGTTGCTTCTCAAGAAGGCGACAACATTCAAAAACGTGCACCGTATGTCGATATGGTTTTTGGCCCTCAAACCTTGCACCGTTTACCGCAAATGCTGGATCAGCATGTTGAGCAAATCGAAAAACCGAAAAAAGACAAAATTAAACTCGTAGATATTTCATTCCCTGACATTGAAAAATTCGACTTTTTACCTGAACCGCGTGTTGAAGGTTACAAAGCGTTTGTTTCAATCATGGAAGGTTGTTCAAAGTACTGTTCTTTCTGTGTGGTTCCCTATACTCGTGGTGAAGAAGTTTCTCGTCCTTTGGATGATGTCTTGGCAGAAATTGCCGGTTTGGCTGAAAAAGGCGTTCGTGAAATTAGCCTTTTAGGACAAAATGTAAACGGTTACCGTGGTGAAACTTTTGAAGGTGAAATTTGTACCTTTGCAGATTTATTACGTTTGGTTGCAGAAATTCCAGGAATCGGTCGTTTACGCTATACGACTTCACATCCGCTAGAATTTAATGAAGATTTGATTCAATGCTACCGTGACCTACCACAAATGGTTTCACATCTGCATTTACCTGTACAAAGCGGCTCAAATGATGTGTTACAAGCGATGAAGCGTAACCACACCATTGATGTCTATATCGAAAAAATTGCCAAACTGCGTAAAGCTCGTCCAGATATGCATTTATCTTCAGATTTCATCATCGGCTTCCCTGGTGAAACTGATGCACATTTTGAAGAAACCTATCAGTTTATCCAAGATTTAGACTTTGATCATTCTTATAGTTTTGTTTATTCAAAACGTCCTGGCACACCAGCGTCTGAATTACCTGATGACACTTCTGATGCAGTCAAGAAAGAACGTTTAGCCAAAGTTCAACACTGGATTAAGCAATCAAGTATTCGTAAAACCGATGCGATGTTAGGGACCATTCAACGTGTACTGGTTGAAAATGTTTCTAATAAAGATCCAAATTTATTGGTCGGTACAGCTGACAATACACGTTTAGTAACATTTGTAGGTGACGCCTCTTGGGTCGGACGCTTTGCAGAGATTGAGGTTACAGAGATTAAGACCCTAAATTTAGTTTATGGAGAACTCTTGAATCTTGAGCCTGACGTGGCGTAATGTAAGGGTATAGACTTTACTTTAAAAAAGGATATCTCTTGACTGCAGCGATTCGACGTACAGTAGCTTTTCCAGGTATTTCAGTTGAACGTTTAAAAAGCATGTTAGGTGCTTATAACGGTCATCTGAAACAAATCGAACAACGTTTAAATGTCAACATTTCTCATCGCAACGATAACTTCTATATCGATGGTGATTTAGAAGCAGTTGAGAGAGCTGAAGGTTTATTGCAGCGTTTGCATGCAGAAGCTGAACTCTCTCAGCAAATCAGTGCTGATACGATTCATTTGATGATTCAAGGCAGCCAAACTGACCGTGAGTTACAAGACGACCTTTCAGACAATGAGCATACCGGTTTAGATGATGTCTGGTTGCAAACGCGTAAAGGTCGAATCAACCCTCGTGGTGCCAATCAAAAACGTTATGTACAACGTATTCTACAAAGCGATATTTCTTTCGGAATCGGCCCTGCAGGTACAGGTAAAACCTATCTTGCAGTCGCTGCTGCGGTAGATATGCTAGAACGTAATGAAATTCAACGGATCCTTTTGGTTCGCCCTGCTGTTGAAGCTGGGGAAAAACTCGGTTTCTTGCCGGGTGATTTAAGCCAAAAGATCGACCCATATCTACGCCCGCTTTATGATGCATTGTATGAAATGCTTGGCTTTGAAAAAGTTGCAAAACTGATTGAGCGTCAAGTGATTGAAGTTGCACCGCTTGCTTATATGCGTGGCCGTACATTAAATCATTCCTTTGTGATTCTCGATGAAGCACAAAACACCACCCCTGAACAGATGAAGATGTTTTTGACCCGTTTAGGTTTTGGTTCTCGTGCAGTGATCACTGGGGATATTACGCAGGTCGATTTACCACGCGGGCAACAGTCTGGTCTTGCTCACGCATTGCGTATTATCGAAAAAATCAAAGAAATTCACATCACTCGCTTCCATTCCCGTGATGTCGTTCGTCACCAGCTGGTACAAAAAATTGTAGAGGCTTATGAAGGATGGGACAGTGAACAATACCGTTTAAGTGCTGAAGCACGTGCAGAACGTAAAGCACGTCAAGAAGCCTTAATTTCTGAAAATGATTCTGCCGCAGATGCTCAACATGAAGAACATACTGCTGCAAATCAGGAAAATGTTTAAGGACTGTTTTTGAAACTTAGCTTATCGTTACAACAAGCGTTTGAAGCACCAGAATTGGTGCTCAAACGTGTCTATGTAAAAAAAGTCATTGAAACAACACTACGTCATATTGATGTAGACCAAGATTGTGAAATCGGAATTGCGTGTGTTGATGAAGATGAAAGTCACAAATTAAATTTTGAATATCGTGAAAAAGACAAACCCACCAATGTATTGTCTTTTCCAAGTGAGATTCCTGAAGAAGTTTTACCCATGCTCGATGCATTACCCATCGGTGATTTAGTCATTTGCATCCCCGTGGTTTTACAAGAGTCGATTGAACAACAAAAAACACCTATTGAGCATTTCACTCATATGCTGGTTCATGGCACCTTACATTTAATGGGTTATGACCATGAAACTTCTGATGATGATGCCGAGGAAATGGAAGCGCTCGAAATTGAAATCTTGAAAAAACTAGGCTTTGAAAACCCTTATACTGTTAAAGAAAGTTGATTTTATAATCAACCCAAATCCCTCTACCATAGAGGGATTTTTTGTTTCATTCAAATGAGATGCCTTTCCAAAACAGATCTCATTCGAAAATCTAAGTATTTGAATACATCATCACGATGTATTATCGGAAACTCTCCCAAATCCCTACTTGCCCTTCTTTAACACGTGGAATATTGCCCAATTTAATCCAAGGCATATTGTCACCATGAAAATCACTCCCCACAGAGACTTTTAAACCATATTCAGCAATCATTCGATCAACCATTTGTCGTGTTGAAGCGGGTTCCATTGCGGGTGGAAGCTCAACAGCATCCCCACCATATTGTGCAAAGATTTCAATTAAATAACGGGTATTTGTTGCTGATAGATCATAACGTGTTGGGTGTGCCAATACTGCAAAACCTTGACTTTCATGAATCACTTGAATGGTTTCTGCCAAACCTAAACCATCAAATTTTACATAGGCTTTTTTACCTTCCTTAATGTATTTATCAAATGCCTGCTGTGCACGCTGAACAAAACCCTTTTCTACAAGGGTCTTGGCAATATGCGTCCGAGTAATCCGATCAGGTTCACCATCCACCTTTGCCACAACTTCTGCATAAATATCCTGATGAATCAAAGGAATTAGCAGATCACAGATTTGCTTGGCTCGCTCAGCACGAATTTTCTTCTGTTGCGTTAAAAGCTGTTGTAATGGTTCAGGATTTTGCATATTGAGCGCAACAATATGCACACCATAACTTTTTTTAGTCTCAGGTCTGGACCATTGACTAGAGATTTCTACACCTGAAATGATTTGAATTGGTTGATTTTTTGCAAATTGTTCAGCTTGTATTAAGCCATCCATGCTATCGTGGTCCGTCAATGCAAGTGTATGTATGCTTTTCTCGATGGCAGCTTGAACCAATAACTCTGGCGTCAGAATCCCATCAGAAATATTACTGTGAGTATGTAAATCTATGCCTTGCATCTTTTATACTATCCCATCAACCTGAACAGACTAGATACTTTAACATGAAAGCACTTTTAGACTTTGTGCCCCTCATAATTTTCTTTTATTTATACAAAACGGTTGATCCTAAAAACACCGATCATCCATTATTACAATTGATCGGCTCAGCAGGTGGTGTAAATAACAACAACATTCTTGTTGCAACTACAGGTCTGATTATTTCAATGCTTGTGGTCTATGGTGCATTATTCATTTTCCAAAAATTCCGTCTGGATAAACAACAATGGTTTGTTTTGTTCATGACCGTCATTTTTGGCGGAATCACCTTAATGTTGAGTGATGACTTCTATATTCGCCTGAAAGCTGCAATTTTGAATTTAGCCTTTGCTGGCGCGTTCTTACTCTCTCCCTATTTTGGTAAAGAAAAGAAGCCACTCATTCAAAGATTATTTGGTCCTGTTTTAAACCTGACTGAAAAAGGCTGGAAAAATCTAAACTTTGCATGGGCTGCAATGTTCATTGTCATGTCTTGTTTACATATTTTCTTCGCATTTTTATTTGCAGGTGGAAAATATTGGGGTGAATTTACAGCATTTGGTGACATGATCGTCATGTTTTCCTTTATTATTATCCAGTTTGTTATATTACGAAAACACTTTAAATCTACCGATGAATAAAGTGTTTTAGAAAATCGAGAAATATCATGCCATTATTTGTAATTACGTGTACAGATCAAGCAGGTACAGTAGAAAAACGTCTTGCTGTACGCCCACAACATTTAGCTCGACTCGAGAAGTTAGATGCTGAAGGCCGTGTCATCGTGGCTGGGGCGATGCCGATTGATCGTGAAAATCCACAAGCAGGTTTTTATGGCAGTACTTTAATTCTCGATTTTGACAGCCGTGAAGCTTTGGATGAATGGTTAAAAGACGAACCTTTCTTAAAAGAAGGGATTTATAGTCATATTGATGTTAAACCATTCAATAAAGCATTGCCTAAGGGATAACATAATGCGCGTTGTCGTCCAAAGCTTACTTAGCCTGACTTTAAGTTCTTTTGTACTTTTATCACCTGTTGTATCGGCTGAGCCTACTCAATCTTCAGCGACTCAAGCAACGACGGCAGCGCCTACTCAGGCGGCCCAACCTGTTGCACCGCCAAAACCGAGTATTATTTCTGCTGTAGCAGGTGCAAATTCCAGCACCCAAACACAGGCGCAAGCACAAGAAAACAAACCTTTAACGGCTGAACAAATTAGCAAAGAAAAAGCGTCTCAAGATGCCAAAGCTAAAGCTTTGGTTAAAGACCAAGCAACACGTTTACAGCAACTTGAAAAGGCCAATTTAGAAGCCCTTTCACAGAACCAAGAATTACAACTCAAAAATGACAATCTGGGTGTACAAGTTCAAGTTCTACAAAGTGAACAAAGTGCGCAAATGTTCTTATATGGTGCTGCGACCATTGCTGTTGGTGTTTTACTTGGCTTTTTAATCGCAAGCTATATCTATACCAAACGTCGTCGTCAGTGGTAAGCCCACTGCTTTGACTTTGCACTTAGAAAGTTTCACGCTATAACCTGATACTGCGAAATGTCAGGTTTTTTCATTTTAATTATCAAAAGGTAATCTGCTTTGTCAAATGCCATTCAAACTGCCGATTTAGACTGGCAATGTATTGATGGAATTGAAGTTCCAATTTCCAAACAATTTGGTGATGTCTATTTTTCTAAAGACAACGGGTTACTTGAAACCCGACACGTATTTTTGAATGGTAATGATCTTTCAACACGACTTGCAGATTTAGATGATTTTGAATATTTCTGTGTTGGTGAAACTGGCTTTGGTACAGGATTAAATATTTTGGCATTGTGGCAACTTTGGCACAATGTTCGTCCAGATAATCACAGCCACCTACATGTGATCAGTGTAGAGAAGTTCCCCTTGTCTAAACAGGATTTAACCCGTGCGTTGAAGGTCTGGACTGAACTTCAACAATTTTCTGATCAGTTGATTCAACACTATCCATTACCCATCGCAGGTTGTCACCGTTTAAGCTTTCCAGAAGCGCGTTTTTCAATTGATCTGTGGTTAGGTGATGCACATGATGTATTTCCAGCAATGGTAAAAGCCCAACAAGTTAATGCATGGTTTTTAGATGGATTTGCACCCTCTTGTAATCCAGATATGTGGGAAGACAAAGTTTTAAACAATATTGTCAGACTGTCAGATTTTGGAACAACTTTTGCCTCATTCAGCGTGGCAGGTGTGCTTAAACGGGGTCTAAAACAGCATGGAATCACTATTTCACGTCCGCGTGGTTTTGGTCATAAACGTGAAATGCTAAAAGCCATTTGGAATCCATCTGAGCAAGCAGTCGAAGAAAATCAATCACAGTCAATGGACCTTGCAGCGCAAAATATTCAAAAAAAAACACGGAAAAATCAAAATAATTTCAATCAACGCCAAATCGCCATCATTGGTGCTGGAATTGCAGGTCTAAGCTGCGCATGGGGATTTGCCCAAAGAGGACATCAAGTTACGATTTACGACCAATCAGCGCCTTTAGCAGGTGCTTCTGGTAACCCTCTAGCCTTATTAAATCCGAAACTATGCCCCATCGAGCAAAGTTCGGAACATTTAATGACCTTGGCTTGGCAACATGCCCTACAGCACTATCCAAAATTTCAGGCTTTTCGTGCTATTGCGGTTCAACAATTAGTACAAAAAAATGCTGAACATTTACTGGATTTAGCAGCGCAATATCCTCAAGATTTACTCAAAACTCAAACAGCCGATGATTTAGAGCTACAAACCACGCTAGAGAGCTTACAGCTCACTCAAGCGGGTTCAATTTATCCCCAGCAACTCAAAGACCAAATTCTTGAACATCCGCTGATTCAATTTAAACATGCTCACATTCATAGTATTGTTCAATCGAATCATCATCAATTAACACTACAAGATAGCCAGCACACAGATCTTAGTGATTTTAATCATGTGATTGTATGTTGTGCCAAAGAAAGCCATGCTTTTTTTGAGCAGTTCCCTATACTCAAACCGATCCGTGGACAAGTCAGTTGGCTCAACAATATTAAACACCGATTAGATCCGCAATACGCCTACAGTTATGGTGGCTACTGCATGCAGCTTGATGAGCAGCATTTGATTTTAGGTGCTTCTTTTTATCCAAATCGTGATGACACTGAAGTTTTGCTTGAAGACCATGTGCATAACTATGAACTTATCCACAGTGTGTTTCCACAATACGCAGAATCACTCTGCAAAGTGGATGAATGGCACGGACGTGCTTCAGTACGAGCCCAAAGTCTGGACTATTTTCCATTACTGGGAAAAGTTGAAGCTGAGAAAGAGATTTATACATTTTCTGGGCTTGGCTCTAAAGGTTTTTTATTTGCGCCCTTGTGTAGTGAAATCTTGGTGGCTTTGGTCCTTAATCAAGCTTGCCCGATTCCTCAAAATTTATTGCAAAAATTAAATCCAAACCGCTTTCAAAAGAAAGTAAAAGCCAAAAAACCTTATTTTAAACCGATTCAATCATGATTCTTTTTTATTGATTATCTGTAATAAAAAAGCGCCTTTCGGCGCTTTTTTATGAACCCTGTTCTAATGGGAGACCTGCATCACGTGCTGCACGTGTTCCCCCCATAAGTACAACGTAATCACGAGAATCATCTAAACTCTCTAATTTTTCAGCAGCTCGAGGCGCTTTACTTCCACCACCACATAAAATGTAAATGGACTGATCCGAATTCACTTGAGTCAAGCTCTCAGCACTTAAACCATCTATAGGCTGATTTACAGCCCCTTTTACATGGCCTTCGGCAAAGGCTTTTGCATCACGAACATCCCAGATAACTGCATTTTCTGGGAACTCAAATGTTGTAATTTCTAATTTACGGATCATTGTGCACTCCTTTGATGTAAACAACACTTGGCAAATGAAGAAAACATCCCTAGCATCTCAGATATTCTTTCCATTTGTAAAGGTCTAAACTATGCCATCTTTCGATATTGTTTCAGAATTAGAGATTTTTGAAGTAAATCATGCTGTTCAAAACACACAAAAAGAAATTGCAACACGCTTTGACTTCCGTGGTCAGGACGTTTCAATCGAAATTAATGAAAAAGCCAAAGAAATTAAAATTTCAACTGAAAGTGATTTCCAATGTGAACAAGTCTATAGCATGCTTGAAAATCATTTCTTTAAACGTAAAATCGATATTCAAGCCCTTGATCCACAAAAAATGACGGCTTCAGGTAAAAATATTGTGCAAGTGATCAAGCTTAAAGATGGACTTGACTCAGATACCGCAAAAAAAATTAATAAAGCCATTAAAGAAAGTGGCGTCAAAGTGCAATCTTCTATCCAAGGTGACAAGATACGTGTAACTGATAAAAAGCGCGATACATTACAGCAAGTTATGGCATTTTTAAAAGAACAACAATTCGGTGTACCTTTACAATTTAATAACTTCAAAGACTAAGGTCTTTAGCAACACTATAGGTTAAGACATGACTCAGACCAACCGTTTATCTAAACTTGTGAAAGCGACTTCTAAATTCCCTAAAGGCATTCGTAGTACGCTCTGGAGTAAGGCGTTTGGTCGAGTTGTGCCTATGGTGGGCACAGCCAATATTAAGTACCTAGAAGTCAGCCATTCAAAAGTTGTGGTGGAAATTAAAAACCACCGTGCTATGCAAAACCATATTGGACAATTACACGCTGTTGCAATGGCGCTGATTGCTGAAACAGCAACAGGCTTTGTCACAGGTATGAATGTTCCTGATAGTTCAATTGTATTGATCAAAAGCATGCATATTGAATATAAACGACCGTCTAAAGGTGATATGACAGCAACAGCGACATTGAGAAAAGAACAAATTTTAGAAATGCAAAGCTCTGAAAAAGGTGAAACACTGGTTCCAGTCACCATTATGGATGAGTCTGGAAAAGAGCCTGTCGAATGCCAAATGGTGTGGGCTTGGGTGTCAAAAGAACGCCTAAAAAAGAAATAAATACAAATCTGCAAATGTAAATAAAACTTACTGTTTAGTTAGTATAAAATTTACCAAAGTACAAATAATGAGTGACGATTATTCACTATATTCATGCTTACTTACTCATCAAGATGGTGTTATTTCCACCACCATCTTGAACTATTAAGACTTGAACTATAGAGAATAACCATGCGATCAGCTACGCCAAGAAAAATTATTTTACTCAGCCTCATTCTAAGCCCTATTTTGTTTCTCACTGCATGTGCCCAAAATCCAAGTCACGTTGCTACTGCTGCAACGGGCAACACATTAGCAGCGAAATCAAACACCCAACAAGCGCAACAAAATAAAACCATTGTGACTGATTTTTATGAAGGTGTATTTCAAAAGCATCAAGTTAAAGCATATGCAGATCGTTATATTGGTGACCAATATATTCAACACAATCCGCGTGTTCCAGATGGTAAAGCGCCCTTTGTAAATCACTTTACCCAGTATTTCCAAAAAAATCCTGAAGCAAAAAGTGTAATCAAACGTGCTGTCGCAGAAGGAAACTTAGTATTTTTACACGTTCATTCAGCTCAAAATCCACAAGATCGTGGTGTTGCGATTATCGATATCTTTAGAGTCGAAAATGGAAAAATTGTTGAACACTGGGATGTACAACAAGCTGTTCCAGAATCAAGCGCCAACAGCAATACCATGTTTTAACACAGTATTTAAATCAAACGATCTAAGCACCTATTCCATAAGAAATCCCAAACAATGTTGGGATTTTTTTATCTTGAGCATTCAAGCACTTTGCGACGCTAAATACTTCTGCTTTACATCTTCAGGAATTTGGCGTTTATTTCCCGCAACATCTACAGCGACAAAGGTAAATACACCTGCAGTGACACGTTTGGCAGCACGAGAACTGTCATGACTATCCCAAACTTCGATCTGCATTTGAATCGATGTATTACCGACCTTTAAAAGCTTGGTATAACAGCTGATCACATCCCCCACTTTTACGGGAACAAGAAAAGTCATCTGATTAATCGAAATCGTTGCACAACGCCCTTTACTAAAGCGTTCTGCATGAATTGCACCAGCCAAATCCATTTGTGAAACAATCCAACCACCAAAAACATCACCACTCCAGTTTGTATCTGCTGGCATTGCGATGGTTTGTAAAGACAGTGTACCTTCAGGTTTTACATGAGAATCTGACACAATAACTCCGAGCCCGTGAATTACTTATGGGCATTCAATTGTTGATCTAACCATTCTTGTAATTGGTTAGCACGTAACGCACCACTTATTCTAGCAACTTCCGTGGTTTTATTCATTAAAACCACGGTTGGGATACTGCGAATATTAAATGCACTACTTAACCGTGGATTCGCTTCAGTATCAATTTTAGCAAAAACCACATGGGGGTTATTTTTTGCAACTTCAGCAAAATGCGGTGCCATCATTTTGCATGGGCCACACCACTCTGCCCATAAATCAATCATAATTGGCAAATCACTATGACTGACAAAGTTACTGAAATTTTGTTCATTTAACTCAATAGGAGCAAGTGCAATCAAATTTTGATGACATTGACCACAAGTGGGTTGAGCATTTAGTTTATCTTCGGGAACTCGGTTTTTTGCGCCACATGATGGGCATACAATAATCATCTAGCTCACTCCAATATGTTGATGTAAAAACTCTAATTGGGTCAAAATTGATTTTTCCAACCATTTCCCATGATAAATATCAAAATGTGCCATATCCCATTCATGATATTGCACAAAAGGTGCAATATTTGTTGCCGTTTCTCGGCTAGATTCAATGGGGATAAAACTGTCTTTTTTAGCCGCAATAAATAGCACAGGAATATTAATACTTCTGACAGTCTGAATTGGTCTAAAACGGATTAAATTAAAAAATACCCGTGCCGGAACTTCACCACTCCAAAAGTAGTCTGGATTTACAATCGACATATAGCCGTTATAACTATCTTTGGTCGGAATAAAACATAAATCAAAGGGATGTACCACAGGTAAGGTTCGTGGAAGCATACCAACTTTTGCCCCCATATAATCTTGACTGGATATTTTTAATGCCTTGGGTAACTGTTGAATTGGAAACAATTTTGCAGTTTCTGCCCCATCCACATAAGGCACTTGCACCATAATAGCTTGGACACTCTTTAGCTCATTTGCAAGACTAAGTACATAGCCTCCACTCAAAGAGGTCCCCCAAAGCGCTATTTTTTTTGGATTAATTTTCTTTTGTGTTGCGACATAACTGACCACGGTTTTCCAATCATCCAACTGATTCTGCAATGAAATCAGTTCACGAGGAAAGCCTGTACTTCCTCCCCAAAAACGATAATCAAACAGCACAACCGCATAGCCTGCCTGTGCAATTTTTTGCGCATAGCTCACCAACTTAAATTGTCTTAAACATGCAAATCCATGAGCCATAATAATAACAGCAGGTTTTTTTAGATTTTTAGGTCGATAAAAATCCGCCGCTATGACTTCTTGTCCAATGGGAATATATAGTGGTTCAACTGTATATGCGTACATACACACTCCATTGCGTTATCTTTTATAGATATTTCTTTTATAAATCTTTTATCGTTCAAACTCAGTTCTGAGCTTAATGCTATTATATATAGCATATTGGATTTTAAATCATATAGGAGTGACGAAATGAGTGAAAATGTTGGTTTTGCTGGTCAAATTGGTCCAGAACATATTGCTCAAGTGGCAGAAAAAGGCTTTAAGTCTATAATGAATAATCGTCCTGATATGGAAGGCGGAACAGAACAGCCTACAAGTGCTCAAATTGAAGAAGCTGCACGTGCTGCAGGTTTGGACTATGTATTTCTACCTGTCGTTGCTGGTCAAATCACAGAAGTTGATGTCAGAAGCTTTGCCAACCGCTTTAACGAGCTTCCAAAACCAGTACTCATGTTTTGTCGTACAGGTAATCGTTCAAATAACCTCTATCAAATTGCAAAACAAATGGATTTATTAGATGACGAATAAATTCTCATGAATATAGAAGGCATTCTATTGAATGTCTTTTGGTTCACCTTAAATGGAAAAGCTTAAGTTTTTACAGCAATTCGAATAGATTGCACTTTTAAAATTTTGCAACAATTTAAACAGATCTGTTTAGTGAATCAAACAGGTATTGTACCTATGCTTAAATGGTTATATGACAAACTAAGCAAGTTCACGATATGATCTTTGGCATCGTTTCGTCTTTTCCATAATTTAAAAATAAAGGGATCTTCACATGCAACAGGCTCTATTTGGTGGTGGCTGCTTTTGGTGTACCGAAGCCGTATTTTTACAGCTCAAAGGTGTCAATCACGTAGTCAGTGGTTATGCTGGCGGGCATACTCCCAATCCAACTTATGAAGCAATTTGTAATGGGGATACCAATCATGCTGAAGTGATTTTGATTGAATTTGATGAACAGCAAATCAATTATCAACAATTACTCACGGTTTTTTTTGCAATTCATGATCCAACTACATTAAACCGCCAAGGCAATGATATTGGAACACAATATCGTTCGGTGATTTATTACTTCAATGAACAGCAAAAACTTGAATCTGAACAATTTATTGAGCAGCTTAAAGCAGATGGTTTAAATATTGTGACTGAACTCAGTCCAGCACCCACCTTCCATCCTGCCGAAGAATATCATCAAAACTTCTTTGCCCGTAATCCTGCGCAAGGTTATTGTAATTTTGCCATTCCACCAAAATTACTCAAACTTCATAGCCAATTTCAAGATCTTTTAAAAGAATAAGATCACTGAAAATACTTCACTTTATATAACAAAAGTGAACTAACCCAATAGCCAAAATATCAACATAAAAAAACCTCCTTAAAAGGAGGTTTTAAAATATTTGTAATTATTTAAATTAATTATCACTCATAAAGGCAAGATCATTTAATCCTGCTTCACTTGCACGAGACATCACTTGTGCAACGGTATCATAGCGAGATTCTTTATCCGCTCTCAACTGTACAGCTGGTTTTACTGGCTTTTGACCTTCTTCATCAAATCGTTTAGCCAATTCATCTAAAGTGATGACTTTATCATTCCAAGCCACATCGCCATTCTGATTGATACTGATGGTAATTGCTTCAGGTGGAGGCGCGATTACTTCAGCAGTGGTCTTTGGTAAAGTTAATGGTATCGATGGGTTAGCAACGGTGGCTGTCACCAAGAAGATGATCATCAATACCAACATAATATCGATCAGCGGAATGAGATTCATCTCATTCATGCCAGAATCGTTGTCTTCTCCCAATTGAAAAGCCATTAAGCTTGACCTCCAACTAAACCTTTACTGGTAGATTCAGATTCAACTTTTTGCGTTGAAGAATCTTGTTGTAACATCGTATCAATTAACAAACCATGTGCTTGATCTTGCAACTCATTTGACAATGTACGGTTAAAACGTACGCAAATGTTATATGCCAATACCGCTGGAATCGCAACAGCAAGACCTAGACCGGTCATGATCAATGCCTCACCAACTGGCGTTGCAACTTGAGCTAAACCTGCTTGACCACTTTTACCTACAGCAACAAGTGCGTGGAAGATTCCCCATACCGTACCAAATAAACCAACAAATGGTGCAAGTGAAGCAATCGTTCCTAAAACTGAAATACCTTTTTCAGCATTGGCCTTTTCTGCTGAGATTTGACGTAGTAACGCTTGTTCTGCAACTGCTTTACGTTGGTCAAAGCTTAATGGCGCAAGCTTGGCTTTTAATGCTTTTAAAGCCTGAGCAAGGTGATCCTGAGCAACCTGCTTGAGTTGACGCGTGCCTAGAATACGCAAAATGAACACAGTCCACGTTGCAATAGACATTGCCAATAACACGAAATACAGTGTCTTACTGACCGCATCAGCATGTTGCCAATAAACTGAAAAGTTCATATGCACATTTCCTAATTCTTAAAAAAATTATTTACTTTTTAGAGACCGACAATGCAAAATCTTGCCTAATTTTAAATGGTACACCCGCACCATTTTCTCTATAAGCTTTAAATTTTGCAGATTGAGTCTGCTTAACAACATAACTATCTAAACTTGAATTACCACTGGATTGAAGAATACGGACATTGGTAATATTTCCGCCCGCATCCGCAGTAATTTCTAGATTCACAACTTTTGTTCCATCTTCTGGAGACATCAGTTTAAGTAATTGCTCTTTTGCGATACGTGGACTACGACTCCAAGACACCTGACCTTCATTTACATTACGCGGCGTGTTTCTTTGCTCTTGATCACGACGTTGACGATCGCGCTCATCTTGCTCACGTTTTTGACGATCACGTTCATCTTGTTCACGTTTCTGCTGTTCCGCACGCTTCTGATCATCTTGACGTTTTTGCTCATCTTGACGTGCCTTATCCTGCTTCTGTTGCTCTTCTAAACGCTTTTGTTCTTCAAGCTTTCTTGCCCGATCATCATTTTCTACAGGTTTTTTCTGCTCAATGATTTTTGGCTTAACCACAGGTTTAGGCTCAACTTTCTTCTCTATAGGTTTCGGTTGAACTTTAGGTTTGATGGGTTCAGATGGAGGAGGTGGCGGCGGTGGAACATCTTCTTTTAACTTTAAAAATTTGATTTTTAAAGGTTCTTTCTTTATTTGAGGCAGTTCAAATGGTTTCATATGACTTACCCCCCACAACACACCTACGTGCCCGACAACAACTGCTAACACTGCAGCAAGGACTTTTTTCTTCATCGGTGGTGGCGTTTGAAGTGGTGCAATGGAAGACTGACTCATAAGAATCTAAATACCTAAAATTGAGCAAACTACAAAAAATTATTCAGTTTGTAGATTAAGCTCATCGGATAGAACAATTAAAGTGCAACAATGATAAATGAGAAGTGTTTTCATTTGCAACTGGTTTTTCAATGTTTTTAATCGATTTTACAAATTAAAAATAAAAAAAGGATGCTTAAAGCATCCTTTTTTACGACTCATATTAAATGAATATTCACATGTTATTGAAAAACAACAGTCTTATTGCCATCGACAATAATACGGTCTTCTAGATGCCATTTTACCGCTCTAGCAAGTACGTTACGTTCAACGTCTTGGCCTAATTCACGCAGTTGATCCACAGTAAAATCGTGGTTTACTCGTTCTACATCTTGCTCAATGATTGGACCTTGATCTAGATCAGCCGTCACATAATGCGCTGTTGCCCCAATCAATTTAACGCCTTTTTCATAAGCCTGTTTGTATGGATTTGCCCCCACAAAAGCAGGTAAAAATGAGTGATGAATATTGATCACTTTCATTTCCCACTTTTGTACAAACTCTTCATCGAGAATTTGCATATAACGCGCGAGAACCAATAAATCATTCCCTTGCATTAACTCATCGATCTTTGTATAGACTTCACGTTTATTTTCTTTATTAACAGGAACCACATAGAAAGGAATACCAAAGTTTTCTACAGACTCACGTAAGTCTTCATGGTTTGAAACCACTTGAGTAATTTCACAAGGTAAGCCACCACGTGAATGACGCCATAACAACTCAAGCAAAGCATGGTCAACTTTAGACACCAAAATACCGACTTTTTTAATGTCGCTCACCAAAGCCAAACGCCAATGCATACTATAACGTTCAGCCACATTGGTTGCGAAAGTTTGAATGAGACTCTCACGACGGGATTGCAAATGATCAAGTTCAAACTCAACACGCATAAAATAACGCCCGCCCTGAGCTTCAGTTGCGTATTGATCAAGCGCAGTAATGTTCGCGCCCTGATGATACAAAAAGCTCGATACAGCTTGCACGATTCCTGGCTTGTCTTCACAAGTAATCAGTAGACGCGCTGTGTTGGCAGTAGTCATGTTCATGTTGATGGATATCACTTATAAGTTAATTTAAAAAACAGCCGAATATTTTAACGCTTTTTCATCAGCTTTCAATCTTGATTCAGCATCAATCGCGTTTTACCGCAGATAAACTGGCAAATAATTCCGAAGAACCGAAGCTTTCTAGCAAACGTTCATAGGTTTCACGGCTTTCGCCACGTAAATAAGGACCTTCTAAAAACACCATCTGGCGCAATGCTTGCCAAATCCATTTTTCATCTAAATGGTTGGAATCACTTAAATGCCCAGACATATACAGGAAGTTTGTCCAGTTGGTCAGGACAATCCAAATATTGATGATGAGTGCTTCAATTTCAGAAGGTGTCATCTGCATCAGTCCCGCTTCAACAAAGGCATGATAAATTTTTTGCCCTTGTTGCATCACCTTGCCAGCAAAGCGAGGATAAATTTTTCTAAAGTCGTCGTTATTTTCAATTAAATGGTAAACATCACGATGTAGAAAGCGATATTCCCATAGCTGACTACTTAAAACTTGGAAATAACGGATTTTGTCATTCGCATTGACTCCACGGTCATCGGGTAATGACAGCATATCTAAAGTTTCTTTTTGGTATTGTTCCATCAATTCTTTGATGATTTCTTGTTTGTTTCGAAAATGATAATACAAATTTCCAGGACTGATCCCAAGCTCTGCTGCAATATGATTCGTTGTAACTGCACGTTCGCCGCGCTCATTAAAAAGTTGCAGACTAATCTGCAAAATTCGGTCTTTCGTTTTCAAAGTTTTGGAGCTCGACATCCTATTACCATTTTTAACCGTTAGCACAAGCTAACATAAAGTGACTTGACTATTTAGAGTATTTACTCTAAAAATTATATTATATTAACCTATTCGTAAATGGTGTTTGTCATGAACAGTCATACAAAAACAAATTCAATGACTTCTTACTCACCTGAAGTTCAACGTATGCATGACATTCTTGAACAACAGAAAGTCGCTTATCAACGCTACCCTGTTCCTACAGCAAAGGAACGTATTGAACGTTTAGCTCGCTTAAAGAAAGTTCTGGTAAAATACCAAGATCAATTTGCAGAAGCAATCAATCAAGACTACGGCAATCGTTCAATCAGCGAAACTAAAATTGGTGAACTACTCACATGTTTAGAACAAATTAAATATTATAGCAAGCATTTAACAGCATGGATGAAACCATCTAAGCGCCATGTGTCTATCTTACACCAACCAGCCAAAGCTTGGGTGCAATATCAGCCTTTAGGTGTGATTGGAATTATTGCACCATGGAACTATCCATTATTGCTTTCTGTTGGCCCACTGATTTGCGCCTTGGCTGCAGGAAATCACGCAATACTCAAGATTTCAAGTTCATCTTCTAATTTTGGCTTCGTACTTGAAAATGCACTCTCAGAAGCATTTCCACAAGAATTGGTTGCCGTGGTCAATGGCGGTGGTCAAATTTCCGATGCATTTTCACATTTAGCATTCGATAAAATCATTTTTACTGGCTCTACCAATGTCGGTAAAACCGTGATGTCCGCTGCTGCCGAAAATCTAGTGCCTGTTATTCTTGAGCTTGGTGGTAAATCACCTGTAATCGTACACCCTTCAAGCGATCTCAATCTGGTCGCTGAACGTATTGCTTTTGGTAAATTGTGGAACTCTGGTCAAACCTGTGTAGCACCAGACTATATGTTCCTACCTCGAGGAAAAACTGCCGAGTTTATTGAAAGCTTTAAACAAGCTGCAACAACAATGTACCCGACGATTCGTGATAATCAAGATTACACCAGCATCATCAACGATAAGCAGTACAACCGTGTTCAAGGTTATTTAGAGGATGCACGTCAACAAGGCGCTGAGTTGATTGAAATCAATCCTCAAAATGAAGAATTAGCGAGTGTACGTAAAATTGCCCCAACATTCTTAACAGGTGTTCTACCTACAATGGACATTATGAAGAATGAAATCTTTGGTCCAGTGCTTCCAATTATGGAATATGATCAAATTGACGATGTAATTGACTTTATTAATGGCAGACCGCGTCCACTTGCTTTATACTATTTCGACTTTGACAATGCCCGCGCAGAATACGTTTCTCAACGTACCCATTCTGGGCATTTCGGTCAAAATGCCGTAGTTACCCATGTTGCACAAGACGATTTACCATTTGGTGGCGTTGGTGCATCTGGCATGGGCAAATATCATGGCCCAGAAGGTTTCTTTGGTTTATCACATGAGCGTTCAGTAATGTCTATTCCTAAGCTATTTAGCTTAAAATTCATATTAGCGCCTTATGACAAAGCCCTAAATAAGATTTTAGAGAAAACTTTCTTACGCTAACTGATCAAGGCATGATCTATCAAATTAGATCATGTTGCGTTTTGACGAATTCCGCTTGTCTTTTAAGCGGAATTTTGGTATAAAACGCCCCTTGAATGAATTCAATCCGTTTTATTTTGACTGGCCATACAGATTTGCTGTTGGCTAAATCAATGGAGTTACACCATGTCTAAGGTTTGCCAAGTTACCGGCAAGCGTCCAGTCGTTGGTAACAACGTCTCACACGCCAACAACAAAACTAAACGCCGGTTCGAGCCGAACCTGCATCACCACCGTTTCTGGTTAGAAAGCGAAAAACGTTTTGTACGTCTTCGTCTAACCACTAAAGGTATGCGTATTATCGACAAATTGGGCATTGAAAAGGTTGTTGCTGACCTTCGTGCTCAAGGTCAAAAGATCTAAGGAGTCTGAACCATGCGTGATAAAATTCGCTTAGTTTCTACTGCTGGTACAGGTTATTTCTATACCACTACTAAGAACAAACGTACTATGCCGGAAAAAATGGAAATCAAAAAATTTGATCCAAAAATCCGTCAACACGTAATCTTCAAAGAAGCTAAAATTAAATAATTTTAGTTTTCTTAAAAAATACGATCCATTTGGGTCGTTTTTTTTGCCTTTTTTTTCTTCGACTTGTTAAACTCTTTAGCGAATTTGGCACTGATTGTGCATTTTATATGGCTTTATACAAAGTCATTACCTTAAGAAATGATTTTTTGAATGATTTCTCCTGAAGATTTAAGGAGTATTTAGTGCCTCATGATGTAGATCTGATTATTTTACTTGCAGTTGGTTTTGGTATAGCCCTGATCTTTGGCTATATCGCTGCACGATTACGCCTGCCACCTTTGATTGGTTATTTAATTGCGGGAATTATCATCAGCCCCAATACCCCAGGTGTTGTTGCAGACATCGCGCTGGCCAATCAGCTTGCTGAATTAGGCGTCATGTTCTTGATGTTCGGTGTCGGAATGCATTTTTCCCTCAACGATTTAATGCAAGTCCGAAAAATTGCCCTCCCTGGTGCAATTTTACAAATCGCGGTTGCGACCTTACTGGGTATGGCAGTTTCCATCTTTTGGGGCTGGAGCTTTGGTTCTGCACTGGTCTTTGGCTTAAGTTTATCCTGTGCAAGTACGGTGGTTTTACTCAAAGCATTAGGTGACAAAGGGCTACTTAACTCGGTGAATGGTAAGATTGCCGTTGGCTGGTTGCTGGTCGAAGATCTGGTCATGGTTTTAGTCTTGGTTCTACTGCCTGCAACAGCGGTACTTTTAGGCGGACATCCTATTGCAGGACATGAATCTGATCAAAACATTTGGTTAACACTCGGCATCACCCTATTAAAAGTAACTGGTTTTATCGCCTTTATGCTCATCATTGGGAAACGCCTTGTGCCAATGATTATGCAATATGTGGCACGTTTAGGCTCTAGAGAGCTTTTTACTTTAACCGTAGTCGCAGCGGCAGTTTCAATCGCTTATGGCTCATACGCAATCTTCGGCGTTTCTATGGCACTTGGAGCGTTCTTTGCCGGAATGGTGGTTAAAGAATCAGATTTTAGTCATCGTGCAGAAGAAGAAACCTTACCTTTACGCGAAATTTTCTCGATTTTGTTCTTCGTTTCTGTCGGGATGTTATTTGATCCACGTATTATTGTGGAACAGCCTCTGCATATTTTAGCAGTCATTGCCATTATTATGATTGGTAAGACGCTGGCAGCGATGGCATTGGTGTTATTTTTCCGTTATCCCATCAATACAGCATTAACAGTGGGCGCCAGTTTGGCACAAATTGGAGAGTTCTCCTTTATTCTGGCAACCTTAGGCTTGTCACTGGGATTACTTAGCCCTGAAGCGCAAAACTTAATCTTAGCGGGTGCTTTATTTTCTATCACCCTCAATTCATTTCTATTTTCTGCGATCGAACCTGTGCAAAACTGGATCCGTGAGCGTTCGCATTTAGCGCGCTTACTTGAGCGTAGCGGTGACCCATTGGCGATGCTTCCAGATGAAGTTGATCAAGCGTATTTACGTGATCAAGTGGTGATTGTTGGTCATGGTGAAGTCGGACGTCGTATTACCAAAACATTGATGGATGATGGCATCAAAGTGGTCATCGCTGAAGAGAACCGCGAAATTGTAGAGAATTTGCGTGAAAAAGGCATCGCTGCGGTTTCTGGTCGAGCAACAGAACCCAGTGTTTTGATTCAAGCCCATATCCAACATGCACGACTATTGGTGATTTCACCGATGGATATTGTAGATATTCATAAAATTGTCGATACTGCTAAGCTGCTTAATCCTGAGATTCAAGTGTTAGTTTGTGCTGAAAATAAAGAAGAGGCTGAAGTGATCCGTAAAGATAATGTTGGTGAAGTCTATTATGCAAAAGAAGAAATGGCGAAAAACATGAGTAATCATATTTTAAACCAGATCCAAATTGCTCATCATCATGAACCAACACATTGAATTAGGATAATCTTTAAAACGTAGATCTTTTAAAAGGCAGCTAAAACCACACGACTGTTCTTTGTGGACCTTGGAAAGTCGTGGTGCTTCCATTATGTAATGGTATCGATAACGATGTTGGATGGGGGATCACCACCCCATCTAACAAAAGATTTAAAACTTCTAGAATTTGATGCCATTTGCGTATATCAGGTTATTTGCATACAAAGAAAAACGCACTCGAAAGTGCGTTTATTGTATTTATTCTAGAATAAATGAAATCACTAGCTCATAAATTTTGGTTGTTCATCAACAACTTCAGCGTGCCATTCATCTGCCTGTTTTTCAAGTAACGCAAATAATGCAGCCTGAATCATCTGTTGTGCAATCGCTGGCGTTTGATCACCCAGTAATGCTTTCACTTCTTCATTAAATTGAATAGTGACCAAGGGCTCTTTTTCAGAACCTGCATTACGCAGTGCCAGCTCCCCACTTTCGAGCTGTACCAACTCCAAAATAGCTTCCTGATTTCCAAATAACTCTTTTAACTGTTCGATAGACATAAATCCTCCATGCTCAACATGGGGCAAGGTGCTGAATGCACTTTGCATCTTGTAGATATTTTATATAGTCATTTAAAACAAAATTTCAAGTATATCTGATCAAAAAGATCAGAATTCAACCATTTCATTACGAAAACCATCAATAAGTTGCGATAAATCTCGGTGCCACTCTCTTAAAATCTTTGTATCAGGCAACCAAGCTTGTGGTGTTTGCGTCACTTTGATAATTAAGTTTGATGATGTTTCATCCTCTGGTTCTGGTGCACTTGGTTCAGGTGCATATTGACAAAGTCGATACGCTCTTTTAAGTTCAGCAATAAATCCTTCTTTGGCTAATTTTTGCATCACTAAAACTTCTGGTGAGACTTGTCCTTTAGCCGCCATATTTTCTTCGATTGACTTTAAGGTTGGGGAAAAATCATTTAAACGGTAATAACGTACCAACTCTTGCAGAAATGCTAAAACCGCGCCATGTAAATGAAATACTGCTGCTTCACGATGTGCTTGAGCTTGTTGAACATTTTCAGTTTGTTCTCCCTGCATACATGCAAGACGAGCAAAATAAAGTTTTTGATTGGTACGGTCTGCATGAAAGCGAGCTACACGTGACATGGAAGTTCCCTAAGATTTTGGCATTCTTTACAGTCTTAGCTTAATCTTTATTGAACAAAAATCACAATGAATTTTATCCATGTTGTATGTCAATAAAATAGATAGCGCTCGTTTTTACAAAAATATCAATTTAAGTTTTTATTTTTATCATGGTTTGACGAGATTATTTAAATACTAAAATAAAAAAGGAGCAATAAATGCTCCTTAGACTATCTGTCAATTATGCTTCTGGCTTATCTTCCGCTGCTTTTACACGAATTCCATGACCATGTAAGCGCAAGGTATTTAAACCTTTAATCGCTTTAACTGCTTCTCTACCATGTGGCATTTCAACAAAAGCAAAACCTTTCGATTTACCTGTTGCAGCATCAAGTACTAGAGTACAAGTATCTACTGTACCGTATTGCTTAAATAACTCTAACAATTCAGCTTCAGTTACAGTACGTTCTAAATTACGAACTAAAATTTTCATCTCACAACCTTAAAATATAAACGAGGCAAAAAACATCAAAAAGCACTCGCCTACCTACTTTTTGAATGAAAAACGATTGCTATAGTTTAATCTAGATCTATACCAAAATCTAAATTAATCGCCCGACGCTCGATTAAGGCACTTTTTACAGTTTGCTCTCGCTGTCTATAGTGAGTTTCTGTGCTACATAAATTTCGAGTTAAATCATTGAGAAAATAACTTTCAATCTTACGCCCTTGTTCATCTGTTTGCGTATGTGCCCAAAAACTTAAATTTTGTTTGGTTAGAATAAGTTCATTTTGTGCGCGTGTTAAAGCCACATAAAGTACACGGCGCTCTTCTTCAACTTCATCGAAATTGCCTTGTGCACGTGCATTTGGGTATTGCCCCGCAGAGACATTTGCCACATAGCAAACCTTTTGTTCTGTCCCTTTAGCAGAATGGATGGTAATTAAAGTCACCACATCATCTTGCGACTGACGCTCAATTTCACTGATTGAAACAGGGTCAAGTACATATTCTTCTAAGAACTCGCTCAGTTGGGTATGTTTAGACGCCAGTTGCTTGACCAGATCAAAATCACCCACTCGTTTATGCCAATCTTTTTTGGCATAGTTTTCTTCAAGTTGGTTGAGAATAGCCTCTACACCGAGTTTTACACAGGCTTCAACTTCGGTTTTTAATACACTCATTTGCTTCATGATCAGCAAAGTATTGTCAGGAATGCGCCCAAACTTCTCTAATTTTTCTGTAATTTTCTCAATATCTGCATCCAGTAAGAGCTGTTGCGCCAGCTTACTCGCACCGACGTCGCCCACGCCATTCCATAAGGTTAAAAACCGCATCCACGCAATATCATCCAATGGGTTAGCAATAACACGCAATAAACTCAATAAGTCTTTGACATGCGCTGTTTCAAGCAACTTCATCCCTCCAATAAATCGGTAGGGAACATTGGCTTGGATAAAAGCAGCCTCAATATGTCTTGCCGCAAAGGCTGAGCGCACCAACACCATATGGTCATGCCAAGCTGAACCTTCCAATAAATGCCGCTCTTTGATGTCGATCGCGATCCATTTTGCTTCATCAAACTCATTTGGAAAAACATGCATTCGCGGTTTAATGCCATCACCACGATAAGCTTCAAGTTTTTTATCGTAATGAATCGAACTTTGATCGAGTAACCAGTTGGAAAAATCTAAAATTTCTTGAGTAGAGCGATAATTTTTTTCTAATTTGAAAATCTCTGCATCTGGCACACGCTCTTTAAAATGGTGGATATTTTCAAAATCCGCACCACGAAAACCATAAATCGACTGTGCATCGTCTCCCACGCAAAACAGTGATGTTTTATCTTTTAATGGTTCAAGAATTGCCCACTGCAAAGGATTGGTATCTTGCATTTCATCAACCAGCATGTACTGACATAAGCCCGCAACATAATCCGCTAAACCATCGGACTGTGCCAAAGCAGAAGCAACCACGGCGAGAATATCATCGTAATCTAGAAAACTACGTGCCCGCTTACGGGTTTCGTACTCTTTCATGATTTCTGCGATTTGCTCTTTATCGTCTAAAAACTCAGGCAGTTGCTTTTCTAAAGCTAAACTTAGTTTTTGCCGAGTATTGCGTGCAAAGGAATATAAATCACAAAGCTGTTGTGGTTTAGGCAAGGCGTTGGGATTCTTTTTATCATCCTTTCCACGAATCAAACGGAACAACATCAATTGATCATCACGATCTATGATCGAAAATTGATCCAATCCAAAAGCTTTTGGCACGCGTCTAAGTAAATACATGCAAAAGGTATGAAATGTAGATGCGCGTAACCCTTTGGCCTGATCACCTAAAGCAAGTTCTACCCGCGCCACAATCTCGCTGGCAGAACGGCGGGTAAATGTCAAAATTTGGATTTGATTGGCAGGAATGCCTTGATCAATTAAGTATGCAGCTCGTGCCACAATGGTTTTGGTTTTGCCACAACCTGCCCCAGCAAGAACTAGACTATGTTTTGTTTCAGTCGTAGCAGCTTGTTTTTGTTGAGGGTTTAATTCATTAATCAGGTTGGCTAAACTCATTTTCACTCATCATTTTATGGATGGCTGCTAGTTTAGCAGAGCTATAGTGAAATTATGCATTTTAACCCAAGAATCAAGTCGTGAATTGACGCTTAAATCAGGACATACCAATGAAGAAAAATTCAAGACAATAAAAATTTATCGTCCATAGCAGCGATTAAAGGAGGGCTTCTACAATAAAAACCGCCTTATAGTCTTAACAACCGTGCCACACTCTCACAACAGCGTTCTAAATTTTGCTCACCATGCTTTAATGCTGTTGCTAAATCACATGCACCATCAACAATACCAAAAATTGCACTAAAGCCTTCTGCATAAAGCTCCTCGACGCCTTCACCGATATGCCCTGCAAAAACAATCACAGGTTTATTCAACTGCTTGGCAACTTGCGCTACCCCAAAAGGTGTTTTGCCAAACTTGGTTTGAAAATCAATACCACCCTCTCCAGTAAACACATAATCTGCTTGTGCAATCATCTCCTCAAGTTGGGTTTCTTTAATCACGATTTCCACACCAGAGCGTATTTTTGCACCCGTAAAAGCCATAAGTCCGAAACCCAAACCGCCTGCAGCACCAGCACCCTGTAGATTTGCAACATCAACATTCAACTGTTGTTTCACCAACGCAGCAAAATGATCAAGGTTTTGATCTAAGATCCCAACCATCTCAGCAGTTGCTCCTTTCTGTGGCGCAAAAATAAAAGAAGCACCATTTGGGCCACATAATGGATTGTTTACATCACTGGCAATAATAATCTCAGTCGCTTTTAAACGCGCATCGAGTTGTGAAAGATCAATGCTTTTGATCTGCTGAAGCTGCCCACCACCCACGTCTACAGGGTGGTTATTCTCATCTAAAAATTTTGCCCCTAAAGCCTGTGCCATCCCGGCACCAGCATCATTGGTAACACTACCACCCAGACCAATAATGATTTTACCAACACCCAAATCCAAAGCGGCTTTGATCATTTCGCCTGTACCCAGAGTTGATGTAATTAAAGGATTGCGTTGAGACTTCTCGATCAGATGAATACCGTTTGCCAGCGCCATTTCTATAACAGCTGTTTGACCGTCATCAATTAATCCCCAATAGGTCGATATTCGTTGCTGAGCCAATGGACCAGTGACCTCAACATATACTTTACGACCACTTCGTGCAGAGACCAAAGCATCGACTGTTCCCTCACCACCATCTGCCATAGGTACATGAATAAACTGTGCATCAGCAATGACTTTTTCAATGCCACGTTGCATTGCAAAACAAGCTTGTTCGGCTGTTATACTTTCTTTAAATGAGTCAGGCGCAAGAACAAAAACTTTAGACATGAGCAAATGCATTTTGGTGAGATTCAAAAATTAACATAACGATTTTTCGAGTATAGATAAACTAATAAATTCATAACTAAGACTAAAGAAATGACAACTATGCAACGTGTAAACCTTGGTAAGACTGCCCCAGAACTATATAAAACGGTCATCGAGCTTGAAAATTTATCTATGCAAAAAGTTCAGCAAGCTGGGCTTGATGTTGGATTCTCTCATTTGCTCAAATTAAGAGCCTCGCAAATTAACCAATGTGCTTTCTGTGTTCGTATGCATACCCAAGATGCAATTAAAGCGGGCGAGTCAACGGATCGTATTGCGTTGATTAGTGCTTGGCGTGAAAGTGAATACTTTACTGAAAAAGAACGTGCGGCTTTAATTTTAATTGAAGAGATCACTTTAATTGCCAATCAACATTTTCCAGATAGCGCTTATGAACAAGCTGCACAGCATTTATCCAGTGATGAAATCACGGCGATTGAATGGGTTGCGATTGTGATCAACACATGGAACCGTATCGCCATTTCCAGCCAGTATAAAGTCGCGAAATAAGCTGAGTTTCAACGCTTAAATCATTTATCTAGGCAGCACCTCGCTTTTCAGGAATGTTAATTGAGATAAGATTTAACTGAATACTGCTCTAGTTGCATAAAAATTTACACCAAAATGCAAAACGCCTGATCTCATTGATCAGGCGTTTTGTTAAAAGCACATATGATTTAAAACATTAAATGAAACCTTAATGACTCGCAGGTGGGATTTGTTTAATTGCCGCAGCAAAGGTGAGATAGTTGACTCCTTGGAATAAAATATCCACACCTAAAAATAATCCGAGTACCCAAAAAGGAGAATCTGGTGATGCCAGAATAATTGCACCTGTTGCCAAGGTTAAAAGCCCTGAAAATAATGTCCACCCCCATCCAGACATTGGTTTCAACATAAATGCATTAAAAATACGAATAAAACCGCCAATCAATAAAGCAATTGCCAGTAAATTGGTTAATACCACTGCAGTGGTAATCGGAGATTTAAATGCATAATAACCCGCTGCGATATACAACACACCAAACAACGCCCAAAGCCAGCGGAAGCCACCATCAAAAATTTTAAATGCTGCAATCAGGTGTAAAACCCCACCGATCATCATTAAAGCACCAAACAATGCAACAACCGTCAATGTTGCCATACCCAGTGAAGCCAATAGCACTAATCCAAAGATCACCAATAAAGCTCCAAGCAGAAGATACCATTTACGGTTTTCATGGAGTTGATGACGAACTAAATCATTTCCTACAGTACGCATAATTCTTCTCTTGGTTGTTATTCATTCATTTTATTGTTGATCTAATTCAGGTGTTTGTCTGTATAAAATCTGCATCTATACCAGAATAAAGCTTTGTTTGAGCAGAATCTAAGCGATAAACAGCACAGCTCTATACACTACTTCACCCAACCCATTTCTTGTGCAGTGAGTCGACTGATCATGGTATCTTCTAGATCTTCAGGTGTCTTACTTTTGCTTTCTGAAAGCGCAATATAGCCGCCCATAATTTCTGCACGCTGTTGTGGATAACGTGGTTGTTGTTCAGGATTGGCATAGCCTGTCGGATAGAGAGGCTGCCCTGTTGTAAAATCATATTTGTCTTTTGCACCAAAGGTATGCAGTAACTCATGTACAAGAACGACTTTATTACTCGAACTTTGCTTCGGCGATGCAAATAGATTCACAGAACCAATACGCCCACGTTCCAATGCAGTAGAGTGTTTCAATACTTTCTGCAACTTGAGATCATAATAATTTAAATACAGGGTCACTGATGGTGAGCCATCTTCTCCTTGATGCTGTTTCCATGCATAAAATCTAAATTTTAAGCTCCACAAAACTGTATCCAAGATACGACCTGATTCTGGGAACTTAGGCGGCAAGGTATTTAATTCACGTCCAAGCTGAAAATGAAACGAAATCGGTTGCCCACGAAATGCTTGAGACTGTAGACCTAAATAATGTTCAATTTCTTCAAGATCATCTGTTGAAATTTGCTGAATATAGGCTGATGTGGAGCGTTGACCATCTGCATTGATCGGATGTAATAAAACAACGATTGGCTTGCTCCAATCTTGATTCATATCACGCCATGCGTTCACTGCAACAATCAACAGAATGACCAGTAAAATACCAACTCGAATCTTTTTCCACATTCTTTTTTTTCAATCCTTACGAAATTGATTTACCCAATTTAATCTTATTACCATTGAACTCAACCCAACCGCCATTTATTGATAAAATTGCTTTTTCAATCGAATCATAACCATATGATTCGATATTTAATTTAGGCTCTAAAGTTTTAATATTATTAACAACACTTTTAATATCGACCCAATTATTAGTTTCAGAAGCTACTTTTAAAGCCTCCTGAGTTAACTTGATGATTACTTTAAAATTTATTTTTCGTACAAGTAACTGGCTTTTTACTTCTTTAATTTCAAATAGTTCTAATGATCTAATCAGCCCTGAAAACTTCGCTCTACCATATACCCTTGAATCGAAATCAGGTTTAACCGCACTTAAGTATTGATTCACAGTTAATAAGTTTGCCCAGCCATGCTCATCTGCTTTATCTCGAATTGTTTTTAGAATAAGTACTAAAACATCTTTATCAATACTGATCTGACCTTGAGTAACCTTTTCGTTAATATTTAATTTTAAATCAATTGGTTCCCCATCTATAAAATTTTTGACATCAATGAATTTATCGCATGCGCTCACAAATGAAATAGGAGTAGAACTTTTACCAAAACCATGAACAAATAGCCCCTTTTCACGGATTTTTAATGCTAATGGAGTAAAATCGCTATCACTGGATACTAAGCAAAAACCATCGAATGTTCCGCTATAAAGTAATTCCATAGCATCTATGACCATAGCAATATCTGTTGCATTTTTACCAACAGTATAAGCATATTGTTGAACAGGGCTCATACCATATTTTAAAGCTATCTCATACCAACCTTTTAAAGTTGGATTACTCCAATCCCCATAAACACGCTTTACACTTGCAATTCCATATTTCGCCACTTCTTCCAATACAGAAGAAATCGAATTGACAGATGAATTATCCGCATCAATTAAAACAGCAAATTTTTTAGTATTTTCCATAACATCCCCCATTTTTAATTTTTTCATCAATCAATTCATCATAACGTTTTCAATAAAAATTGATATAAAAAATGCCCACCTATGTGAGCATTTTATTGATTATTTCAAAGCTTAAGCTTCTACCCATTTCCCATCTTGGTAGACCAAAGACCATTTGGTTTGTTTACCTTCTGGAGTTTCTGAACCAATATATTGCGCTTGGTTTTTACGGCTAAACTTAACCAATGTTGGATTACCATCTGGATCTTGATCAGGTGCTTGCAAGATAAACTGATACTTAGGATCAAGTTGATCTGCAACTGAACGTAACTCCGCAACCTTCGGTGCACGTGTTTCGCGTACTTTAGGGAATTTGCTTGCCGCCAAGAATAAACCCGCTGCTCCATCACGTAGAACAAAGTAATCATCATGTTTGACTGAACGTAAATGTTCCATTTTGATTGGGTCGACACGAGGTGGCGCTGGCTGACCATTTTTCAAAACTTTACGGGTATTGTCACAACTCATACAAGCAAAATATGGACCAAAACGACCCGTTTTCAACTGCATCTCGCCATCACATTTATCACATGGAATGGTTGGACCATCATAACCCTTGATTTTGAACTCGCCTTCTTCCAGCTCGTAACCATCACAATCCGGGTTATTTCCACAAATATGTAACTTGCGACCACCATCAATCACATAGCTGTCCATTGCAGTACCACATACTGGACAACGTTTTTTCGACATTAAGTCAGCAGTTTCAGCACTGTCATCATCAGAAAGTATAGCCAACGACTCAACTGGTGTTAAATTCAATGTCCCTTTACAGCGTTCTTTTGGTGGCAAGTTATAACCAGAACAGCCAAGGAATACACCCGTCGTCCCTGTACGAATCTGCATCGGGCGTTCACATTCTTTACAGTGAACAGCTTCAACTTCTACAGGTTGATTACGGCGCATGCCGTTTTCGCCCTGTGCTGTGGTTAAACGCTTTTTAAAATCACCGTAGAAACTATCTAACAGCTCTTTCCAATTACGTTCACCATCTGCAACTTTATCCAATTGACCTTCCAAATCTGCAGTAAATGCATAATTCATCAGGTTATTAAAATTCTCGTCTAGACGATCGGTAACAATTTCACCCATCTTCTCTGCAAAAAGACGGCGATTGTCGAGTTTGACATAACCACGATCTTGAATCGTCGAAATAATCGCAGCATAAGTCGATGGACGACCGATTCCACGTTTTTCCAACTCTTTTACTAAAGATGCTTCAGTAAAACGTGCAGGTGGTTTAGTAAAGTGTTGAGAAGGATCAAGTTTCTCAAGTTTGAGAATTTCACCCACTTTGACTGCAGGTAATAAAACATCATCATCAGACTTGTTCGGACCACGAACTTTGGTAAAACCATCAAAAACTAAAGTACGACCTTTGGCTTTGAGTTCTACACCATTCGCATCAACCAAAATCGTTGAGGATAAATACTCTGCTGGGGTCATTTGACATGCAACAAATTGACGCCAGATCAAATCATATAAACGTTGTGCATCACGCTCAACACCCGCCAAACTATCGCCTTTTAAGGCAACATTGGAAGGACGAATCGCTTCATGGGCTTCTTGCGCATTGGCTTTATTCCCATAACGATTTGCTTTAGCAGGTAAGTACTTTGCACCAAATTCAGTTTCAATATGATTACGCACCATACTGACAGCATCATCACTTAAGAATGTTGAGTCAGTACGCATATAAGTAATAAAACCAGCTTCATATAAGCGCTGTGCAAGCATCATGGTTTTCTTTACTGAAAAACCTAAGCGAGTACTTGCAGCTTGTTGCAAGGTTGAAGTGATATAAGGCGCACTTGGATTGACCTTCGTTGGCTTATCTTCACGTATTGCAACTTTATATTCAGCATCTTTTAAAATTTTCAATAAAGCATCTGTTTGCGCTTTATTTTGTAATTTTAATGTTTTGCCGCCTTGTTTGACTGCTTCTAAACGAATTTCATCTTTTGCAGAATGAGTGTCTGCAAAAACTTGCCAGTATTCTTCAGGAATAAAGGCACGAATCTCACGCTCACGCTCGACCACCAATTTTACTGCAACCGACTGTACACGCCCAGCAGAGAGGCCACGCGCAATCTTTTCCCACAGTAGTGGTGAAACCATGAAGCCCACCACACGGTCGAGAAAACGACGTGCCTGTTGCGCATTCACACGGTTTAAATCTAGACGTGTAGGTTGTTTAAATGCTTCTTGAATGGCATTTTTGGTAATCTCGTTAAAGACCACACGATGGTAACGGCTATCATCACCACCAATCACTTCTCTTAAATGCCATGCAATCGCTTCTCCTTCTCTATCCAAATCCGTTGCGAGATAGATTTCATCTGCATCTTTGGCTAGTTTTTTGAGTTCAGCGACCACATGTTCTTTGCCTGGAAGCACTTCATATTTGGCTTTCCAACCATGCTCAGGATCGACACCCATACGATTGACTAAAGCGGATTGTGCTTTTTCAGCCTTCTGTTCATCCGTCAACTTGGTACGCGTTGCAGGCTTTTTTTCTGTCGATTTACTTGAACCACCTGTAGGTAAATCACGAACATGACCTACCGAAGACTTCACAATGTAATTTGAGCCTAAATATTTATTAATCGTTTTCGCTTTTGCAGGCGACTCCACAATCACTAATGCACGTTTTTTCCCAGCATCAGGAGAATTTGCTGTTGTGCTTTTGGATGTGGACCGAGGAGCGTTCGCCATAATAAACCACTGTTCCTATTATTAAGTTAAATTTCAGCCAATTTAAGTAAATATGCCTTCATATCATCAAGCTGTGTTGCTCTGAGGTCAGATTCTTCATCCCAATAAAGCCCTACACAGTTGGCCTGCATATCAATAGCATAAATCCCTTTTAATGCAATGGGAAAATCTTTAAATTTCTCATCACCGAGGACCACTTGAAGCTTTTGCTCTTCTACACGGGCGCGCATCAAAGCTAAGCGTGCATCTGGAATCAGTACACTATAATAAGCCACCATACTCGCACGAGACTCTGTTGCCATCGGGATTTTCGTCCACTCTGGTGCAGCCACTAAACGTGGGTGTAAGCCCATCTTGCGTGCTTTCTCTCGCATTAAACCTAATGCTTTTTCTCTAGGGCTTACGCGTAAGCCAAAAATTGAGCCCAATACAAAAACAATAATAACGAGCGCAACCCAAAGACCAGTGTGTTCCATAGTTCACCTTTTAATTCCTATATTAGAGTTGCATAAGCTGAATATAAAACGCAAGTTTAAAATTAAAATTACCGCCAATTACTGATTTTGAGGTCAGTTTAATTTCTTATTTTTCATTCATATTTTTTTCATAAAGCTCCATCCAGCTTCCCAATGACTGAATAGCACTTTGCAGCGTTTGTCCTAATTCGGTAATTTGATATTCCACTCTAGGCGGTACTTCTGGGTAAATCTGCTTGGTTATAAGTTGGTGTTGCTCCAGCAGTTTTAAATGTTTCGACAACTCTTTTTGTGGGATTGGTGCTAAAGCCTTCTGTAATTGGTTAAATCGAACAGGATGTTTTGCTTCAATAAGATGATAGACAATTGGCAATACCCATTTTCCCGAAAATAATCCAACAAATCGCATAATCGAACAATTTTGCTCATATTGCAGTGTCGTCATTTCTCTACCTTACATAAAGCTACATTTTATAGCCTTTGAGTTTAGTCTATTTCAAACCAAACAACGACTAAGTCACCAATTGGTAAGTACTTACTTTGGCAAATAAATTTTCACAATATAAGAGTTTGTAGACATTTTAGTGAAAAACATGCGATTAAAGAATAAAACGGTTTTAATTACTGGCGCAACCAGTGGAATCGGTTTTGCAGCAGCACAACGTGCAATAGAAGAAGGTGCTTTTGTTGTGTTTACTGGCCGAAATCCAGATCAAATTGTACTGACACAAGAACAATTCGGCAGCCAAAGTTTGGGCATCCAATGTGATCACTCAAGCTTAGTATCACAAGATCATTTTATTGAGAAAATGCAAGAATTATCCATTAAATTCGATGTGATTTATATCAATGCAGGCAATGTTAGCCATGAAGCATTTGGACAATGGACCGTTGAACAATTCGATGCGATTTTCGACACCAATGTAAAAGGTCCATTTTTTCTGATACAAAGCTTACTTCCAATGATCAAGCCCCATGCTTCAGTGATTTTATGTGGTTCGACCAGTATTCATATTGCCTTAGAGAAAAGTAGCGTTTATGCTGCCTCAAAAATCGCCTTGCGTTCTTTGGTTAAGACCTTATCTAGAGAACTTTTAGCCCAGCAAATACGATTTAACTTACTTTCACCGGGACCAACCTTAACCCCTGCCCTCAACAAAGTTGCGAGTACACCCGCTGAAGTTGAACAGCTCAAAGCCAGTATTGAAAATCTTGTGCCAATTCAAAGGTTGGCGGATCCAGTCGAAATTGCCAATGCCTTTATTTATCTTGCTTCTGATGAAGCTAGATTTATTGTCGGTAGCGAACTCTTGGTCGATGGTGGCGTAGCAAATTTATAAGCATAAGCAAAGCTATAAAAATACAATGTATGGCTTAATAAAAAAGCGCTAAATATTCAAATCTAAGCGCTTTTTTATGTTGCTCTGAGCAGCTTAAAAATCGCCCTAATTTAAATACATTTCATGACTATAAACAACTTCATGACCATTCCAATAAATATAGCCTTTTTCAATCAACTCTTTAAGCAATAAACGGATATCTGATTTTGGAAACATTTGCTCCAATAAATCACGCAACTCATAAATATCTTTAGGTTTATCAGTTTTTAAATTATTCAATTTATGAATAACTTCAATTTGCACTGGATCTATTTTTGCAAAGTTTTTAAACAAAACCTGATGTACTGCACCCACTGAATCTTGCTGATCCATTTCGTGTAACACCTGATCTGAATCAACACGTAATTTTTCTAAAATTTGATCAATTTTTTCAAGTTTGATATTGGGTTGTGCTGCGGATTCAGTCTCAGTTGGAAGTGCTAAAACAGGTTTATCGATATCGAGACTTGTCCATTGTTTCAAGACTTTTTTACGATAAGCCACCTGATCATCAAAGCGTTTGACAATTTTTAAATTGATTAACATTCCAACCAGATGCTGAGCTTTTTCTGGCACAACTTGCAAAATATTCACAATAGAATTCTTTAATTTTTCAATGGTATTCGGTTTGCCTGTCATCTCTCCCAAAGCATCGCAATACTTTTTAACCATTTGCAAATACGGCTTATTTTGAATGGTTTGTAGACTAGGTATCGAGTACTTGTTGCGTTGACGTTCCAACGTGGATTGGACTTGAATAAAACTACACGCTAGATCAGCGCTACGCATCAGATCTAACAATAAGGAACAACTTGGCATCGCAGAAATGACTTCAATCTGCATCTCTGGCTCTAATAATGCCAATAATTGTCCCACCACAACTGCATATTCATATTCCTTTTCAGATGCATTCGGTACTTCTAAAATCACCACCTGACCACTGCTCACCCAGCCTGAAAATTCAGTTAAATCTTCCAGTGAGTACTGGAATTGTCCCGTACAATTGAAAAGATAGAGTGTTGGGTAATGTTCAATAATCTCCCGCAGCATTTTGGCTGTAGGCATATTATTTTCAAGATCGAGAAGAACAGCTTTATTCGGCATGGTCAAAAAGTTTGCAACTGAACAGTGGCAAGCATTACAACCAGCTTTCAACAAAAGGTCAAATAAAATTGGAAATTTAATCCTAAATTCCCAATTCCATCTGACTTAAATGTATAAGCTTTAGATTTTAAAGATAAATATTATTGGATGGTTGCAATCACTTGATCAGCCTGACACGTGCTCCCGACTTCTTTCAGCAATTCAATTTGACCACTTTGATGTGCCAAAACTTGAACTTCCATTTTCATAGCTTCCATAATTGCCACAACTTGCCCTGCACTCACTTGCTCTCCGGTTTGGACTTTCCATGCAATAATGGCCCCATTAATAGGCGCTTGTAAGTGCTCAGGTTGAAGTGCGAACTCTGTGCTTTGCGCTGGTTGTTGCTCCACCTGAACTGCACCTTGAGCAAACATTCCTGCAGGTAGGCCTAGACGGTGTAATTTCCCATCAATTTCGATATAGCTTAAAACCATCGCTTGTTGATGCTGAGGAATCGCGCGTCGAGTTGATTTTAAGTCTTGTTTAAAATCATTTTCAATCCAACGCGTATGTACTTTAAATTCGTCGGTAAAATCAGGCTCATTCAGCACGGCACGATGAAAATCTAAAACTGAAGCCACCCCCTCAATTTTAAACTGCTTTAAAGCGCGTTTTGCGCGACGTATTGCGATTTCACGCGTTTCCCCCGTCACAATCAGCTTTGCCATTAAAGAATCGAAATGGCTGGAAACCAGAGAGCCTGTACGCACGCCAGTATCGACACGCACACCATGACCAAAAGGTGCTTCAAATAAACTTAGTGTACCAAATGCTGGAATAAAACCACGGCTAGGGTCTTCTGCATTGATACGAAACTCAATGGCATGGCCTTGTGCTTTAGGGGTTTCTTTGATCGATAATTCTTCGCCCAAAGCCACCTGAATTTGCTCAACCACCAAATCAACTCGCGCTGTTTCTTCGGTCACGGGATGTTCAACTTGCAACCGCGTATTGACTTCTAAAAATGATAAAGTTCCGTTTTGGCTCAATAAATACTCGACTGTCCCTGCTCCAACATACTGAGCAGCCTGACAAATATTTTTTGCTGAAGTTAAAATCTCTTGGTAAATCTCATCACTGATAAATGGTGCTGGAGATTCCTCAACTAATTTTTGATTGCGGCGCTGTAAAGAACAATCGCGTGTACCTAAGACCACCACATTCCCATGCAAGTCGGCAATCACTTGCGCTTCCACATGACGAGGATTGTCTAAGTACTGCTCAACAAAGCATTCGCCACGACCAAAGGCCGCTTTTGCTTCACGGACAGCAGAGTCATAGAGTTCTTTCACTTCTTCAAGCTTCCAAACCACTTTTAAACCACGACCACCACCACCAAATGCCGCTTTAATTGCAATAGGCAAGCCATATTGTTTTGCAAAGGCTAAAGCCTCATCTGCATTATTCAATGGGTCTTGTGTGCCTTGTACCAAAGGAGCACCCACTGAAGCAGCGATTTTACGTGCTTCAATTTTATCACCCAACTTGGTAATTGCTTCAGGAGATGGGCCTACCCACTTCAAGCCTGCATCAATCACAGCTTGTGCAAATTCAGCCCGTTCCGATAAAAAACCATAACCAGGATGCACCATGGTGGCTTTTGATTTTTTAGCAATATCAATAATGGCATCAATATTTAAATAGGTTTCTTTTGCGGTTGCGCCAACCAAACCCCATGCTTCATCTGCAAGTTCGACATGTAAACTGCCGATATCGTCATCTGCATACATTGCCACAGAAGCAATGCCCATATCACGACAAGCATGGATAATACGCACAGCAATTTCACCACGATTGGCAATCAATAATTTTTCATTTACATATTTTTGCTGGTTCATCTTAGTTCTCGATATCTACAAATTCGGCGATTTTTCTAAATTTGATATGGCAATCCGCAGGTATTTGTGCCACCAAATCCCAATGATGCTTGGCAACCGAAGCAATCACAGGATAACCACCTGTTAATGGGTGATCATTCATAAACAATACAGGTTGACCATTGGGTGGAATCTGCAAAGCACCAATACATGTGCCTTCGCTTTCCAATTCATGGTGAATCTTACGTGTTAAGGGCGCTTTCCCAGATAAACGTAATCCCACTCGATTACTTTCATTGGTGACTAACCATGCTTGATTGCACAGTTTTTCAATACTGCTTTGCTCAAACCAATCCGTTCGAGGTCCCATCACAATATCAAGTTCAATCGTATCGCCAAGGGACGGGAGATTGGATTTTGGCACTTCGTTGATGCTGATATTGGATGGGACGACTTGACCTTGGTAAATGACATCACCCGTTTTTAAAGGGGCTGGACCAAGAATGGCTAAACTGTCAAAAGAACAGCTATTTAAAATGGGTTGAATATCCAAACCACCACGAACCGCAAGATAATTGCGTAACCCTGCGCTCGGCGTTTGAATTTGAAATTCATCTCCCTCATCCAGTGCAATCGCCTGATAGCTGTCAAAATCTGCTTTTTGACCATCTGCAAATTTCACATGGATATTGGAAATTGCACCTGCCACGCTAATGACAGCTGAATTTTGCATGACTGCTTTTAAACCACCATTTAGCACCTCAATCACAGGCGTATCCGTTGGATTTCCCACGATTCGATTGGCACAATGCATCGAAGCGACATCCATCGCCCCTGCTGTACCCACACCGATATTGCTGTGCTGAAAACGGCCTTCATCTTGAATCGAAACTTGCAAGCCAGATGCCGTGATTTTGAATAGGGAGTGTTTTAAAGTTAAATCTTGTCGTGGTGTGATTTGCTTGGGCACATCCACAGATACAGGATGATGGGTTATATCCTCAAAATGCACCCGCATTCCTGGTCGTAAAAGCGCAGGATTTTGACGCTCCAAATCCCACATTTTTTCTGACGTTGTTCCAATCAATTGCCAGCCACCCGGACTATCTTTTGGGTAGATACCCGAGTATTGCCCAGCAAGCCCAAGTGAACCTGATGGAATTTTTTTACGTGGTGTTTTTAGACGAGGAATATCTGTAAAGGGCTGATCAAGGCTACTCATATAAGCAAAACCTGGAGCAAAGCCAATAAACGCAACGTCCCAAGTGCTTTGATGATGTTTTAATATCAGATCGGCTATAGAGAGGCCTTGAAGTTCCGCCACTTGTGCTAAATCTTCACCATCGTAACGAATCGGAATAATCACTTCCTGCGTATTTCGATCAAAGCCTGAATCAAGGTTTAAAGTACCAATCAAAACACTCAAGGTTTTAAAGTCAGTCTTGATTTCGTTAAAACAAATCAAAATTGTTTTTGCAGCAGGAATTAAATCTTTGATTCCATTCAAGTGTAAATTTTGCAATTTACTGTATAACGCCAAAGTTTCTTCTAAACTAGAAAGTTCAATCAAGAAACTGTCGGAATTTACCGATAAAAATCGCATTTACTGATCCTTTCTTGTCTTAACGCATCCACGCACGATCAGGTATGTCAGTAATCAACATATGTCCTGGTGCATGGCTAATGGCAAATGGGATTTTCGAGTTCATGATTGCAGCTTGAGGCGTTACACCACATGCCCAAAATACTGGAATTTCACCCTGTTCAATACGTGAGGCATCACCAAAATCTGGCTGATTGATGTCGCGTATGCCCAAACTTTCAGGATGACCAATATGTACGGGAGCACCATGAACACTCGGCATACGTGCCGTAATTTTTACAGCCTCAGCTATTTGATGGGCAGGAATGGGGCGCATAGAAACCACCATATTTCCTGAAATACGTCCAGCAGAAAGGCATTCGATATTACTCAAATACATCGGTACATTGGTCTTGTCATGGATATGACGCACTTCAATCCCCGCTTCTTGCAAAGCTGTTTCAAAGGAGAAACTACAGCCAATTAAAAAGGTCACTAAATCAGGATGCGCGTTATAAAGCTCACTCGCATCCGTGAGCTCATCAACCATTTCACCGTCTTTCCAAACACGATATCGTGGAAAATCCGTACGAATATCTGAGTCAGTAGCCAATCGAGAGTGGTATACGCCTTCTTCCAAAACATCTAATACAGGGCAGCTTTGCGGATTACGCTGTGCGTACAACAAGAAATCATATGCCCAGTCTTTAGGTACAGAAATCATATTCACTTGGGTCATCCCAGCAGCCATTCCTGCTGTAGGTTGGTCAAAACCTGCACGAATTTGTTGTCGCGCATCCAATGCAGCTTTTAGCTGAACTGGATCGGCTTTAATCTCTTTAAACATGTGTCTTGTCCTTATTGTTTTATGCACAAAATGAACGAACTTGAATGTCGTTTGTTAACAGCTCAGCTTTAATCGCTGCGGACATTTCTAGTGCACCTGCGGTATCACCATGCAAACAAATCGTATCGGCTTGAATTGGGGTAAATACGCCATCAATTGACTCAACCCCACCATTTTTCAACATCGCAACCACACGTTTTGCCACAAACTCAGCATCATGCAAAACAGCACCTTCCAAACGGCGTGAAACCAGTGAGCCATCGCGGTTATAAGCACGATCAGCAAAGGCTTCTGAAACCACTTTTAGACCTGCCTGACGTGCTTGTGCAACCAAATTTGACCCAGCCAAAGCAACCAGTACCAATGCAGGGTTATACATTTTAATAGCTTCAATCACGGCTTCGGCTTGTACAGAATCTTTGGCAATGGTGTTATACAACGCCCCATGCGGCTTGACATATTGCACTTTTGAACCAGCAACTTTTGCCAAACCGTCAAGCGCCGAAATTTGATAGAGCACATCCGCGATCAGCTCATCTTGAGACAAATCCATATTACGGCGACCAAAACCAACCAAATCTGGGTAGGAAACATGCGCACCAATCGTGACATCTAATTTCACTGCTTGTTGAAGCGTCTTCAATATTCCCAACGGGTCACCTGCATGAAAGCCACAGGCAATATTGGCGCTACTGACAACAGGTAAAATTTGCTCATCATTGCCCATTTTCCACGAGCCAAAACTTTCACCCAAGTCACTATTTAAATCGACATACATTGTGATCATTCCTTTTCAATTGAGTGTGGAGTTGATTAGAGCTTGGTGAGGTAATTAAATACCGTCGTGAATGACATATAACCCATCCACCATGTGAGTAAGCAGGTTAATACACCCAAAACCAGCAACCATTTTGGATAATTATAATTGCCCATCATGTCTTTACGACATGCCGCAACATAGACAAAAATCGTTAAACCAATTGGTAATACCAAACCATTAAAACCACCCACAAAGATCAGTAAGCCCGCAGGTGTTGCACCTAGAATCACGTAAAGCAACAGGGCTAAAGAAATAAAGCTAATGGTGAGGTAGTTGGTATGTTTAGTGGTTAAGTTCTGTTTAAATGCGGACATAAATGAAACAGAGGTATAGGCTGCACCAATTGTGCTACTGATTCCCGCTGCCCAAAAAATCAAACCAAACAGTTTAAAACCAAATGTACCCGCAGCATATTGGAATGCTTGCGCAGCTGGGTTGGCATCGTGACTTGCTAAATCAATATTTGCACCACTGACCACAACCCCTAAGAATGCCAAGAACAATACATAACGCATGATCCCGACCACCACAATACCTTTGGTTGCGGCTCTGGCCACTTCATCAATATTCTCTGGTCCAACCGCACCTTTGTCCAATAAACGATGTGCGCCCGCATAGCAGATATAACCACCTACGGTACCGCCAACAATAGTTGTAATGATGGCGAAATCAATTTGATCAGGTGCAAAAGTTTGTTGAACGGCTTGCCCCACTGGTGGCATGACAATGAATGCAACGATCACGATCAAAACGATTTTGAGCAACCCCAAAATAATCATGCTCTTGTCCATCGCCAGAGTGGCTTTTCTGGAAGCAAAAATCAGAATTGCCAAAGCACCACTCAGCACGCCGCCGACCTTGGTATCCAACCCAAAGAGTGCATTTAAGCCCAGTGCAGCACCCGCAATGTTACCGATACTAAAGAAAAACCCACCTAAAATGACCAGAAATGCGAGTAAGTAACCACTCCCCGGTAAGGCTTTATTGGCAATATCAGAAGCGCGCATTTGCGTTAAGGTGACCACACGCCAAATGTTTTGCTGAACAACATAATCAATAATGATCGAAACCAGGATTGCAAAGCCAAATGCAGCACCTAATTTCACTGTAAATACAGCGGTTTGAGTTAGAAAACCTGGCCCCATCGCAGACGTTGCCATCATAAAGATAGATGCAACAATTGCCCATTGACGGTCAGACAAAAAAGAAGATTTCAATAAAGACATGTAGGCGTTCCTCATCCATTTGAGCTTAATCAACGCTATTTCAAGTGAAACAAAGAACATCTATTTTTCTAAAATACGAGATTCTTTAATCCTTTAAACTTTTAAGATTTTCTGGTTATGCTGAACCAAATCTGTATTTCAAATAAAAGCATAGGCGAAGGTCAGTCACAATAAGACTTTATCCAAAATTCATTAAACATAAGATATTGAATTTATATATTTTTATTATTTTTAAAATCATTTAATAATGAATATTTATCACTTTCTATAAGTTCTCATTATCAATATTTCATATTTTTGCAATTTTTAAATCAAAACCAAAGCTGCATAAAATGCCGTTTTATTGTTCATTATCTAATTTTATTATTCAGCTTTTTCATGGCATTTTCCGAAGTTAAAACCGCTAAATCCGTCAACTTTTCTTTTAATGCGGTGTTATTGCCTTGTGTATAGATTGCGGTAAAGTGGAATGTCTTTAATTGGATTGGCGTATCCAAAATTTCCAATCGCCCATCTAAAATTTCTTTGATTGCCGTTAGTTTAGGTACCACTGCAATCCCTAAACCTTGTTCAGCTAAACGTAATAATGTGACCAACGAATAACTTGTGATGGATAGCGGTTCATCGATCTTCTGTTCTTTCATTTTGGCTTTGAGCTCTTTATAAGGATAGGTAATTCTTGGATAGGTTAAAATGGTATGCGACATCAATGTCCGCAATGACATCTGCCCGATTCCACCTTTAAATGAAGGTGATGCCAGAAAGCTTAATTCAAAATCACACAATGAACGTTCTATACATTCAAAAGGCAAAGTTGGCCCCAGTAAAAACGCCATATCCAAATCACCAATGCGTACACCTTCTTGTAAATCTGGAGTTAAATTCACCACGATTTCGATGGAAACTTTGGGAAACTCTTGCTGGACTTGCTCCATATACTCCACTAGCCAAGTATGGACAATCGTTTCGGAAACCCCCAAACGAATCGTTCCTGTTAAATACTGACTTTCTGTAAGTTCAGCCACCAAGTCTGTTTCCAGTCGCATAAACTTTTCAGCATATTTAAATAAGGTCATGCCCTTATGCGTGGCTTTGATTTGACGAGAACTGCGATCAAGCACTTTAAAACCGAGATCATTTTCAATCGCAGTAATTTTTTGAGAAATTGCAGGCTGTGTCGTGTGAAGCTTTGTTGCGGCTTTATTAAAACTGTTTAAGGTCACCACCCAATAAAATGCTTCGAGGTTTTTTAAGTTCATAATCCATTTTAACCCACAAATTTAGCGCTTGCGTTATGCAAATCCTTTGCCAATATCACTGCTATGTGTGAATTTACACCTGATTCAGCACACCTCAGCCACTCATATTTCACATCCGTTGCATCAATAATGCGGAGGACGATTGGTCATTGGGTCAAATGCTGCAATACCTTCTGACAAATCAGCAGATTCTATACGTTGGTAAATTAACTGCATTTGTTTTTTTAAATCAGCGATTTCCAAGCTTTGTTGCGCCACTTGATCATTTAATTGTTCGACTAAATCATCTAAAAATGCAATTCGGACTTGCAAATCTTCTATGGGTGCGGAAAATGACGCCTGATCATCAATATTTTTATGTTTAGTCATTTTTAGTCCTCAGTGTGGGATGTTTAGGAAACCGTATGGCCTATATTACTATAAGGGATGTCCAACTTGCGTTTGGTGGACCTGCCCTGCTCGATGGCGCAAACTTCAATTTAGAACGAGGCGAACGAGTCTGTCTGATTGGTCGTAACGGTGAAGGTAAGTCTACTTTACTCAAACTGATTGAGGGAAGTTTATTGCCTGATCAAGGTGAAATTGCATTACAAAATGGTATTACAATTTCTATGCTTGCTCAGGATGTACCGATGGATTCGGGCAAAGTTGCCGATATTGTTGCCGAAGGTGCAGGAGAAGCCGCGCTCGTCCTAAAAGAATACCATGAAGCCAGCGATGCTTGTGTATTAGGTGATATGGAAGCTTGTGATCGTATGGGCAACCTACAACATAAGCTCGATTTGCTCGATGGTTGGGCATTAGAAACCAAAGTAAATTCTATCTTGAGCAAAATGGGCTTAGATCCTGAAGCAGATTTAGCAGATTTATCAGGCGGGCGTAAACGCCGTGTACTTTTAGCACGTGCATTGTTGACGCAACCTGACGTTTTATTACTTGACGAACCAACCAACCATTTGGACGTAGAAAGTATTGAATGGTTAGAGAAATTCTTACTCGATCAAAACAATCTCACCCTGTTATTTATTTCCCATGACCGTGCTTTTGTTGACAGTATTGCGACACGTATTGTGGAGTTGGATCGTGGTGTTTTACGTAGTTATGAAGGTAACTACTCACGCTATCTCGACTTAAAAGCACAGCAAATGGAAGCTGAAGAAAAGCAGAATGCGCTGTTTGATAAACGCTTGGCTGAAGAGGAAACTTGGATTCGTCAAGGGATCAAAGCACGTCGTACCCGTAACGAAGGTCGTGTACGTGCATTAAAAGATTTACGTGAACAATCTAAAGCACGTCGCTCACAACAAGGTAAAGTGAGCATGGCGACTCAAGAGGCGAATCGTTCAGGTAAATTGGTCTTTGATATTGAACACTTAAGTGTGGCTTTTGGTGATAATGCACCGATTATTAAAGATTTCTCTGCGTTAGTACTGCGTGGCGACCGTATTGGTTTAGTCGGTGATAATGGTGTAGGTAAAACCACCTTGATTAAAGCCATTTTAGGTGAACTTGAACATGCCGGTTCGGTGAAAACAGGTACACAGCTTGAAGTGGCTTATTTTGACCAATTACGTAATGCGCTAGATCTTGAAAAATCAGTAATGGCCAACGTGTCTGAAGGCTCAGACTTTGTCGATGTTAATGGTGGTCGCCGTCATATCTACAGCTATTTACAAGACTTTTTATTCTCGCCTGAACGCGCACGTACTCCAGTAAAAGCACTTTCAGGTGGTGAGCGTAACCGTATCCTTTTGGCAAAGTTATTGCTTAAACCGTCTAACCTTATTGTGATGGATGAGCCAACCAATGACTTAGACATGGTGACTTTAGAATTACTCGAAGAGATGTTGAGTGATTATAAAGGGACTTTGTTATTGATCTCACATGACCGTGCATTTATGGATAATGTTGTGACATCAACTTGGGTATTTGATGGTAAAGGCAATATCGATGAATACATTGGTGGCTATCAAGACTATTTAGAACAACGTCCAGATCAACGTGTTGTCGATCAGAAAAGTGATGTAAAAAAAGCCATTGCTAAAGCGGAAGCTGCTGCGACGCCTGCTGAACCAGCCGTTAAAAAAGTGAAGTTGAGTTATAAAGATCAACGTGCTTTAGAACAGTTACCCGCAGAAATTGAAGCTTTGGAAAAAGAACAAGCTGAACTGACTGCAAAACTTGCAGATGGTTCTTGGTTTTTGACTGATGCAGATGCAGCCACCAAAGCGTCGCAACGACTTGGTGAGATTGATGAACTGATGCTTGAAAAAATGGAGCGTTGGGATGCATTAGAAGAAATGATCAAAGGTTAATTCTTGTAAAATCTTTAAATAAAAAAACTCCGCAAATATGCGGAGTTTTTATTGAGCCTGCCGACATTGAAACCAACAACATAGATCAATCATCTTATAGATATACAATACATATTTTCAGCTTTATGTATTAACCAGATTCAAAGACATTGAAACATAACGCAACCCATGATTTTCAATGGTTTCATCTTTCACCACAAAGCCAAATCGTTCATAAACAGGTTGTGCATTACAGCTTGAATTTACCGTAAATACTGAAACACCAGACTTTTGCACCTCCTGCAAGATAAAGTTCCACATTGCTCGGCCAACTCCCTGAGCTTGCTTCTCTTTCGTTATAAAGAAATGAATCAAATGGACAGGATTCTTATACGCAATAACACCGATCATCTGCTGATGATTGCTATAAACAAAATAGTGAATTTCAGGATTCTCAAACATTTTTTCAATCATACTTACGCAAAACAGTTGTCGCCCACTGTCATTAATTGCAAACTCATCAATAAAAGGCGCAATCAATTGGGTAATTGCAATTAAGTCCTTTATGGTTGCTCTTCTGATTGTCTTATTCATGTGAGAGGCATTCCAATAGTGGAGTAGCAGTAAAAGATCAAAATGCTAAATTTAAGTCTGTAATCAGAGTTCCGTTCTCTAGCTAATACTTTAAATGATACATAACAGACTCTTTCATTTTTAAAAATAAACGCACTTATTTAAATGGCTCAGTTCAAGTTAAAATGACGGCAATACTTTACTGATTAAAATTAAATAAAACTTAAAAAATCAAAGCACTTACCATTCCCCACTCATCTTACCAATGATCATTTCATTTATACTGAATTTCGCTACAAGCACTTCATGATGTTTCCATACAAATCCACCAAGATATGATTATCGAATCTAGTTCAGATCTCGAATTATTTAGTGAGAATATGATCATGAAAAAAGTTACATCATTACTTGTTGCAGCATTCACCACAGCAATTTTCGCAGGCTCTGCAATGGCAGCGACTCCAGCTCAGCATTCAACTCAAGCGGTTAAAACCCATCAAGTGCAAAAACAACATAAAGCTGGTCATAGCCAAAAACACCATGCTGCTGCACAAAAATCAGCAACAGCAAAAAAAGTAGAGGGTAAAGCAGCAACCAAATAATCCACTTTAAAACGTTGTTTTAAAACTGTTGCTTTATAAAATTATGATCCTCATGCTTAAAAGCTACACCAACAGTGTAGCTTTTAAATTTTTAGCGAATGCTCTGGATCGCTTCAAATCCATTCAGCTACTTTAAACCAAACTTCTCAACTGGCTTAATTAACCATAAGGACAATTTTCTTAATAAAATATCAAAAAATTGCTGTTGCAACATCCAGCAGGTCAATACAGATAAACCAATACAAATCCCAATTTCCACAAAAATATGAAAATCCAGTTGCCAATAACGTGCAATCAACATCACCACAAAACCATGTAGCAAATACACCGCAAAGGTGTTTTTTCCAAGTTGCACACAGCCAATATTCAATAGTTTTGTCCATGCAAACATCGCGAAAATGCCCAAACTCGACACCAAAAGACAGCCTATTCTGATCCACGTACCATCCCACATACTTACCTTAAGTTGCTGATAACTTAAACTGCCATATAACCAAAATGGGTTGATTTGGGTGAAATATACCAAGCTTGTAATGCCCATTACGATGAATCCAGCTAAAATTTGAGTGAATTTAAATTGCTGAATTTTCTCGACAATGGTTTTGCCATAAAGTGCACCCATAATAAAAAATGGAAAAAAGCTAAAAATTCTTCCGATAGAGTATTGGTAATTGTTCCATGGGCTTAAGCCGACACATAAAGCAAGAATCAGTGCAATCAGCAGTGCAAATTTTGTTTTTATCAAAAAATGGGTAAGCGTTGTCCATACCATCATGCCCAACAGATACCATAAGATCCAATAAGGTCGTTCAAACACATTCCAATTAAGCTGAAATTTACCTGACCAGATCGCATCAAATGCAGGAAATAAAATTTGAAAAGGTAAATAGAGCGCGAAAAAAAATAAAATATTCTTAAACCATTTACTGTCTTTAAACAACATGCCCGAAATAAAGATAAAAGCAGGCATATGTACAAAATAAATCGTACCTAATAAGACATGATCAATCGGATCTTTCCAACCGATCATGCGTTCTAGAAAATGCCCGAGAACCACTAGAAATATCAGTGTTGCCTTACAACTGTCTAAGTATGTATCTCTCATCGCAAGGTTGTCTAAAATAGTCAGTGAATAACTACGATTATATACCTAAAACATGCACCTGCTTTTGATCAATCTCAGCAAGATGCTGGCGATAGATTTTAAAATTTTCCAAATCAAAACACACGAAACTGACTTCCTCTAAGTTGTTCGTCTGAGTTAAAAACTTAGTCACGCTGTTTATGGCGATAAATGCTGCCTCTGATTTGGGAAAACGATAAATCCCTGTTGAAATATTCGGAAACGCCAGTGTTTTTAGCTGATATTGCTCAGCGAGTCTTAAGCTATTGAGATAGGCTTTCTCAAGAAGTTCATTTTCAGCATGCTGTCCATCTTGCCAAGTGGGACCCACTGTATGAATCACATAATTACAGGGCAACAACCCCGCTGTGGTAATCACTGCTTCACCAACTGCACAACCACCCTGTCGAGCTCGGATCTTTTGACAATCCTCCAAAATAGCAGAACCTCCTTTACGATGAATTGTACCATCCACACCACCACCGCCAAGTAACGAGGTATTGGCAGCATTCACAATTGCATCCACCTTTTGAACTGTAATATCACCTTGAATTAACCGAATTATTTTCACGTCATGCTTCCTTGCGTATCCTCAATGAGAGTGAATGACATCTTGAATTTTCTTCTTTAAACCGCTTCATGCTACACTCCTTTCAGTTTTAACTTCCCCAAAATTTACAAAACTGCTATGAGTAAAAAGCATCAATACGAGCCTGGAAAATTTTATTGGGCATTTTTACATCCGAAATATTGGGGAATCTGGATTGCGATTGTATTTTTGATGATCCTCGCGATCTTGCCTTGGGCAATTCAGTACCGCTTAGCAACACTGTTAGGCAATATTGCCTTTGACCGACTGAAATCACGTCGTGAAACAACAACGCGTAATTTAGAAGTCTGCTTTCCAGAATGGTCGCCTGAACAAGTCATCGACAACTCAAGACAAGTCTTTGTTGATCAAATGGTCGGGGTCTTTGAAACCTTAAATGCATGGTATTCACCACAATGGTTTAAAAACCGTGTCAGCATTGAAGGGCTAGAGCATATCCAACAGGCCAAACAAAACGGTCAAGGTATATTGCTACTCGGCACTCATAGCACCATGCTTGATGCTGGTGGTTATTTATGTGCACAATTTTTTGAACCCGATGTGGTGTATCGCCCACAGAATAATCCTTTACTCGATATGCTGATTTATCGTTGTCGTGCAACGATTTATAAAGCGCAGATTGATCATGATGATATGCGTGGATTGATTCGCCATCTGAAAGAAGGTGATGCGATTTGGTATAGTCCAGATCAGGATTTTGGATTAAAACAAGGGGTGATGGCTCCCTTTTTTGGTACACCCGCTGCAACGGTAACGGCGCATCGACGTTTATTGAAAATATCAAAAGCTGTCGCAATCCCACTGTATTTTTATCGTGATGGTGATATCAAAGATCCAAAATATCATGTGCTTATTGAACCTGCTGTTGATCCATTACCCAGTGAAGATGAAATGGATGATGCGATTCGTGTCAATAAAATCATTGAAAATCAACTGCGGATCGCACCGACACAATATATGTGGTTTCATCGTCGCTTTAAAACACGTCCAAAAGGCTACCAGAAAATCTATTAAGTTTAAGTGTTTTTGTTTTAACAATCAGGAGATATAAAATATCTCCTTTTTTATTTTGGTCATCTCGCGTCTAAATAGCATCGTTCATGGCGAACTGCGTCTAGTTACACATGCCCACTTTCTTGATCAAACAAAGCGAATTAAGATTTATCAATAATAAATTCAAATTTAAGGAAAATAAAACAATGAATATCACCAATAAAGTTCTTTTTTCATGTTTGATCAGTTCCAGTTTGATGTTTGCTGCATGTTCAGAGCAAAAAGCAGATATCGCCCAAAACAAAACCTCAGAAACTACGTCTAGTGCAACAATTCAAGGCAATTGGAAAAGCAAAGCGACTGAACTGAGTACAGCCAACGCAACAGAGATTACAACAGACTTGGCTCAACTTAATCAGATCGTCAATCACGCAAATACGCAAGCACTTCAATTAAGAGCGGAGCTTCAATCAGCTGCTCCCCAACCTGAAAAGCGCCAGCATATTTTACTCAAAGCCAATGATATACAAGCGAAAACTCAACAACAAATCATGGCATTAAATTTAAAAAGCAGTGAAGTACAAAGTCTACGCACACAAATGATTGATAATTTAATCACCAGTCAGAAAATGTATACGCTTTCAACAGCCCCAGATTTTGATGCAAATGCACCCAGCGATGAATTTGAGCAACTTGGTAAACGCTCAATGGCGCTTCAACAAAAAATTTCTGCTGAAATGGACGCCTTAAATCAACATTATGGAAAATAAAAAACAATCTGGATCATAAGCGGGTTAAGTAGAAAGACCTAACCTTTCCATACCCGAAAACGTGCCATCGCCCAAATCACATAAGGCCAAAAAATCATATTGACTATGCTATGGATACTTTCCCAAATACGCCAATAGCCTCTACCAAAAATATCTGCGCGTGCATTAAAGATTTCAATTACAAAGGCAAGCACCACTGTGGCGATAATCGCAAAATTTGATTTAAGTTGTCTTTTATGAATTGCAGCAACAATAAAATAGATAATTAAACCTACATAGATAAATAAAGCATCACTACTTAAACCTGTAAAATGTTTAAGACTTGAAGCGAATTCTTGAACTTTTGCGAGAAACATAGCCACTCTTTTTTATTTTCAATTTTGTCTATTCTAAATTATATACCATAAATAAAGCATAACCCGAGTTCTGCATCCTGCAAAACTCGGGTTCATGAGGTTGTGCTTTCACATCTTATTCTTATTTTCTTGGTTATCCATTCCAACATCAAATCCTTGATGATTGCTCCATCGACTTTGTCTTCCTTAGTGAGATTTTCCGTTCTCATTCCCTGTGTCGATAAGTAAAGATTAAAACGAATATGCTTTGCATGCTATCCGCTTAGGGCCTAAATCCATGTAAGTAATTGCTTACAAAAATCAGCCATTTTTTAATTTTATTGTCAGACAATCAGGTTCCAGCTTTATAACTTTGCGCAATTTCATCAGTCACCAACTTCTCCTCTTTCTCTGCTTTTTCAATCCCTTCCTGAATTGCCTCTTGCGCTTCCCTTTCATCTGCATCGGTTTGCTCTAACTCTTCTTGAGTTTGCTCAAAAATACGCCCTGTTTGTAATACCACATAAATCGGAAAATGATCTGAACCCACATGAGGCAACCGCTGCATATGTACTAAAGCAAAATCTGTACTGTGAAATAAATGATCCAAAGACCATCTCAAAAATTTATAGTCAGCATGGAAGGTGTTGATATATCTGCGCCCCACACGTGGATCGAGCAAACCACTAATACGCTGAAATAAACGTGTTGTACGTGACCAAGCAACATCGTTTAAATCCCCCATAACAATACAGCTCTCATCCAAGTCTTTGATCTGATCCCCCACAATAAGCAATTCAGCATCACGTAAAGTCGAGTCTTTGGCTTCCGTCGGGCTTGGTGGTTTAGGATGTAAACAATACAGTTGCACCGCTTGCCCAGATGGTAAAATCACCGTGGTATGAATAGACGGAATTTCATCACTGAGAATGAATTTAACCTCTGTATCGACCAACTTGAGTTTGCTATACAAATGCATCCCATAGAGATTATCTAAAGGTATAGCCACACGATAAGGATAATCTTTTTCAATTTGAGCCAATTCATTTTGCCAAGTTTGATCAGTTTCAAGTGTCAAAACAATATCTGGCTGGTGCTGTTCAATTTGCTCAAGTAATAAGTGATATTGATCATTCGGTGTCAGCACATTCGACACAATAACTGAAATTTGCTGATCAGGATTAAGCTGATCTTTAGTCACCTGTTTGACTTGTTTCTTCCAAATGAAGGTATAAGGCAAAACCATCTTTAATTGAAAAGCTAAGGCAGCAATCAATAAAAATAAAATCACTTCACGAACCAAGTCCCACGGCGCTGTCCAAAATAACATCAATACCAATGCAATCAGACCAACAAATAATATCTGCAAGCGTGGAAAATCAGCACCTCTAAACCACCATTCATCACGGGGAATCAGTGACCAGAAACTTAGCCAAATCACAATCAAAGCAAGTACTTCTATCCAGATCATATTTTGTCACTCTTATATTCTTAATTTTTGAATGATTCATAAATTAATATCAATTTTGCATGTATCATAAACAAGATATATTGCACAATATAGTTGTGTTTTCATTGTGTATGCTATTGCAGTTACACACTCTTTTGATACACTCAAACCCCCTTTTATTTTTTAACGCACCGAGGCAAAGTGACATGAAAGTAGGTCTGGTCGGTTGGCGCGGGATGGTTGGTTCTGTCCTTATGCAACGTATGGTTGAAGAGAATGATTTTGCTCATTTTGAGCCATTCTATTTCTCTACCAGTAACGCAGGTGGTGAATCGCCTGCTTTTGGTGGTAAAACTGCTCCAGCACTTATGGAAGCGACGGACATTACCAGTCTGAAGCAAATGGATGTCATTATTACCTGTCAAGGTGGCGACTATACATCAGAAGTCTTTCCTCAGCTAAAAGCTGAAGGTTGGAAAGGCTATTGGATCGATGCAGCTTCTACATTACGTATGGACGATGAAGCAATCATCGTACTCGACCCAGTCAACTTAAATGTTATCAAAGATGGTTTGGTCAATGGTATTAAAACATTTGTTGGCGGTAACTGTACGGTTTCTTTGATGTTGATGGGCATGGGTTCACTGTTCCAACACAATTTGGTGGAATGGATGACGGCGATGACGTATCAAGCCGCTTCGGGCGCTGGCGCGCAAAACATGCGTGAGCTGATCACAGGTATGGGGTATTTATATAACAATACTCAAGACTTGTTAGATGATCCACGTTCTGCGATTTTAGACATCGACAGTCGAATTGCCGAATTACAACGTGGCGAAGCTTTCCCGAAAGCAAACTTCGGTGTGCCTTTAGCGGGTTCGTTGATCCCTTATATTGATAAGCAACTTGAAAGCGGTCAATCTAAAGAAGAGTGGAAAGGTCAAGTTGAAACCAACAAGATCTTAGGTAATGCTCAGATTGTTCCAATTGATGGTCACTGTGTACGTATTGGTGCAATGCGTTGTCACTCTCAAGCCTTAACATTGAAATTGAAAAAAGATGTTCCGCTTGATGAGATTGAGGACATGATTCGTCAGTCTAACCAATGGGCAAAAGTGGTTCCAAATACACGTGATGCATCAATGACGGATCTTACTCCAGTCGCTGTAACAGGAACTCTATCTGTGCCAGTAGGTCGTTTACGTAAATTAAATATGGGTAAAGAGTATTTAGGCGCATTCACTGTAGGTGACCAATTACTTTGGGGTGCTGCTGAGCCTTTACGTCGTATGTTACGTATCTTAATCGACTATAAAAATGCTTAAAGTCACAAAAAACTCATAAACAATGAAAAAGCCGATCTATCTTGATCGGCTTTTTTATGTAACTATATTTATGTAACTCTAATGTTAATATTTTACATATAGACTACAGCTAAATATTGTATTATGGGGATGCCTTGAACTTTGTCAGAGCAATGGATAGAGATGACTGTATATAACAAATTAAAAATTGCCATTTTAGCCATCATGACGTCGCAAGCGGTGAGTGCGATTACAATAGACCCGATCCAAGTTCAGTCAGGGTCTGGTGATCTGCTTTATGCTGAAATGAAGTTTAGTAATGCAAATCCAAATGAAAAAATAGAAGTCGGATTAGCCGATGCAGATGATATTCAAAATATTGGTATTTCCGCGCAAGCACCTGGGCATTTAAATTTTTATACTCGTCGTTCAGGAGATGGCACTGGGGTGATTGTGATTACCTCTTCTCGTCCGATTGTTGAATCTGAATTAAATATATTATTAAAAGTCAAAGAAGGGAGTGCGACCCATATTCAGCAAGTCAAAGCCCCATTGACTCGTGGGCGTAGCAACGTCCCTGCTCCAATGAGCAATGCCTTAGTCAAAGAAAAGCCTCTGACACCTCAAATCATCGTCAGCGAAAAGGATATTGCATTAAATTTACCAACCAGCACGCAATACCACGTGACAACGCCAGAAGTCGTAACTCCACCAGCTATGGCGACCAAAGCAACGACGACAACGGATTCAGCTGGTACTTTAGCAATTAATGTGATTGCACCACCAGCACTCAAAACAGAACAAAAAACAACTACAGTTGCGACAACCACACCACCTGCAGCTACAACCAATACTCCAAACCATCTTCAAAGCAATCATCAAAGCAGCGCTCAGAATACGCCACAAACAACGGCGGTAACTGTACAACAAGTGCCTCAGCCACCAGCCGAAAAAGCACCAGTGCAATCTGCAAAAGCTCAGACCCCACCCGCTAAATTAGACGAGCAAAAAGCAGAATCACAAAAGCCAAAAGATTCCAAAGCTGAGACCAAGCAAGCAAAATCGAATGAGCCTCGCGTAGAGAAATCGAAAGCGGAGTCACAAAAAGCGCTTAAACAGCAAAAAGCCAATAAAGCATTAGATAAACAACCTAAACATATTGTTCAGGCCAATGAATCACTGTGGAAAATTGCATCTCGGATTGCAGCAGAAACCAATCAAAGTGTTCCAGAAGTGATGCGACAAATTAAAGCAAATAATGCCAATGCGTTTATTCAAGGTGATGTAAACCGTATTCGTCGTGGCGCTGCACTCAATCTAGCAGCCAGCTATCGTCAAATACCACAAAGCAAAAATAAAGTTGCAACGGCTGCACCTGAAATTGCCAAAAAGCAATCGGGTTCTGCCAAATATCGCTTAGATCAAGCAGAAATGAGTTTAGTCGCAGACAATGAACAACCCGCTGCTCAGAGTCAAGGAAAGCAAAATACACAGTTGAATCAGACCACTACTGAATTATCTACAAAAGTTATGACATCTCGTGAAAAAACGGTTAAATTACAGAAGAATGTGAACCAACTTGCAGCAGGTTTACAACAAAAGAATCAGCGAATTCAATTATTAAATGCTCAGCTCGCTCAATTGCAACAGCAATTACAACAGCAGAATGCAAAAAAACCAAATAGTTAGGATATTCAAAATATTGATTCATTGTGCTCAATGAAGGGGAAATAAAATGTTGTTGTATGTGATTCCATTTGTTCTACTCTTGGTCGTGGCGATCGTGCTCAAAAAACGAGAGGATGCCAATAAAGAGAATGCCAGTGCCAATAACAAAAAAAGTAACAATAAAAAGACGTCAAAGAAAAATGTTGCACGCACTGCGCGTACCTCAAAAAAACAACAGACCACTGTTGTTGAAGATGAAGTTATTGTTAAACAAGCAACAAAACCATTAAGCCCTGAATTAAAAACTAATATTGAAAAGCTAATTGCTGAGAAAAACTATTTCTCTGCTGAAGCAAAAATCAATCAAGTTTTAAACCAAGACAATGCTCAACATGAACTTTATCTTTATCTTTTAGACGTGCATCTGGCACAAAAAGATGAATTTGCAGTGAATCAGTTGATTAATCATATTCGTTCATTGGGCTTAGACGAAATCGTCATTCAAGCCGAAGAACGACGAAAAGCCAATCAAGCTGATCACCCAGTTGAATCGATTGCTTTTGAGCCCTCAAGCCCTGTCGTGCCAGAAAGCAAAAATACAGCTGCCTTTGATGCCTTGATTGGAAATACAGAAACAATTTCACAACCCGCTGTATCTAAAACCGAAACGCAAAATCTGGCACAAGTCGATGCGCTAGAATTCGATCATTCAACGCTTGTTGAGCAGAAAGTTGAGACACCGCAACAACCTGTTCAGCCTTTAGAATTTAATCTAGATCCTGTACCTGAAAAAGCGCCAACAGCACCTGAGCTTTCTTTTGAAGTAGTTCCTCCTGCCCCAGAAATTAAAACTGAAACTGTTAAGCCGTTAGAGTTCACGTTTACAGCAAATGAACCTACAGCAGTTCCAGTTGAAAAAACAGCAGAAGTTGAAATCGCACCAGAATTCAAACTTGATTTTGCTGAACCGATTACGCCAGTAGCTACTAAAGAAAGCACACCAGTACGTGATTTTGAATTTAAACTCACGCCTACTGAACCAGAGACACAGCCCACTTTTAGTTTTGATCTAGATCCGAAACCTGAAACAGTTGAGCAAGTGCATAGCACAGCAACACTTAGCCTTGAAACGCCTAGTGAAGCTGAAACCAGTATGGCCATAGATGCAAACGACCCATTACTCCATTCATTCCCTGAGCTGGCTCAAGTGAATGAAGTTCAATTAAATTTAGACCTTGCTCAACAATATCTAAATTTGGGTGCATATGCTTCCGTTCGTGAGCTACTCTCACAAAACGAAGCAGCGTATACCGCTGAACAACGCCAACAATCACAAAATTTACTCAATCAAATAGCTTCTTAAATCTATTCGTCTTAAGATAAAGCAGTCATGAATGGCTGCTTTTTTATTATGAACAAAAAAATTGCTTTAATTTACATGGGTGGAACTTTTGGCTGTATTGGCGAGCCTTTAGCGCCGATGCCTGATGCTGAGTTTATTCCACAACTCAAAAAGGTCTTAGCACCTCAGTTTAAAATTGAATGCTTTAAGGCACTCAGTATCAAAGACAGTAGTGCATGTACGGCCATTGACTGGCTTATGCTGATTCAACAAATACAAAGCCTACAACTACAAAATTTCCAACACTTTGTCATTATTCATGGTACAGATACGCTCAGTTATGCTGCTGCGACCTTATCACGCTTTTTAGCTGAGTCCTGTCATGTCGTCCTTACTGGAAGCCAATATCCACTGCTCAATATTCAAGGGGACAATACTCGAGAATTCACCGATGCGCTGGATAATTTAAATACCGCACTCGATGCCGTCACTCGACTTCCTGTAGGCGTGTATTTGGCTTTCTACCATCAAGTGATTCATGCAAGAACCACATTAAAAGCTCATAGCACTGCTTTAGATGCGTTTAAAGGACTCAAAGCCGAACAACAAATAGCGGTAGATCATTCCGTCATTCAGGTACAACTTTCACATATCGAAAAAGCCAAATCGCTCAATATCGTCAATTGGATGATGGTGCCGACTGAAATATTACAGTTTGAACGTAATCTGGAAATTTTCTCCAAACATGCTCCGCATTTCTTGATCATTCAAGCTTATGGGGTAGGTAATTTAGCCGTAAATGCGGGCATTATCCAAAAAATTAAAAGCTTGCAGGAAAATGGCTGCCAAATCATTTTATCGACTCAAGTGCCTCTAGGCGGCATGGATCAACGCTATGCGATTAGCCAATGGATCAAAGATTCAAAAATTTTGGTCAGTGATGCACTGAGCCAAGCAGATCTTTATGCCAAAATTGTTAAAATTTATTTACAATACCCCTCTTCGGAACAATGGCATGACCATTGGTATGATCATCCTGAATAGAGGTATTTATGCAACGTTTTGCAATTGGTATTGAGTTTTGTGGCATGCGATATAAAGGTTGGCAAACTCAACAGCCTGGCGTACGTAGTATTCAGGAAACCATGGAAAAGGTGCTCAGTAAAATTGCCGACGAGCCTATTATTTTACATGGTGCGGGTCGTACTGACGCGGGTGTCCATGCGACCAATATGGTGGCCCACTTCGACACCAATGCGATTCGCCCTATACGTGGTTGGTTAATGGGTTCAAATAGTCAATTACCCAAAGACATTTCAATCCAATGGATTAAAGAAATGGATAACGATTTCCATGCACGCTTTAAGGCAAAAGCTCGTCGTTATCGTTATGTGGTCTATCAATCAGCAAACCGCCCTGCCTTGTTACATAAACAAGTAACACATGCCTATTATCCACTCGATGTGGATAAAATGATTGAAGCGGCGCAAAAATTTCAAGGCACGCATAATTTTGAAAGCTTCCGCGCTGCTGCATGTCAGTCCAATCAGCCTGTACGTCATGTCAAACATTGTCGCTTAATTCGTCATGGCAACTATCTAGTTCTCGATATTCAGGCAGATGGCTTCTTACACCACATGGTACGTAACATCATGGGCTGCTTACTTGAGATTGGCCAAGGTCTATATGAAGTGGATCATATTGATGAAATTTTTGCGGCACAAGATCGTAAAGCGGCAGGAATCACTGCACCACCAGATGGGCTTTATTTTATTCATGCAGATTACCCAGAACAATTTGAATTGCCTCAACCACCGTTAGGGCCACATTGGTTAAATATGCCTGAATAATTTTTGCGGCTACATATAAAAAATCCTTCTCAATAGAAGGATTTTTTATTAAAACTGTTCAGTTCGTTTCCCGTAAACATACGACTTAACGCTGTTTACGCTTTCTATATTCCACAGGCGTTTCATTGGTCCAACGTTTAAATGCGCGGTAAAAAGTACTTGGCTCAGAGAATCCAGTCAAATAAACAATACGCTCAACACTTTCAGTGGTATTGGCCAACAGTTTCTTGGCTAAGCGACAACGATAATCAGAAAGAATTTGCTGAAAACTGGTATTGGCTTCCGAAAGCTGTGTACGTAAACGACGTGGGGTAATGCTGAGTTGTGCAGCAACAGTTTCAAGGGTTGTTTCACCACTTTCCAAGGTTGAACCTATGGCACGGCGTACTTCACCCACCAAATCATAACGTGCAAGCTCTTGCAGTTTTTCAATTGCAAGTTGTTCATGCAATTGCAATAACTCAGGCTCCGCTTGCCACAATGGATATTCTAAAATGGAAGGATCAAAATAAAGACGTGTCTCTTTTTGTCCTAAACTGACAGGACAACCATAAACACGATAATACTCACCATCAGAAGCGCCATTGGCAAAATTAAAATCGATGTAAATCGGTTCAAATCGTCCTTCAGTGATAAATTTAAAGAAGCGTAAAATCCCTGAAATAGCACATTCTGAAAAATGACGGTTAACGATGTTCTCACCCCAAGGCTGCTCACCATTGGTTAAATAACAACGTCCATCATCATCAATGATCAATTTGGCATGAAATGCATCGCTAATTAAACGTTGATAAGCCAAAGCACGCTTTAAGCCTTCGCCAAAATTTTCACTTGAAATAAACAGGTGTTCGATGACTTGCCCACGATACAGTGGCAAGTGCTCTCCGAGATGTAAACCAATATCTGGATCATTACTGACTTCCTCCGCAGCGACCCAAAATGCAAATTGTGCATTCAACGGTGTTCGAGCATTTTGGTCAACCTGACCCAATGCTACCCCAGCCTTTGATAATATTTCTTCTGTCGGCAATCCTGCACGACGGATCGCTTGATAGCCTAATCGTAAAACAACCGAAGCATCAGTTAGCTGACTCACGCAGTGCCCTTCCTTGTATGTTATTCATTTATACTTAAAACATTTAATTTAGATTACAGTCGATTGACCAAACTGACAATATTTATCCGCTTTTTTTTGTAGAAATTGTTTAACAATATGTTCGCTTATTTTCAAGTCATCTACCGCCTTGTAATGCCGAATATTCTTGTCTTTCTGCAAAAAATTGCCTATAATTTGCGCCTTTCCAATTTGATCATCAGGTAGGCTATGGCCAATAAAGAGGAACTTATCGAGTTCGAAGGCGTTGTCACCGAAACGCTTCCTAATACTATGTTCCGTGTGCGTTTAGAAAACGGTCACGAAGTGATTGCTCACATTTCTGGTAAAATGCGTAAACACTATATTCGTATTTTAACAGGCGATAATGTAAAAGTTGAAATGACACCATATGACTTAACAAAAGGTCGTATTACATATCGTGCACGCTAAGTTTTAGTGTAAGCAAAAGCCACTTTTAGGTGGCTTTTTCATTATCCACAAGATTTACCCTCCTGCTTACGATCTTTTATCGTCTGGCAACTATACATCTGACACATTAAAATCTGTTTCATATACCTATTTATCACTTGTAATCCATTTACTTCAAAGTTGATAGCACTAATTTGTTCTAAATTTTAATACAACTGATCTTTTCACAGCTTCACCAGTTCTGTCTGTTTGACTCTTTTTAGTAAAATCTATACCACTTGGTTTGCCCAGCAAATGATCTAGATACATATGCATGTATATTTATTATACTAAATAGAGATCATTTCTAAATTAAGTTAACTATGGATCAGGTGAAGCTTATGAAAATACATGTATGTATGTTTTTATTGGCATCTATTGCACTTGTTGGATGTAAAAGCTTAAACACCCGACCAGCAAATTTAGATCAATATTTACAGCAATTCATTGGTAAAACCAGTGTTGAAATTCAAAGCAATTTAAATTTTAAGGCAATGGGGTATCAGGTAAGCGATAAAATCCAAACCAGTAATAGCACCTTAAGCTATACCATCCTTAGACCAATCAATATCCCCATGGCAGGAGGCAATGCGACTGTAGGTCCTAATGCAATGGGTATGCCAGTGATTCGTTATGATACGATGGGCACGCCAAGCTATGACATAAATTTTAATTGTAAAGTCACTTTTCAATTAAAAGATGGTATTGCTGAATCTGTTGAGTATTTAGGTCGAGCCTGTTAGCTATTTTAAAGCAAATCTAACACCCATCGGTATAATGACGAGAATATGGATAGACTTTTATCAAAACTTATCAGAAGCTAAAATTTAACAATAAAAAACACAGCTTAAGCTGTGTTTTTTATGAGTAAGTATCTAAAACAAGTGCTTATGCAATCGCCGCAACGACAGCCTCGCCCATTTCAGCCGTACCAACTTTACGCATACCATCAGACATAATATCGCCAGTACGCAAGCCTTGGTCTAAAACTTGCCCTACAGCATCCTCAATGGCTTTTGCAGCCACTTCTTCACGGAAGGTGTAGCGTAGCATCATTGCCACAGAAAGAATGGTGGCAAGTGGATTAGCAACGTTTTGGCCAGCAATGTCAGGGGCAGAACCATGACAAGGTTCATACATACCTTTGCCATTCTCATCTAAAGAAGCAGATGGAAGCATACCAATAGAGCCAGTTAGCATTGCTGCTTCATCAGAAAGAATGTCACCGAACAAGTTCCCTGTCACAATCACATCAAACTGTTTTGGCGCACGAACCAATTGCATTGCTGCATTATCGACATACATATGTGAAAGTTGAATATGTGGATATTGTTGTTCTTTAAGTGCAGTCACTGTCTGCTTCCAAAGCTCAGTCACTTCAAGCACGTTGGCTTTATCCACTGAACAAACTTTACCACCGCGTAAGTTTGCCATTTCAAAAGCAACTTTTGCGATACGTTTAATTTCAGACTCTGAATAAACGTCAGTGTTATAACCTTGCTTCTCACCATTTTCGAGTTCACGAATACCGCGTGGTTGACCAAAGTAGATGCCACCCGTCAATTCGCGAACAATAAGGATATCTAACCCCGAAACTATCTCTGGTTTAAGACTAGATGCATCCGCCAATTGCGGATAAAGGATTGCAGGGCGTAAGTTAGCAAATAGATTTAATTCACTACGAATTTTCAATAAGCCACGTTCTGGGCGAATTGAACGTTCAATGCTATCCCATTTAGGACCGCCTACAGCACCCAGTAAGATTGCATCTGCTTTTTTCGCTTGTTCCGCTGTTACAGCTGGATAAGGTTCGCCATGTGCATCAATTGCTGCACCCCCTAACAAACCTTGTTCCCATGTTAAACCTAAATTAAATTTATCATTGACACGTGTCAGTACTTTTTCAGCAGCAGCAACGATCTCAGGACCGATACCATCACCTGCCAAAATCAAAATTTGTTTAGACATTTGTAGTTCCATTTATTGTTCAGTATCTATACTGATGTGAGATTAAATCTTCTGTTCAACAAATTCGCTCACGCCAGTCACCGCATTATGCGGGCGACAAAAACGGCGAATTGTCCGTTTTTCTTGAATCATATCGACACATAGCGGTGTCGGTGAAGAAACATTCAGTAAACTTCCTGAACCCTGTGACCTTAAGCGATACATCTTAAATGTGTATTTTTGATTTGCTTTAAAATCATGAATAACATGGAAAACTTCAGCATGCTGTTTAGTGATTGGATAGAATCGAATCACCATCTCATATTGCTGAGGTGGAATCGTTAAATAAACACCATTTTGATCTAAAGGCTCACCTGTTAATTTGAGATAACCCTTTTGAATGGCGCTACGATTGGCACGTTGTGCACGTTCATCCATGATAATCACATCATTTAAGCGCGCAAATTCACAATGCTCTGCACCTGAACAATAGACAGAAACCGAATTTTGGCTGACATGTTTATTTTCAGCTTGCTTGATACGCATTAAATCAACCATTTGAGTGGATTGACATGCACTAAGCATAAAGCTTGTTAAACCGATTAAAACACTGCAACTCAAAAACTTAGTCATTGCTCAACCCCAACCCTCACTTCACTGAGTCAACATTCATTTTGTTATACTCGCATGTTAGCAAGAGTTAGGCATTCACGCTATGTGTAAAATGTTCGCTGAAAATTAACCTTGAATTTCAGCAAATACCCAAGGGCGTGATTGTTTGGTTTTTTCTTCATAAGCACGAATTTCATCCGCAGCTTGTAAAGTCAAACCAATATCATCCAAGCCATTCAATAAACAGTGTTTACGAAATGGATCTACTTCAAATTTAAAAGCTTCACCACTTGGTGTACGAACTTCTTGAGCTTCTAAATCAATGGTTAATTGATAGCCTTCCTGAGCAGCACATTCTTTAAATAATTGATCAACAACAGATTCAGGCAAAATCACTGGCAACATGCCATTTTTAAAACTGTTATTGAAAAAGATGTCAGCATAGCTTGGTGCAATCACTGTACGAAAACCATACTCTTCCAATGCCCAAGGCGCATGTTCACGACTCGAACCGCAACCAAAATTGGCACGAGAAATAAGCACAGATGCCGCTTGGTAACGTGGCTGATTCAAAATAAAATCAGGATTCTTCGGACGTTTAGAATTGTCCTGTCCCGGATAACCTTCATCTAAATAACGTAATTCATCAAATAAGTTATCACCAAAACCGGTGCGTTTAATTGATTTTAAAAACTGCTTTGGAATGATTAAGTCGGTATCTACATTGGCACGGTCTAAGGGTGCAACAATACCCTGTTCAACGGTATAAGCTTTCATGTCTTTGCTCCTTAAGCCTGATTAGAATGAACGTACATCAACAAAGTGACCTGCAATTGCTGCCGCGGCTGCCATTGCTGGACTGACAAGGTGAGTACGTCCACCATTGCCTTGACGGCCTTCAAAGTTACGATTTGAAGTCGATGCACAATGTTCACCCGGTTGTAACTTGTCAGCATTCATCGCCAAACACATTGAACAACCTGGCTCACGCCACTCAAAACCAGCTTCGATCAAGATTTTATCTAAACCTTCCGCTTCCGCTTGTTGTTTCACTAAACCAGAGCCTGGAACAACCATGGCCTGTTTAATACTAGACGCTACTTTTTTACCTTTTGCCACTTCTGCAGCAGCACGAATATCTTCAATACGTGAGTTGGTGCAAGAACCAATGAATACACGGTCTAATTGAATATCAGCCAATGCCTGACCTGCATTTAAACCCATATATTGATACGCACGGGTCCAGTCATTACGCTGCACATCATCTTTGGCCTGTTCCAAAGTTGGAACTGCTTGAGATACAGGGATCACCATCTCAGGAGAAGTGCCCCAAGACACTTGTGGTTCAATTTCTTCACCATTTAAAACCACGATCGTATCAAAATGTGCATTTTCATCAGAATGTAAAGTATTCCAATACGCGACTGCCGCATCCCACTGTTGACCTGTTGGTGCATAAGGACGATCTTTAACATATTCAATCGTTTTATCATCGACCGCAACCATACCAACACGCGCACCACCTTCGATTGCCATATTGCACACAGTCATACGCCCTTCAATTGACATATCACGGAATACCTGACCACCAAATTCAATCGCATGCCCCGTACCGCCAGCAGTTCCGATTTTACCAATAATTGCCAAAACCACATCTTTTGGGGTAACGCCTTGACCTAATGTTCCGTCAACACGCACCAACATGTTTTTCATTTTCTTCTGTACTAAGCATTGTGTTGCCAATACATGTTCAACTTCTGACGTTCCGATCCCGTGTGCCAAACAGCCGAATGCGCCATGTGTCGCTGTATGCGAGTCACCACATACCACCGTCATACCCGGTAAAGTTAAACCTTGTTCTGGTCCAACGACATGTGCAATACCTTGACGTACATCGTTAATATCAAACTGCACCACATTAAAGGTTTTACAGTTATCATCTAAGGTCTGAACTTGGATACGAGAAGTATCATCTTCAATCCCAGCAATTCCTTCTGAACGCTCTTTGGTTGATGTGGGAACATTATGGTCAGGTGTTGCAACGTTAGCACTTAAACGCCAAGGTTTACGCCCAGCAAGTTGTAAGCCTTCGAATGCTTGTGGAGAAGTCACTTCATGCAATAAATGACGGTCGATATAAAGTAATGCTGAGCCATCATCACGTTGTGTTACAAGATGGTCATCCCACAATTTGTCATACAAAGTTTTTACTGATTCTGTTTTTGCTTTTTGGTTTTCGCCTGCCATGTCGAAATGCTCCACTGGACTGGGTAATTCTTTCATTCACTCAATTATAACCACGTTTTTACATAAATCTAATTTATCATTTTTATTAATTTAAAAACTTTTTGGAATTGATTTTATCCAAATAAATGCTCCTAAAATCACCTTTATAAAGTATTTAAATCAATGACATATTTTCAATGGCTTTAAAAGCACTTGGCTTAATCATCAATAAAAAATAGAGCTTAGACAAATAAATGTACGTCCTAAACCATAAATTAAGCAAATCCGTTATTTAAAAAGAAGTCAATAAATTCTATATCAACAATCACGATGCAATGTATAAAGAATAAAATATCGCTTTATCCAATCAACATTAATCAAAAAAACCTTTTTACATTACAATTGATAATGATTATTATTTAACTATTGAATTAAATAAGTGGTGATTCTCATGGCGAGTATCCAAAATTTCCTACAAAGCAATCAACGTGTTTTCAAAAAAACCTTAAGCTATTACATCATGCATATCACAGTGGCAATGCTGGTTGCTTATGCGGTGACTGGTAATTTTTGGATGGCCGTGACATTAAGTTTACTTGAGCCAACTGTACAAGCATTTGCATTCTTTTTCCATGAAAAGGCTTGGAATAAACGAGACCAAAAGGCCGCACAAAGCACTGAAATTAAAGTCTAAATCATATGTATTTTCTGTGGCTGGAGGTGTTAATCACCACCGCCTCCTCCACAGCTGCTACAACTACTACAAGAGGAAGATGAATCAGCACTTGTACTATGTGAATGGCTCGAATCACTGGATGAGCTTGATCCTGAACATGAGCTAGAAGAACATGATGATGTCGCAGAAGCCTGTGGAAGATCTGAAGTTGAACTCATCATTTGGCTATACATTGTCATCATAAACGGTAAGCTAAAAATTAAACCCCGCTCCCATCGAACATGGGCATCAACCTGAAAAATTCGCGGTAAGACCTGCGTGTTTTGTGGATTCAATCCATGTAAAGCACATGCCCCATGCCAAGTATTAAGCAATTGCTGTCTCTGAGCAGCTCGCTGTGATTCAGATGCTTGTAAATCATGTGGTTTATGAATCAATTCATAGCCTAAAAAACGTTGGCTCATGGACTGATAAAAGTCATCAAATTCTTCAATCAATATATGCCATAACGCATCCACTGAGTGTGAAGGCATTGCATAAGCTCCCCTACGCCACAAATGAATTGCTAAATAGTCTTTAAAACCTTCTTCAATCAATGGATAAGAAGATTGTCGAATGTTTGGATGTCTTTGTTTAAAAGCAAGCCAAATACGATTTGGAAATTTAAAACTCTCCAAATCTTGCATTTTTCTTAGGCGATTTAACCGAAGCTTCAACCAAATTATACTGAGAATAGCGATGATAATGCTGGGGAAATAGATATTAAAAAAATATAAAAAGATTAAACCTAAAGCAGAAAATATCAATATTGTGGTAAAAAATCGAAGCCAAGTTTTAGAGAAGGTATTTCTAGTATGTTGTTGAAAATAGTGAATAGTGGTGTCTGTTGATTGATTCAAATAGCTTTCCTTTTGTTGTTTTTATGCGCTGACTATAAATGAGCTTTGCTTAAATTGTATAGTAAAAAGTTGTATTAAAATTTTTCCAAAGCACGAATAGAACCAATCACTTTGCTAAAAATAAAAAAATTTGAAAATTACTTTGATTAATTCTTAAATTTTCTAAATAATGAATTACGCATAAAAATTCTTTATGGATGGAAATATTATGAATCTCGCTGCTTTTGAAGCCTTTGTCAAAGTTATGGAAACAGGTTCGATTTCTATGGCAGCAGAACATCTGTTTATTACTCAGCCAGCTGTCACCAAACGCATACATAGCTTAGAAGAATATTTCGGCGTCAAACTTTTTGAGTCCGCAGGTCGTGGTGTTCAAGCCACACATGCAGCACATTCATTATTACCTAAAGTAAAAAACTGGTTAAATGAATTGGGAGATATCCACCATACCCTAAGTCATGAACAAGGCGAAGTTCGAGGAAAACTTAAGATTGGAACCAGTCACCATATTGGCTTACACCATTTACCACAACATTTAAAAAAATATGTGCAGCATTTTCCTGAAGTCAAACTAGATGTACATTTTGTGGACTCTGAACAAGCGCATGAACAAGTGCTTGCTGGGGATTTAGAACTGGCATTTTTAACTCTTCCGCCACAAGGTGATGAGCGTTTGCGTTATATCACGATTTGGAATGATCCTTTGGTATTCGTGGTTGCACCCTTTCATCCTTTGGCACAAAAAAAGAACCTTAAACTTGAAGATCTGATCGAATACCCAAGCTTATTGCCAGCAGCACAGACTTATACCAGTCAAATTACCTTGGCAGAGTTTGAAAAGAAAGGTTTAAAGCCAAAAATTACCATGAGCAATAATCCGCTTGAATCTATTCGGATGTTGGTTTCCATTGGTTTAGGCTGGTCTGTTTTACCTAAAACCTTGTTAAATCAAGACTTACAACAACTTGATATTCGTTTTGAAATGAACCGCCAATTGGGTATGGTTTGGCATCCTGGACGTACCCAGTCTAGAGCTGTACAGGAATTGATTGAAATGATGAAATAATCTCTGCAATAAAAATCCCTTATCTTGTTACTCAAAATAAGGGATTTACATATTACACAGGAATGATCATACTCATCTTTCCCCCTCATTCCCTTATAAAATCTTCATTGCACAATTTTTTTACTTTACCGAGTCTTCATGTAGAGACTCGTTTAACTGATCAACCACTAATGCCCATTCACCATCAGATTTAATTTTTTCAGCAAGAAACTGACGTTGTCCCTCACTCCAATAAGATGCGTCTGTAATTAGAGTATCTGCATCCAACTGGTGATTTTCAATAAAACTTTGAATTGCTTCTTCGCTAGAATCCAAGCCGAGTTGTTCAAATAAATTGGTCATTCTTGGACGTGTCTGGCTCATTATATAATCTCCGTCAGTTTTAAAAGTGCTCAAATCAACATAGCATTTTTACACTATAAATGAAGTACAAAATCTTCATTTATAAAAATATTTACAAAACTTCTCATTTTTGACAGAACAATCAAACCATAAAAAAGCAGTGATCAACACTGCTTTAAATCACAATAATCAGCCCAGCTCAAATCGACCAATCTTGGATATCCCAACCCTGTTCTTTTGCAAGATGCTCAAGACGATCATCAGGATTTACCGCAATCGCATGGTCAGCATATTCCAATAAAAAACGGTCATTAATAGAATCTGAATAAGCCCATGATTCAGTGACAGTACGACCATCAAGCCATTGATCCAAACGTGCCAATTTACCTTTTTGGTAACATGGAATATTGGTCACTTTCCCGGTGTACTTCCCATCTTTTATTTCAGCATTGGTGGCAATAATTTCGCTGATACCAAATTCACGGAAAATAGGTGCAGTAATAAAATCCGAGGTTGCCGTAATACCAACCAACGCATGTCCTAAATCTTTATGTTTTTGAATCGCGGCAAAACCAGCTGGACGCATTTGTGGACGGATCACTTTTTGCATAAACAACTGATGTAACTCAGTTAAATAATCATTATCGTGTTGAGTAAGAAACTCAAAGACAAATTCATTATAAGCAATTGGATCAAGCTTGCCTGCTTTATAGTCTTCATAAAACTGATCATTCATCGCACGATGTCGGACTGGATCGACCAAGCCTTCATTGACTAAGAACTCTCCCCAAGAATGGTCAGAATCTGTATTTAATAAGGTGTGATCTAAGTCAAACAGCGCCAATTCCATGAAAATACTCGTTTAAACTGAAATTTAAGAAAAAAATTGTAAATCTATCACCGCTAGTCGATAGAAATTCGTTAAGATCATAGCAATTTTAAAACATTATTACTTTGACTTTATCGAGTTGGACAAAAGAGTGTATGTCCCCATATATAAAGTCAAATGAAATTAACAAATTTTAGGTAGCCAAATGATCGACTCAGAAGGTTTCCGACCCAACGTCGGGATCATTTTGGCAAACGATATTGGACAAGTTTTATGGGCAAAACGCATTGGACACAATGCTTGGCAATTTCCTCAAGGAGGCATCCAGTTTGGAGAGACTCCTGAGCAAGCTCTATTTAGAGAACTACGAGAAGAAGTTGGGCTCCTACCCGAACATGTCCAAATTATTGCCCAGACAGATGACTGGTTGCATTATCGTTTGCCGCTTCGATACATTCGCTCGGATTCCGATCCGATTTGTATTGGACAAAAGCAAAAATGGTTTTTACTGAAACTCACAGCTTCAACGAAACATATTCAGTTGAATCTCTCTGACCCGCCGGAGTTTGATCAATGGCAATGGGTTAGTTACTGGTACCCGCTTGGACAAGTGGTGAATTTTAAACGAGATGTTTATCGTAAAGCGATGATGGAGTTATGTATGCGAATGCCGCAATATACAGCTGAAATTTCTTCAAAATATGAATGATTTTTCAAGGTAGTACTGTTATAAATAATACTGATGAAGTCGCTTTAAAACATAGCTTAAATTAGGAGCATACATCCATGTCGAACATGCAACTGGACACATTAAGACGTATTGTACAAGAGATCAATGCGTCAGTCAGTTTGCATGATTCTTTGGAAATCATGGTCAATCAAGTTTCCGAAGCCATGCATGTTGATGTTTGCTCTATTTACCTTTTAGATGAACGTAACCAACGTTATGTACTCATGGCAACCAAAGGCTTAAACCAAGAATCTGTAGGGACAGTTTCCTTACAACTTGGCGAGGGTTTGGTTGGTTTAGTAGGTCAACGTGAAGAGATTGTCAACTTAGACAATGCGTTTAAACATGAACGGTTTGCCTACTTCCCTGAAACAGGGGAAGAGATCTATAACTCGTTCCTTGGTGTTCCAGTCATGTATCGCCGCAAAGTGATGGGCGTGATGGTGGTTCAAAACACCGAACCTCAAGATTTTAGCGAGGCAGCAGAATCATTTCTGGTGACCTTATGTGCTCAACTCTCTGGGGTAATTGCTCATGCACATGCAGTGGGTAATATTGATGTTTTCCGTAAACCCAGCAATTCATCTAATTACAAGACCTTCCAAGGTTCATCTGGTGCCGGTGGTATTGCACTTGGTCGTGCCATCATCCTTTACCCTCCGGCAGATTTAGCTTCAGTCCCAGACCGTGATGCGGATGATATCAGTGAAGAACTTAAGCTTTTAGATCAAGCCATTGCGTCTGTACGCAATGAAATTCAATCGCTTGATGACAAAATGCAAGATTCACTCATGGCGGAGGAACGTGCTTTATTTAGCGTGTTCTTACGTATGTTGGATGAAAATGCGCTACCTGCTGAAATTAAAGAAATCATTCGAGATGGGAGCTGGGCGCAAGGTGCAGTTAAAAATGTGATTGAACGCCATGTTGCGCTTTTTGCACAAATGGAAGATGACTATTTACGTGAACGTGTCTCTGATTTAAAAGACTTGGGACGCCGGATCCTCGCAGCATTACAAGAAGGTGATACCAGCCATAAAGAGATCACCTCTGAAAGTATTTTAATTGGAGATGAGATTAGTACGGCTGCTTTGGTTGAGCTTCCTGTAGATAAAATCGCCGCGATTGTAACCTCTGAAGGGGCTGCCAATTCACACATGGTGATTGTCGCCCGTGCACTCGGTATTCCAACTGTCGTGGGTGTTACTGAGCTGCCGGTAAATACACTTGATGATGTTGAGATGATTGTCGATGCTTATCAAGGTCGGGTTTTTGTCAATCCACCACGTCGTTTACGTACACGTTATAAAGAAATCCAAAAAGAAGAAGAACAAATTGCCAAAGATTTAAAACAATACGAAACCAAAGATGCCATTACCCCTGATGGTGTTGCAGTAAAGCTGTATGTCAATACCGGTCTAATGATTGATGTGGTACGTGGAGTTCAACGTGGTGCAAAAGGTGTAGGACTTTATCGTTCTGAAATTCCATTTATGCTGCGTGAACGTTTCCCGGGCGAAGAAGAACAGCGTGCGATTTATCGTCAACAGCTTAGTCACTTTGCCAACAAACCTGTGGTGATGCGTACACTTGATATTGGTGCGGATAAAGACCTGCCATATTTCCAAATTGAAGAAGAAAACTCAGCTTTAGGATGGCGTGGCATTCGTTTTACTCTCGATCACCCTGAAATTTTTTCTTCACAAATTCGAGCAATGTTAAAAGCCAGTATCGGCTTAAACAATCTGCATATTTTATTGCCAATGGTCACCAGTGTCAGTGAAGTAGAAGAAGCACTTTACTTACTAGAACGAGACTGGATTGCGGTTCAGGAAGAAGAGCAAGTTAACTTCGCCAAACCAAAAATCGGAATTATGGTTGAAGTACCGAGTGTACTTTTACAAATTGGTGAATTTGCTGAATTGGTCGATTTCTTCTCAGTCGGTTCAAATGACTTGATTCAATATTTATTGGCAGTTGATCGTAATAATCCACGTGTATCCAGTGTTTATTCACACTTCCACCCTTCTGTACTTCGCGCTTTAACACGTTTGGTTCAAGAATGTCATAAGTATGAAAAACCGATCAGTATTTGTGGAGAAATGGCAGGCGACCCACTCTCAGCTATCTTACTTATGGCAATGGGATTCAATACATTATCGATGAGTTCAAGTAATATTCTGCGAGTGCGTAAAGCAATTTGTCATGTATCAATGACAGATGCACAAAAGCTATTAGAAGAAGTGATTGCGATGAATAACCCACTCATGGTCAAGAGCTGGATGGAGTATTACTTTAAACATCATGGTTTGGCTGATATGGTGAAATCGAATCGTCTAGTCAATATTTAATTGTTTATTTTTATTAGATTTTTATAATTATTCAAGCAAAAATTGCAGTCCACAAAAAAGGCCGATAATCATCAGAATATCGACCTTTTTTGTGTTTATCATAACCACGTTTTGCATTCTTTTTACGATCTACAAACACTTGGCTTTTGTTGACTTCATGCATGTGTTTGGCCACAAAGTTGTGAATCACAACCTCTGGCGTTGCTTTTTTCTTTGCCATTTTCTTTACCTATTTTGCTGTATACCACCTAATCAGTGGGAATCTGATATTACGCTTTTTTGTGTAGAATACAAGTATTTGTATTGATCAAGTTTGTCACTATTTCCTATTGCACTCTTTTTACCTATTGCATCAAGGCAAATTTTCAGATTTATCTCAAATTGATTTTAATCATCAGAAGATCATCTTTAATTTAATTAAAATTTTACAAATCAGATTGAAAACTTCATGTAATTCATGAGTATTGTTATCTATAGTATTTAAAGAAATTTGAATATAAATATGCTCAATAAAATATAGGGTAATGAATTAGAACTGGAGGATCATGTGTTCAATCAAAAGAAATTATCGAGTTTTCTACTATTATTGGTTATTCCTACACTTGGTTTAATCGCATGTAGTAAACCAGAGAAAGCGGAAGTCATAACAACTGAATCAAGTGCGAGTTCTGTACCATCTAAAACCGTGAAAACTGAATCTACAGAGAACACTTTTGATCTCTCCAAGATTCCAATTTCAAATATTACACTCGGTCAGTTTCCATATATTTCTTTGCCAAATGGCTATCAGTTTCACGAAGCAACAACCGTAAGTTTTGAGAAAATACCATTTTGGACAGGTCAACATATCGAAAATGTTGAAGGTCAATTGTATAGTGCAGCCATTCAACAAAATGAAAATTATAAAGAAGGAAGTTTTTTAGAATTGCAACGTAATTTGGAAAATGTAATCCAGCAATTGGGTGGCAAACAAATTACACAGAGTAAAATTCCTCAACAAGAATTAGAAAAGATCCCACAAAAATTCCAAGTCGATTATGTTGCAGGATTGGGAGATGTTTTTAATAACCCGACACAGACCTTTGTGATACGTCAAGCGAATAAAAATATTTGGTTCCAATTGACACAGACAGGGAATGGACATGCTGGCCTATTCGTCGCGGAAACTAAACCTGTTGAAATTACAGCTAAAGCATTAAGTCAAAACCAACTCAAAACAGCTTTGGATAAGGACAATAAAGTCAATATTGAGGTTAACTTTGCCACGGATCAAGCGAATATTTTGCCTGACTCTCACCCCCAAATTGAACAAGTCATTCAACTGCTAAAAAACAACCCTGAACTCAAATTGAGTATTAATGGTCATACAGATAATTCAGGTGATACCAAACATAATCAAACGCTTTCAGAACAACGTGCAAATGCTGTTGTTAAGGCTTTAACCAATAATACAGGAATTCAAAAAAGCCGTTTAACAGCCAAAGGCTTGGGAGATACACACCCTATTGCGGATAATTCAACTGAAGACGGTAAAGCTTTAAATCGTAGAGTTGAGCTGATTAAATCTAATTAATTCGGTGAAATGCTGAGTTCAATGAACAAAGAAAACCCATTATAAATAAATGGGTTTTCTTTTAAAAATAGCTTATTCACTACATACACGATGTACACAGTAAAACTCTATCTAGCAATCGTTTTACATCCACAGCTTGCACATATAACATTCCAGCCACTCGTCCATAAAACACACTATAAGGTGTTTTAATAAAAGCATCCGCAACAAAATCAGGTGCATGTTATTTCAGTAAAATAATCTCTGCCAAGATGACCTAGTGACGGACTAAGCGACGTACCATAAATTGCAATGCATCCGCTTGTAATCTACTGTTGATTCTTCCATTCACAAACAAATTTTTATTAAAAGATAAAAACTGCGATAACAACAACTTATTTGCTGAAATAAAAGTTCAATTACAAAAACTTTCAATAAAATACAAAAATATTAAATATTTTCAACAATATAAATTTGCCAAATTTTAAAAATGCATATATATTGTATATACATTTTTGATTATCACCTTTGGGGATAAATACGTCATGGCTGAATTACCCAAAAAGACAAAGGTGAATAAAAAAGATGGGCAACTCTTAATTCGCATTAACAGTGCTGAGCGTGACCAGTTTTTACAACTCTGTGAAACGATGGATACCAGTGCAGCACGTGAGTTAAGAAAATTTATCCGTAGTTTTATCAAAAAACATCAGCCAACGGATACTCAAACTAAGGAGTAACATGATGTCTAAGCAAGTTAAATCTTTAAAGCAGAAAATCAAAGCACGTTTGGAAAAAATCTCCAAACACGAAGGTAAATTGAAAAAGCTCAAAAAAAAGCTTAAAAAACAAAAGTAATTTCGATTACACATCCCAAGCTTGAACTTTGATAAAAGTGGCTTAAAAAAGCGGCATTATTTATATAATGCCGCTTTTTACGTTTTCGAAGGGATTAAGCTAAAGCTCTATCTAACAAACGTTTTACATCCACAGTTTGTGCATCTAACATTCCGACCACGCGTCCATAAAACGCACTATAACGTGTTGCAATAAAAGCATCCGCAACAAAATCTGGTGCATGTTGTTTCAGTAAGATAGCTTGTGCCAAGACGACCAAGCGACTGACTAAGCTACGTGCCATAAATTGCAATTCATCTGTTTGTAAGCCACTAAATAATTTAAATAAAGCTTGTAATTCATCTTGTAAAATTGAATCTTGAGCTGCAACTTGTGCAAATGATTTAAATAAGACTTCAATTGATTCACGGTCACGTTGGATTGCACGTAATACATCCAAACACATCACATTACCAGAACCTTCCCAAATAGTATTTACAGGGGCTTCTTTAAAAATACGTGCCATGATTCCTGTATCGACATAACCATTGCCACCGAAGACTTCCATCATCTCACCCGTCAACTCCACAGTACGCTTACACACCCAGAACTTTGCTGCTGGTGTCATGATTCGTCTCCATGCCAGAGATAATTCATCATCACTCTCATAGCAATGCGCAAGATGAAAACTCAATTGCATGGCTGCTTCTGTTTCCAAGGCTAAATCCGCCAATACCGCTTGCATCAACGGTTGTTCCGCCAAATGTTTACCAAAGGCCTTACGCTGACGGGTATAGGCAATACATTGCACCAAAGCCTGACGTAACATCGCACTTGAACCGACTGAACAGGTCAAACGTGTATAGTTTGCCATTTCAATAATCGTGGGAATCCCGCGCCCAGCTTCACCGATCATAATGCCCCAAGCATTTTTAAATTCAACTTCTGAGCTTGAATTACTGCGATTACCCACTTTATCTTTGAGTCGCTGCACTTGAACTGGATTCTTTGTCCCATCTTCCAGCCAACGCGGTACAAAAAAGCAGGCCAATCCAACTTGTTCAGTTTTTGCCACGACTAAATGTGCATCACACATCGGGGCGGAAAAGAACCATTTATGCCCTGTCAGTAAATATGCTTGCCCACGTCCTGACTCAGCTACAGGAACAGCCCGTGTTTCATTGGCGCGCACATCTGACCCACCCTGCTTTTCCGTCATCCCCATACCCAGCCAAATTGATTTTTTCTGAGAAATCGGAATGTCACGCTCATCATATTCAGTCGATAAGAGCTTTTCACCAACTTTTGCCCACAATTCAGGTTCATTTTGAATTAAGGAAATACTGCCTAGCGTCATAGAATTAGGGCATAGATTGCCACACTCGACTTGTCCACTCAGGAAAAAGCGAGCCGCCCAATCGACCCATTTTGAACTTGATTGTGGATGATTAAATGGATGTGCATGTGTGTCAAATTGTCGATTTAGCCGCATCCATTTATGCCATGCAGGATGAAACTCTAAAAAATCTTTACGGCGACCACGAGCATCAAAACTATGTAATTCAGGAGTATGTCGATTGGCCAAATCGGCATATTCATAATATTCAGTAGAACCCGCAATCTTTGAAAACTCAGTTAGGCGTTGCTGATCCTGACTGCCATAACGTTGCAAAATTTCTTGTAAAACTTGATCTGTAGTCAATAAATTATAATTTTGCAGTTCGTCAAACTGATTGCTGATTTCATGTGTTTGCCAATTCTCTGCTGTGTTCATCCTGAATTCCTGTCTTGTTGTTTTAACCAATTGCATTCAGTATAGAAGAAAATACCTTCAAGGATGTTCGGATTATTTTTATGGCTTTACCTGCAATCAATGTGCGTCGTAAACCACGCCAATCAAGGGCACGTATCACCCAAGAAGCGTTGATGGAAAGCTTTGTTCGGCTTTTACATGAACATCCTGCCAATAAAATTACTATTCGTGAAATTACCGATCTTGCTGGTGTGGGTTTAGGGACGTTTTATGAGTATTTTTCTAAAAAGGAAGATTTGATTGCTTTAACCATTCACCAACATGTAAAAAGCAATGCAGAAGTCTTAAAAAGTTATGCACAAAGCGTGTATGACTTATCCACAAAATCAGATTTTCAAAGCTATTTACAGCAAATCATTCATTTTCAACTTGAGCAAATTCAAGCACAACAATTTTTATGGGCCCAGTCTTTCTTGTTAGAACGACAGGTTTCCAGTATTGAAACATATCAAAAAAGTTATGCCATGATGGTAGAGATGTGGCAAAACATGCTGAAACCTTTTATTCAGGATGATGAACAACTCAAACAGATGAGTCTAAATGTACAACGAATTTGCTATGGTTTTGTCTCGCAGACATTGTTGATCGAGCCTGAGTTTAAGGATTGGAAAGTTTTGGAGGCGGATATGGTTCAAATCATAAACAGCGTTATATGTATTAAAAAACAGATTTTCTAAAATTGAATACTATCAATTTTCGTTTAGCAAAATATTTTCAAATGGGTGAAGACAAGCTGAATGTTTCCAAGTCCATTTTCACTAAAAAACACTATCTATTGATTTTTATTTATTTTGTATTTTAAACCATCATTGTTATCGTAAATAAAAGCTGAATTAATGTTTTTCTATCAGTACACAGAGCTCTGCCCTATTAATCGTCAAAACAAATCAATAATAATATTTTTATCAATTTCACAAATATAAAAAATCACTCTAAAGTAAAGTTATCGCTTTAAAACATTGCTTGCTCTTCCTTGATCAACAATATTTTTAAAGCAGATAAAGACCGGTAAGTTGTTTCTAAAAATAAATGACAAATCATTTATTTTTAGATCAATTAGATTTAACAATTGTTCACTATATTGGTTTTTCAATTACGGTTAATGTCATGTAATAGCGAATATTCTTTATCTATTCCATCTATTCAAAAATGAATACATGATTAATTAAAAATGGAGAAATAGAATGAGCCAAGACTCAAAAAAATGTCCTGTAACCCATCTGACAACGGCTTTTGGTGCACCTGTTGTAGACAACCAAAATAGTTTAACGGCAGGCGCACGTGGTCCTCTACTGGCACAAGATTTATGGTTAAACGAGAAACTGGCCAACTTTGTACGCGAAGTTATTCCTGAGCGCAGAATGCATGCAAAAGGTTCAGGTGCTTTTGGTACATTTACCGTAACTCACGATATTACTCAGTACACACGCGCTAAAATATTCTCACAAATTGGCAAACAAACAGAAATGTTTGCACGCTTCACTACTGTAGCTGGTGAACGTGGTGCAGCAGATGCAGAACGTGATATTCGTGGTTTTGCACTCAAGTTCTATACCGAAGAAGGTAACTGGGATCTCGTTGGCAATAACACACCCGTCTTTTTCATGCGTGATCCACGTAAATTCCCAGATTTAAATAAAGCCGTAAAACGCGACCCTAAAACCAATCTACGTAGTGCAACCAACAACTGGGATTTTTGGACATTATTACCTGAAGCTTTGCATCAGGTGACGATTGTAATGTCTGATCGTGGTATTCCAAAAAGCTTCCGCCATATGCATGGTTTTGGTAGTCATACGTACAGCTTTATCAATGCAAACAATGAACGTTTTTGGGTCAAATTTCATTTCCGCACCCAACAAGGCATTGAAAATTTAACCGATGCTGAAGCAGAAGCGGTTGTTGCTAAAGATCGCGAAAGTAATCAACGTGATTTATTTGATTCGATTGAAAATGGTAACTTCCCAAAATGGAAGCTCCAAATTCAAGTGATGCCTGAAACAGATGCAGAGAAAGTCCCTTATCATCCATTTGACCTTACCAAAGTTTGGCCTCATGCAGATTATCCACTGATTGATGTGGGTGAGTTTGAGCTAAATAAAAATCCTGAAAACTTCTTCCTTGATGTAGAGCAATCGGCTTTCGCACCAAGTAACTTAGTTCCAGGTATCAGTGTTTCACCTGACCGTATGTTGCAAGCGCGATTATTTAACTATGCCGATGCTCAACGCTACCGTTTGGGTGTGAATTATCAACAAATTCCTGTCAATGCTGCACGTTGCCCTGTTCATTCTAATCACCGTGATGGTCAAGGCCGTGTCGATGCAAACTATGGCGGTTTACCACACTATGAACCGAATAGTTTTAGCCAATGGCAGGAACAAGCTCAGTTTAAAGAACCACCATTAAAAATCAGTGGCGATGCAGATTATTGGGATTTCCGCCAAGATGATTCGGATTATTTCAGCCAACCACGCGCTTTATTCAATTTAATGAATGATACGCAAAAACAAGCACTGTTTGATAATACGGCGGGTGCGATGGGTGATGCACTTGATTTTATTAAGTATCGTCATATCCGTAACTGTTATGCATGTGACCCAGCGTATGGTGAAGGCGTGGCAAAAGCCTTGGGCTTAACTGTTGCAGATGCACAAGCTGCACGCGATAGCGATCCTGGTAAAGGTCATCCTGGTTTTCAATAAGCCTAGCTCAATAAAAGTCATTCAATAGAAACCGCCTTCGGGCGGTTTTTTATTTTGTATAAATGCACTATATTGAAGAAACTCCCAATCGCGAGTAAAGCCATGCAACAGAAAATTGAAGCGATAATTCAACAACATGACATCATTTTATTTGATGAAATCTGTGTGTTATGTAATGGCTGGGCAAAGTTTTTAATCAAATATGATACACAGGCACAATTTAAATTAACTTCAGTACAATCACCTTTAGGGCAAGACATCTTAAGACATTACCAAATGCCCACTGAGCAATTTGAGAGCATGTTGGTGATTAAAAATGGGCAAGCCTATAGTGAATCCACTGCGTTTTTAAAAGTGATTGAAAGCTTAGGACGGCCTTTTTCATGTTTAAAAATGGGTTATGGGATACCCAAATTTATCCGAGATTTTCTATACCGCCGAGTCGCTTTAAATCGCTATCGTTTATTTGGTACAACTAAACAGTGTTTACTGCCTTCATCTGAAAATAAAAAACATTTCTTGGAACATAGCATTGATGCAAAATTCTAAAGCACTTCAGAATGCCCTATTGACCATTCATATTTCACTGGCTGTATTATGGTTTTATCAAGGGCTCATCCCTAAAATCATATATAAAGTCATCGAAGAGCAACAATTTTGGCAATTTACAGGGATTCAATTGTTGCCCATTCCTAGACTTATTGAACTCTCAGGATTTGGAGAAATAATATTTGGTGGATTATTTCTTATTTTTAGACAATCAAAGCTTCTGCATTATTTAAATATCATCGCGATGCTGTTGTTTTTACTGGTTGTCGCGATCGTTTATCCACACTATTTTGCGCAGGGTTTTAATCCTTTCATCATGAATACCGCAATGGCTGCACTGTCTATTGTCGCAATTCAACTTCTCAATGCTCAAAAAGCCGAATAAACTTACATTCGCACATTTGTACCAAACTGCTCTTTCCATCCTTTGGTTTCAGTGGCAATTTGCTTGGCAAGTTTGCTTTTCACTTCTTGAATTAAGCGCGCCCGTTCCTGTCCATGCACAAATCGACCTTTATAATCACTTTGCATGGTTTGAATATATTCACTCAGTGCACGTTGTTGTTGCTTGGTTTTTGGAGCGGTATGCAAAAATTGAAGGTATTCCTCATCTGGGTTTGTGCTAAGCGGATCACCCAAAATATCTTCAACATATAGTACAGCACTGACTAATTTCACTTTACCCTTTGCATCCACAGTATAGGTTTGTTTACGCACACCATAAGGATAGGTCCAGAGTCCCTGCCGATCACCCGAAGCCCAGTAGCTATAAAAAATAATATTGTTTTCTTTGATCTCATAATCACCCAATTCAATCTGGAGAATACTACAGTCACCCGTGGTTGAATAAATTGTATGCGTGAGCAACTTTTGATTATTTCGATATAATTCAATATCTTTACGTAAAGAATCAGCTTCTTCTTCATTCATCACTGTTTTCAACTCAAAATTATTTTGATTAATTTGTATATTTTGAGTCTCAGCAAAAGCTGTACTAGATAATGCCAGTAACATCAATAAAGTTTGGATTATTTTCATTATTCATCTCCCTTGATTTTTCAATCAGGAATCAACACTATTTTTTAGTTTGGGTAAATACACCCTAATCCTGACACAGCTTTTCCAAAACTGGAAGTATTTCACCAGCCTGACTAAAAGGTTGTGTTTGACGATAATGCTCGACCTTTTTAACCAGTTTATAGTTTTTATCGTCCTGACTTTTAAACTGCTCAAGTCGTGTAAATGTCCGATCCTTACACAGTACTTGATAATAATTAATCATGTATTGCCTTTTTGGGTTCACACTTTTAACCCAAGCTTGAATAAGTTGATTACCATCAGATATTGTGGTGATACTTTCAAAAAATTGATTATTTGAATTTTGATGAATTAATTTCCATTCATCACCCGTTTCCAAATCATATTTTTCATTGAGAGGTTTAATACTCTCTGTATCATCTGCTGCTGGACTATCTTCGGCTGTTGCCATAGTCATCTGATCTCCATCAGCACAAGGCGCATCTGAAACACAATCCACCTTAGCCGCTTGAGTTAGGTCTATAGATTTTGCAGCGACTGAAGTCATCACCAAACAAAACAACAAAGTACTGGATAAGATTTTTATCATTTTTAGTGTGTTCAATTTTTTAGCGCTCTCAATTTTTATGGCTCAATAAGGGTCCACTACACCACCAATTTACGGCCTTCACGAATACAGTAGAATGGATTAATCATTTTTGATGAATTCTTCATAGCCTTTTGTAAATCCTGCTCAGGCTGTTCCCGCGCTTCATCCGTCAATTGGAAAGTACGGTAATGAATTGCCAAAGAACGCTTGGCTTGTAAATCTAAATGCGCCTGAAAAGCATCTTGTGGATTCATGTGCATATATTTCATTAGCGCTCTTGGTTCATACGCACCGATTGGCAATAACGCAATTCGCGGTGAACCTAAACGTTTTTGAATTTCTTTAAAATGCGGTGAATACCCCGTATCGCCAGCAAAGAAGAAATGACCATGTTGCGATACCACAGAAAAACCGCCCCACAATGCAATATTCTGATCACGTAAACCACGACCCGAACCATGCTGTGCTGGGGTATAAATAATTTTTAAGTTTTTAAACAATGCAGATTGCCACCAGTCCATCTCAATCACATGGAACTCTTTAGGCAAGTAACAGGCATTGCCCAAACCTGTATAGATTGGCATGGCAAACTTGTTGTGTAGCCATCTTAAAGAGGCTAAATCCATATGGTCATAGTGATTATGACTGAGTAAAACTGCATGAATCTCTGGCAATTGCTCTAAAGCAATTCCAGCAGGAATCACACGTTTTGGTCCACGCCCATGTTTTGGACTGACATAGTCGGCCCAAACAGGATCAGTTAAAAAGTTATAGGGACCAATTTGAACCAGTACAGTCGCATGGCTCACAAACCAGATTTGCCAATCATGCTCATCGGCATCTGGTCGATTCTGAGGTAATACGCGTTTTGCCGCATAGAATTCTGATGATTCTTTTTGAGTATCCACATTCCAAGTATATGATTTTCGGGTACCCAGCCATTTCATCAAATCCCAACGGCTACGCCCTTGTGGTTTACGTACTTCATTAAAGAATCGTTCACCATTGTGTTGATTTGAACCAATCACACTAAATACAGGTTTATACCATGTATGTGACAGACAATTTTCAGTATCAATTCGATAATGCAATTGTTGAACTTGCTGAGATGGAACAGTCTTATTTTGCATTGTGTTGTCTTGTACCGTTGTATCTTCAAGACGGACCATTGGCTCTTGTTTCGACATGATTACTCTAAACGCCCTTTCATTCTTTCAAGCCATACTTGCTGTGTTTGTGGCTTCACGAATAATGCCACGATTTCGGGATGAATACTTTTAATCTTTGCTTCAATTCTGTTCACACAGGCTTCGATATCATCTGAAGTTAAACTATCTTTAAACTCTAGACTTAAAGAAGCAATCACTTGATGTGCACCCATTTGTTCAGTCAGTACGCCATTTGCTGAATACACGGCAGGATCTTCCTGAGCAATTTTCAATACATTATGACGCAGTTTTGGATCTGCTGTTTCACCCATCAACAACCCTTTGGTTTCCCTTGCCAAAAGCAGGGCTGAGATGGCTAAGACAACACCAATCAGTACCGAAGCCACACCATCTAAAACGGGTAAATTAAACTGCTGAGCACAAAATATTCCCAGCAATGCAATGATTAAACCAATTAAAGCTGCTGAGTCTTCAAATAAAACAGTAAAGGTTGTCGGATCTTTACTGCGACGAAAGGCTTCAAAATATCCCATTTGACCTTTGGTCTTTTTAAATGTTTTCAACGCAATAAACCATGAAGTGCCTTCACAAAGCAGCGCAAACCCGAGTACCACATAATTGACCAATGGGGATTGTATAACTTCTGGATGACGAATATGTTGAATACCCTGATAAATTGAAACCACAGCACCTAAAGCAAAAACCAACAATGCGACAATAAAGGCCCAGAAATATAACTCTCTTCCATAACCAAAGGGGTGATGATAATTTGCAGGCTGTTGTGATTTTTTTAAACCATACAGCAATAAGATTTCATTTAAAGTGTCTACGACAGAATGGACTGCCTCACTAAGCATCGCCGAACTATTTGTAATATAAGCGGCAACAAACTTAACCAGAGCAATGGCTAAATTGCCCAAAAGTGCTGCATATACAACAATTTTGTTGGAATCTGACATTTATTGTCCTGTTTTTTTATCATCAAATACATCAATTTGATTTTTATATCTGTCCTGCTTCATATTAGCGAAACTATCTGTGATTTTTCTTTATTTTTTGTTGCTTTTCACAATTGAGTGAATCTTTTATGGAACCCAATTTAACCAATATTCTAAATACTCCGTCGCAGTCTCATCCACAATTATTAAAAATTTGGGAAGCTTCTGTACGTGCGACTCATGACTTTTTAAACGAACAGCATATCTTACAAATTAAAACGCTCATCATTCAGCATCATTATTTTGATCATGTGCAGTTGTTTCATGTGGAACGTGAAGGGCAAATCGTTGGGTTTATGGGATTGGCTTATCAAAAGATTGAAATGTTATTTATTGACCCTAAATTTTTTGATCAAGGCATTGGTTCCATGCTCATTCAAAAAGCCCTTGAGTTAGGTGCGCATGAGGTAGATGTCAACGAACAAAATATTCGTGCTTTGGAGTTTTATAAGAAACATAACTTCCAACAAATTGCGCGTTCGGAACTTGATGCTGAAGGTAATCCATTTCCAATTTTGCATTTGAAACTAAAGAAGCCATCCGTCTAAACGTTTTGAGATAAAGTGATATCAAAAACATCAGCATGAACACCCTCATCAACTTTAGAATCCATAAATACCAAACCGACTTTACCCTATCTCCAAGTCGGTTTTTGTAATTCTCAGCATGATCATGTTTATCAGACAGATTGAAACAACTTAAACCAGTGCAATCAACCACTTTTCAAATGTTCGTTCATATAAATCTGGTTCTCTATAGATTGATGACGAGATACTTCAATTAAAACATCGATATCAATTTTTCCATTCCTGAAAGTACGCTTATGACAAGTAAGGGCCGTAGATCAATTGATGTAACTTTGTACAGTTGATTGCTTCTAGACTAGAGCTTAGAGAAATATTTTTTGTTTTAATTAAGATATTTTATCAATTATTCGCTATGTTATTTTCTATATTAAAATAACAATGATTTTAAAAAGTTCATTTATTTTCTAAATACTATAATCGTCTTCACCTGACAGTTGTTTATAGATTATACTCTTTGAAAATCTTAGTAAGACATTTTTTGGATTATTCTTTGGACGCGTTATATGGAATTACGACATCTGAGATACTTCATTACTGTGGCTGAAGAACTCAACTTTAGCAAAGCAGCATTGAGACTTTATACAGCACAACCCTCACTCAGCCAACAGATCAAAGATCTTGAAGAAGATGTCGGTGTTCGGCTGTTAAATCGGACCAAGCGTAAAGTTGAACTTACTGAAGAAGGTGCTGTTTTTCTAGAGCAAGCACGCTTAACTTTAACACAAGCCGATAAGGCTGTTGCTATGGCAAGACAGGTCTCCAAAGCCAGACAGCTATTGTTAAGGATTGGGTTTGTACCCGTGGCTGAAATAAAGATTTTCCCTTATGTCTTACCAAATTTAAGGGTACAAAATCCTGAGCTAAAAATTGAGTTATTAAGCTTAAATAACCTTGAACAAATGCGTGCATTGAAAAAGGGTGAGCTAGATATCAGTTTTAGCAGGCACAATTTTCATAATGATGAAATCGAAAGTAAATTTGTGCTCCGTGAGCCGTTAATTTTTGTTTTACCCAAAGATCATCCTTTAGCCAAGTATGAACGTATCCCTGTTAAAGCGCTCAATGGGATCGATTTTATTATTCCTGCTGAAGAACAATCCACGACTTTGCACAACACCATTTTAGAGTTTGCCAAACATAATCATATTGAATTGAATATCGTCCAAAAAGCTGACAATATTTCATTGAATATTAATTCAGTTGGGGCGGGCTTAGGCTGTACAATTTTGCCAAGCTATATTGCGCCATTAATCAACAGTAACACCGTCATTCGACCTTTAGATATTGAGCTTCCCTATCTAGACTTGTATGTAAGTTATCGAAAAAGTGCTGGCTCTGTTGCGATACAAAAATTCATTGAACTATTAACCAAAGTATTTTATCTGGATATCAATCGTTTAGAGCAAAAATAAGACCGCTGCGACAAGACATAGAGCGTAGGCTTATTTTTTAATATGACGACTTAAACCAATAGAACTTAATGCTCATTTTCTTTGCTCAAATATCCATCAATCTTTAACTCAGGCGGTGTTCATCATGTTAGGACGTGCATTTCACCAACTTCGATCAGGCATTCAGTCTCGCCCATATTTCTTTATTAGTTTTCTCCTCACAGCAGTTGTGTATATGGGGATGTCTTTGAGCACAGACTGGCAGTGGTCAACCAATTTGTTATTCAGCTGGAATATTGCCACCCTGGTCTATTTAATCCTGACCATGAAAATGCTTTGGGCAACCAATCAAGCGCATATTTTAAAGCGTGCTCAGCAGCAGGATGCCAGCAAATGGATCATTTTGCTGTTGGTTGTGCTCTCACTCATCATGTGTTTTATTGCCATTATTATTGAATTGGCACATTTGCCCGATGTGACTGGAGTTAAAGCAGGACATATCGCCTTAGCAATTTTTACCATCATTTTTGCATGGTTATTTATGCATACTATCTTTGCTATTCACTATGCACATGACTTTTATTTGGCAGTGGAAAATCATCAAGATGGTGGATTGGACTTTCCAAAAACACCTAAACCAACCTACCCTGAGTTTTTATATTTTAGTTATGTCATTGGTACTTCTGCACAAACAGCAGATGTATCGATTACATCTCGTTCGATGCGCGTTTTAAATATTCTCCATATCCTTTTGGCGTATGGATTTAACACCACAATTTTGGCGATCTGTATTAATGTTGCCGCAGGTTTTATTTAACTGAAGTAAAAATAGAGGGGTTAACACCAAAAGCCAATCTCCAAAGCTTTTTTATCATTTTTCTGCGCTTGAATGTGACTAAAAAACCTCAATGCAAACCCAGCACGAGATCATGCTAAGTTTGCATCGTCTTGATGATTTAGTCGCTAAAAAGTGCTTGATTATTTCTTAAGTTTTTTCGGCTTTTGATTGAATTAAGATATTTTTCAATTGCAGGATGGCTTTCAATCTCTGCCATCTTCAATTGCCAAAATAACATGGAACCAACAAACACATCGGCTACCGTAAATTGCTCACCACATAGATATGGTTGAGCCTGCTCCAAGCCCTGAATTAAAGCCGTATAGGTGTCCTGAAAGTTTCCATAGCCAATATGCATTTTTTGCTCGTCGGTAATCTCAACTTTTAATGCGCGATCCGTCGTGGCTGCATCCCACGGTCCAGCAGCAAAGAATAACCAACGGAAATACAAGCCACGTTTTGGATCATCCAATGCTGGTGCAAGTCCTTGATCAAAAAACTTATCTGCCAAATAGGCGCAAATTGCAGGCATTTCGTAAATCACCACATCGCCATCGACTAAGGTGGGTACTTTGCCAAATGGGTTAATCTTTAGATAAGATTCCGACTTCATTTCAGTGTGATAAGCCAACTCAATTTTTTCAAATTCAGCACCCAGTTCAATCAGTAGCCATTCAATAACAAGACCTCTAGACTGCGCGTTGCTATATAGTTTTAAGCCCATTTTTCCATTCCTTTATAGTGGTGTATTGAATATAAAGGGCGGCTGTGTCAGTTTTTGTCAGGAGCTTTTGAGCATGGATTTTTTTTGCAGCTCTTTTTGCCACCATGCCTGAAAAAGATGGCGCTTAAACTCTGGGTAAATGATTTCGGTCACAGTTAATTTTTGAATCCGATCTAAACGAAAATTTCGAAAATCCTCACGTAATTCACACCATGCAGCCAACAACATTTTGTCATTGAAATACCCTAAGACAAAAGGCCAAAGCATACGGCTAGAGATATTTTGTTTTTCATCTAAATAATGCACTTCAATCTTGACCTGATAACGAATAGCTAGACGCACTTGTTCGACAATTTTTTCATCAACCACAAGCCAATGGTTGATAGACCGAAGCATGGTTTCATCAATCAGTTCTTGTTTATTCTTGGGCAATACCGCATTGAGTTTGGCCAAAACTGAATGTGCAGCATTTTTCAATGCTGGATCCGGCACTGACCTTAACCAATGCAATGCCAAAAACACTGCTTCGACTTCCGTTTCATCCAAACTCATCGGAGGCAGTAAAAAGTTTTCTTTCAGCTGAAATCCTAAGCCCGCACTGCCCTCAATATTGACACCTTGGTCACGTAAACTTTCAATATCCCGATAAACACTTCGGACACTAATTTCCAAATGTTCTGCTAAGCATTGCGCGGTAATGGGATAACGCTGTTCACGTAAAAGTTGTAATAAAGTGAGTAATCGAATAGAACGGCTCATGGTCAATTTTCTTATTATATCTCTTTGGTTTTATCTAAGTTTACGCTGAGGGCAATCTGCAAACAGCGTAAAAACAGCATCTAAGCAACTTCACTGGCCTTAAGCTGTTGAGTTAAAAACTGATGTAAATGATCGACGTTATCCGCGATCGTCAGCGGATTAAAACGCTGTAATACATCAATCGCATGCACCCCATAACTCACCCCAACACGTGGCATGGCAATATTCTGTGCCATTTCTAAGTCATAAGATGTATCGCCCACCATAATGGCTTGCTCCGCCGAAATTCCAGTGTAATCTAAAATTTCAGCCAACATCAATGGATCTGGCTTGGATTTGGTTTCGCTCGCTGCACGGGTGATCTCAAATAAATCCTGACTCTGGGTCTGAGCTAAAACACGATCTAAACCACGACGGCTTTTCCCTGTTGCAACTGCCAATTTGATATTTTGATTTTTTAAATCATGCAACATTTCAGAGACACCAGCGAACCACAAATCATCTTTGGAATGCTCAACATAATGATCGCCATAGCATTTCAAAATTTCAGTGTGTAACTCAGGGACTTGTGGAAATAACACTTGAGCAACTTCAGGTAAACCTAAACCAATAATACTTTTCGCAGCATCAGCTGTTAACGGTTGGTCAAAGGTTTTTGCAGCAACCAATAAACTCGCCACAATTTGCCCAACTGAATCAAATAAAGTGCCATCCCAATCAAAAATGATAAGTTCTACAGGTTTTTGCATGAATTATTTCCAATATTTGCTCAGTTTATGCATGACTAATATTTAGATCTTATGCACTTTACATGACAAGCTAACGCATTTTTAAACACAAAGGGAACTTTTCATAAAACAAGTTCCCTTTGTGTAAAAGATAAAGTGAGCAGCAAGATCGAATTAATCTTTCTTTTGTGCTCTTAATTGTGCAACCAAGCTTTGCATATCTTCGGGTAAAGGCGCTTCGATCACAGGATAACCAGGAATTTCAAGTCGCATTGCATGTAGGCTCAATCGACGAGCTTTTGGTCCACGATACTCTGTTTCATGACCATACTTATCATCGCCCACCAAAGGATGACCAATACTTAAACCATGCACACGAATTTGATGGGTACGACCTGACAGTGGAGAAGCATAGACCAGTGTCGCATGCATAAAGCGCTCGGCAACTTTCCATTGTGTCTTAGATTCTTTACCTTCTTCTGAGACACGTACACGACGTTCACCATTGGACAGTTCATAGCGCAATAAAGGTTGATTAATCAACTGTTGATCTAAACTCACTTGACCTTTAACAATCGCAGCATAGGTTTTTTTAATTTTATGCTCACGCAACATATCTTGTAGCACCTTCAATGTGCTGCGTTTTTTACTCACCATCACCAGACCCGAAGTATCGCGGTCAATACGATGAATCAACTCCAAATATTTTTTACCAGTTGCCGCGCGTAAGCCTTCAATTAAGCCATATGCCACACCGCTTCCACCATGTACGGCAATTCCAGACGGCTTATTGACCACCAATAAACCTTCGTCCTCATACACCACACGGCTGAGTAAGCTTTGTGCAACCTTATCGGATACAGGTGCATCAGTTTCGTCTTTTTGCTCAAAGCGAATAGGTGCAACACGGATTTGATCGCCAATCGCTAGCTTAGTTTCTGCTTTTATACGCTTCTTATTGACGCGCACTTGACCTTCACGAATTAAACGATAAATACGGCTTTTCGGCACACCTTTCAGGCGAGTAAATAAGAAATTATCGATGCGCTGGCCTTCTTGATGCTCGTCTACTTCAAACCAAGTTACATTTTGCCATTGTTGCGTAGAATTCATACAGTTAGGTGATCCAATAAAAAACTAAAATTTGATTAAAAACTGATCATTTAGACTATGCTTTTCATACAAAATAAGCATATAGCCCATAGGCAGATGATTCAAGGTTTGCTATAGTCAGCGCACGGATACCACCGTAAGTGAAATTTAGTGCCACCCTTTTTTAAAAATGAAAGCGTGACACAAACGATAAAATTCACGACAGATGCGGAAAGGTCCCAAAAGAATATGCCGACGCCGAAGGCTTTTATTATATCGGCAAAAAGACAAACTGTTGCGTTTAATTGTACTTAAAGTACAGAAATCAGTTTGTTTAAAAATATATGTCGCCAACCCAGACGTTGGTTTTTAAACATAAACTGATACACATCAGGCAAGTCGCTGTAGAGTGTTATTCAGGACATAAGTGTTTGAGGCATTGGAACTGCACAATTTGTAAAGGTACGATGATAATTCCGTATCAAGACGCTCTCACAAAAGTTGAGATGCTCTTCGAGCAATGTGATAGTGAAAGACGAATCAAATCAGTCATCCAATGCACCACTTAAGTGCCAGTGAAGAGCTCAAAACTTTAATCGTGCAAAGATTAAAGAAGTATTGCAGCATCAATACAGGCATCAAACCCAACCTTGCTCAAAACAAGTGGGTAAATTACTCAGATCATATTGGATGTATCCGTGGTTTGAGCATTGATCCAATATTTTAGATGTTCGCTTCACTTAAAAAAGATAGCGAGTTGTTGGTGTGAATCACTATTAGGTGTTACACCCATGAAACGTATGTTGATTAATGCAACACATGCCGAAGAAGTTCGCGTTGCACTCATCACTGGTCACCGTCTTTACGATTTCGATTTAGAAAACCGTACACGTGAACAAAAGAAAGCCAATATCTATAAAGGCCATGTCACTCGCGTAGAGCCTTCTTTAGAAGCTGTATTTGTAGAGTATGGTGCGGGTCGTCAAGGTTTCTTGTCGATGCGCGAAATTGCCAATACCTACTACAAGGCAGACCCTCGCCAAACATCAAATATTCGTGAACTCATCACTGAAGGCACTGAACTTTTGGTTCAAGTTGAAAAAGAAGAGCGTGGCAACAAAGGCGCTGCACTTTCAACTTATATTTCCCTTGCTGGTCGCTATTTAGTCTTGATGCCGAACAACCCGAAAGGTGGTGGTATTAGTCGTCAAATTTCGGGTTCAGTTCGTGAAGAACTTAAAGAAATGTTGGCGTCATTAAATACCCCACGTGGTATGAGCGTAATCGTTCGTACAGCAGGGATTGGCCGTTCACAAGAAGAACTGCAACTTGATCTTCAACATTTGTTAGACCTGTGGGCACAAATCCAAGGTACAGCAAACTCTGGTCCATCACCAATGCTTGTTCATCAAGAAGCTGGTGTGGTGACGCGTGCTATCCGTGACTATTTACGTGATGATGTTGCAGAAATTTTAATTGACTCAGAGCAAGCCTATAACGAAGCCTATAACTTTGTTAAAGCGGTAATGCCAAATCAATTGGATAAGTTAAAAACCTATACGTTAAATGAACCGTTATTTGCGCATTTTGGTATTGAAAGTCAAATTCAAACAGCTTATGAACGTGAAGTTAAACTTCCTTCAGGCGGTTCAATTGTAATCGACCAAACTGAAGCACTGGTTTCAATCGACATCAACTCGGCGAAATCAACACGCGGACATGATGTAGAAGAAACTGCACTCAGCACCAACTTAGAAGCAGCTGAAGAAATTGCTCGCCAATTACGTTTACGTGATATTGGTGGTTTGGTGGTGATCGACTTTATCGATATGACCAAAGAACGCAACCAACGTATGGTTGAAGCGAAACTTCGTGAAGCGACGCAAAGTGATCGTGCCCGTATCCAGTTCGGTCAATTGTCACGTTTTGGTTTAATGGAAATGAGCCGTCAACGCTTACGCCCATCTCTTGAAGAAGCTACAGGTTATGTATGCCCTCGCTGTCATGGCACAGGTATGGTACGTGATCTACGTTCTCTTTCTCTTTCAATTATGCGTAAAGTTGAAGAGATTGCATTACGTGAACGTCAAGGTGAAGTTCAAGTTGAAGTGCCTGTTGAGATTGCAGCATTCTTATTGAATGAAAAGCGTCACAGTCTGGTTTACTTAGAACAAACGTCAAATGTGCGTGTTACTGTACTGCCACATCCACATTTAGAAACGCCACATTACGAAATCTCATATAACCCAGAAGGTTTTGCGCCAACTAGCTATGAACGTACTGAAGCTACCCGTTCAAGCGAAAAAGAATTGGGCTATGAGTCATCTGAATGGCATTTGGAAGAAGAGCAAACGCAACACAATGCTGCGCCAGCTCAAGCACAAAACAATAAGCAAAACAGAAAGCAACAACCTGCTCAAGCTCAAAAAGCTCAGCAAGCGGTTCAAGCACAAGTTGCTCAACCTGCTTCTAGCCCATGTGCTTGGTTAGAAAATCTGTTTGTACAAAAACAAGCAGCAACTGTTGACCAATCACGTACTGCAAACAATGCCGCTGCAGCCATTGAACAAATGATTAACGGTGGTGCTGTAAGCCGTGGTCAATTTGGCCAAGTAAATAGCAATAGCGCGCCAGCTGCAATTGAAGCTCAAGTTATTGCTGAAACCAATGCTTATCTTTCACATGCACCTGTTCAAAAACAAGAACCGCGTGAATATGAAAAACAGGGTGAGAAAGAAGAACGAGCTCCGCGTAACAACAACAATAAAAACAAAAATCGCAACAAGCACAAAGAGTCACGTGAACAAAACACTGATCAACATCAAGTGATTGAAGAAGTGGTTCAGGTGCCTCGTCAAGAGCAACGCCAAGAACAGCGTCAGGAACAACGTGATCAACGTCGTCAGCAAAAGCAGCCACGTCAACAGCATGATCAAAATGCTGAAACGAATCATGCTGAACAAGCTGTTCCACGTCGTGATCGTAACCATCAGCAACGTCCAAACCGCCCAAATCGTCATCGCGATAGCAGCGTGTTTAATGATGAGCAACAACAAGCGCCAAACAACAATGCGCCTGTAGAGCATAATCAACCTCAAGAGAAACAACCTAAGGTTGAACTCATTGACACCCCGAAGCATGCAGCACTTGAAACAGCTTTAGTGGTTAACCTTGATCAAGCTCAAAGTGAAATTGTGGCATTAAACCCGCAACAAGTTGCTGCGCCAGCAAGCAACAAGCCGAAGCGTCATGATCGCAATGAAAAAGCTGAAACTGTTGCTAAAGCACCTCGCGTAGACGCTCAACCAGCTACTGCACCGGCTGTAGAAAGCCAGGCTGTAACTACTGAAGCAAAAACACCTGCAGCAGCAGAGGTTCAAGCAGAACAGCCTGTGCAACGTGCCAGCAATGACCCGCGCCAAAAACGCCGTCAACAACGTGACGCTGCTCAAGCAAAAGCGGCAGCGCCTAAAATCGCACCATCTCAAGTACCGACATTAAATCAGTACACAGTGGGAACTTTGATTCGTCATGTCTATGGTGATGACTGTGCGGTATTGATTGAACAGTTTGGATTAATTCCAACATTCAATCGCGCGTTAGTTAAATTCACTGAAGAATATTCAGCGACCTTAACTGTGGTAGAAAAGACCGATGTACAAAGCAAGCAGCCTGTAACACGTGATGTTGCTATCTCTAAAGCAGCACCAGAAGCACAACCTGCTGATGTTTTAGACTTAACGCCACCGAAGCCTGAGAATGATCGCCGTGTAGCGAATGATCCTCGTGAACGTCGTCGTTTAGCAAAACAAGCGGCTGTACAAGCAAAGCAAGAGCATCAAGCTGAACTTGAGCAACAACCAGAAGAAGTGAAAACTGAGATTCAAGCAAGTCCAGTTGAAGCCGCACCTGTGGTTACTCAGGCAGAAGAAGTGCAAGCTGAAACACCTGTAGAAACGGCAGTTGAAATAGCGCCTGTGGAAGTTCAAGTGGTTAAAGCAGCTCCTGCTAAGTCAGTTGAGAAAGCAGTTGTTGCAACTGAAAAGGCGAAAAAGCCACAACAATCGCTTGCTTTAGATACGACTGCTGAAGCTGGTGTAGATGAAGATGCACAAAAGGCAGACAATGTGGCAACAGATGAAAAACCTGCCCGCCCTCGTCGCCCTCGTGGCCGCCCGCCAAAAAAAGCAACACCGCCAGCGGATGAGTAATTTTTAAAAATTTGCTTAAAATGTAGCGATTAAAGAGAACCTAGTCATTTCGATGGCTAGGTTTTTTTGCTATTTTGAAGAGATTATCAGGACATTTGTCAGATTAGGTTGATTGCACTAGTCTTATACGATTAAAAAGACAAATGTAATGTGAGTCAATGACACTCTAAAAATTGTATTGGATTACGAAAAATAAATAGGATTGATATGAGTCAAACAACACAGGCCGATCTCATCGGATTTACTGATGTCGCAGAGCGCTTACCACAGCTCATCAATAAGCTTCCCAACATCCTGACTGGACTTAAACAAGCTTATATCAGAACACCCAATACGCCTGCTGGGCTAGGTCTTGCTTTTGAACGTGCTGTAAAACGCAATCCTTATGGTGATGCGTTATTATTTGAAGATCAACGCTATAGTTATAAAGAACTGAATAACTGGGCCAATCAGATTGCACACTTTTATCTTTCTATTGGTATAAAAAAAGGCGATGCGATCACCGTGATGATCGAAAATCGTCCTGAGCTGATTGCGACCGTGATTGCACTGGCAAAAATTGGCGTAACAACAGCTTTAGTCAATACCTCACAGACAGGTAAAGTCCTGACGCATAGTATCAATTTGGTCAATCCTGTTGCGGTGATCGTCGGTGAAGAATGCCGTGCTGCTGTAGATGAGATTCGTCAAGACTTAAACATTGCTCAAGACCGCATCCATTGGTTTGCAGATCAAAATACAACGCAAGACCCGGGTACAGCACCTCAAGGCTTTATCAATCTTGCTGAAAAAATTCAACAATTTCCAAAATTCAATCCTTCGACCACACAAAGTGTCAAAGGGAAAGATGGCTTGTTTTATATCTATACCTCTGGCACAACCGGTTTACCTAAAGCTGTGGTCTTTACCAACAGTCGTTGGACCTTGGCATATGGAACATATGGTCATGTCTTAAACTTAGGTGAAGATGATGTGATGTACTGCACTTTACCGCTTTACCATGCAACAGGTATGGTGGTGTGCTGGTGTGGTGCTATTGCAGGTGGTTCAGCCTTGGCAATCCGTCGTAAATTCTCTACCTCTGCATTTTGGTCTGATGTCAAAAAGTTTAATGCGTCAGCCATTGGTTATGTCGGTGAACTTTGCCGCTACCTTATGGATGCACCTGCTTCAGAACTTGATCATACGCACCGTGTCACCAAAATGATCGGTAATGGTATGCGTCCAAATATTTGGGGCAAGTTTAAAGAACGCTTTGGTATCGAAGAAATTTTAGAACTTTATGCCTCTAGTGAAGGAAATGTAGGCTTCAGTAATGTTTTTAATTTTAACAATACTGTTGGCTTCTCACCTACACCTTATGCCATCGTCCAGTTCGATAAAGAAAAAAATGAAGCAATCCGTGACAGTCATGGTGCATGTCAAAAGGTCAAAAAAGGTGAAGTGGGCTTATTGATTGGTAAAATCACCAAGCGTTCCCCTTTTGATGGCTATACAGACCCGGAAAAGAACAAGTCAGTGATCATGAAAGATGTCTTTAAAAAAGGCGATTCTTACTTTATTACTGGCGACTTGGTTCGTGATATTGGTTTCCGACACGCGCAATTTGTCGATCGCCTTGGTGATACTTTCCGCTGGAAAGGTGAAAATGTTTCAACAACTGAAGTTGAAAATATTTGTAGTGAATACCCTAAAATCACAGAAGCTGTGGTTTACGGCGTTGAAATTCCAAATACCAATGGTCGAGCAGGTATGGCTGCCATTACTTTGCATGATGGGGAAGAACTGACTGAACAAGATCTAAGCCAACTTGCAGTCGAGTTTAAAAAGAACTTGCCAGCCTATGCTGTTCCGGTATTTTTACGTATCCAACAAATTGTAGAAACGACGGGTACATTTAAATATCAGAAAAATAAATTAAAGGAACAAGCCTTTAATCCTGAAAAAACCTCTGATCGTTTATTGGTTTTACTGCCAAGTGCCAATGCCTATTGCGATGTCACTGCGGAAGTTTTTGCCAATATTGAAGCTTATAAATACCGCTTCTAAAGCTAAAAGCCCTGATTTCAGGGCTTTTTTAGTCCATTTTGTGTTATTTATAACCGAACGTTGCAAACTTTCTTAATTTTTACTTGCGCTCTATCAATATCTTGCTAAAATACGCTCCATCAAAACAAAGTGGTGTTTAAAAACTTTTTAGTTTTCTTGCACTACACATTCAAGCCTAGCTTGGATGAAGGTTCAGGGTCGTTAGCTCAGCTGGTAGAGCAGCGGACTTTTAATCCGTTGGTCCCGCGTTCGAATCGCGGACGACCCACCACTTAATTGTTTTGACCTGTAAATGGATAGCGATAGAAAATTCTCAATTTTCACAAATATCGTGTAAAGCATCGCTTTATACATCCTTGCTCAGGGTCGTTAGCTCAGCTGGTAGAGCAGCGGACTTTTAATCCGTTGGTCCCGCGTTCGAATCGCGGACGACCCACCATCTTCATGTTTCAACCTGTAAATAGATACCGATAGAAAATTCTCGATTTTCACTGATATCGGGTAAAGCAACGTGCTTTACACATCTCGCTCAGGGTCGTTAGCTCAGCTGGTAGAGCAGCGGACTTTTAATCCGTTGGTCCCGCGTTCGAATCGCGGACGACCCACCATTCTTTCTTAAGGCTTCTTTCTGTACAGTTAAAGTACTACAATAGAAACGAAACCTGCAAACGTTCCGACCAAGACCAAACATCTTTATTAGATGCTTCGCCATTCTCGAAATTTTGCTTCATCTTTTGTTCTGGTTTAATCATGTTTTAAACAAGTTCAGGGTTGTTAGCTCAGTTGGTAGAGCAGTAGACTCTTAATCTATTGGTCGTGGGTTCGAACCCCACACAACCCACCAGATTTTTAAGTCATTTATCTCCCTTAAAATAAGCTCAGTTGAATTATTTTTCTGATAACTGCACGTTCTAATCAAATGGATTGCTTTATCATTCAATAACAACAAAGCATCTATACTCAAATATCGGCTGAGATCTTAGTTAACGGTTTTAACTCAAACAACCAAGCCAACAATCGCAATCAGATGACACGACCAAACTGAATAGCTAAAAAACTTTGATTCTTCTTATTGAACGAACAAATATCAAATCATCGCTAGCAAGATAATATTCTCCTGCTTGACGAGTTATAGCATCGCCCCATAACAACATAAAACCGTGCCCAATAATCAAGATTGAGCACGGTTTGATAATGAATAGACTACTCAACTAAAACAATCAACGGAAATTTACCCAGTGGATTATTGCTGTTGAAGGATAAAATCTGCGGCACGTTCGCCAATCATAATACATGGCGCATTGGTATTGCCTGAAACAAGATCAGGCATAATGGATGCATCAGCGATACGCAGATTATTAAAACCAACGACCTTAAGCTTTGGATTGACCACACTCATTGCATCAATCCCCATCTTACATGTTCCCACGGGATGAAATACGGTTGCAGCATATTCACGAACATAAGCTTGATAATCTGCATCGGTTTTAACATCAGGTCCGGGTAAGATTTCTTGACCATTGAACGCCTTAAATACATCTTGTTTTAAAATACGCTGTGCCAGTTTAATTCCTTCGATCAGCACGTGCATATCATGTTCTTTTTCAAGGAAATTATAATCAATCTCGATCTGATTTTGAGCATTAATACGTATTTCACCAATGCTCTTTGGTCTTAAAACACAGGTGTGGATTGCATAGCCATGCCCCCATTCAAACAGACGACCACGATGACTACGATACCCCGGAACAAAGTGGAATTGCACATCTGGTAAATCTGTTGCCAGTGGTGTTTTTGCAAAGCCCCCTGCTTCTACATAGTTGGTGGTTAACCAGCCTTTTCTTTTGAGCGCATACTGGAATGGTGCGGGCAATATAGATGTTAAAGCTCCAACGGAAAAACCGAGTGTTTTTGAACTATTTGTTCTGACGGTTACCAAGCCATCAATATGCTCTTGCAAGTTTTTACCTACCCCAGGTAAATCAACTCTACATTCAATACCCGCCTGTTCCAGCTCGGATTTCGGACCAATACCAGATTTCATCAATAATAACGGCGAAATAAAAGCACCAGCAGAGAGGATTAACTCTTTATTGATTCTGATATCAAAATTTTGTCCTTGTCGTTGCACATGAATCGAGTGCACTTGACCATCACTATGATGAATGCGCTCAACCTCACATTCAGTCACCACTGTAAGGTTTGAGCGTGTCAATATCGGCTGAACGAATGCTTTAAAGCTGGATAGACGCTGACCATCACGTTGAGTCACATCATATATCCCCACACCTTCGCTTGATGCAGCATTAAAATCTTGATTTTCTTTTAGATTGAGCAAAGCAGCAGCTTGGATAAAGAGTTTAGATAATAGGTTCGGATCTTTCGGATGATCGACAAACAACTCGCCATCAATACCATGAAAAGCCAGGTCTTGCTGAATGACATTTTTTTCAGAACGTTTAAAGAATGGTAAAACCTCTTTCCAGCCCCATCCAGCACAACCTTTCGCTTCCCAATTATCATAATCTGAGGCATTCCCGCGAATATAAATCATACTGTTCATTGAACTTGAGCCACCCACCATTTTGCCGCGCGGGGCATGGATTTGACGATTATTCAAACGTTTCTGCGGGGTAGAAAAGAAATTCCAGCTATATTTTTTACTCTTATATAAGGTGATCGTTCCTGCTGGAATCTGAATGCGTGGCGAATTATCAGCAGCGCCTGCTTCAATCAAACAGACACGGGTATTTGGGTTTTCGCTTAATCGATTGGCAATCACACTCCCCGCCGAACCCGCACCAACGATGACATAATCATAGCTATGTTGCTGTAATTGTTGATTGTCTATTTCAGGTAATGTGCGTTTATATAACATTGCCACAACATAATACAGCGGGCTAACCACAAGTAAACCAACCGCCCATGAGATATCCACTTCACCCAGTAATTTGGCAAGCGGACCAACATACAGCGGCGTAGATAAAAATGGAATTTGAATCAAAATCCCAACCACATAACAGATTAATGCAGGCCAATTGAAGTAACCATAAATCCCACCATCAGGTTTAAAGAAGGATGGCACATCATATTCAGTATGATGGATAAAGTAATAATCGATGAGGTTAATCGCTGTCCATGGAATCAATACACACATGAGCAAGAGAATAAAATTGACATAACTCTCGACAAAACTGTCCGAACTTGAAACAGATAAGAACATCGCCACACTAAATAAGCTTAATGCAACTATAGTTCTGGCAAGCACTCGCGGTGACCAACGGTGAAAAATCGTTTGTAGAATAGTGATGCTCGATAAAGTACCACAGTACAAATTCATTGAGTTTGTGGCAGCAATCCCGAGAGAAAAGACGATAATCAAAGCGGTACTAAATAGACCGGAGCCGGTTAAATGAATTAAGCCTTGAATAAAGTCACCACTATAGGCACGAGCAACAGTCAAGCCCAAGATCATTGAAATCAGTGAGCCGAGTGAACAGCCCCAATAGCTTGCCCAAAATGCAGTTTTTGCCCCAGTCGCTTTAGGCAAATAGCGGGAATAATCTGATACATACGGGGCATAAGCCAACTGCCATAATGCGGCAATAGATAAGGTTCCCATAAAGCCAATGCTTGAAAACGTTCCCAGCTGAAAGAAATCTTGGGGAAAGTATTGCGAACTAAATACACGAATAAAAGCAGCAAGCAGCATTAAACCTGAAAGTACCGCAAGGATTTGGGTGTATTTATGAATGAGTTTATAACCAAAAATAACTGCAATCAGACTCCCAATCGCAATAATTGTGATGCCTTGTACCTTAGAAATCGGCTGATAAATTGTATGTAGTGCTTCGCCTCCAACCACCAGATTGGATGCATAAAAGCCCAAGTACATAATCACCACGACGCCAACAACAAGCAAAGCCCCATAGAAACCAAATTGCCCGCGTGTTTGAATCATTTGCGGTACTGCAAGTTGTGGACCTTGCGCAGAATGCAGTGCGACAAAAATCGCACCAACAAGATTGCCTAAAACCAATGCCATTAAGGCAGAAAAGAAACTCAAATTAAAAACTGTAACCGCCAATGAACCCGTAAACATGGTCAATAACATAATGTTTGAGCCAAACCAGATCGTAAATAGATCGCGTGCGTTACCGTGACGTTGATTTTCAGGGATTGCCTGAATCGTACTACTTTCCATAGTTGTGATAGACATAGGAATCCATTCCATAAATAAAAAAGTTATAACCAATCTGAGGATCGGCTTAAATTTTTATATTCAGTATCAAGCCTTTAGTTTTTTTAAAGTAAGGCTAAAAAGGACTGAATAGCATAGTTACCCCATCGCAAAGAGATCAAAATCATTTGCGAAATCATCTTAAAATTTCAAATTAAGACCATTTAATATGTTGAAAATATTGAGGCCAGAATAATCACGAACAAATTAAAGAAAAATTATCTCAGGCTTGTATTTGTTCGATATTCAATATCGACCTATACACCAGCTTGGGTACCACTTGAATTGAAAAAAAACGATGGGTGAAAAGCAGATCATTGATCTAGGGTTAAAAAAAGTAATTTATCGTTCAAAAGAATTTTTTATTAAAAAATAATTACATAAATAATCATTAAAAAAATTTAACTCAATTGGATAAAAGTCATCGTTATACCCAAGCGATTCAGATTTTTTGAGGCATGTGTTCTGAATATTCTATTATCTCTTTATAACATCAGTACTTAAGATAACAAAAACAAAAATGCGTCGTTGATCGACATAAAAAAGGATTTTGGAATAATCCAAATTTTTACGAAAAGGATATCAATATGATTAAACCAGTAATTTTATCGGTAATGCTAACAACAATGGCAACTCATTCTGCTATGGCCTCAGAAACAGGACATTCATCAGGTCTTAGCTTAAGCGGTTCTGCTGCACTGACAACGGACTACCGTTTCCGTGGTCTATCCCAATCTCGTAATGATCCTGCGGTACAAGGGACCTTTGTATTGTCACATGATTCTGGTTTATATGGCGGAATCTTTGCTGCCAATACTGACTTCGGTGGTTCAACATCACCACATTTTGAGTTTACCTCATATATTGGCTATAACACTAAATTCATTTTTTTTGAACAGATTAAACCAACACTAGATTTAAGCTATAACCGATTTAGCTACCCGGGTTGGTCAGATTGGGCATGGCATGAGTTTTCTGCACGTTTAACCATTGATAACGTATTTTTGGCTAAAGATAGTCTCCTCACCAATATTAATTATAGTGATGACTATATTGGATTTGCAGGTAATGCATGGAACTTCACCTTAGGCTATTCAGTACCATTGGCTGAAACAGGTTTTGGTCTAACTTCAAGTATTGGTTATTCCATCATCCAAGATAAAGGTGCATTGATTGATCTCGATGCCGATAATTATGTCGATTGGAAGCTTGGGGTGAATTATCAATTCAAAACGCTTGAAGGTTTAACTGCGGAGTTATCTGCGGTCGGTACCAACTTGAATACCGATCAGCTCTCTAAAAGTGAAAAACGTACAGTCGCAAACGGTGCAATTTTTAGTTTAACCAAAGCGTTTTAACATTGCATTTCTAGACGATACACAATGTTTAACTGCTAACTGATTTTCTAAGATTTGTTCAATTTAAAAAATGCATTTCTGAGATGATCATTCATTTCAAAATTTTAAATGCGTCATTCTGGTGGGTTACACCCTCAAGTCCCACCAGATTGTTTAAATCAACATATGTCTTGATCAAAACAGCGTTCTTATTCAAATGCGCTTATTCGATTGTTTCGCTTTTTAATTATCAAATTTCTTTAACACATAGGCTTTTGTTGGTGCGGTATGGTGTTGACTAAAATAGAGTCGATTTTCTTCAGTGCCATTAACGATTTTATCAATATCCATCACCAAGTCATTTTGTGCATCCACGTTGTAATAGAACTGAATACCTTCAATTCGGTTAATCACGATTTCATGATTTACTTCGTCATAAACCCAAGTATTTTTTTGATAACCACGGTTCGGCTTGATATCATTATTTTCATAGGTCATTTTCCCCATATACACAAAGGTACGATGTGCGGTACCGTCTGGGAGTAAGTTAATAATAAACTCTGCACTACCTTTTTCACACTTGGCAAAAGGATCTTCACAACTCATTTGAACATGATAACGTCCTACAAATGCCTCAGCTTTTGTGGAAACTACGTCGCTTTGCTGGTCTTGCCCTTTCATTTCTGCCATTGCAGGTAAGGTGGCTTGACCCGCAAGATCGGTCAGTTTTTTACCTTCATTTGCATTGGCACGTTGTGGCGTTGGCTGCAAAGCAAGCTCACTGGATGAATTTTGTGTGTCAGATGCACCTTGTTGTTTATCATTTGATTTTGAGGAATCGCAAGCACTCAGTACTGTACAAATACTGATGCCTAAAATTCGAAAAAAAATTACTTTATGAAAAGTTAAATACATAAATCCAAATAACCCAATTACACCGTGCCAGACACATCAAAAATGAATGTGTATATGTATATCTTATTGTGTTGTACCGTTTCTCGAAATCTTAACGGTGTATTTTTTACAAAAGTATAAAAAACATATTTGTCTCAACCATCTCCCTATAAGTTTGGACACTTTTTACATTATTTTTAATGATTTAACTGGCGTTGTTACACAGTCTTAACAATTTTAATCGGTGATTCACTTGAAGAATCAAACAGAAACGCCACTATTTACTTATATAAATTCATTTTTAAATTTTTAATCATGAATGATGATGAATAACTTTAAGGAGATTTAAATGGCCAATTCTGGTTTATATCGTTCAAGCCGACATAATCTGATCGCCGGTGTAATGGGCGGTATTGCTGAACGTTTTGGTTGGAATGTCACATTACTACGCATTATTTTCGTAATTGTTTCATGTTTGAGCGCAGCTTTTCCAGGTATTCTGGTGTATTTAGTGCTTTGGTTAATTATGCCAAAACAAAAATTGCAGCTAAATGAACCGCAAAGCTATGAACGCCCTGTACGAACCATTTATGAAGAGAAAACCCATTAATTGACTTCGATTTAAAGATATTACCCTTTTCAGCTACAACAGTTCCCCCAAACTGCTGTAGCTTTTTTTATACCGCATCATTTTTAAACGGTTTTATTTTAAACGGTTTATTTTTAAACGGTTTTATTTTTAAACAGTATCATTGTGAATTATTGAGTTGTTGCTGTAATGCTGCAATCATATCTGCGCGACTAATGATCCCGACCATTTTTTGATGATCAACCACAGGGATATAATTAAAAGAGCGTTCAACGAAATAAGGTACCAACTCTTGAATCGGTTGTGTCGGCTGTACAGTCACCACTTGTCGATTCATAATTTGTTTGACCAAATGTTCCCAAGGGGCCCGAGCATCGGCAGCGCGTTTAAACCATTCTACAATTTCATACAATGCCAATGTGCCAACCAATTCCCGATCAGCATTGAGCACGGGCAAACTCATCAAATTCACATGTTTAAACTTATCTAAAGCTTGGTGAATATCATCTTGCTCATCCAAGCTCAGCACATCCTTGCTCATAATATCTTGGCAAAGGTATTGATGTACTGCTCTTGCGTTGGCCTTTGCTTGTGCTTCTAAAATGATTTTTTGTAAATCATATTCACTAATATCTAAAAGCTGTGTCTGTTGTTCTAACACATCTTGAATATCTTGCGGTTGAATCGTGACTTTCTGTGTCGGCGTTGGATCCTTAGAACGTGTATTGAGCTGTGCAACCTGTGGATATTGCTTTCCTAACATACGATTAAAAATGATTGCAATCACTAGCAGCAAGACTGAATTGAGTAATACTGGATAAAAAATAAATTGATAACCCAACTGATGAATAGAAGCGCCACCCAATACGGCAGTAATCGCTACTGCGCCACTTGGTGGATGCAATGAATCTGTACTCATCATCAGGAATATCGACAATGCAACAGCAACACTAAATGCCTCGGTTGGATTGGAAATAAAGATGGCACAGGTCACGCCGACTAAACCTGCGATGGTATTCCCCACCACCATATTCCAAGGTTGTGCTAAAGGACTCGCGGGTACAGCAAAGAGCAATACTGAGGACGCGCCCATCGGTGCGATATACCATGCATTAAATCCACCGAGTACATACCAACTGATCAATGATGACACTGCTAATCCAAGCAGTGCACCAACACCACAGACTAAACGATCTTTTAGCGGTAAAACTTTAAAATTGGGTTTTAAGGTATTTAACCATTCAAGTTGCGTATGAAACACGACAGTCCTGCGCTTTAACACGGTTTAAAGTGTGAATTATACGATGTTGTGGTTATAAGATATATTTATTATCTATCTTAAATGGATAAATTTTTCGCTGATATTTCTCATTTACTGATTTTTCACTGGGCATATTCAGTCAATTGATCAAGTCTTTTCCCATATTCTTGCATTGGGCAAAATGCATACATGGGTGAACCAATATAACTTCCAGCATTTTGGCACTCCTGATCAACATAAGCTTTCCATAAGCGTTGTGATTTCATGATGTCATTATAACGTTCTGGCTGATGGTCTATCTGACTCTGTTTTTTGATCTGATCAAGAACTTTGACAATTTCTTTTTCATAATATGCCCTGCTCTGGTTACTACATGATTCAACCACGGCATTGTTAATGTTGCCTAAAGCCAGTTTTTCGATGGTTTGTTCAACACATTGGTTATATACATCGACTGAAGTAGCACTCAGTTCTGCATAAGCCGATATTGAACAAATAGTTGTAGATAAAACCATCATGATTGTGCATGCTCTTATCATATTTATTCCTTTGTTGTTTTGATCATGGCTCAATATAGCAATAAATCGATTTTAAAGGCTTTGTTTTTAGCACCCAGTCTGAGCTTAATCCTATTGGTCGCGTTTTTTCTTTTTATGAATCATCAATATGATATACAGTCTCTACTCACAATATTTGGTATCAGCTTAATCGTTTATCTGATTTATTGCGTTATAGTCATTCCAATTGCTTATGTCATCTCACTTTGGCTTGCACATCAGTATTGGCTTAATTTTTTCAGTATTTTCGTCGGTTCACTGTTGATGTGGTTAATTGTCAGTATCATTGGCTATCTGGTTTTTACTGGATCATTGCCTACACCGCTATGGAAACTATTGAGCGATTGGTTTTTTTATGCAATTTCTTTATTTGCAGGGTGCTGTTATTGGGGTTTATTAAAAGTATTTTCCAGACCATCATTCACGACTCACGATAATGTAGATAGAACTGATTACTAAAAATCTCCTCTGGATCATATTTTTTCTTCAAACTAAAAAAAGCATCCGTTTGCGGATAGGCTAAACGCATCTTGTCGCGACTTACATGTAAGCGATAAGGCAAATAAAATGTGCCTTGGTTTTTAAGTGTAATATCAACCAATTGCTGAGTCAGTTGTTGCATATCCTGCTCTTGTTGTGGGGTCTTCTTTTGATTAAACAGAAACACCAAGCCAAAAACATCCTCTCGGGCATAATTCATAAATGCATCATGATCATGTTCAACTTCACGAATCGTGATATTGAGTAGATCCACTTTTTTAGTTTTTAAAACGGGCTTGAGATCTTGAATAAACTGAGCCAAGTGCTGCTTTGGAATAAAATATTCATGCAATAGATCGGTTGAATGGATATCTTTATTTTCAATCAAGGCGGCATCTTCACTGAGAATTTCATTGCGACTAAATATCGCATAAGGCGATACTGAATTCAGACTACTTTCTAGATCCCAGCGTAGTCGTTTGCCGTATTCACTATCGACAGATCCACGGAACACAATCCGCTTAGTTTCAGCGTTTTTACTTTGCTGTTGTGACAAGGCTAAAGGTTTTTTATCGATTTTTTCAAAATAGTTTAAGGTTGCCTGCTGTAAAAAATGCTTGTCTGAAATACGTAAACGACCATAAGCAAATTGTACATCTGGATTATTGCTGACAATCTTTTGGTACGCGTTTACATAGTCTTCAGGTAAAACTGAAATTGATTGAAATGTTAAAGCGACATTATCCACAACTTTTAATTTTACATCGAGAATAATGCCAAATAATCCATAGCCACCAATCACCAATTTAAACAATTCAGGATGTTCTGTACGACTACATTTTACAATCTCTCCCTGGGCATTCATCAAGGTAAATGACTCAACACTGGATGAAATTGGGGGTGAATTCTTTTGCCAACCATGTCCATTGACACTGATCGAGCCGCCAATTGAGAAATTACTAAACGCTTGCATCACTGCAATTGATTTACCATAGCGGTCTAGATACCGAAGTGCCTCTTCCCACGTTGCACCCGAGCCAATCGTGAGAATATTGCTCTTCTCATCAAAGCTCATATGGTTATAGGGCAACATATTCAGTGCAATACCATCAGGGTAAATGGTATGCCCGCCCATACTGTGCTTAGCCCCCGCAATCGAGACTTTTAGATGATGTTCAGTTGCATATTTAAGTAAAGTTTTAAGTTGTTGTTGAATCGCTTCGGGTGTACTTTCTACATCGACAATTTTATGCACTTTTGTCAAATTAAGATGACTGGCATCATCCCGATAACCTGTAGGAATATGCTCAATTCCCTGTTGCTCATTGATTTTTGTTTTAAAAAGATGAATTGCAGGAATAGAAATAACTGCCAATAGAATAAGGAGAAGGCTTAGCCAAAGTTTGTTTTTCTGTATTTTTTGCATAAGGGATGATTTAAAAATGTTTTAAATTTATTCAATAATTTATAAGCTATAAATATTAAAAAAGCAAAATACCGATAAAGTTTGTCAGCGATCAGAATCATCATTTATAATGACTTCCACCATAAAAACAATATCTTAAAATAAGGAGAATATATGGCTTATATTATGGTGGACATCGAAGCAGATGGTCCAATTCCCGGTGATTACTCAATGATTGCGCTAGGTGCAGTGTTGGTCGAAGATCATTTACATCAACAATTCTACGGTTTACTTAAACCAATTTCCGAGAATTATATTCCTCAAGCTCTCGCAGTTTCAGGCTTTAGTCGTGAAGATACCCTAAGCTTTAACAATCCTGAGCATGTTATGAAAGACTTTGCCAAGTGGGTGAGCAAAGTCAGTAATGATCGCCCTATTTTTATTAGCGATAATAATGGTTTTGACTGGATGTTTTTCTGTTGGTACTTTCATCATTTTACTGGCAGTAATCCCTTTGGATTTAGTTCACAAAATTTAGGCAGTTTGTATAAAGGACTGGTCAAAGATAGCTTTCAAAGTTTTAAGCATTTACGTAAAACAGCACATACCCATAACCCTGTTGACGATGCCAAAGGCAATGCTGAGGCTTTATTGGCATTGAAAAAGGATTATGGATTGAAGATTAAGTTTTGATTGATCTTTTCTAATTTTGCTACAGCCCAATAATGATCTTGTGCATTTTATCATCCTCTAAATTCGCCCCTATGATTTCTAAATAATTCATTTACTTAACATTGAATGAAGCGTTGTGACATCGTCATAATGAACTTCCGACATTCAGCTTTTGAAGCGCCCTCTACCTTTAAAAAGTTTATAAATATAAATTTTCCATGTTAATATCAAATATATAATTTAACTTATTTAATTTTACCAATGAACAAAATAATCCATTTCATCATTTTAACTTCTTCTTTTTTCCTTGCTGCATGTAGTACATCAAATGAACCTGTAATTTTAGAAACAAAGCAAATTGCAATGACGGGCGAACCATCAAGCACACTTGAACTTACGCTGATTAAAAAAGATAAAATCTGCATCTTAAAAGCAAAAACCACTTCTAAAAATATACCAACAATAGAAAAAGATTGGGCTTTTTTTAGGGATGATCTCATTTTAATATCTGAAAATTCAAGCTCGGAACCCGTAATCAATAGTGATGCTCCAGATGCAAAAATTGAAGAGCACATTGAGGAAATGAAAATAAGAAAAGAGGCCAAAGAAATAAAAAGCTTTATCTCAAAAGAAAATCTGAAAAAATGTACATAAGTTGATCTGCGATAAGAATCAATATTTATAGACTAACCTTTGCCACACCTCCCCAAAATCCTTATACTTAGAACCAATTTTTTCTAATACTTATAGTGGATGCTGCATGAGTCGCGCCATATCGCATATTGATACATTCCAAGGCTTAATTCTTGCCTTACAAAACTACTGGGCTGAACAAGGTTGTGTGGTGTTACAGCCTTACGATATGGAAATGGGCGCAGGGACATTTCACACTGCAACATTCTTACGTGCGCTTGGGCCAGAAACATGGAACGCAGCATACGTTCAACCCTCACGTCGTCCTAAAGACGGTCGTTATGGCGAAAACCCAAACCGTTTACAACACTACTATCAATTCCAAGTGGTGCTTAAACCGAACCCTGACAATATCCAACAACTGTATCTAGACTCTTTAGAAGCGATTGGTATTGACACGCTTACACATGACATTCGTTTTGTAGAAGACAACTGGGAATCGCCAACATTGGGCGCTTGGGGCTTAGGTTGGGAAGTGTGGTTAAACGGTATGGAAGTGACTCAGTTTACTTACTTCCAACAAGTCGGTGGGGTTGAATGCTACCCAGTCACAGGTGAAATCACTTACGGTCTTGAACGTCTGGCAATGTACTTGCAAGGTGTCGATTCAGTCTATGATTTGGTTTGGACCAAAGGTCAATTTGGTACAGTCACCTACGGTGATGTGTTCCATCAAAATGAAGTAGAGCAATCAACTTATAACTTTGAATATGCCAACGTTGAAAAAATGTTTGAACTCTTCGATTTTTATGAAGCTGAAGCAACCCGTTTAATGGAAGCGGAACTCCCACTTCCAGCATATGAGCAAGTCATCAAAGCATCACACAGCTTTAACTTACTCGATGCACGTGGTGCTATTTCTGTCACTGAGCGTCAACGTTATATTTTACGTGTGCGTACTTTGGCACGCTCTATTGCACAAAGCTATGTGGCTGCTCGTGCCAAACTCGGTTTCCCAATGGCTGAACCGCATTTACGTGACGAAGTGCTTGCACAGTTAAAGGCACAAGTTGAAGCAGAAGCAAAAGCTGAGGAGAATAAATAATGTCTAAACATACAGTTTTATTCGAACTTGGCTGTGAAGAATTACCACCTAAAAGCTTAAAGACCTTACGTGATGCGTTACAAGCTGAAACGGTTAAAGGTTTAAAAGACGCAGGTTTGGCATTTGATTCAATTGAAGCTTATGCAGCACCACGTCGTTTGGCATTAAAAATTGTCAATATTGATGGCGCACAAGCAGACACTCAAAAGCGTTTTGATGGCCCTGCCCTACAAGCTGCTTATGATGCAGAAGGCAAACCAACCAAAGCCTTAGAAGGCTTTATGCGTGGTCAAGGCATTACTGCGGATCAAGTATCAACTTTCCAAGCAGGTAAAGTTGAAAAAGTTTGTTATTTAAAAGATGTGAAAGGTCAAAGTCTTGACGCTTTACTTCCACAAATTTTACAAACAGCACTAGATAACTTACCAATAGCAAAACGTATGCGTTCTGCGGCAAGCCGTACTGAATTTGTTCGTCCAGTGAAATGGGTCGTCTTGTTAAAAGACAATGATGTGATTGATGCAACGATTCAGGATCATAAAGCGGGTAATCTGACCTATGGTCATCGTTTCCATGCGCCTGAAGCGATTTCACTCACAAATTCAGATGATTATCTACCGAAATTAAAAGCAGCGCATGTTGTGGCTTCTTTTGAAGAACGTCAAGCGATCATTGACCAACAAGTTAAAGCTTTGGCTGATGAAGTCAATGCGATTGCCATCGTTCCTGCTGACCTACGTGATGAAGTGACTGCATTGGTTGAATGGCCTGTTGCGCTACGTGCAAGCTTTGAAGAGCGTTTCCTTGCGGTACCTCAAGAAGCCTTGATCACCACGATGCAAGACAACCAGAAGTATTTCTGCTTGGTCAATGCAGCACATAAATTACAACCTTATTTCATTACTGTTTCCAATATTGAGTCTAAAGATCCAACTCAAATTATTGAAGGCAATGAAAAAGTTGTACGCCCTCGTTTGTCTGATGCAGAGTTTTTCTTCTTACAAGACCAAAAGCAACCGCTTGCTTCTCGTAAAGAAAAATTAGCCAATATGGTCTTCCAAGCACAATTGGGTACACTTTGGAACAAGTCTGAACGTATTGCAAAATTGGCTGTGGCGTTATCTGCAATCACAGGTGCAAATTCTGTAGATGCTGAAAAAGCTGCTCTGCTTGCAAAATGTGACTTAACGTCAGAATTAGTCGGAGAATTTCCTGAGCTTCAAGGGATCGCGGGAACTTATTACGCACGTATTGAAGGCGAAAATGATGAAGTTGCTGAAGCTTTAGGTGAACAATATTTACCTAAGTTCGCTGGCGATGTTCTACCAAAAACGAAAACAGGTACAACCATTGCCCTTGCTGATCGTTTAGATACCCTCACAGGTATTTTCGGGATTGGTCAAGCACCGACAGGTTCGAAAGATCCATTTGCTTTACGTCGTTCGGCGATTGGTATCTTACGTTTGGTGACTGAAAATAATCTTGATGTTTCGATTGAAGAACTGATCAAGCTTGCTTTGGCTGCTTATGGCGATGTATTGAAAGATCATGCGAAGACTTTAGCCGATGCTGTCGCATTCCTTGAAGGTCGTTACCGTGCTAAGTACGAAGACCAAGGTGTTGCCGTTGATGTGATTCAGGCTGTTCAAGCACTTTCTCCAAAATCTCCACTTGATTTTGATAAGCGTGTGACGGCGGTAAATCATTTCCGTGACTTGCCAGAAGCTGCTGCTTTGGCTGCTGCCAATAAGCGTGTTGCCAATATCTTGGCAAAAGAAGCTGCACCTACAGGTGAGATTGTTGAAGCTAAATTGCTTGAAGATGCTGAAAAGGCGCTATATACCGAAATTCAAAATATCAAACCTGCAGTTCAACCACTTTTGGACGCGAAAGACTACACCACTGCGCTTTCTAAGTTGGCTGCGCTTCGTGCACCGATTGATGCATTCTTTGAGAATGTGATGGTCATGGCAGATGATGCAGAACTCAAAGCAAACCGTTTACGTTTACTTGCACAGTTACGTGACTTGTTTACAAGCGTTGCAGATATTTCAGTATTACAGCATTAAGTATGACGATCTATAGTAATTCTCCAATTACTATCGCTATTCTCAAGCTCTTTCAAGAGCTTGAGAATTACATATCCAAAAATCATAAGAATCTACCTAATGGCGCTGTAAAAGCATTTATTTTTGGTGGTTGTGCATTTCATATTCATACCAATGCTCGTGGTAGCAATGATATAGATGCTGAAATTCAGGCAATCCAGCAATTAAAGAAACACGATATAGTTTTGTTTTTAGAAAATAATGACGTTGAATATTTAGATGATAATAATCTTGAAACTAATTTAGAGTTTGATCGTAGTTTTAACACCAGCCTTGCATCTGTCGACCCTGACTATCCTGAAAGAGCGATTCCTTTAGTTGCCAATAGCATTGTTGAAGTTTATTTAGTATCCGGTTTAGATTTAGCCATTTCAAAACTTGCTCGTTTATCTGATAGAGATATCGAAGACATCAAAGAATTATACCTTAATGGTAAGTTTTCTCTTGAAGCGTTTAAAAAATCAGCGAATAATGCTGAAATGTACTATGCGACTCCTGAACAATTACACTCGAATATTCAATATATCGTGTCAATCCTTTCGGAGTTAAGAGGTTAACTCATATGATGAATCAGGTAGAGTTTGAACATGCTTTGAATACGTTGTTAAAACAACCATTATCATCGGCAACATTTAGTGAAGTGAAACCAGTTGCTGAAGCTTTACTCTATTCAGAGCTTTTACCTTCTATAACAAATAATCTAAGTACACTTGAAACACGCCGTTTAGTTTTCTTACTTGAAAAATTTAGACGCTATTCGTGTTCTAGCGTGTCTCGTAGACAACAGTTAAAGTCTTTTTCAAATGATTTGTCTTTACAGACCACTCATCTTGACTCAAGCCACTTGGTTGATCCTTTAGCGCAAAGATTTGGTTTAGATGAAGATTTAAATCATTTAAAATCACAATTACTCACACTTCAAACACGCCATTATCATCAAGAGCATGGGTAAAAATCATTCGCTGTTTCGTCTTTGACATTAGGTGACGAATACGTTCTTTGAGAATGTGATGGTCATGGCAGATGATCCAGAATTAAAAGCAAACCGTTTACGTTTACTTGCACAGTTATGTGACTTGTTTACAAGTGTTGCTGATATTTCGGTGTTACAGCACTAAGTAGGAACATAAATTATAACCCGCTTTCGAGCGGGTTTATTTTTAGTTTTTGCTTTCCAAAACGCATAAATAAATGAAAACATAACAATAAAAATTAACAATCTAAAACTAAATATTCCCAATACATTGTATAGACTCAATTGATCAAGTTAAGTTTAAGATCAAAAGCATATGAATTCTAAAATATTATTATCTGTACCTTTAATAGCGATCGCCCTCTCTGCCTGCTCAACCACACCCACCAATCCAAATGCTCCAACTGTTTTAGAACAACATAAAAATATCTCTGCTGAACCAAGCACAAAACATAACCTTGCCAAACTCATCAAACAAACAGACAACTGTGTCATCGAATTTACTGGCAACTTTGAAACAGGAAAAGCCACAGAACATTGGATTTTTAAAGGTGATCAGCTCATCTCAGCATTTTCAAATGTAGATGCTGAAGTCGAAAATAAACAAACTGTTTTTGACCCAAAAGATGCTGAAAAGCTTAAAAACTTCAACTCACTTAAAAACAACTTTAAAGCATCAAATCTGGAAAAATGTAATTAATCTCGGCACTTCACTCTAATACTTCGTCGAAGCTAAAAGAGCTAAATGCAAAATTATTTCGCTCTTTTAGTCACATAAATCACGGGATAAATCCAAACAAGGGCGCCAATGAGTCCAATCGCAGCAAATATGAAACTATTTGAGAGGTAATCAGCAAACCAATAATAAATTGGATTTAAGCCCAATTTAAAAGAATTCATCATTGCGTAGAGCATCGCAATCATCAGCACATGAGGCAAAATCAGATGTCCAATAGATAGCTGATATTTCTTAAAATATTTTGCAAAATAAAAGCTTGGAATCAAATAAATTAAAAATACCACGCCCATAATGACCCAAGCCATTATTTGATGACTGGAAGACAGTTCATCACCACAGCCACAGGCAAAACTAGGTTTTAAACTCAATATAAAGGTGAGAAATATTAAGATTATTATATTTTTCATTATGATGATTAAACCAACAATTTAACCCAAAGCTTATGTCGTTTTTATTTTAATAACAAGCTATAAATTTTTACAGAAAATGCTTTTATCATCGTTCTCATATTCTTATAAGCATCAGAATTTAAAAAGTAAAAACGCTCAATTCCCCCAAACACATCTGGCCGTAACATTCATTCACAATTCTTACACTATTGTTAAAACTCTGTAGATAAGCTGTTGCTGTTTTATCTCAAAGACTATTTTTATACATATTTCACATTATTATAGGCAACACTAAAACTTGAACTCATTCAGGTACAGGATAAAACTAATTATGAAAATGCTTAAAACAACAGTGATCGCCACAGCACTTCTTGCCAGCTCTCCTCTTTTTGCCAATACAGATGTAAGTGCAAATGCTTCTGCTGAAGTCGGAACCAATGGAGGTATTCTTAGCAACATTGGTCAAGGTATCCATAACACAGCAGATAAAGTAGGTAATGGTCTCGAAAAAGGTGTTGATAAAACCCGTGAAGTGTCTAAAGACGCTTGGGATGGCACTAAGAATACTGCTGCTAAAGTAGGTACAGGTCTCGAAAAAGGTGTCGATAAAACCCGTGATGTCTCTAAAGATGCGTGGGATGGCACTAAAAATGTAGCTGATAAAGTCGGGACTGGTGTGGAAAAAGGTGTCGATAAAACCCGTGATGTATCTAAAGATGCATGGGACGGCACTAAACATGTTGCTGATAAAGTCGGGACTGGTGTGGAAACAGGCATAGACAAAGGTAAAGTCGCAACGAAAGGTGCGTGGGAAAATACCAAGAAGTTAAGTTCTGAAGCGGGTCATAACACCAAAGAAGCTGCTGTTAAAGTGAAAGACAAAACTAAATCAGCAACAAGTAAAACTTGGCAAAAAACCAAAGATTTAGTTAAACCAAAACCAGCAAATACAGGTGCAAAAGTAAATTCACAAACTCATGTGAAAACACCAGTAGGTAGCGCTAAAGTCGCAGTATCTACAGATGCCAAAGTTGCTACAAAATAATTTAAATTTATCACCAATCAAGAAAAGCTCACTTAGGTGAGCTTTCCTTATACATCAGCCAGTAATATGGCATGCAATGTATACATATGTTTTCTTGCTGTAGGATTTTTCTTTCCATTTTACTTTTTATCTAAATAAAACAGTATGATAATCCCAATCAACACTGAGCGAATCGTTACAATCATCATAAAGGGATCAAAACATCATGAAGATGATCAAAAGTCTATGTGTGATCACTGCAATACTTGCAACACCATCACTCTATGCGCAAACCAATACTCAAAATCAAACCCAGCCATATGGTGATAATCCAAATATTTTTAAAGTATTGGCACATAAGACCAGTGAAGCTGTACAGAATACCGCTGAAAAAGTAGGTGATGCGACCGAAAAAGGGATTCAAAAAATTAAACCGTCTTTGGATGAAACCATTGAAAATACAAAAAAATATACCACTGAAAAAGCCACTGAGGCTCGTGATAGTACTCGCCAAGGCATAGACACTGCGGTAAAAAAAGTTGAGCAAACCAAAGATCGAGTGATGGGTAAAACCAATTTAAATGTTCCGATTGAACAAGGCAGCTTAAGCCAATCTTCGACCACACCCAATACGACGAATACTGTAACTGCTGTAACTACAGCAAACGTTCAAAATACGCCGATCACTACACAACCTGTTCAACCCGCAGTTCAAAATCAATTACCCAACAATGGGCAAGAAGAACCTGAAATTAAAAAACAGTCATTACCAATTGAGAACCAAGAGCGTGATGTCAACACCAATACCACAGGTTCAAAAGATACCAACTCAAGCAATACGCAAAGTTCAACAGATGATGAGGTTGGTGTACCGAGATAAGCAGCTAAACACACTTAATTCTTAGCACGCCACACATTGCGCTACCTATGCTCAAGGTGATAGCAGTAAAACGAATATAGCTATTTAACGGTGTTTCTTTAACGATGCCTTTTTAATTGCGCCTTTTTTCATTGTGCTTTTTCACTAGGCTCTTTAGCCATTCACCTGACGAATCACTTTCCCCTGCTTAAATGCCTCAACATTTTCAAGCATTTGATTCACAATACGTTGACGTGCATCAACACTGCCCCACGCACTATGCGGTGTGATAATCAAGTTTGGAATATCATCTGCAAGTAAAACATTACCTTGTGTCGGCGGTTCAACAGAAAGTACATCTGTTGCCGCACCTGCAATTTTGCCTTGTCTTAATGCGTCTGCTAAAGCCTGTTCATTAACGATACCACCACGCGCACAATTGATTAAGAAAGCAGAATTTTTCATTTTATCAAATGCTTGGCTATCAATTAAATCACGTGTTTCATCTGTTAGAGGACAATGCAGAGAAAGAAAATCGACTTGCGCAAGCAATTCGGTAAAAGGTGTCCGATCCTTATGCATTGGTCGATTGGGTAATGATGCGACCAAAATTTTCATCCCAAAAGCTTCTGCCAATTTGGCAACCGCTTGACCAAGCTCACCATAGCCAATAATACCAAGAGTTTTTCCAGATAATTCAACAATTGGAAAATCCAGTAAGCAGAAAATTGGCGATTTGTTCCATTCGCCTTGTTTAACTGCATGCTCATATTTGAGTAAAGATGTTGCTAATGTCAACATTAACGTCAGTGTATGCTGTGCAACTGCAGATGTGCCATAGCCCTGACAATTACACACGACAATACCTTTTGATCGTGCAAAATCTAAATCAATATTGTTGGTCCCCGTGGCCGAAATCAAAATTAATTTTAAATTTTTACATTGCTCCATCGCCTCAGCATTCACAATCACTTTGTTGCTGATCACCACGTCTACATGTTGAATGCGTGCTAGAACTTGCTCTGCTGTTGTCGATGGATAAAGTATTAAGTCATCAAAAGCTGCTTTTAGCTGACTAAAATCCAAATCCTGTTTATCTAAAGATTCATAATCTAAAAATACAGCTTTCATTGCTTTTCCTTAATGATAGAGAGCCAGTTTTACGCTTACGAAGCAGATGCTTCTGAAAAACCAAAAGAATTATTCTTTAAAGCCAATAAGTATGCATTAGTCATACGGTACGCCTCTTGAATGATGGCTTCAGAAATATAGCTTTCGTTGTAATAACCATGCTTCATACAAGTAAAAACCAATTCCATCAAAATCGTCAATGTATCAGGCTCCTGTGGTACATATTCATCCACTTTAATCATTTCCAATGCTTTTCGGACACCATGACTGACCTTTTTTAATTCTATTTGGTATTCCAGATAAGCTTGCCGGGTAAAAGGTCCACTTAAAATCAACAAGCTCGCCGTTTCAGATTCATTAAAATATTTGGCTGTGGTACGAATCATACTCTCTGAGAGTAACTGTCCGTATACTTCTATGGGTGCATTTGGGTTTTCCGTCAACACTCGAACAGCAGCTTGTCCGAGTTGTTTGACTAAATCGTTTAAATGCGTCAGTGCAATATGACGAAAAATATCGTATTTCGTCGGAAAGAACTGATAAATACTGGTCCGTGGAACGCCAGATGCATTGGCAATTTCAGGAATCGAAATCTTTTCAATTCCAATGGATAACAGTAACTCTTGCGTGGTTGCCAGCATCTTATCCATTCTTTTTTGGGAACGTTCTTGTTTTGGTTGGCTCACCTTTTTCGTCATTTTTTTTAAAACTGACGTTGACGTTATTTTAATCATCAGATAATCTCTCATAAAACCCAACAAATGTTGGTTTTAAAAACTTCCTTGTAGTACTACAAAAATATAGAGGAAACCGGAGATGAATTTACCCCTTTCCGATGTACAAATGTCCATACAAAGCAAAACTAAACTTTTTGCTGATCCAGAAGATGAACAACGTAGCCACCGAATTCGTAAAACAATTTTGGAAGCTGGAAATCAATTACGCGAACGTCATCCTTGGCTGGTTCAGCACCAAGACCAAATTGGCCTAGCCATCCTTGTAACAGCTGTAACAGGGATTATTTTCAATATAACACAATACACTCGTGGGAAAATGCCTTGGTATGTGGCAATTCCGCTTTCTGCATTTTGGATGTCGCTCTTACATGAACTAGAGCATGATCTTATTCACCAAATGTATTACCGTAAAAACAAAAAAATCAATGATGCCATGTTGGCAGCCGTTTACGCCTTTCGCCCAAGTACCGTGAACCCATGGATACGTCGCGAGGTACATCTACATCATCACAAATCATCGGGTACCAAAACAGATTTAGAAGAACGCGGTATTAACAATGGTGATCAATGGGGCTTAAAACGTTTGCTGATGACTGGTGACAATATGTTGGCGATCTATTTACGCCCCATCACCATGATGAAAACCACCAAGCGTTTTATTCATGCTCAAAAGCATTTATCCCAAGCAGATAAACTCAAATTAAAAGCAAAACTTTCTGCGAGTTATGCACCCTTTGGACATATTCATTATGCCTTATGGCATGGTTTCTTATTGATCAATATTGCCAAATTGGCAATGAAAGCCACAGGTATAGCACAACCTAAAAATAGCTTATGGAGACTTGCAGACAAAACCACAAAGTTTTATGCCGTAAGCATTGCAGCACCAAATTTCTTACGCACCTTAAGTCTGCATTTTACCAGTTCCAATATGCATTATTATGGCGATGTTGAAGATGGCAATATCGTTCAGCAGTGTCAGGTCTGGACAGATTGGCGAATGAAACCTTTACAAGCCTTTTGTTTTAACTTTGCTGGTACACATGCCATTCACCATTTTGTTGTACGTGATCCATTTTATATTCGTCAAGCCATTGCCCAAGACTGCTATCCAGTGATGCAAGAAAATGGGGTTCGTTTTAATGACTTTGGGACGTTTAAACGAGCGAATCGTAGATTCTAAAATTTATAATTTTTTATTTATAACTTTTGAGTTAATGGAGGCCTCTGGTATGGGGTCTTGTTTTATATTTTAAAACACCTGATTACGCCTTATAGTGAGTTAAACAATCAGCTAAAAAGACCGCACAATGAATAGGACAGCTTATCCGTCACTTATGCTCGCTCTGCTTTGTTTTGGCTTATATTCACCAGCCTATGCAAAAGCATATGTTTTACAATCGATTAATAACTTGGATGAAGCAGAGTTTAGAAGTTCTGAGGGAAATGAATTCAAACTGATTAAATTAAATCGAGGTTGTCGTATTCAAGCTCGATATTATTTGGAGATGGAAAATCGTGTGTTTAATTATACCTTCCTTCATCAACCACCCATGAAGCAAAAACTACTCCATGCCACGCAAAAAACCTTCCGTTATCACTATAGAGACGGTGAAGAAGGTTCTCTGGCAGCAGTGACTGATGTTTATCAACATTCTAGCGAAGTCTATAAAGTCAGTGATTTAGACGTTCAAAATGAATTTAAAAAATATACAGCTTTATTTCCAATCGCCTATTTAAAGCAATGTAACTAAAGCTGTATCTATCTATTTAAATGGCTCAAATGTCAAATCGTTAGACACCAAATGGTGTTTCAGCTCAACCGCTGACTTTAAGCAACCTTAAAGTGGCAAAAGTCATTTAAGCTTTCATCATCAAAACTCACCAAACCTTGAATATCACAACTCATATAAAAGTTTTTATAGGTCAATACATAAAAGTCAGTGGTTTTTTTAATTACAATTGGATTCATATCCAAAGATAACGCTTCATCTTGCTTAAATAATTTGGTTACACGGCGATCATTCATACAGATCAAATAGGTCTGCTTTTTGATCTCGACTTGTGCCAAACCATTGTTTTCAACATGCAATGGAATAATGTATTTCCCATTCACATCAATTACTTGTTGATCATAGCTTTCTAGCTTTTGTGTAATCACGTTAAATACTAAAATATTGCCAAAACTGTCTTGTAGCTGCGTTTTATCTTCAAAAGCAAAATTGACTTGAATACCCAGTTTCTGCAAATCTTGCTCATCCACTCGCTTATTGGTCAATAAAATACGCGTAATGGTCTGCTTTAAACTGGCATCAAAGAAAGTACTATCCAGTTGGATATCTGTACCTTTTAGAATTTTACCCAAAGCTTCGTTATGTGTCCCCAATAAGTGAGCAATCACGCTTCGATAATAAAATTTGCTGTTTTTCTTTACTTCACGAATCTGCTTATAAAAATAAGTTTGATCGTATTCACGTTCAATAAAATCATGTAGTAACGCAGAGTTGGCTAAAACAGCAATCGCATCATGACCAGTATACGGTAAATGTAGCGTATGCAATTGAGGGATCAATGGCTTAATTTTTAAATAATGTTCTTTATCATTTTCAAAATAAGGATCATAAACAATGATATATTCACAGTCTGCAACGATGTCTTGTGCCTGAATACGCATATCCGCATTTAATTCCGCATCGTAGAAATCTGTATAACGCTTGTCCTCAACTTCTAAAGGATCGATTGAATATTGTGGAACCATGGCGACTACACGATTCATTTTTAAGGCTTTGGCATATTTGATTGCCGCATAGCCACCCATCGAACCGCCATAACCCACGATATTTGTAAATTGTTTTAAAATGGGATCTAAGTGCTCTAACAATGCAGCCATGCTTGAGGCAGGAAACCAAGACTTCTGTTTTGGCATAATCCCGACCACGGCATAGTTATATTTCATCAAAGACTTTTCAGCATTGATGGAAAGTCCTTTAGCTCTAGAAATCAAGTCACCAAATGACAGGACTAAAGTGTCAGAATCACCTTGTAAATAGATTGCTCTAATATGATCATCTTCAAAAATTATTTGCTTATCCATTCGCACACCGAGCACTAGCTCTATCATTGGCTGAAATTAAATAAATAGGCACTTGCCTATTGATTGCTTCAAGTGTCATATTTTATAGAGTCTAGTCAGATAAAAAAGCGCAAAATATGACACATTCCCTACATCCTGCTGCTCAAAAAGGCTTCAGTATTGCTGCTGAACTTTATCAACAAGTCAGACCCAATTATCCACAAGACGTGGTCAAATGGTTAAAAGAAGATTTAGCCCTTGGCCCAGATTCAAGCGTTGTTGACTTAGGTGCAGGTACTGGAAAATTTCTCCCTTACCTCAAACAAGCAACGCCCAATATTATTGCTGTCGAGCCCGTCACAGAAATGTTGGAACAATTGAAAATAGTACATCCTGATGTACAAACGCTTCAAGCAAAGAGTGATCAAATTCCGTTAGAATCTGAAAGTATTGATGCTGTTTTGTGCGCGCAGTCATTTCACTGGTTTGCCAATATTGAAACCTTGAATGAAATTCACCACATTTTAAAACCTGAGGGTCACCTTGGTTTGGTCTGGAACCAGCGCGATGAGACGATAGACTGGGTTAAAGCATTGGCAGATCTGCTCGCGACGATCGAAGGAGAAACACCACGTTACCATAGTGGGCAATGGAAATTGGCGTTTGAAAATCAATTTTTATTCCAACTTGAAACAGCCAAAGTCTTTTCACAAGTACAAACTGGAACCGTGGAAAACGTGGTCAGTAAGCGCTTATTATCCACCAGTTTTATTGCAGCAATGTCTGAAGAAGAGCAATTCAAACTAAAACACAAATTCGAACATATTGTCTTGGAATATACGGGTAAACATGCGCAAGATGAAATAGACTTCCCTTATGTCACCTATGTTTATAACTTTAGGAAACTGCGCTAATCGAAACGCTTTAATGAGGAATGTTTATCATGAATTTAATACTTCGCCCTTTACTCCTTTCAGGTTTACTTACATCCGTCGTTTTCATGGCAGCATGTTCTCCTAAAGATAGTCCACAGCAAAACAATTCATCTGAACCTAAAGATGCCTCTCAAGAGATCATGGATCAATTGAAAACCAAACCGATTAAAAGCTTTCCAAGTACACCAGACGATGCTCACGATATTGCATTACTTGAAGAATATGATCAGAAATTTACCGAAAATAATAATGCTTTAGAAGCTGACCTTAAAAAACGTGCAGCTGAAGATACGCTGACCTACGAAATTGATCAGCAACTCAAACGTGATAGCATTGAATCTGCGTTGAATATGCTTAAACAACTGGATCTAAAAACTGAACAAGGTCGCTATATTCAAGGTTTAATTTATCAATTTTGGGAAAATCAAGCCAAAATCTATGACGAGAATAAACTGTCTAAAGACGGTCAATCTAAAAATTCAGCTGATGATGTAAAAGGTATGGGGGGTATGTTCACAGCCAAAGATCAACTCGATCACTGGAAACAATTGACCGATAAAAAATAAAAAACTAATGCTTTAATCTTCTCTTGTGCTAGATCAAATGGCACAAGAGAAGAAACGCTGTCATGTTTGAACCAGTACAATTAAAGTGAAATCCTAAGAAACCCGAATACGACAACGCCATTGTTGATCAGGTTGTTTTGAAGATTCCCATGAACGAACATGCACCAATTCAATATAATCTTGTCCTGGTTTTTCAGCTTTAAAACGGAACGTCTTTGTGCCACCGACACCCACGGCTCCCTCTTCATTATCATTTTGCAAATAGGTTTCTTCTGTTTTAAATATTTTAAGTGGTTGTAATAACTGCCATTGATACCCTGTGCTTGGATTTTCGGGTGCATTGAATACAAGCACTTCACCTACTTTCATATCCATCAAAGTTGGGCACTTTTGTTTCAGTGTATACTCATGTGTTTTACCTTCCACTGTAGGACTTGAACTTTGACAAGCGACTAAGCCCAAACTGCAAACCAACAAAGTAAAACCCACTAAACCTTTCATTTATCACACTCTTTATGATTCAAACTGGCTAAAATTATAGCAAACCTTATCATCTTCTCTGATGTGGCTCAATTTGAATTTAGATATTTTGCTTTTCCAACCACTGAATAGAATTCACTCGAATCAGTTTACACGCCCCATCACCAACACCATTCCAATCCAAAGCAGATTTCCACACCAAATCTTTATCATTCACTTGAACCAAATCACCAGTTAAACGAACTAAATCGCCACGCTTTACCTGTTTGATTTGTTGAGCAATTTCAGGATTAGCGGGAATAATATGCATATTACTGACCAATTGAGTTGCCAATTGAGCAGGAATTGGTGGTCGAGCCATTTTCCAATTTAAGAAACGATCATATTGATTGATCGAAATCTGGCGGGCAATTTCAGGCTCAGTAAATAAACCGCGAGTTACCGCATAATCAATTGGAGAAAATTTTGCTTGCTCATCATCCTTATATTCTTTTGAACCGAGGATCCGAAACTCCCCATGAAAGGGTTCCAAAACAGAAATTTTCTGATGTTGGTCGATTGGTGCTAAACCATTGGCAATATTAAATGCTGGATTGGCTTTTGAAACTTTAGAAGAATCAGTGGATTGAAAAGCATAGACCTGAAAAGCACTCAGTGCCATCAACGCTGCACAGACTAACTTTTTACTCATATCATGCTCCTCAAACCACACTTAAAAATTGTACAAAATCTATAATGCTAGTATTAATATAAAAACTTAAAATAAAAATCGAGTTTCGGTAACAAAATACAGAGATTTCGTCCTATTTTTGTCTTATATTCAAAGCAGGCTTTGGTTAGAATTTAGCTTATATCCATATAATTGCATACAATGATGATTTATAAATTTTACCAACAACGTATTTTCCCGCATTTGCTCAATCAAGTGATGCAAACACCAAGCATGATGGATGGACGTGCAGAATTACTTGGAAAAGTTCGAGGTGAAGTCTTAGAAATTGGTTTTGGCACAGGTTTAAACCTGCCATTTTACCAAGAGGTTGATCAAGTTTATGCGATTGAGCCAAACCGAGATGTCTATCAACTTGCTCAAAAACGGGTATTTGATGCACCTTTTCATGTACAACACATTCAAGCCAGCGCAGAAAAGCTGCCTTTTGCAGATCATTCAGTCGAAAATATCGTCAGTACATGGACCATGTGTAGCATTGCCAATTTAGACAAAGCCATTCAAGAAATTTATCGTGTTTTAAAACCTCAAGGGACACTGCATCTAATTGAACACGTTCAATATCATGACAATAACACCTTAAAAAAACTGCAAGATCTTTTAACACCTATACAAAAAGTTATTGCTGATGGATGTCACTTAAACCGTAATATCGAACTTGAACTTTTAAACGCCAATTTTAAGTTTTCTGAAAAATATTATTTTGATGCTGAGGATCTGCCAAAAATTGGATGGCGTATGTTTATGGCTAGAGCACACAAGCTCTAAGCTTGCGCCATTGAATAGAATAGATAAATTTAATAGAAAATTTGATATAGTCAAACCACCTAATTATTCATACAAGTGATTTCCATCAAGTCATTGATCATCAATGAAGCTTATGTTTTTGTATGAACTTTTAGAAGTTTTTGGCTATGAATAAGTTTTTGTGTTTTTGAATCCTAGATGGTTATTCTACCGCGGGGCGACATGGATGTCGCCGTTGGGCGGGGGTACAGGACGTACCCCTCGCCTAACATGAGCAAAAGCAAAGCACAGCTTTGTTTGCAGCGCAAGGTTTGGCATCAGCTACAAAAAGTGAGGCATCGCCTACGCAAAGCTATTTAAACTTTGAATGTAAAATGTGGCATTGCAAGCCTTTTATATTCAAATAATTTATTTTTCCATACAATTGATTTAATTAAAAATCTACACACTCGATGCAATAACACTTCAACTTTCTAATCGTCAAAATCAATCCGAATCGTTTCAAAGCGGACTCGCCCGTCTTGAATTGCTTGAGCAATCGCTTGTTGCCCCTTGGTCAAACGTGCCCCACCACTCTTAATATCAATCAACACCACTTCAATATCTTCAGCCAAACCTTCACCATCTCGAAAATCGGTATAACCATCAAACACGACATAATCAATAGGATCCCCTAAAAACTTGGCATCACTGGGTAAATAACGAAACTCAGGCATGATTGGTGCCAGTTGTTCCGCCATCTTGCCTTTCAACACAGCACGACTGGTATTTACACTACGCTTTTGCGCGCTTGCTAAAGTCTGCTGATGCTCTAATTCCAATTCAGCAATATATTGCTCATACTCTGCTTTGATTTTGCCATTACGCGTACTTGATAACACGATTGTGGTTAAAACGATGCCAATACATGCACCAATTAACATCGCCATCCAGATGGACATGCTTTTTCCTTTAACTCGATATCTTGCACAATGTAAACAACTACTAAAGTTTTGTCATGTATAACCTATATGCTAAAAATTAATGCTAAAGTAAGGTGAAGGTTAGCTTACAGACTTAATTGATCAATCATGAAAACAATACTTGTTGCAAATTTGAAAGGCGGTTGTGGGAAAACGATTACGGCAATAACATTAGCAACGGCGCTTGCACAAAAAGGCTATAAAGTGGCCTTGGCTGATGCAGATGGACAAAAATCAGCACTGCAATGGTTAAAGCAACGTCCTGACACTGCAGCAACAATTCAAAGTCTGGATTGGCGTCATGAAAAATCAATTGGAGATGCACCTAAAAACTTAGATTATTTAGTGATTGATGCACCAGGTGCTTTAACTGGTGAACATGCTGAGCAATTGATTAGTGAATGCCATGCTGTAGTCACTCCGTTACAACCCTCTTTTTTTGATATCGACAGTACTCGACGTTTCCTTAAACACATCCAAGACATTAAAAAAATCCGTAAAGGCAAAGTTTCTGTATATCTGGTTGCCAATCGAATGAAAGCCAACAGCTCAAGCTCGAAAGATATTCAGCAATTCTTTGATAAAATCGAACAAAAACCTGTTGCATGGATATCTGAACGTACTGCCTATAGCCAATTAGCGATGCAAGGTCTAAACGTTTTTGATAAAACGCAAAAGAACTTTTTAACCATTCAAGAACAATGGCAACCCTTACTTGATGCTTTAATAGACGATCCAAGCGATTGGTTCTAAAACCAATTCAATAAAGATCAAATAAATTGTGCTTAAAATTTGCCACACTTTATTTTTCAGTTAATATTGAGTCAATCACTCACAATTTTTAGAGTAATTAGTGCAAGAATTCACTTCGAACTTACAACGTATCTTATTGTTTGGATTATTGTTCATCCTTATTTTTTTGGGTTACGATATTCTCAAATATTTCATTGTACCTGTGTTATGGGCATGTATTATCGCCTATATGACTTGGCCAATGTACAAACGCATCTTAAGAATGTTTGGTTCGAATCGACCAACTCTCAGTGCATCACTCATGATTACACTGGTGGTTTTGGTGGTTGGAATTCCACTGACTTTTGCTATTTTTATTTTACAACATGAAGGACGAAATCTTTATTTCGACCTACAACGCCAATTATCTTCAGGTCATTTGACTGTTCCAGACTTTATCCGTGAACTCCCCATCATTGGCAAAGAAGTCAGCCGTACCGTACGTGAAATTAATGCCGATCCTACCAGCCTTTCGCAAACCATTGGTCTTTGGATTCAAGGCCATATGAACTATGGTAAATTCGTCCTGAACGAAATTACCAAGAATCTGGTTAAGCTGGGTTTTGCAATCATGTCGTTATTCTTCTTCTATCGAGATGGTCAAACCATTTTGGAGCAAGTCAGTAAAGCCTTACAGATGTTAATTGGTCCACGTATTCACCATTATCTTGACACCATTTCTGAAACGACTCGTGCAGTGGTTTATGGTGTTGGTTTAACTGCAGTTGCTCAAGCATTTCTTGCTGGTGTGAGTTATTTTGTTGCGGGTGTTCCAAATCCAATGGTACTCACCATTGTGACTTTTTTGATGGCACTGATTCCATTTGGCCCTCCAGTTGCTTATGGTGCAGTTTCATTATGGCTGTTTTCGCAAGGTCAAACTATGGAAGCAATTGGTGTAATGGCTTGGGGTGTTTGTATTGTTAGTACTGCTGATAATGTGATTCGACCTTTGGTTATTTCAGGTGCAACCAAGATTCCGTTCTTGTTGATCATGTTTGGTGTACTTGGTGGATTAGCAAGTTTTGGACTGGTTGGACTGTTTATTGGCCCTGTCATTCTTGCAATTCTCTTGGCAATTTGGCGTGAGTGGTTACATGAAACCACTGAGCCAGAAATCCTAATGCCAGATGCCACGATGGCCTATGACATTGATGATGATCAGCCTACAAAACCTTAGCCAAATACAGGCAAGTGACAATTAAAATTTCAATATGAGTCAATCGTATATTCGCCAATAAGCTTTAATTGGCGAATATACCTTGTATAGCGATCTATATATCGTAGATATTCTGCATAATTATTTTGCTGATTATTTTGTTTATTTATTTTTAGCCAGCATAATCAATGCCAATCAAATTTACTGTTAAATAAATTCATACAATCAGACATTTAATTCACATTGTTTATCAGGCCGTGCTTTGTTTGAATAGTGACTAATCATAATCAAATACTTTGGATGCGTTCGATGACATCTACTTTTTTTAAAACTTCTATACTTTGTACATGTATCGCACTTTTTACAGCGGCATGTAGTACAACAACGGTCAAACCTAAGCTTAAAACACCGCTACAAACAGTGGATATGCATGCGGTCTCTGCACAAGGCATTGGTGCAAAAATTGGTACAGTAAGCTTGCAAGACTCTCCAAATGGTTTAACCATCAACACTCAACTTAGCCAATTACCTTCTGGTTATCATGGTTTCCATATTCATGAAAAAGGCTCATGCGCACCTGCTGAAAAAGACGGAAAAATGGGCGCTGCTTTAGCTGCTGGTGGTCATTTCAATCCGCAAAAAACGGGACATGGTACCCCCAATGATGGGCATATGGGCGATTTACCTGTACTCAATGTAGATTCAAATGGAAATGCCAAAACAACCTTAATTGCACCACGTTTAAAACTGGCCGATATTCAAGGCTTAGCCATTATGATTCATGCAGGTGGTGATAACTATTCAGACCATCCAAAACCACTGGGTGGCGGTGGAGATCGTATTGCCTGTGGTGTGATTCAATAATTTAAATTATTCGGGTCTGTTGACAATTCGTCTATGTTTGCGACTACGTATGTTTTTTAGATGATACAAGGCACGAAATATGAAATTTAGTCATTCTAAATGATGAGAAACATCGTTTCGCAAGGTAACGACGTAGCAGCAAAAAACACTCTAGTCCCGAAGGGTTGTAGCTAAAATTATCTCAGCCTGTGTTATGAAACTCGAAAATAGTCTCGCTATTCTCTTTGTTTCATGCCTTGCCTGCTCAATTTTAGCTTACAACGCAAGCCATTTATGAAATGTCAACAGACCCTAATTGTGGATAAGTATGCTCTTATCCACATTGTCTTTATTTTAGATGTGAAAGCGCATAACGGCGACAATGTTCCAAATAACCTGCCTCATGTAGACTCATGAGTTCAATAATACTGCGCCATAACCAAAATGGCGTATCAATGGTTTACTTGTCCGCATCCGCTCGCCCAAGAATGAATATAAATGTCTTTTCCCTTCAACAATTCTTGCTGCATTATCTTTTGGCATTGGTGTATTTGAATAGTGTGACACCAATCATGTTCATATTGTCACAGCTTAATGATAATAGAGTAAACTTTACATTTACGCTTTTGGAAAATTATTTAGATAAGACATAACAACTTAAAATAATTTTTTTCACATAGCCTTTTGGATATTATCATTAAGATATCTTATAAGTAGATTATGTTTAAAATATATTTTTTAACGACCAATATCTACAAAAATATTAGCTGAGCTACTTATATATAGAGCTATAACTATTTTTAAATCCATCAATAAAATATTACTTTTCAACAAAAATAAGATTTGCAATTTTACAATCTAATATAAATCAAGTAGATTACATCCGTAATTTTGAGAATCAAATAAGTAATCAATATACAAAAGGCTTTTGTTTTAATGAAAAAAATAGTAATACCAATACTTATGTTGTGTGTAAATCCTACTTTTGCTAGTGAAAATAATTGGTCGAGTCAATTTACGCCTGATGATTTGGCTATGTCTTTATCTTCTGGCCTTTTACTTAAATCTAAAGCGAAAGAACTCGTTTATATGGATGATCAAAGCAAGGCATCTGAGCTTGCTTGGGACACCAACAGCGCCAATATCATAAATGCTGAGATAAATTGGCAATTTCATCCTAAAGTTTCTTTTAATGCTAGAGGCTGGAGTACATTATCTAAAAACTCTGCTGTTATGAATGATTATGACTGGACCTCTGAAACAGATAGAGATTTATTGACAGATTGGTCTCATCATGATCGTACACCTCTCAACTATGCAAATGAATTTGATTTAAATTTCAATGTAAATTTACTCAACACTTCACATTATAAGCTAGGTGCACTATTAGGTTATCAACAAAATAAATACTCATGGTCGGCTATTGGTGGCTCATATCATTATTCAGACGTAGATAGTGATGGAGATTATGTAGAAGGGTCAGCACTAAGTAATACTGGTGAGTTTGATCCTAATGAAAAAGTCATTGGTTATCAGCAAAAATTTAAAATGCCTTATATCGGCATCAATGGTAAATTTGAATATAATAATTTTGAACTTACTACCACGCTGAAATACAGCAATTGGGTCAATGCTTCAGACCATGATGAACATTACTTACGCGATATTTCATTTGATAATAAAGCCAATAATGGGACATATTATGGCGCCATTGTAAATGCAGGTTATAACATTAGACCAGATACAAAATTATTTACTGAGTATTCTTGGAATGAATATAAGCGTGTTACAACTGATTCAGTAATCGTGGATAACGAAACAAATGAAATTACAAGGTATAAAAATGGCGGTGGTATTTCGAATAAAGCCCATAGTGCAAGCATTGGTGTAGCTTATACTTTTTAATGATGGTGCAGTTCATTTAAGTCATTGACATATTCGATTTCAAAAGTCGATAAAGTGATGAAATCATGACTGCCTTATCACTTGATTTAAGCAAAAAACCTGAGTCTAAAATAGTTAAAATATAAGTACCAACAAATATTTTCACGACATGGGCTCAGGATTTTTCACATCAGAAACTGCATTCCACCAGATACTAAAATCAATGTCACGGCGTTATTTTGAAAGTCTTGCAAAGTAACATCATCTAGGATAAAAACTCAGATCTATAAAATGTGGATAACAATAGACTTATCCACATCCTTTTTTATTTCAGATGCGAAAGCGCATAACGGCGGCAATGCTCCAAATAACCAGCCTCATGTACACTCATCAATTCAACAATACTACGCCATAGCCAAAATGGCGCATCAATAGTTTTTGATTGATTGCGTTTTAGCTCTTTCACCCAAGCATTACGTACTGAATCATCCATCTGTCGAGCATGTGCACGACCAATGACAAAAGCCAAATAGAAAGCTAAATCTTTAGCCTCAACTTCATTGACCCCTTCTATTTCGAGTTTTAAATCTTGTGGCAATAACTCTCGAATAAAAACCGAAGTATCTAAAAACTTACTTGCTCGCATCCGCTCCCCTAAAAAGGGTGATAAGTGTCTTGCACCTTCAACAATTCTTGCTGCATTGTCTTTTGGCATCGGTGTATTTGAATAGCGTGGTGCAAGTGCTGTTGTGGCTTCTTTCAGATCCATTAAACATAGGCCTTTCCCATCTCTGACAATATGATTCGATGAATCCATCAGTACGATATAGCGCAATAAACCTAAAGAACTGCACCCTTTAACCCAATATGCTGAATCGATGACTTTCAACTGAGCTGATTGATCACGCTGACCAATCATTGTGACCAAGTCTTGAATATCGGGCTGATTAAAAACACGATGAATTTCGAGATGTTCTTTTTTCAATAAGGGCCAAAATTTCTTCCCCAAGGTTATTTCTGGCGTTAAACCTTCTAAACGCTCTCTTGCTAAATTTTTCCAGGTTCGCTTAAGTGCTTTTTGCATCGCACTATGCACAAATACTGGTCGCTGTAATTTATCAATCCCTCGACCATTGTGTACTAAGGCATTCACATAACCTGCATACAATGCTTCAATCATCTGCGCGGTGACCACACCAGGTAAATCTGAACTACGCACAGCTGTGGCTAAGGATAATCCTAAACGAATAACATCATTGGCAGGATTACCAATCACTGTTTGATCTAGGTCACGAATTTCAATATCAATTTTACCCTCAGCATTGGCAACAGGGCCCAAATTCCCAGTATGACAATCTCCACAAATCCAAATCGCAGGCCCCTGTGGGATCGAGCTTATTTCAGCTTGCTTCAACCAATCATAATATTTGGCCGTATTGCCACGTACATAGGCATGGATCGAACCTGCCATTTTTAAATTACGACGTTCTGTTAGTTCAGCATTGCGATAACGAGGTTGTTTTATTTCAGTGTTTTGCTGGTTTGGCATTTTTGCTATTTTTAAGTATTTGATCACTTATTCTGAGTATTTTTAAATATTTAAGTAAGGGCTAAACTGTATATAAAATGTTGAATATTACCGTTTATTTTTTACATTTTTACATGCAATAAATCGTATCGCCTTTTCAGAAATGAGTAAAATATTAAAACGCCCAAGCCACTGAATTGACACTGTGAATAGTTATCAGCAAATCTTTCAAAATATAAAATCAAATTCAACTTTGATTTATTGCCTACAGATTTTGATTGTTTTAACTGGAACAACGCTTGGACTGTATTTTCTAGGTTATGAACAGCTCATTGTTCCAATTACGCTTGGTGCAATTGCAACAGCACTCACAGATTTTGATGACCGACTGAGTATCCGTTTAAGAAATCTTGGCTTGGTCTGTGTGCTGTTTTTTACTGTCAGTAGTATTTTAGATTTTTTACATCCCTATAAACTTTTATTTTTAATTTACTTATCTCTGTCCAGCGCAGCTTTTATCTTAATGGGTGCATTGGGACAACGCTACGCCACCATTTCATTTGGTACCGTGCTCTTGTCAATCTATACCATGTTTGGCTTGGGTGAATATACTGAGTGGTATCAACAGCCCAGTTATTTTGTCATGGGCACATTATGGTATGGTTTGACCTCTATCATTTTCTATCTACTTAAACCGACACAGGCTGTACAAGACAACTTATCCAATAGCTTTAATCTTCTTTCCGGGCTGTTGATGTCAAAAGCGAAACTGTTTGATCCTGATAATGTCGACAATGTTGAACAACTTTTATATGATCTTTCTTTGCAAAACAGTCAGTTGGTACAAAACTTAAACCAAACCAAAGCCTCATTACTGACCCGATTAAAAGCCTCTCGTGCCAATAAAAACACCATTTACTGGCTCAATTTATATTTTCTGGCTCAAGATATCCATGAACAAGTTACTTCCAATTATTTGCACTATGAAAAGATTCACCAGAACTTTAGCCGCACAGATTTAATTTATCGTATTCAGAAAAATGTACGTTTGCAGGCGCGTAATTGCCAGCAACTTGCCGAGGCAATTTTAAAGCGCCAAATCTTTCAAACGCATACAGACAACAATATTGCTTTAGCCCATTTAGAAAACTCAATGCAGGAATGGATTCAACACAATCCGCATAATTTAGAAGTAAAAAACTTACTGTTGGTATTAAACAATCTGAAAAATGTGCAAGATCAATTTGTTAACCTGAGTATTGAACAACGTAATTATCAACAAAGTTATAGCCAACATCGAGATAATCTCAATTTATTGGATGATGATATCCATGATCTACCAGACCTTTGGCTCAAGATTAAACAACATTTAACCCCAAATTCTGCATTATTTCGCCATGCCGTGCGTATCGCGTTTGTGTTTGCTGTGGGCTATGCCATTTCGCTACTACCCTTTGCCAAAAACGGCTATTGGATTTTACTCACCAGTTTATTTGTGTGCCAAATTAGTTATTTTGCCACCAAAAGTCGTTTAAAACTGCGCACACTAGGGACTGTATCAGGGGTACTTTTGGGTATTCCGATTTTATACTTTGTCCCCAGTATTGAAGGCCAATTACTCCTTACCATTATTTTTGGGGTGTACTTTTTCTACCTACGCTCAAAAAAATATGCCATGGCGACTTTAATGGCAACGCTAATGGTCTTGTTGATCTTTAATTTAAAAGGCGCAGGCTATGCCATTATTTTACCGCGCATTATCGACACCCTCTTGGGATGTTTAATCGCATGGTTTGCGGTCAGTTTTATTTGGCCAGACTGGAACTTCCGTGATATTTCCAACAATATCCGGAAAAGCAGTAAAGCAACCTTAGACTATTTCGATGCGGTTGTTGAACAATATCAACAAGGCCGTACCAACAGTATTGATTATCGTAAAGCACGCCGAGCAGCACATAATGCACAGATTGAATTATCCACGATGATTTCCAGTTTAAGTGCTGAGCCCAATCCCAATCCGGATTTGATTCACAATGCCTTTAGATACTTGGTCTATAGCCATAGCCAGCTCAGTTATGTTTCAGCTTTAGGTAGCCATCGTGAACATGTACATGATCAGCAGATTTTAGATTTGATGTTATGGTGCAATCATACCTTAACTGATGTTTTGCTCAATCAAACCGCTGTAAATGAAGCCTTAATTGAAACAAAACTCACTGAAATTCAGCACATCAGTGATCAAGAAAATTTGTCAGATAATTTACTTTTGGTGCTTAAACAAATCAGTTTATTATTGGAAACCTTACCTGAGTTGTTAAAACTAAAAACAACCTTACTTCGATTAGAAATTAAATAGCAAGAATGACCAGACATTTAGAGGCTTCACATGAAACTTAAACATTGCCTAGCGTTTTTATTCTCTGCATTGACCATCAGTACTGCGCCCAGCACTTTTGCAGATTCTCAATTTAATCAAGACTTACAGCAATTTTTAGAGTGTAAAAAGACACTTAAAAATTATTATGACTTAGGTTTTGAATTTGAGGATGATCTGAAAAAGAATGGCTGGATCAAACAAGGTGAAGAATATAGCTATGTCAGTAAAGTTCCCATTACGGTATTCGGTCAATCTACAGATCAAATTAGTTTGGTTTCTGGTGGAATGTTGGCTGTTTTAAAAAATGCGAATACCAAAGACCTCGCTAAAAAGTTTCAAATCACGCAAAACCCGTTCTTTAAAGATATGCCGTATTTTTCAGGAGAGAAAGTTGTAAAAACAGATCTTGAGACCAAAGAAACCGAAAAATCTTTGCGTAAACTGACTTTGGCTGAATCGAATCCCGTTATAGATGAAGGTGAACATAAAACCTATATCGGGTGTGTTTATATTACTGAATTTGAACAGCAACAGCAGGACGCTGCAATCAAAGCATTACAATAGTTGATCTTAAATATTGGGCTATATCTATCTGGTCTGGAGACTAAAAACTTATTCTCCAGAACGATCTTCCATCTATTTAAATCAATCGATTTTATTTACTATTTTTTTCAAATCATTTAGATAATTCGGTTAGACTCAAGCTTCATTCTCATTTGACTAAGTGACCATGAATATCAAATCTTTACGTATTGTTGGTTTTCTTGAAGGTATTTCCTTTCTCCTTCTTCTCTTTATTGCGATGCCTTTGAAATATATTTGGGATATGCCTATTTATGTGAAATATATTGGCATGGGACATGGTGTGTTATTTCTTGCTTTTCTTGCAGTGTTATTGATTGTCTGTGGAAAACAGAAGTGGTCCATTCACATGTTTATTTTAGGTTTAATTGCTTCAATTTTACCTTTTGGGCCTTTTGTTTTTGATCATAAATTAAAAGCATTACAACAGCCTTAACCTGTTTATTTAAGAAGCAAAGCTCCCTCCCCTTTTACAAGGAGAGGGAAACTCAAGTGAGCTTAAAACTCACCATTTACTTTACGTTGCTGCATAATTGTTTTTAATAATCCACGTGGAATAGTGAACCACAAAGCAATTAACGCAAAACATGACAACGCATAAGCCCAGAGATGAAAATGCTCATACAGAATTCGAATCAGTTCAATCACAAAGAAGAAAGTGAACATCATCAACACTGAAACAGCAGCAGCGACAGTGCCTTTAGAGACTTCAGATGACATTAACGCAAAACGATAAAGCACTGAAAAACTAATTCCTTCACCAAAGCTGACTAAGGTCATGCCTAAAATAACGCAATGAAGAAAATATTCGCGCCAAATGATCCCAACCACCACAATTGCTGTACCTAAAAGCATCAAAGGTAAACCAATCAAAACTGTTTTACCCAGTGGCAAACGATCAATCACTTTAATCAGCACAATATTACCTAGAATCAACCCACCCAATACAGGGAATTGCGCCAGACCATATTGCATACTACTGAGTCCCAGTTCCTCAACCAACATCACTGGAGACAATGCGATCCATAGCATCAAAGGCATCGCCACCATTGGCAAGCCGAGGGTCATGCCCATGAACGTCTTATTTTTCAAGACTTGCATATAATCATCCCAAATATAACTCAACGGTTTTTTGGGAATACTGCTTGTACGTGCTGGCATCTTGGCTTTTAGACCAAACCAACTCAGAAAAGCTAAAAAGGCAATCGCAATAAATCCCCAGTGCCATGACACATGATCAATCAGGAATGCGCCGACAACAGGGCCAATCAAAGGGGCAAGCAAAGAAATATTTGCCATCAGTGCCATGACTTTAATGGCATCACGCTCTTCAAAGGTTTCTTGAATCGCAGCATAACCCACTGCTGCGATCACAGATAAACCAAAACCTTGCAAGAATCTTAAAACAAGAAAACTTTCAATATTGTGGGTGAGTAAAATTAATAAACAGGTGATGACAAAGAATGCAACACCTGACAATAACACTTTCTTACGTCCTAATCGGTCAGACAAAGGTCCGAGTATCCCTGCGACGCATGCCCCGCCGAGGAGATAAAATGACATAGATGATGGTGCCCATGCACTGCTCACACCAAATTCTTTGGTGATTGCGAGCATCGCAGGCTGAACCAAATCATTACCGATATAAACTGAAAATTCAAATAACACCAACGCCAATGGAAACATAAGCGTAGCGCGACTCAAACTTGCAGTTTGTTCTTTTTGCACTAAATTTTGCATTATTTTCTACATATCTTTATTGGCTTGCATTGCTCACACTACTTTTTAAAGATAAGCGTTCGCCCAATGACAAGCACTGAAATATAAATATTAAATTGTGGAATTTACGTTGAATAAAGGCAGTTCAACACCGTATTCACAAGGTGTCTAATTCAATAGGTAAAGTAATTGCTGAAACTGTATTTGTGAGATTTATAACTTGACCCGATTTATGAGAAAGCTCATAGAGGTACACACAGGGTTAAGTTTTACTAGTCTAACACAGACAAATTTCCAGTGAAAGTTGAACATTTATTATTCTTAAGCTACTCTAAATGCTGTATAAGCGGATATAAATAATTTAAATGAAAAATAAAAACCCAATATCGCTGATCATTATTGGCGTGATTTTATTGTTGGTGGGTGGAGGACTTTATTTTATCAGTTCTGCACCTAAAATTAGCGCTGAAGATCAGGCGCGATGTGAACAATTGGTTCAAAATAAATATGCTGAAAACTCAAGCACTATCATAGGAAGCTGTAAAACAGATACAGGCTTTGTGGCATTGATGGATAGTCAAGCCAATGCGACCGCCTCGGCTGAAGATACGGCGAAAGCAATTAGCTCCGCCAACCATAAAGAATTGGGCTTGGGTATATTTGGCAAGTTCCTAATGGGATTATGTGTGGGTATCGGGATTGCATTGCTGATCAAAGGCTTGATTGCACTCAAGAACAAACCTCAATCGATAAATTAGGTATTAGAGCAAATTGTAATTCTCACAGTTTGCTTTATTCATCATCGCGCACTGTTGATTTGATAAATGTACCACGCTTAATATCGTCATATGCTTCAAGAATTTCTGCGTAGTTGTTCATGACGAATGGCCCATGCCCATTGATCGGTTCTTGAAGCGGTTTGCCTGTAAGCAGCAACAATTTACACTGTTGTAATGCCGTTATTTCAAAGTCTTGTTCCAAGCTCGACATCACAGCAAGCCCTTGCTCTTCAAATATCTCATCTTCAGCTTGAAACTGTGCCTTACCCGTTCGTAAATAGACCAGTGTGGTTTCTCCTGCGCCTGCGGGCAATCTGACCTTATGCCCTGCTTGGATTTCAATATCCAAAACTTGAAGTGGTGAATGCGTTTTTGCTGGCCCGTGTTGCCCTTGGTAGTCTCCAGCAATCACTCGTACCGTTCCAGCACTATTCGTAAGTTCAATCACTGGAATATTGGCTTTTCGCAAGCTTTGGTAACGTGGTGGATTCATTTTATCTTTGGCAGGTAAATTTACCCACAGTTGCACCATTTCAAAATAACCACCCGTTTTTGAAAATGCCTCACTAAAGACCTCTTTGTGTTCCACACCTGAAGCTGCGGTCATCCATTGCACATCACCCGCTAAAACAATACCACCACCACCCGATGAATCACGGTGTTCTAATTCACCAGCAAAAATCAGGGTAACCGTTTCAAAACCACGATGAGGATGCTCACTCACCCCTTTGCGTAAATTGGTCGGTTTTAAAACACCAGGTCCTAAATGATCCAATAACAGAAAGGGAGAGACGGTATTGCCTAATTCATAGTGTGAAAAGACAGAAAGTACAGGATAAAAATCCCCTATCGCAAAGCGGGTGTCATTACGATGAATAAAGGCAAGGGTTTTCATAGTGTCACTATTCTCTGATTGAGTAAAAGCATTAGCCATAAAAATGTTGTTTTAAATTAAAGCTATATTCGGTGAGATATTGCTTCAATTTTTCAATATCATTGGTCGGTTCAATCGCTCTTAGATTTAAGGCCTCAATTTTATTTTCTAACAGTTTTAAGATTTGCGCTTGTTCCGCAACAGGCAATTGCGCTTTTTCTTTCTGCTGTTTTTTGATTTCCAAATAATCTTCTGCCCAATGCCGTAAGGGATCATGAGCGTCGATTTGATCAAACAATTGCGTAATCAGGAGTTCAGGCATAATTTGCTGTGTTGCTAGTTCTGCTGACATTAGACCACGAATAGAATAAAACACTTTTTTATAGGTAAAGTTATCTGCAGTTTGCATGACATGCATACCGCCTTTCGCCAGCGACAAGTAATGATAATACAGCGCTTTATAGTCTATTCGTTCAAGTAAGCCATCTCTAAATTTCTCCCATTCAGGAAATTGATTAAAATAGACAATATGCGCACGCACCCACTCTAAAACAGTCGGATTGCTTTTTGCCAAAAGCCCAAACATTTTATTTAAGTCGAATGAAACGAAGTCAAAGTCGCCATCCATGATCTCGATTAAATCACGGTGTTGGCGATAATCATAATATTGTGCTTTGGAGGGTAGATGGAAACCACGTACATCGTAATCGCTGTCTGGACTTGCCATGCCCCATAAACGACTACCGCTTTCGATATAAAACAGTGGATGTTCATCTCGGTTTTGGAATAAGTTTTGAATTTCTTGTTGGATGTTCATTGTGTTCACATTTTGGGTAAATCTATAAGTTTTATATCATCAATTTCAGTGCTTTTTAAATTTTCTTTGGATCCAAGGTTTTCTTCCCTTTGTTTTTAATTCAAAACCTTTATCAATATTCGCTTTAATTCATCATGATACTTACCAGCATAATTTGCTTTGTGTTGGATATATTCGACTCCTTGAATCAGTCAAAAAACGTGAAGGATCAAAAGCATTACTCATAATTAAAATATTCATTTATTGTGATTTCCCAAATAAAAAAACGTACCAAATCTGATACGTTTTTATCCAGTATTTCTATCTATTTTTCAATAAGAAATATAAAAACAGCCAAAGATAATTATCCTTTAGATACAAATTTTGAATTTCTTAATAAATTTTCATGACGCTCTAATGCTAATTCTATGAGTTGAGTAATTAATTCAGAATAAGTGATTCCACTTGCCTCCCAAAGCTTTGGATACATACTGTTATTGGTAAAGCCTGGTAAAGTATTTACTTCATTTAGTAAAACATCACCATTTTCAGTCAAGAAAAAATCGACACGTGCAAGTCCCAAACAACCCAAAACTTTAAAAGCTTTAATCGAAATCTCACGAATCTTATTAGTTTCCTCTTCTGAAATTGAAGCAGGAATCACCACTTCAGAAGATTGATTATCTATATATTTTGCTTCATAAGAATAAAAACTAGACTTTACAACCACTTCACCACAAACACTGGCTTTTGGATAGTAATTACCCAAAACACCGCACTCAATTTCACGACCTTGAATAAACTTTTCAATCAATACTTTGCTGTCATATTGAAACGCGTTTTCTAAAGCAACAATAAACTCTTGTTCGTTTTCAACTTTACTGACACCCACAGAAGAACCTTGATTCGCAGGTTTCACAAAGACTGGAAGGCCTAAAGTATTTTGAACCTCATGGAAGCTTACTTCGTCTGGGTGGTAAGCATGAACTGTTAAAAATGGTGCAACTGCAATACCAGAACCTTGTAACAAACGCTTAGTGACATCTTTATCCATACAAATTGCCGAACTTAAAACATCTGAGCCAACAAAAGGTAGATCTAAAATTTTAAGCATGCCTTGTAATGCACCATCTTCACCTAAAGTCCCATGAATAATAGGGAAAATAACATCAATGGGCGGTAATCCTTGTGCATTTTCAATTTCAAAAATTTGAGATTGTTTTGACTGCAAATAATCTTCATGTTCACGAGGGACGAGAGAAATTAATTTAGGATCATGACCATATTCTAAATAATGAGTAACATCTAAAATACGCCAAGCACCATCTTGGTCTATCCCAATCAAACTAAGATCAAACTTTTGCAGATCTATTGCATCCACGATATTTTGTGCTGATTGTAGTGACACACGATGCTCTGATGATTTTCCACCAAAAATTATTCCAACTCTAGTTTTTGCCATTTTTGTTTGTACCCTGATTTTAATCTTCCAAATCTTTAAATCCCGATAAATAATTGATCAGGGGCATTTTGCCTTTTGGAAGGTCTTAGTGTTTTTACCACGATAGCACTGATATTCCTTCTGCATATCTATACGTTTCCACTGACCATCAATATTTTTAAAGCTATACACACTACGAATTGAGCGCACAGAATCATCCATCAAACCTGTTTCAGTCAACTTCACTTCTGCGACAGTGGGTGATTCCACACTATTAAAATACTGACGCAACTCAACAGTCGCGAGTTCCTTACGCAAATCAGGACGTTCATTTAAAACCTGACTTAATGGTGTCTCTGAACCACCTACTTTATTCATTAAATTTTGTGTTGTTGCACAGCCAGACAAAGCCACTAAACAAAATACTGAAATTAAACTCAAACGATTCATTCTGATCACCCTAAAACTAAAAGCATAGCCTAATGATGCTATGCTTTTTAAACGTACACTATTTAAAAACTGTGTCTTTATGACTCATCTACAATATGGCTAACATCGAGCGCTATGATTTGTTGATCATTTTCATCAAACATCAAGGCTTGATCACCTAGATCCAGCATATAAAAATGCCCTGCATCGGTTAGGAAATGCCAAGCAACGATCTCTTGCCCATTATACTCATGTGATGGATCACCAATGGTAATACGATCTAGCTCCTGACCTGCTTGCAGGCATAAAGCTTGAATAATTTTAAAATAACGTGGGCTGTTTTCCGCTGCTTGCTGTTTACGTTGTTCTAAATTTGGAATTTTGGCTGCAACCTGCTCTACAATCGTCAAAATCTGATCTTCATCGACAACCTGTAACTTTGGATGTTGCTTTAACCATCGACTATTTATTTCAATCAAATCTTCACTATCATTCAATGCATAAAACTGGTCATCAAAAGCATTGAGAATATCTCGTTGCTCATTTTCACCAAAGTATTCACCCTCTAAGAACTGTTCTAATTGCTCATCCGAAAACTGATCGATTAAATCCGCACTTTGCTCAAAGAGAGCCGAATGCGCAGTCGCATTCATAGCTTTTAATCCTTCACGAACATGTTTCACCATGAACGCATCCCAACCCGTGTTATAAACGAATTGTGAAAAACCACCATTATTCACTTGAGCAAGATAGTAATCGACAAAATAACTGTATAAAGCCTCTGCGGATACTTCATCATATTCGACATAATATTCAAATAAGCCATTTAAGCTATCAATATTGGACATAATCACATCATAGTGATCATCACTGTCTAAACTTTGTTTAGAAATTAAAATGTTATCAATGAGCATAGTTTTCAGTTTCTTATCAATATTTAAGCGCAACCAACATAACAAATTTTCAGCAATAAATGGCGACCAGCATGTAACTTTATTTTATCTTTTGTTCGGCAATAAAAAAAGCGCTTCTCTCGAAGCGCTTGTACAAATGAGCTATTTAAATCATTACAGATCAAATAACTTACCTGGGTTCATGATGCCATTTGGATCGAACACTTTCTTCAAGGCTTTCATATATTCAATTTCTTCAGCAGTCCGTGTGTAATCCAGATAAGGCTTTTTGGTCATGCCTACGCCATGCTCTGCAGAAATTGAACCGTCATATTTCTTCACAGTTTCAAACACATACTTATTTACCACCTGACATTTAGCAAAGAATTCATCTTTAGATAAATTCACAGGTTTTAAAATATTTAAGTGTAAGTTTCCATCACCAATATGGCCGAACCAGCAGATGTCGAAATCAGGATAATTTTCAGCAACAATCGTATCAATTTCCTTAATAAAAGCAGGAACATGTGTAATCAATACTGAAATATCATTTTTATACGGAGTAAATTGCGCAATCGTTTCAGAAATGTCTTCACGTAAACGCCATAAGCTTTGAACTTGTTCAAGATTTTGGCTCATCACTCCATCAAGCACCCAGCCTTGTTCCATGCAATGCTCGAAAATTTCCATTGCAGCATCCATAATTGGTTCGTACGGCGCTTCAAACTCAAGTAAAACGTAGAATGGGCATTCTGTTTCAAATGGACGTTGTACATGACCACGATCCAAAACTTTTTGCATCGCCAGTTCACCAAAGAACTCAAAGGCAGTTAAATCAATTTTGCTTTGGAATGCATGTAATACAGGCATGATTGCATCAAAATCAGGAACACCCAATACCATCACTTGTAGATCATGCGGTTGGCGTTCAAGTTTAATTTCAGCTTCAGTCACTAAGCCTAAAGTCCCTTCACCACCAATGAATAAATGTTGCATTGCATAACCTGTAGCATTTTTAATCATGCCTTTGTTTAAACGCAATACATCACCTTTACCCGTCACCACGGTCAGACCAAGTACCCAATTACGAGTCATCCCGTATTTGATCACTTTAATTCCACCTGCATTGGTTCCAATGTTGCCCCCCAATTGTGATGAACCCGCAGAAGCAAAATCAACCGGATAATACATCCCTTGTTCTTCTGCATAGTTCTGCAACTGTTCAGTCACCACACCCGCCTGAATACGCACCATACGGTCAGCTGGATAAAATTCTAAAATTTGGTTCATTTTGTCGAAGCTCACGACAATTTCACCATTGGCAGCAACAGCACCTGCCGATAAACCTGTACGGCCACCCGATGGGGTAATCGCAACATTAAACTGATTGGCCAATTGAACAATTGCTTGCACTTGTTCTGTGCTCGATGGGAAAACGATGACCGATGGCTGAGGATCAAAATGCTTAGTATGGTCTTTGCCCCAATTTTCTAAGCTGTCAGCATCAGTTTTAATCCGGTTTTCACCGACGATTTGCGTCAATTGGGTCAATAATTCAGGTGCTATCGTTACTGGAGCATTCATCGTTTTGCGGACCTAGCAAGAAGTAAATAAGAGGTTGTGCTATACAACATTCGAGATTTTAAATCAGTCTGTGAAAAATTTTCAGCATTTTTTATAGCTGAAATCGGCAACTTTACTGATTTTAGCAGTATTTTACCTAGATGACTGCTGAGGATAAAGCACAGATTTGATTCACATTATCCACACTTTGTGTATAAAGTGTGCTTCAAGCATTATAAAAATCAATGCATTAGCATTTCATTTAAATTTTGAATAATGCTTATCAGAAATCGTAGATAAAATATCCACTGTACTGTCACAATCGAAATATCTATAGAACAAGGTCTATGGTATCATATTGCGACTAAATTTGGCCTTTGTAGCGGAGCCGTAATGAGCCAACATCTTTCACTACCTAAAGATAAAATTCGTTTCTTGTTGTTAGAGGGCGTTCATCAAAACGCAATCGACACGTTAAATGCTGCCGGATATACCAATATCGACTACCGTAAAACTGCGCTTGAGGGTGAAGCGTTGAAAGAAGCGGTTAAAGATGCACACTTCATTGGTATTCGTTCCCGTACACAATTAACTGAAGAAGTCTTTGCAGCTGCGAATAAATTGATCGCAGTGGGTTGTTTCTGTATCGGAACCAACCAAGTGAATTTAAATGCAGCCATGATTCGTGGTATTCCTGTATTTAACGCACCATACTCAAATACTCGTTCAGTTGCTGAATTGGTTCTTGCAGAATCAATTCTTTTACTTCGTGGCGTGCCTGCTAAATCTGCTTCAACTCACCGTGGTGGTTGGAACAAGTCTGCGGTAGGTTCATTTGAAACGCGTGGTAAAACTTTAGGTATCGTGGGTTATGGCTCTATTGGCTCTCAACTTTCAGTTTTAGCTGAAAGCATGGGTATGCACGTCATTTATTATGATGCTGTGACTAAGCTTCCTATGGGTAATGCACGTCAAGTAGGTTCTTTAGACGAACTACTTGCAAATGCAGATGTTGTTACACTGCATGTACCCGATGTTCCTTCAACACGTAACTTCTTTGCAAAAGCTCAATTTGCAAAAATGAAAGAAGGTTCAATCTTCATCAATGCTGCACGTGGTACATGTGTTGTTATTGAAGATTTGGCAGATGCGATTAAATCTGGTCATATTGCTGGTGCAGCTGTTGACGTATTCCCGAAAGAACCTAAAGCCAATGGTGAAGAATTTGTTTCTCCACTTCGTGGCCTAGACAATGTGATTTTAACACCTCACGTTGGTGGTTCAACCATGGAAGCGCAAGCCAACATCGGTTTAGAAGTTGCTGAAAAATTTGTTGCTTATTCGGATAAAGGCATGACTTTATCTGCAGTAAACTTCCCTGAAATCGCACTTCCATTGACTGAAGGTAAACACCGTTTACTACACATTCATAAAAACGTGCCAGGCGTGTTATCAAAAATTAACAACCTGTTCGCTGAGCATGGCATCAACATTTCTGGTCAGTCATTAATGACTAAAGGTGATGTCGGTTACTTGGTAATGGATGTAGATGCAACTGCATCTCAAGAAGCGCTTGATACCCTTCATGAAGTTGAAGGTACAATCCGCGTTCGCATATTGTTCTAAGAAGATTTAAGCTAAAAAAACCACAGGTATTTGCCTGTGGTTTTTTTATGGGATTTATAAATCTGTCACTTCTTTCCGATAGCATCTTTTTAAGTTAAATTATTTGATTAATAAACTATTTGGCATCTTCTCTCACCCTACTCTACAAAGACAGTGTACTATCTAAAGCGCAATAAGCTTTGCAAATTACATGAGCATTTCATCTAAATTGTTTTATATAAAAAGCCTGTTGCGGAGATTTTCCTCCAAGCCCTTACTCTAAATTTCAGAAACAATGCCAAATTTAAAAAATGCACCACACCTGCAAGCTTTAGTTCTATTGTTCATTGCCATGATCAGTATGCAAAGCAGTGGCGCATTAGCAAAAACATTATTTGATCAATTTCCAGTCCTTACCATTTCCGCTATGCGGTTATTGCTCGGCTCATTGATTTTGGCCGTGATTTTTAAAATTTGGCAGGTCAATTTTAAACAGGTGAAATGGTCATCCATCATCAGTTATGGTATTGCCCTTGCAGGAATGAATGCTTTATTTTACTTATCGATTCATCGTATTCCACTCGGCATTGCCGTAGCGTTTGAATTTATTGGACCGCTCAGTGTGGCCCTGTTTCATGCACGGCAAAAATTCGATTTTATTTGGGTTGGGCTTGCAGTACTTGGACTGGTTTTACTGTTTCCATTTGATCAGGCAAAGCAAAGCCTCGACCCTATTGGCATTGCCTTTGCCTTAGCTGCTGGTGCTTGCTGGGCGCTGTATATTATTGCAGGTCAACGACCTTCAGGGGTTTCTGGAAACCATACTGTATGCTTGGGGATGTTTGTAGGCATGTTGTGCTTAATGCCAATTGCCTTATTTTCTGGGATGCCGCTACAGGTTTTTGAACCTTCAAATTTAATTTATTTTATTGCGTTGGCGATCTTGGCAAGTGCCTTGCCGTTTTCATTGGAAATGATTGCATTAAGAAATTTATCTGCTTTAAGTTTTGGCACACTAATGAGTCTTGAGCCTGCAATTGCCGCATTCTCAGGGTTTATTTTCTTAAATGAACAATTATTATGGACCCAATGGTTGGCCTTAGCCACCATCATTAGTGCATCAATTGGCTGCACCGTAACCACACAAAAAGCACGGCATAAAGGATAAAACCACCTCGAAAGGTGGTTTCAATTCACTCATCTAAAACCTACCAATCAGGTGCATCCATAATTAGTTTTATCATGCTATTCGGATCTGGCTCTAGTTCAAGACCAATTCGTTCAACCAAGTCACCATTACTGTCTTCTATATTTGCATAAATACTTAAATAAGTAATAGGGCCTTTTCCAGCTGAATCAAAACCTGAATATTTACTTGGTAATTGAATCTGCGTTGGTTTTCCATAGATTGCATTATAAGTTAAGGTCTCCTCTGTACCATCTATGCTATATACCATGATTTCTATATTGCACGACTTTCCAATTAATTCAGGAACAACTTCCCAATTGCCATTAGGTTCTACAGTGGTTCCATTTAAAGGATCCTCAATCATACTGGTACAGACAATCGGGAAACTCAAACCTTGATTACTCGCATAAACAACTTCACGATCCGTCAAGATAATATCAACATTACCTGTTAAACCTGAGGTTTGCTGGCCTTTAAAACGTACCCATTGATTATTTTCAAAAATGACATTGGTTTGCGCAGACCAATCCAACTGTCCGTCTGGATCTTTAATACCTGTGAGTAAACGACCGCCATCTTGTGATATTGAAAAATCCAACTGGCCATTTATTTTTCCAAAACATGCCACGGATATCCCATTGGGTAGTGCACATTTTACAAAATGATCTGTGGTTGATTTTCCAAGATCAATAATCACATTACCTGATGTTGTCGATGTTTTTTCACCCAGCATTGTGCCTGTTAGATCTTTTGCAGTCCAATAAATTGAACCACTCGAAGGCATATTGACCACCGTCAATCCTTCTTTAGGAATACTGTTGGATTTGGTTAAAGATGAACCGTCATTTAAGCTGATTCTTGCAGTCACATTGCATGGAATCCCCTCACCATTGGATTGACACTGCACAAAGACTGAACCTGCATTTACAAATTTCAAATCCCAGTTCCATGTTGAAAAATGCTTCACTGTTGCATGTACAGCAAGGCCTGTAGATGATTGGTTTGACGTCGTCACCTGCCCAATACCCTCTTCAATCCATAAGCCACTCGCTTCATCAAAATACCACATTGGAATTTGTGTACCTATTTTCATCTGTTGATTATTGATACTCTTTATCGGCAGGTTCATTTGAAGGTCTGCTGTCTTACCAACTGCAAGTTGTAATTCCTGACCACCTGCATCTTTAAATGTGGCTGTAATCATTCCCGCACTGATCAGATCCACGATATTGCCATGCGCATCGCGTGCTACACCATTGGCAGGCATTGCATTTAAATCACGATTGGTAATATCCCATGGAGTAAATTCAACAGTCACTGCGCCTGTGGCTAGGCTGCCATCTGCTTTTACAAAAGCATTGGCGGGGATGCTAATGCGTGCACCCAAATTTAAGGATTGAATCACTTGAGCGTCAGAGATCTCTGACACAGGAACAATTTGTTTAATGGCCAATAAATTTGCTGAGATTGCTTTTAAATTGGCAACATCATAAACAATTGACTGCGTGATAAAGCCTTCTTTTTCAAATTTAGCCACCACTTTTTGTGTGTTTTGAGGAAGCATCAGCTTCAACGTCGCATGACCATTTTGATCTGTTTTAACACTTTGCCCTTGTATTGTAATATTTGTATTTGGAATCGAAGCGCCATCAACCGTTTGAGCTGAAACTAAAACCTCTCGGTTATCGTTGTTGCTCCCTGCTTTACTTCTATTTTCTGTGTAGTTGAGTCAGTCCGACCTGCTAGGTCTGTTATCGTCAGGCTCACGGTATATTGACCAACTTTGGTATAAGTATGTTCAACTGTAGCGCCTTTTCCGCTTGAACCATCTCCAAAGTTCCAAGCATAGCTAGCAATTGCACTGGCTTCTTTTGCTTGATCAACCGTACTCTTGGTTGCATCAAATTTTACAACTTCACCGATACTTGGCGCTGTTGGACTATATTCAAATTTGGCTGTAAGACCCTGTTCAAATTTTGTTGAAGAGTTACAAGCCAACAAAAGTAAGCTTAGCCATGCAAAAAGAAACCATTTTATATAATTTTTCGATCTCATCATTCTGATCACCTTATTGTTATTTAATTCGTGATATCCATCACGATATTTTATTTTACTGTTTATTAATTATTAATAATAGCTATTTTATTTTAAAAATATTTCAATATCTTTCTCAATCAAACATCGTTGATACTTGCTGTATCAAAGCAAGTGATGACAAAAAAATTGATTTAATCTCGATAAATGAAAAAATGACTTTGATTAGAAATAAATATTTTTCTTTACAATTCAAAATCTTATACTCATGTATTTAATAGTTAATGCTTTTATATGTATGTATTTTTTAATTAAAGACTTATTTTTTCCACTACACAGATAAAATTTAAGTAATAGCCATATAAAATTCACTGCAATGAATAGCCTGAACTCTTAAAAATATTTAAACAATAATAAGCAAAATTATGACTTCAGGACAAACACTTGTTTTTCTATCGGGCGGTGATGATCTATTTCAACAAGGCTTAACTCACTTCCAAAACAAGCGCCCGTATCTAGAAAATAGCAATTATGCTTCTTGGTGACAAAATCAACCACGGTATGACCTAGAAAAACCTGCTCCACACCGACAACTGTTGAATAACGCATAAAGCGTTTATTTTTAATTCGTCCTCTGCCCCATAACGCCAATTCGCGACTTTTAGATCGTGTCGCAACTTTAAACGCATCCCAATCATTTAGATCTATATCGGCATGAACAAAGCCATACTTCTTATTTTGATAAATGACTTCTAACAATATCGGTAAAGTGTTTAATTGATCGATAACTTGTTGCTGCTGATCTGGACTTAATGCATAAAACCATTTTCCACCATGATGCGCATGCATATCTTTCATCATCGGATCGATCTGCGACAATAAACACATTTCTTCATGATTGCCTAAAACAGCTTTAAACCAAGGCTCTGCAAGCAGATGCAAACATTTCAAACTGTCAGGGCCACGATCAACAAGATCCCCTACAGCAATCAATAGATCCTTTTCAAAATTAAATTGAACACGTTCAAGCTGTTGCATCAACAGATCATAACAACCATGTATATCGCCTACCACAAACAAGCGACCTGTCTCATGGGTATAGGTCGCTACATGCGCGAGCTTGTGTTGCGATAATTCAGACATAGACTGATCTTTGATTAAAAGTCAATTGAAGCTGCTTCAATATGCTGGTTGTCTTTGGCTAAATCCAAATATTTACTGGCAGTTTTTTTATTTTTACGCACCCCGATCCCATCTTTATAAATTTTAAATAATTCAAAATAAGAGTCGATATCACCATGATCGGCAGCTTGTTTAAACAAATCTGCACTTTGGGTTAAATCAGCCTCTACACACTTACCTTCCTGATACATTTGTGCCAATAAGAAGAAGGCACGTGGAACTTTCAACTCTTTGGCTTTGTTTAGCCAAAATAATGCCCCATCTGCATTGTTTTGACGTTGCTCAAAAATCGACATACACAGCATGGCCTGAACATGGCCTTTCTCTGCGGCTGAATTTAGTAATGGAAGGTGATGTTCATGTTCTAAAGGCAATAACATCGACAATTCAAACTGGGCATCTGGATGGTTTTGCATTGCAGCACGTTCTAACCAAGAAATACCCTGATCAAGATTTTTCTCAGTTCCCATACCATAGCGTAAGCACTGTGCTAAAGAGTATTGAGCTGGAACATTACCTGAAACAGCAGCATGCGATAATAAATCAAAAGCGAGTGCTGCATATTCTTTTTGCTTTTGCTCAGTTTTGGCATTTTCCGAATTTTTTAACAGTGTCACTGCAGCTAAATAAGCAGATTCGATATGTCCATTTTTTGCAGCTTTAAGTAAAAACTCTTGTACAACTGTCACATCCGCTTTAGCACTTTGTTGCTCAATAAGTGCGCGAACGTAGCAGCCAAATGGATCATTATGTTCTTGCGCGATATCGGCATATTTTAAAGCAGCATCAAGATTGTTCTGTTTTAAATAACTAAACGCCAATAAAGCACAGGAAAAATGGTCTTTTTCAGCGATTTTTAACAATTCATTTTGTACTTTGATCGAATCAAACCCTGAAAACTCTACAAAAAACTTCAGGCTGTTTTGATGCTGATTTTTTAAATAATTATTTAAAAATAATAAGTACGCTGACTGTGGATCCTGTGATAATTGTTGTTGTGCATAAACAAAAATTGCTTCTGGATGATTCAATTGAACTGCTTGTTGCAAATGCATTAAGGCTTGTGCTTTTGTCAATTGATCGGTTGCATTGTTCAAGCCAAGATAAGCAAGTTCTAAATGAGCCAGTGCATGATTAAGCTTTGCTGCATGTTGAAAAAAAAGAATAGCTGACTGCACACTTTGATTTACATAACGGCCTAAAACATGCCACTGCCCTAACAGAGTACTTGCAGGTGCAAAATTCTGATTAGAGGCATTAACCAACAAATCAACACGCGCTTGAGCGTCTTGCTCATTTTGAGCAAGACCTTGTTGTTCTAATTCAAGTACATCGATATACCAAGCTTCTGCTTGCTCTGTTGCATTTAAGCCTAAATTTTCAGTTTTATTGGTATTTCCTGACATCTTTTATTCCTAACACATGTGCCATTGCAAGTATAATCATTCCCATCTTACAGAGGACTCGGCTGAATCTCAAAGGGAAATGTTGAATCAATATTCATCTATTCGCGAAATACTCAAATAAATCCGAGAAAGTGTTAAAATCTGTGCAATATTTTTCCTCACCTTAGATATGCCAAATTCTCAACTCACTGCTGTGCTCTTCATGGTTTTATCTATGGTGGCTTATCAGATCAGTGCCTCATTTGCTAAACAGTTATTTGAGGTTTTAGATCCGATTACCGTCGTGACCTTAAGATTATGTTTTGCGTCTATTTTAATTATTTTAATGTTCCGTTCATGGAAAATTATCAAGCGTTTACCTTACCTAAGATGGAATGAGCTACTTTATTATAGTGGTTCAGTCTGTTTGATGAATGTGCTGTTCTATGCCTCTTTAGGCAAATTGCCTCAAGGTATTGCTGTTGGATTAGAATTTTTAGGGCCTCTGACTTTGGCACTGCTCTCGATTAAACAAAAAACTGACTATATTTGGGTATTTCTTGCCATCATTGGCATTGCTTTGATGGTGCCTTGGCAAGATGCGACCGCACATAACTTTTCCTATCTTGGTGCTGCCTTTGCTTTAGGTGCGGGTGTCTGTTGGGCAAGTTATATTTATTTTGGGCAAAAAGTTGTACGACAAAATATTGGTATGCATGCACTAAGTATTGCAATCGTCTTGTCTGCCTTGGTTATGCTGCCAATCAGTGCTGTACATAACCCAGATGCCTTGCTACAAACACAGTACTGGGGCAAAGCTTTGCTGATTGCACTTTTAGCAACAGCGATTCCGTATGCCTTAGATCTGCTTGCTTTAAAACAATTAAGCAAAATGAGCTATGGTACTTTATCGAGTCTATCCCCTGCACTTGCCGCAATTTCAGGTATGGTTTTACTGAATGAACATATTACTGCTTGGCAAACCGTTGCTTTAATCTGCATTATGATTGCATCGGTAGGGGTAACATTTAGAGCGGCGAAAAGCTCAAATGCTCACTAAAACATTCTCAATACTGACCCACTGCCAGTCATATAGAATCCCGACCATATTTACGCGATCTTAAGGAAGAGAAGATCAGTGTAAATATATGATGGATGAGAAGCATCTCATTAATTTAAAAAAAATTGTAAATATCGTTCAGCGAGCTGCTCATCATTCTCTGGGTACTTTATAGCTTCAATTTTATTTAGTTGCCTTTGTAGACAAGTCAACGAAATACAAGCCAACAGACTTAGCCAACCAAGCGGATAAGGTCTTTTGCTTTATACTTTTTATATTCCGATAAATATTTCTTTGCTAAGATTAATTTTTGATTTTCATCTAAAATCTTTAGCGCTTTTTGAAAAAAAGAATGCTCTTCTTGATGAATATGATGCGCGATGATTTCAGATAATCGTTTCGCTAAAACCAGCCAGCGAGAGTGGCTAAAATCTGTTTGTTCTAGCGATTGTAATATTTCATCCATCTCATGATGTTCAGCCAGTGCCAAACGGGTAATATTTAAACCTGAATCCGTCATCATTAACGGAATATAAAAATAGCGATCTTCTGCAACAGCATGGGCAAATAATTCATTTTTCAATAAATTAAAAATTTTCCTTCGTTCAGGACTATCGCCTGAGGTATGTGTTAATTGTTCTGACAAATCCTTCTGAATGATATGACTTTCTCTCAAAGCCTCAAATATATTCATCTAAATCCCTCTTTTTATAATCCTATTTGATATTTACCTTCCATTGCTTCGGTTTGTGATTTTTCGATCAAGAAACCAACAATCTTAGAAGACAAATCAAAAAAAAGCCTTACAAAATTTAAGCTTTTTTGTATCAAAAAAAATTAACCAGAGAATCTAGCAAATTACGCGACAAACATTTGATAGGCCAAGCGACAAATCAAAATGCTGACCAAAATCAAAAATAGAATACGAATAAAACCACTGCCATATTTCAGTGCCATTTTCACACCAACCAATGAACCACACACATTGGCAACAGCCATCAGCAGGCCCAATTGAAATAACACATGTCCAGTGGGAATAAAGAAACTCAGTGCGGCAAAGTTGGTCATGAAATTGCCAATTTTGGAAAGCGCCGATGCGTGCAAAAAGTCAACTTTCAGATAACGAATAAAATAGAAGATGAAAAAACTACCTGTACCTGGGCCAAATATCCCATCATAAAAGCCGATCAATAAACCACCCACACCCGCGATCAATAACATTTTACGCGTGATTTCTTGTTGAAAATGGACTTGTCCAAATTGCTTCTTAAAAAATGTATAGATTGCGATCACAATCAGCATAAATAATACAAATGGCCGCAAAATTTCTTGGGGGATCAGTGAGACACAAGCAGCACCACCAAATGAGCTAATAAATGCAGTGATTCCAATCACTGCCAACAGCTTCCACTGAATTTTGACTTGTTTTAAATATGAAAAAGCAGCCGAAGCTGTTCCACAAATCGAAGCCAGTTTATTGGTTCCAAAAACTGTGGCGGTAGGATAATGCGGTAAAGCACCCATCAATGCAGGAATTTGAATCAACCCACCACCTCCAACAGCGGCATCAATTGCCCCTGCACAAAAGGCAAAGAACACTAAACTGAGGATGATATCAAATTCCATAACATTCACTTATCTTTTAAATGCGTCTATTAAAAAGGCGCTGAGAGACTTAACCTTGCTTTGGCTTAATCAGGCTTAGATTTAAACTGAGTTATTTTCTAACAATGAAACGAAATTAAAGGTTTAGCACGCGTTTAGGCACTAAACGCTTTTTATCGGTAATTTCAGCCAAGCCTAAACATTTATCACCATCAAAAACCAAGACTTCAGCTTCGGCAACATGCTCAATATTACTTTCCATACCACGGCTAAAATATTCCGCACGTCCTTCAGGTACCTGAACTTTAGGAAAATGATCAATTGGTGCATAGACAGGCAGCAACAAGGCTTCACGCGCTTGTTCAGTCAAGCTTTCCAAATGCTCAATGGTATATTCCGGAATCAAATCAAAATGACCAGTTTGAGTTCGATTTAAATACGTTAAATGCCCGTAAGTTCCCAATGCTTTGGCAATGTCTTCACCCAAAACACGAATATACGTTCCTTTAGAACAAGTAATATCCAAGGTCAGGCTGTGCTGATTAAACGCAATTAGCTCAATGGCAAAAATATGAATTGGCCGTGCATCACGTTCAATCTCAATTCCTTGACGCGCCAACTCATATAAAGGACGGCCTTGTTTTTTTAAGGCTGAATACATTGGCGGAACTTGTTGAATATCTCCGGTAAATTGCGCTAAAACCTGTTGAATACTGTCTTGGTTTAATTCAGGCACAGCCTTTTCAAGTAGAACTTCACCTTCAACATCACCTGTGGTCGTGCTATGCCCGAGCTGAACAGTCGTTTGGTAACGCTTGGTCGAATCTAACAGATAGTGTGAAAATTTAGTCGCTTCACCTAAACAGATTGGTAAAAGTCCAGATGCCAAAGGATCAAGTGCCCCTGTATGCCCTGCTTTTTGAGCGCGATACAACCACCGCACTTTTTGTAGCGCCGCATTTGAACTTATGCCTAAAGGCTTATTCAATAAAAAAACACCACTGATATGGCGACGCGGTATTTTCTGAGCTTTTGAAGACATATTGGTCTGGATACGGAGAATAATGCGCTATTTTAACAAAAACCATTCGTCTATTTTTACAAATTTTCTGTTTGAAATTTCGAATTCTGTGGCAAATTATTTTTTCAATAAAAAATCTAAAAATAGTAGGAATATTAGATGGATCTATCTAAAAAAATGATTGGGATCATCATTGGTAGTCTCTTGATCATTCTTATAGCCGTGATTTTTTGGCTAAAACCTAATACAGAATCGACTGAAACACCACCAGCTTCTGAAAAAGCACTCGAACAACAGATGGGACAATTGGCCTCAACTCAGCTCCCAGCATCTCAAGCACTGGGCTTTGCCAGCAAAAGCCAACAAGACACGCAAATTAACTGCCAAATCCGTGCTGATGCCTCCAATCGCTTAATTGTCAATGAACAAACCAAAGACTGTTTTGAATACTTCATCACTCAATATGGTGAAAAAAGCATTGAGCAAATCAAAGCAGATTTTCTCAGCTATACCAAAATCAGCTATAAAGAGCCTGTGCTATCACAGTTAAATGATCTCTGGGCACGCTATATCGATTACAGAAGCAAATTAGGTGATTTACAAGCACCTACCGCAGATAAAGAAAGCGCAAAGTATTATCAGCAGATTTTAGTCAATACTCAAAACTTAAGAAAAAAATTCTTCTCGGATTATGAAATTCAAGGCTTATTTGGCACACAAGATACCTATGACCGATATACGGTAGACCGCTTAGAAATTATGGATAATCAAAAATTATCTGCGGCTGAAAAAGCACAAAAACTCAAAGAGCTTTTCGAGCAACTCCCCGAAGACTGGAAAGAGAATTTACAACAACTTAATCAACTTGAAGACTTAAGAAAGCTGACAGCAGAGATCAAGGCGCGTGGTGGTTCTGCACAAGAGATCCGTCAAATGCGCACCAATTTAGTGGGACCAGAAGCGACACAACGCTTAGAAACGCTTGATGTACAAAGAAATGATTGGAAAGGCAAAGTTAATCAATACCTTGCTGAGCGTGACAATATTCTCAAAAGTAATCTGAGTGATTCAGCCAAACAAAGTGCTGTAGAACAATTAAAATCACAACAATTTGCAAATCAACAAGAGCAACTCAGATTACAGACTTTTGAAACTGTGCATGATCAAGGAGGAAAATTACCCTTTGCAAATTAGCCATTAAATACATAGCCCATCGCTATAATGATGAAAAAAGCGAAAATAAAAAATATTTAGATTATGCATTTATAGCGCGTTTTATGGCTTGAGTTTGCAAGCCAGACTCAAGGATCTCTGTACATTTATGACTCAGGGATATCTTCAAGTCTGCTGATACAAAGTGGAAAATAATATTTACAACACCCTATAAGGAGGAACAACACAAACTAAAAAAACTTGCTCGGGATTGACACGATTTTAATGCAACTTGCACCTTTGGTTTAGAGCAATAACGATAATGATGGTATGCCAATCGCTTGAGATCATAAGGGTTGTAAGTAAATTTTAGCTTGCAACATAGACTTCATGTCAATCAACAATTCACTTAAAAACAACAAGAGTATTTTAATATGAAATTTAAAATCAATATTTTCGCCCTGAGTTTAATCATTGGATTAAGTTCGATGGCTGCATCTGCATCTGGCTTACAAACTGTAAATCCACGTTATGTCAGTTCAAACTATGCAAAAACCAAATATCCAATTGTATTTAATCATGGGATGTTCGGTTTCACACGTCTGGGGACTTCCTCCTTTGGCATAGATTATTTCTACCAGATCCTCCCTGATTTAGCTCGTAATGGTGCAAAAGTTTATGCGACACAAGTCTCCCCATTGGAGTCGACACAGCTTCGTGGTGAACAACTCTTACAGCAAGTCGATGAAGTCATCGCACTGACTGGCTCACCCAAAGTCAATCTGATTGGGCATAGTCATGGTGGCCCAACGATTCGCTATATTGAAATCGTTGCACCCACAAAAGTTGCTTCTTTAACTTCTGTTGCAGGGGCAATTAAAGGTTCTAAGATCGCGGATGATATTTTAAGTAATCGAGGTGCAAATACACTTCTGACTATTTTTAGTCAACATATCTTAGCACCAGTGATCACGCTTCTCGAAGGTAATCCATCCCTCCCCCTCAACCTAAATAATTCTTTACAAAGTGTGAGTGAAAAAGGGGCTGCTGAATTTAATGCAAAATATCCAAGTGCTGCGATTCCCAAAGACTGTGGCAATGGTCAAAAACTAACAGCCAATGGTGTTTATCATTATTCTTGGACAGGTAGAGCTCAATTCACCAACATTTTTGATGTTATGGATGGGGTCATTTCTACACTCGCGCCTTTGTCTTATAAAAATCTAGACAATGACGGCATGATGAATCGTTGCAATACCCATTATGGACAAGTGATTCGAGATAATTATCGTCAAACGCACATGGATGAAATCAATCATGTTTTAGGTCTACGTGGAATATTTTTTGCACCAAACCCACTTGCTCAATATCGTCAGCATGCCAATCGTCTGAAATTACAAGGCTTGTAAATATTGCCGATGAGAGGCGATAAAATGTACTGTTCATTCAGTATATTTTATAGTTGAATAGTAAATGATTCTGGATTCAAATTTTATATTGAACATCGTATTGAATTTCGAATTCCAGAATCTGATTTGATATAAGATTTAAAAAAACAAAGAAGTTTAAAGTTTGCGTTCCTGCAAACGTGATCAGAATCGAGGCTTTACACTCAATAAATTTAAAATTGAGGTATGTAAATCGCCCAATAATAAAATAGATGGAGTTTTAACATGAAATATGGACGTATTATCGCGAGTCTACTACTGGCGAGTACATTATCAACCACATATGCATCTAATAATGCGCAAAAAGTGACTGTCAGTAAAGTGAACTCGGACTATGCAAAAACCAAATATCCTGTGGTATTTGTGCACGGTATGGCTGGGTTTATTCGTGCTGGCGATGTTTTAGGATTAGACTACTGGTATCAAATTTTACCAGATTTGGCTCGCAACGGCGCCAATACATGGGCTACACGAGTATCACCCTTTAATTCTACTGAAGTCCGTGGTGAGCAATTGGCTCAGCAAGTCGAAGAGATTCTGGCAATTACCGGTAGTCAAAAAATCAATCTGATCGGACATTCGCATGGTGGTCCAACCAGCCGCTATGTCGCAGGCATCATGCCTACCCAAGTTGCATCTGTAACTGCTGTTGGTTCACCACAAAAAGGCAGCCCTGTTGCAAACGTTATCTTAAGTATAGAAGGCACGCCGCTTCAAGGCCCATTGGTGAGTGTGGTCAATTTATTTTCAAAAGCAATCGTCTGGGCGCAAGGTCTTAACCCGAAAGAACTTCCTCATGATGCGTTAGCAGGTGGGAAAAGCCTCACCATTGAAGGTTCTGCACTATTTAACAGTAAATTCCCGATGGGTGTCGGTACCACAGCTTGTGGTGAAGGGGCTTATCAAGAAAAAGGAATTCAATTCTATTCATTTACGGGCAATACAGCCGTCACAAATCTTTTAGACTTGGATTCTGCTCTACTTGGCACAAGTTTATTAATTAATGCTGGTCGTGATAATGATGGTTTAGTTCCACGGTGTAGTGCTAAATTTGGCAAAACGATCCGTGATGATTATCGTTGGAATCACTTAGATGAGGTCAATCAAATTTTAGGATTGCGTGCAATTTTTTCACCAGATCCAGTACAAGTCTATCGCGAACATACCAATCGCCTAAAACTACAAGGACTTTAACCTTTAACTGTAGCAAGAAACAAAAAATGCGCCAAATGGCGCATTTTTTAGCTGTAAAGCAAAGTTAAAATTAACCTTGTTTACGCGCTGGTAATTTCTCACGAATACGAGCAGCTTTACCAGACAATTCACGTAGGTAATAAAGCTTAGCACGACGAACGTCACCACGACGTTTCACTTCGATTTTAGCAACGATTGGAGAGTGAGTTTGGAATACACGCTCAACACCAACACCGCTAGAAATTTTACGTACTGTGAACGCAGAGTTCAAGCCACGGTTTTTCTTCGCAATAACTACGCCTTCAAAAGCCTGAAGACGCTCACGATCACCTTCTTTTACTTTTACTTGAACGATAACTGTGTCACCAGGAGCAAAAGTTGGGAGGTCAGTTTTTAACTGTTGGTTTTCAATTGCTTGAACTAAAGGATGTTTACCACTCATTGTGGGAATCTCCGTTTTGCGGGACAGAAGAGGTCTGCACAACCGCTGGGGATAGAGGCTAAATCGCGTATCAACCCGTTTATCTTTCCCTTTATTGCTGATGTTATCCAGATCAATAAAGAGCCTAATATAAGTACTTAATCATAAGTATTTTCTCGAAGCCGACTTCTTATGGAACTCACATTCCGCAGGACAACAATAATGACTTGTTGTATTCCTGATAAGAAGTACAGCTTCTGACGTGCGTTGAAACAAACATGATCAATGCTTGCCTACCCTCGCTCATCTTTTAGCCATTTTTTTTGCTGCTTGGTCAACTCAACTTTTTCCACCAACTCCGGTCGGCGTTCTAAAGTGCGTTGATAGCGTTGCAAAAACCGCCATTTTTCAATATTGGCATGGTGCCCTGACTTAAGTACTTCAGGAACATCCAAACCTTCAAAATGATCTGGCTTGGTATATTGTGGGCAATCTAAAAGACCATCCACAAACGAGTCTTGCACTGCTGATTGTTCATCTGACATGGTATTCGGCAAACGTCGAATAATACTGTCCAATAAAACCATCGCAGGGAGCTCACCACCTGATAATACGTAATCTCCTATTGACCATTCCTGATCAACATATTTTTGGATCAAACGCTCATCAACCCCCTCATAACGTCCACACAGCACAATTAATCCGTCATATTCAACAAATTGTTGTACTGCTGGTTCATTTAAGGTCTGCCCTTGTGGTGACATATACACCACAGGAACCTGAACTGCACCTGCTTGCTTTGCAAGCTCTTTGGCGTGGTCGATTGCTTTTGCCAAAGGCTCAGCCATCATCACCATACCCGGGCCACCACCAAATGGACGTTCATCCACTCGTTTGTAGTTACCCTCAGCAAATTCTCGCGGATTGATACAATGAACTTGTACAATGTCACGCTTTGCCGCTCGCCCGCTAATTCCGTACGCTGTAATCGCTTCAAACATTTCAGGAAAAAGCGTAATGACTGCAAAAAACATCGCAGACTCCTCTATTTTCCTGCTGCGCCAATCCTTATCGGATTAGAAATCTACGCCCCAATTGACATAGATACGACCAGCTTCGAGATCAACGCGTTGTACCACATCTTTATGCCATGGAATCATTCGCTCTTCGCCATCGATGCTATCTGCTGTTGCACGAACAACCATGACATCATTGGCGCCTGTTTCAAACAATTCGTGGATTTGACCAAGATTTACTTCCTGTTCTTCTTCATTCAGACCTAATACGATTAGACCTTTTAAATCAGACCAGTAATACTCGTCCACACCTGCTTGAGGCAGTTGCGATTTTGAAATCCAAACATTCGCGCCAACTAAGCTGTCTGCTGCAGTGCGATCACTCACACTTTTCAACGAAACAACCAAGCCTTTACCATGTGGTTTCCAACGTTTTACGTCTACAATTTGCCAACCTGCTTTGGTCTCAATGTACCAAGGGAGGTAGTCAAATATGTTGCTCATAGGTTCTGTATTGGAATAGACCCAGAGCCACCCATTTAATCCATATGCTGAACGTAGCTGTCCAATCTGAATACGATCTTCGGGCACATTCTGTGCTGGTGTCATGGGCTTACTGCCTAATTAAAGATTTAATTATGCAGTAGCTGCAGCTTTCTTAGCTTGAGCAGCTAAAGAAGCAACACGTTCAGACGGTTGAGCGCCTTGAGCAACCCAGTGAGCAAAACGATCAGCATCTAAACGAAGTTTTTCTGCTTTACCTTGAGCTGTAGGGTTAAAGAAACCAATACGTTCGATGAAACGACCGTCACGCGCATTGCGGCTATCAGTTACGATTACTTGATAGAACGGACGTTTTTTAGCACCACCGCGTGCTAGACGAATTACAACCATGATAGAACCTTATAGTTTTTACGGATTATCCTTGTACCGACCATCGATACATTTCAAACCCCTTTCATAGAGGGCAATATTTTACGTTATCTTTGTCATGAAAGAAAGATCAAATTTTATTTATCCACAATTTTGAATTTAATTTTTATTTACCGTCCCAATTTGTGGTTGCTGACGGGGTGCATGGCGTGCCGCTATTCTTATCTGAACCTTTAGTCCAGCATCTTTCTCCACGAAAATTTAGCACTATATGACCATCTTCATATTGTTGGCCTGATGCCTTTGGAGTCGCGACAAGGAGCCACGTATTTATATTCGCCCCTGTAGTAGAGAGGCTATTTGTTCCAGCAATGTCTGTTAATTTTAGATCATAAAGCGCGGGACCACTTGTTGGGTATACCGTATTTCCAAAGATTCTAGTGTTTGTTAGTTCAAGACCAGAAAAATTATTATTCGCCATTTTATAATTTACTAAATTTCGAGAAATTTGAATCATCATTGTTTGCATATCTGTACGCTTAGTTTTTCTTACATACTGCTGATAAGATGGATATGCTATTGCAGCTAAGATTGCAATAATTGCGACAACAATCATGAGTTCAATCAACGTAAATCCCTTCCGAATCATCACCAACTCTCCATCCCTGTGGCTGTAGTGCCACATGAGATATAATCAACATTTGCTTTTGTCTTGTTTTTACACCGTGTACCTGTACTTGTTAACAAATATGTATAATTTTTACCTGAACTCGACACGGCTTGAATTGCATAATTACGGCCTAAAGCAGAATCATGCATAAGATTCAAATTCGAAGCATTTAAATCTCTAATGGTAATCGTATATTTTACGTTTGATCCAGTTGCTCCTTTAGGTAAGATAACACTCAGCATAGGGTCATCATTCCGACAACGATTATTACCATTCGTACTAACTGTTTGCCCATAAATATACTTAGGATCAAAACATCTATAAGTAAAGTTTCTAGCCCTATGCTTTTCCATTTGTTCTGCTATTTTTTGAATTTCTTGTTCAGCTGCAGATGCATCGGCACGCCGTGCATATTCTTGATATGAAGGAATTGCAATCAGAGTAAAAATAGTGACTATCATTACCACGACCATCAATTCAATCAACGTGAACCCGTGCTGACTTTTATTTTTAGAACTTACATAATTGTAAGTTCTATCTAGCACAGATGGTTTGACAAAATATTTTATTTGAGCCATTTATCGTACCATCTTGTTGGGTTAATAATTTGCTGACAAGACCATTTTCCAGTCCCTTTTTCATTACCTGCTAATGTTTTATCAGGACAAGCACTATTCGCTGTAGAGCTTGTAATTGGTGCCATTGCTAAACCTCGAATACCAGTACCTATAACATTATCATTACACTCTGCTACACCTGGAGGACAATCTTTTGTCTTTGTTTGGAATCCAGTCTTAGATTCTGATCCACTATCAATTGTGCCATCTGTTTTTAAACATACACCATATGGTAAACAGAACACTTGACGGTCAGTCTCACCGACCACACGAGGTTTACATGGGTCTTGCCCAGAAATACCCGTACCCTGAGGATCATAAACAGGAATAATTAAATTGCCTGTAATAGCAAATGCTTCCTCATATGCTTTCATTCCTCCAGCAACACGAAAAGCTGTTCCACCTCGTTCTGTACCATTACTCATGCTTGATAATGAACGGTACCATCCCTGCTTTAGATTACCTGCACTAAAGAAGACGTTTGCAATCTTTCCAGTAAGTAACTGGGGGTTCTTTTGCAACAAATCTAAGGTTAAGCTACTAGTTTTAACGACATACGTAGATTTCATTAAATTTGGCTCAATAAAATCTCTATCGATTAAACCATATACATTATTTACAGGACGACCTGATAATGCAGTCGTTGGTAATAATTTTTCTCTTCCAACTGTTGGAACAACATCAAGTGGAGTGCTTCGATTCCCAGATGCTAAACCAACAAGCAGAAAGGTATTTGCACCTTCATCATGAATTGTTAAAGTCGGTGCTTCATAAAATCTTGGTGCTTTACTTCCCGTATAATCCCAAGATTTATTATTAGTCGCATCATTGCTTGCTAGATTGGCAATACGACTAACCCTCACACCAAAACTACTATAAGTTGATCCCGATTTCGTTTGGTAATTATCTAAATCAGCACGGAAAACTTGTCCACCTAAATCACCAAAATATAGATTATCTACCAACCCATCGCCATCACGATCAATCGCACTTATGCGGCTAACAATGCTATGCTTTAAATATTTTTTATCTGCATCAGCTGTAGATGCCCCATAAGTTGCAGACCAGATTAATGAACCATTATCTGCATCAACCATATATACTGCATTACCCTGAGCTTGAGCTTTGTTATTGCATGTTGTATCAGGAAAATCTGTGTTAGACACTGTTTTACCTAATTCAAATTGTGGGTTTTCATAGCATTGGTCATAGCCCCCTCCCACAATCATGACTCGTTTATTCACACCATTAAATCTTACATTTGCAAGTACTGGCTTAGACCAAGACTGACCTATACGTTCAAATCCTGAAACATCTGCACCAAGTCTAAACTTCAAATTAGGTGAGGATGGATTTAAAACATCTAGAGCATAGTAACTACTCCCACCCATGCGCATACCGCCATAAATATTCATAGACAATGCTTTGACTGTACTGGAATCTGAACCTGTACCTCGTTGAGTTTTATAGGTTGAATCTGATATCCAAGCGCCATCTGTTCCAGATACTGGAGCATCTGTATCTGTCTGCCCTTTAATTAAAGCTTTTGAACCTAGGCTACTTCTCAAAAGTTCAGCAGGAACAAATACCATTTGCTCTGCACCAGTCGAACTATCAACAATATGTAAACCACCATCCATCGTGCCATATAGAACAGATTGACTTCGAGTAGAGGTTAAATTACCTTTTTCATCTAATGTTCCTGAATATGTCAATTGCACAGGAAGTGAATGAATACTTCCTCCCATTGCTAAAAATGGCGCATTTGACGTTTGCAATGAGGTCGGCAATGCTGTAGCAGTTTCATCATACGGCACACTAAAACCAAGATAGTTTAATAGCTTTATCTTGGTTAAAAGTGGAAAATCTTTTAAAGTTGTTTGATTCTTAAACTGACCTAATACATATGCAGAAATTCCACTTGTAGGCAAATTTCCCCCAGGAACTTTTATAAGACTTGTGTTATTACCTGTATTTGTAAGATTAGCTCCTCCTATCGCTTTAACGTCTGTGAATAAGTTACGTAAAGCATTTGGATTTGCAGCATATGCATATTGAGGTGGATCAGCAGCAAGATTTTCTGTTTGTCCGAGTATCGGCATAGGAACTTTTGAATAAGCGCCACCGAGTCGAATGACACCACCATCATTATATACCTTACCATTGTATACCGTTGAATTGTTCCACAAATCACGTGTTCCAGTATTAAACCCACCCTGACTATCATAAACAAGTTGTGATCCAGCTGCAGCGAATGCACCTGCATTACTACCAGTCTGAATAACTTGATATTTTTTTAAATTTCCAACCCAAATTAAATCTGTAGCCTGAGGATTAGGCTCAAGTCCTCGCAAATAACCATAGGGTTGTAATCCAGAGGGATTTAAATTATCAACAGGGACGGATATCGCACCTGTAGTTAAGGGTTCAAGTGGAGCTTTACCAAGATTATTAATAAAGGCAACAACACTATCCGTCACCCCTTGAGCTGACTGAGTGGCAAAAAAGCCTCCATTGCCATAGCCTGGTGATACGACTGAATAAGTACCATTCCCAGGAGAACAGGCATCATCACCGGTACGATCTGCTTGAGTACGTGAACTCAGTTTACATGCTTGCTGAACATGCGTTTGTGATAAACGATTGAAATCACTACCAAACCCAACAAATGCAGTTTGAATAGAAACCTGAGCAGGATTTGTGGTTTTATCAAATAGTCGCTTTGCAAACTCCCCCATGCAGTGCCAAGAGGCAGATGAGCCAGTATCTAACCCCCCACTAGATGGGCAAGAAAAGTTCGTGCCATTATCATCTAAAACTGCAGACATAATAGATGTTGCTTCAGATGGACTTGAACCATTTGCCTCACCATCTGACAGAATATAAACGCCCTGTCCATCACAACTTACTCGCTCATTAACTGGAGGTAGAGGGGAAATATATTGATTTCCATTTTTTGTGCTACTTGCTGAGCTATTAAAACCACTCAATGAGAGAAATACTTCATCCCCTGAGTAACATGTACCTGAATAACTTCGCCCTTGGTCATCAATATATTTCGTACAGCTTTGTGCACTAAGACCTGTTATATTTCGGGCAGATGTAGATGTTGCTCCCCAACTTGTGCAAGATGTCTTTGCAGTATTCCATGATAGACAACTTGCCCAATACGCTGAATTACTTCCACCATACCTAAAATGTATTTCGGCATTATTGAGCTTTATAACAGGACTTGTTCCCATTAAATATGCAGCAGCTTCTGCAAATGCGTGTGCTGTCGGTGTATTTCCTGAAGCAGATAAACCAGCAACAGCTTTCTTCAATGCCTGACGCTGACTCGAATTTACTGTACCTAAAGCATTCGCCTCAACCAAAATTCTTGCTGTTTTACCATCACCATTAACAGAATAATGCCCTAAACCAACACGAACATCAGTTAAAATGGGATTATTACTGTCTAAAAAAGTGTTCATACCATTTTTTAGACGCGTTAACCTCGACCCTGATTGCCCAGAATCACCACCGCTCATACTTCCAGAAGTGTCCAACATCATCACAATGGTTTTCTTACCTGCTGTGGGAGTTGCATAAATCTGTAAATCACTTGCTTGCACTACCGAAGATGCGATTAACGTTGTCCCCACAAATCCAGCAGCAAATGAGATACCACGACTCAACTGGGTATACTTCAATTTAGGAATGAACCAATTTTTCTGTTTTTTCATTTTCATTCTCCCAATTTACATTGGTGCTTCAATTTGAATATCACGAGACCGCATTTCGAACTCTTGAACCTGAGTACTGATCGGAACCCCATAACTTGTTAAGCAGTCTGCTACTGTTCTCTTACCTTGTAATTCAGTACCTAAATTATCATTGATATAACCCACAGCTCCTGAGGCTCCAATGCAATCACTTTGAATACTAGTAATATTTGAACGAGCAAAATTTGGCATGATTGCTGTTGTTGTTACACGAACCTTTGCATCAACCTTATCTTTTGTTTCTGTAGCACCCTCGGCTTGGTTGGTACCTCGTTCTAAATCTGCCCCAATAGCACCTGGTTGCGAAATAATTTTAACAGCGACTTGCGTGACTACAGCTTCACGTGAACTACCAAAATCTTTGGTTAAATCACAAAACCCACTGCGGTTTGTATAAACAGAATCTATCGTGGCTTTTGTATTAGCACCATCCGTTTGTTGAGGAGGAACCAAAACAGTTGTATCGAAAGCGGTATCTATAATTTCTTTTGATGTTGGTTTATAACAAAATACAATTTCACGACCTGGTCTTTCTTTATGTAGCGTAATGGCTTGACCAACCGCAGTTGTAATTCGTGTTAAATCATTATAATTAGACATATTCAAAAAATAATTACTTGGAGTATCACCTGTCTGTGATAACAATTGTCCAACCTGACTATTCGTTGCAATATTTAAAGATGTCATTGCAGTACGAATTCCCCAAACTCCAAGCATTGTGACTAATAACAACATAATAAGTACAACAATTAATGTAGCACCTCGCTGATGATGCATCGTTCCATTTTTTCTTATGCTACTTTTCATTTAGGAACTCCTAGACCATTACGGATTGCAACAGTAGTTGAGTAGACGCGACGTGCATATAAAGTCGTCGAATCGTTTAATGTTACGTCTTGATTTAAAACTGCGACAGATTTCTTTAAATCAATATTTTTATTTTTAGTATCATCAAGTGAGCGTACCAATACGGCCATTTTTACCGAAACAATCCTTGGAGGTTCTATGGCTGGTACTTTTGCTCTTGCCTTATTGGCTTCAGCTCTATATTGATTAATTGAATAATATGCAAGGCGATTATTGCTATCTCTTACACCTAATTGCACAACGAAATGGTCAACCCGAGGCATAATCACCTGCCCTGCACCACCAAAACCTGAAATTGTAGTAGGATTTGCGACAGGAGTTGTTCCAGATGCGGTAGGGGTATTTGCATCACAAGCCAAAGCAAAATTATTTCCAGAAGTAGCATCAGCTGGATCTCGTCTTAAAAAATAGCGTTGAATGACGTAGTCACCCTCTTGAACGTTCTCCCCTTCACAATTCACCATTTCATTTGGTGAAACGAATTGAATCGTTAACTGATCACTGGTCTGATTTACATTAGATAGGCCTTGCCATTCATTTTTAACGCCACTGACGTCCTCTTGATTACCTTTGCTGTGACTTAATAATCCATTAGACATAAATGGTGATGAGGCTGGGTATGTAATATTTGTATTTGTATTTGTTGCATCTCTTGCAGTTAAAATGATCCCACCTCGAGGTGTTTGATCATTTAAATCAGGACGAGTATTACCAAAATTAGCTAGACGAATATCTCTTACCATATAATCTAAACCAAATACACCACTATTTTGTAACTCTGAATTAGCCTCTTGCATTCTTGAAGTTAAAAACCCACCCATAAAAAGTTGCATCGCGGCTGCAGCGATGATCAATCCAATGGCTAGGGAAACAATCAACTCCAAAAGAGTAAACCCTTTATTTATAATAAAATAATTCATATTTTTCATTAATATGCCTCCATCATGAGGCATTTTGAACCAGCGACGTAAACGCCAGCATCAGACATACAATTACTTATATTTGCTGTAGTCGCTGTAGCCGTTAGAGTTGTATCATCCCAAGCAATAAACAAACATTGTCTTTTCACTGGTGCTACAGATACACCTGGACAATCATCCATCGTAATATGCATACCTATTTCAAATGCCGTTTTTTCAGCCAGATAAGCATCATAAGTTGCCATCTGGGCTGGCGTGCATCTTTGTGCTTCTGCTGCATTATAACAATTCACTGTTGGAGCAGAAGGTGATGTTTTTACTGAGGTATAACCTCGTACAGCTGTAGGATAACTACTTTGACCCGCTGGATTTGCACGAATATTGTCTGCAAGTCCACGCAGAATTAACATGCCTTGCGAACGATATAATGCTTCTGAAGACGCATCTATTGCCCTCAGTTGTAATGCTGAATATCCAAGTACCCCAATTGCCAAAAGCAAAAGAGCAACTAGAGCTTCCATTAAGCTGACACCTTTTTGATTCGTTATTATTATCATTTAACATGTTCCTTTCGTTTGCGTAACATTCCCTAACTGCAAAATCGTAATCGTTCGCAAATTATTGCCAGCACATAAACTTATACTCTTTGATGTCCCACTTGACCCCACCTCATTAAAGACAACATTTGTTGCACTACCCGATTTCAACTCTACTTTTGGATCAATTGAGACTAAAATCACTCGATTTACTAATATATCCTGTTTTTCTGTAGCATCCGTCACTGTTGCAAACCCTGTTATAGCGGTTGTTGCACAATCCAAGTTAGTGTAGCTATCTCCCGTAACTGTTTTATTTGGGCAAACTGCAACTGATCTTTTTAAAAGTGCGGCCTGAGATTTTGCTTGATTAAAAGCATTGATCAATCCTCGGGTATTGTTATTTAATTTTTGACTGATAATCAATTTATTGAATGAAGGCGCTGCAATCGACGCAACAATCGCCAAAACAGCAATCGTCACCATCAACTCAACTAAGGTGAATCCACGATTATTTTGCATTGTTACCCCCATTGCAACAAAACTTTACCCTATTAAAAATCATAGCTTAAATACTTACAAAACCAATACAAGTTGGATAAAAGGCATAAAAAAGCAGATAACTGAAATCTCAGCTATCTGCTTAAAAAATAAAGTTTAAATTTAAGCTTGCGTTACATGAATCCGTAGCTCTTTTGGTAAACTAAATGTGATGTTTTCCTCACGACCATTTAATTCTTGCGGTGCTGTTGCACCCCAGTCCTGTAACCGCTGAATCACTTGCTTAATTAAAATCTCAGGTGCAGATGCCCCAGCTGTAACACCGATCTTATGGTTCGCATTAAACCACTCCTGCTTTAACTCATCTGCGTTATCGATCAGATACGCATGTTTCCCCATCCGTTCAGCCAACTCACGTAAACGATTCGAATTCGACGAGTTTGGAGAGCCAACCACCAACACCACATCACATTGTGTGGCTAAATCTCGCACAGCATCTTGCCGGTTTTGCGTAGCATAGCAAATATCATCTTTACGAGGCCCTTGAATCTGAGGGAATTTATTTCGCAAAGCATCAATTACTTTGGCCGTATCATCTATAGATAAGGTTGTTTGGGTCACAAATGCTATTTTTTCAGGATGATGTACTGTTAATGAAGCGACATCTTCTTCATCTTCAACCAGATAAATTTCACCACCATTCTTTTTGTCATATTGCCCCATGGTCCCTTCAACTTCCGGGTGACCTTCATGACCAATCAAAATTGCTTCAGTTCCTTCACGCGCATATTTTGTGACCTCAATATGTACTTTGGTAACCAATGGGCAGGTTGCATCAAATACTTTTAAACCGCGACGTTCTGCTTCTTGTTGAACGGCCTTTGATACACCATGTGCACTAAAAATAACAATATTATCGTCAGGCACCTCATCCAATTCATCCACAAAAATTGCACCGCGCTGACGTAAATCGTCAACCACAAATTTGTTATGAACCACTTCATGACGGACATAAATAGGGGGATTAAAACATTCAAGCGCACGATTGACGATGGCAATTGCACGATCTACACCTGCACAAAATCCACGCGGATTAGCCAATACAATTTCCATAAAACCCTCAATGCTCACTTCAATGGTTGAATATATTTTATCGATTAAACACAAACAATGTGTAAAAACAGTTTTGTTTGTCTTCGCTCTACTCTAAAATAGAGAAGATATTTTATCATATCAGGAAAAATATCATGTCGGGTCTATTGTTTGTCGTTTCTGCGGCATCAGGAACAGGCAAAACATCTCTCGTTAAAGCGCTACTTGAGCGTGTGAGCAATTTACACGTTTCTGTTTCACATACGACTCGTGGTCAGCGACCTGGCGAACTCGACGGTGTTCATTATCACTTTACCTCTAAAGAAAGCTTTCTTGATCAAGTCAATCAAGGTGGTTTTATTGAGTATGCAGAAGTTTTTGGTAATTATTATGGTACTGCGCAAGCAACTGTAAAAGACCAATTGGCGAAAGGCCATGATGTGCTACTTGAGATCGATTGGCAAGGTGCTGAGCAAGTTCGTAAACTTTTTCCTGAATCTAAACAAATTTTCATTCTTCCTCCAACGCAGTTTGATCTACGTCAACGTCTTTCAAATCGTGGCACGGACTCTGTTGAAGTTATTGAACATCGTTTAAGTTGTGCAGTGGAAGACATGCAACAATATGTCAACTTTGAATACATTATTATCAATGATGATTTCAATAAAGCTTTACATGATTTGGAATCTGTTATTAATGCCAATCGCTTAAAAATAGATCAACAGGCAAATCGTCATCAGGCTTTAATTACCAAACTGATTACACCACAAGCATAGATCTGAATGCTTTCTAAATAAGCTTCGATTAAAACTTGAGTCTATGATGAAAGCATTTTATACTGCACAGTCTATTTAAAAAATTTGTATTCAAACGAGAATTCTTATGGCACGCGTAACCGTTGAAGATTGTTTAGACCATGTGGACAACCGCTTTGAGCTTGTACTAGTGGCAAGCAAACGCGCGCGTCAATTGGCACGTCAAGGCATTGAACCGACTGTTGAGTGGGACAATGACAAGCCGACTGTTGTTGCATTACGTGAAATTGCGATTGGTCATGTGACTAAAGATATCTTGAAGCAACGTGATCAAGATTACCAAACATCTAGTCTTGACCTTGCTTTATCAGCAAACAATCTTAATCTTGAAGGTTTTTCTTTCCAGTAAGCTAAGCCTTTGTAAAAAGCCTAGTTTTTCAACTAGGCTTTTTTATTTCAATTATTTTGCAAAAAGTTTTGCCAATCAATCGACAAAATTCAAAATATTTGTTAAAAAAAATAGATATATTTGATGTCTAGAAATTGACAAGCGGCTCAATATGCTTTTCATTAAAGCATTAGGAAAAATATTTCAAATTTGTAATTTAAGATAGGTGTTCTATGCCAGGCCAACAGGTCAGCCAATCCAAGCAACAGTTGAATGTAATTATCGACGCGTACTTAAAACCAAGTGATGTCGAGCGAGTACTTGTGGCTTGTGATTATGCTGATATTGCGCATGATGGTATTACACGTAAAAGTGGTGAACCCTATATTTTACACCCAATTGCGGTGAGTTGTATTTTGGCACATATGCGTATGGATGCCGAAACGCTCATGGCAGCCTTATTGCACGATGTGATTGAAGATACAGATTTTACCAAAGAGGATATCACTGAAAAATTTGGTAAAACCGTGGCTGAATTGGTTGATGGTGTCACCAAACTGAGTCATTCCAGCGATAAAGAATATAATAAAGCAGCATCTTTCCGTAAAATTCTTCAAGCCACCTTACAAGACCCGCGTGTCATTATTATCAAACTCGCTGATCGTTATCATAACATGACGACTCTAGGTGCTTTACGACCAGATAAACGTGCACGCATCGCGCAAGAAACTTTTGATATCTTTGTTCCTATGGCGCGTCTTGTCGGTATGAATGAGATGGCAGATAACTTAGAACATCTGTGCTATCAAAACCTAGATCTCGATATGTACAATGATGTACAAGAAAATTTACTCAAAACCAAACCAGAACGCTGTAAATATCAATCGGTTTGGGAACAAAACTTAGCTGAGTTACTGAATAACTATAATATTCAAGGGCGTATTAAAAAGAAAAACAACAATATCGAACTCTTACGCCACTTTGTAAAAAATGAAATCGACTTACAAGAACTCACCCATAGTCATGCTTTTGAAATTGTTTTACAAAGCATCGCGGATTGTGATCGCTTGGTCGATGCCTTACGTGAAAATTTCCAAGTCATTGATTATGAAGATCATATTCGTCGCCCATTACCAGGCGGAAATCAGTCTTTAATGATCAAACTTAAAGGTGAACGCACCACGTTGTCCTTAACCATTCAAACCGAGCTGATGCGTAAAGCTGCACGCTTTGGTGTGGTTCTCGGTGAAAATGCGCCACAAGCTTGCCGTTCTGCGATCCAAGCATCAATGAAGAATTTAGATCTTCTTGTTGGTGGTGAGTGCGCAAAAACCACATTTAGCGACCTACTTGATTATTTACATCAAGAAAAGATCTGGGTCTACACCCCACATGGACAGCTACATGAATTACCACAAGGTGCCACAGCCGTTGATTTTGCTTATTCAGCGAGTTTATTTTTAGGCAACCATGCTGTTGGTGCCAAAATTAATGGTGAAATTAAACCGCTTTCAACCCCTTTAGTCAGTGGTCAGGTGGTTGAAGTCATTACCGATGTATTGGCAACCCCAAACCCAGACTGGTTAAGCTTCATTAACACCCAAAAAGCGCGTCGTGCGATTCAAAACATCTTGCGAGATCAAGATCCAGATGAACAGCGCCTTGTGGGGCAGCAAGCACTCAACCGTGCTTTAAAACTGTTTAATCGCTCGACCAAAGACTTATCTGAAGCGGATTGGAAGGATTTATTAGAGTGGCGCCATGTGCCCGATAAAGACACTTTATTTGAGCAAATTGCAGTGGGAGACCTATTACCACAACTGGTTGCCAACCATTTATTTGCCCAATCGAAAGCCACTGAAGAACACGCTTCAAATCGCCTCATCCAAGGTACAGATGGTGTCGATGTAAAATATGCACACTGTTGCAACCCAGTATTGGGAGATCCTATTCAAGGGCATTTATCCCGTCGTGGCTTAATTGTGCATCGTGCACGCTGTCATAACTTATTGCACGAGCAGCATTTACACCCTGAAAATATCATGTCTTTACAGTGGACATCGGAAGAAGAAGACGATGTGAACTTCAATGCTTATTTGAGTATTGATCTTATTTTAACCGATGAACAAATTTCAGAATTGATTTACTTATGTCGTAAAGCAAAAACTGGGGTTGAATCAGTACGCTCTCATGAAGATAAAACTTATGTGAATATCGTAGTCAATAATCGCAAACAAATTGCGCAAATCATTCGTGAATTACGTATGCAATTTGGTTTTCCTCGAATTAGTCGAATGTCTATGCCAGTTTCAATTAATGAGACGCTAAAAGCAAAAGCGTGCTAAATTAAGACCTGTAATGTTTATCGATAATCTTCGATGCACTTTGCATGCCATTCATGCTTTATGATGAAATGATTTGAAATCAAGGAGAAATCAATGTCCCGCCAAGTGATCCATACTGAAAATGCCCCTGCTGCAATTGGTACTTATTCACAAGCCATTTTAGTAGACAACACATTATATCTTTCAGGGCAAATTGGCTTAGATCCATATAGCATGGAATTGGTTGAAGGCATTGAAGCGCAAATTCGACGTGTTTTTGATAATTTAAAAGCAGTCTGTGAAGCTGCAGGCGGTTCTTTAGCAGATATTGCAAAGCTCAATATTTTTCTTACCGATTTATCCAACTTTCAATTGGTCAACCAGATTATGGGCGAATACTTTGCTCAACCTTATCCTGCACGTGCAGCATTAGGTGTTGCTTCTTTACCTAAAAATGCATTGGTTGAAATGGATGGTATTGTCATTATTCCTCAATAATATCAGCCAAAACTAATTGTTTGATTTTAAATAATTTAAAAAATAAAACTAAATACTACCGATCAGGTGGTATTTTTTTATTCAAAAAGCCAATAAAGATAAATGAGATTTCAAATGAATTTCATTGACAAATGATAACAATTATCAATAATATTAGTTATCGCATTTAACCTTTGGGTTGAGTTTCATGTACGTTTGTTTATGTCGTGGTATTACAGATCAAGATATCAAAGATGCAATGGCAAATGGTGCAGAGAGCTACCGTGAAGTACGTGAATTATTAGACTTAGGTACGTGTTGTGGTCGCTGTGCCCCTGAAGCAAAAAGTATTATTAATGAAGAGCTATCGCTGATTGCAGCACGTATTTCTGTTGCCGCGTAGCTTTTGATTCAAACATAAAAATAAGTTTAGATTTATAACGACAATAAATAAGTTTTTTAATGATCCCCAGATCATTCTCCTCCCCCGCTTCGACTCAAAGCGGGTTCGTTTTTTTCAATCAATCTCTTTTAGCCAAAACGACATCCCTATTGTTTTTGATTGCGATTTTCATTTGCTGTTCCATAAACTACTCGTAAGCCTGCAAAAAGTTGATTAATATAGAGCCATATCAAATTACCTTAATCATTAAATTTCAATGACTCAGTTTAAATTCACGTTAAGGTAAAAAATTAGAATGGAGTTTTAACCATATGCAAGGCAATCGAGACGTAATTAATCAACTCAATCAAGTGCTTTATCATCACTTGACTGCGATTAACCAATACTTTTTACACTCGCGTATGTTTAATGATTGGGGAATTGAGAAACTTGGTTCGGCTGAATACAAAGAATCTATTCGCCAAATGAAGCATGCGGATAAGATCATTGAACGTATTCTTTTCTTGGAAGGTTTACCGAACCTTCAACATTTAGGCAAGCTATACATTGGCCAGCATACAGTTGAAGTTTTAAACTGCGATGTACGTAAAGTAAAAGAAAACATTGATGCATTGAAAACAGCTGTTGCACTCGCTGAAAGCAACTTAGATTATGTGACTCGTGATCTTGTTCAAGAAATTCTTGAGAAAGAAGAAGAGTTTTGGGATTGGACAACCACCCAACTTGATCTAAGTGAAAGTGTTGGTATCGAAAATTATATTCAAAGCCAACTATAATTAATTTTTAAATACCATTAAAAAAATCCTCCAATTGATTGGGGGATTTTTTATTTCATTTCAAAATATAGCGATGCAAAATTTACAGTCATCAAAATTCGCTTTTATGAAATGGTATAGTAAAACCACCTAATTACTCATAAAAGTGATTTCTATCAAGTCATTGATCGTCAATTAAGCTTATGTTTTTTATTAACTTTTATAAAATGTTCGTTATCAATTCATTTTTGTACTTTTGAATCATAGATGGTAATCCTACCGTGGGGCGACAGGGATGTCACCGTTGGGCGGGGGTACAGGACGTACCCCTCGCCCAACATGAGCAAAAACAAAGCACGGCTTTGTTTGCAGCGCAAGGTTTGGCATCGCCTACGAAAAGCAATTTAAACTTTGAATGTAAGGTGTGGCATTGCAAGTTTTTTAGAATCAAACAATTTATTTTACATACCATTGATTTAATTAAAAATATTGATTAAGAGAAATTGTATTCGTGTGCCTTAGTTTTTTGACAGGTGACTATATAATTTTTAAATATCGCAAAAAAATCCCCCAATTGATTGGGGGATTTTTTATTTTATTTCGAAATGTGGTGATACAAAATTTACAATCATCAAAATTCACTTATATGAAATGGTATTATTTCCCTACAGCAGATACAGGCAATAGCTCCTGATATGATTTCTCTTGCCCATGCAGTGTCTTCAGAATCCATAACTGATGTTCAGCTTTAACTTTTTTACCATTAAAAGCCAAAACCTGTGCATATTTTTGAATATCATATGCAGAAGCTAAGTTCGCTACCATACGCTCCATATATTGCAACTGCTGATCCGACATTTTGCTATATGGATTAAGGCCAATCCACCAGACACGTTCTTTAAATTGCGTCAGTAACAAAATATCTTGCTTCATCACTGCTTGCTGTGAAGCACTTAAAGGTGTTTTCTTATTTACGAATACGCTTTGTTGGTGATATAAAATATAGTCTCGATAAATCACCCCCACCAAGACCAAACCAATCACAATAATACTTACTGTAACCGAAGACTTTAAATTCACTGTAGGCAAACGAGGATATTGTGCTTGGATGATCCCCAATAAAAAACCTAAAGGGAGTAAAAAATATGCATAGTGAATTGGGTATTCCAATAAGGCATGAATCAAAATGGCACAGACCATCAATCCCGCTGCAATTGAAACTGTATCTTTAATGCCTTTATTTAGCCAATACAACCAACATGCCATATAAACAATAATCAATCCACCAATCGGGATACCATTCCAAATCAGTAAATCCAAAATCACATTATGCGCGGTTTTATACCATTCATGTGATGGATATAAATCAAAAGCGGCGATTTGCGCCATCCCTGTTTGGTTCCAGCCATAACCCACCCACGGCTTTTCTGAAATCGCGACTAGGGCTTGATTCCACATATCTAAACGCAGATAACCTGATGTTGCTCTCTCGACCACTGAATTTGCTTGTGCTACGTCTTGGGTTGATACAGATGCAATCCACTGATTCAGCATCGGCAAGCATGTAATCAATGCAATAAACACACCAGACCATGCGAGTAATTTTACAAACCCAAAGCGTTTAGTTTGACCAAATTGCTTGATTGTTAAATAAATCAATGTGAACAAACATACCACCCAAGCAGTACGAGATTGGGTTAGTGCAATGGTCAATAGAAAAATAAAAGTTGATGGCCCGAGTATGTAATTTGGCAGTATCTTCTTTTCATAAAAGTATAAACATGCAAACACCCCCATACACATAAACGTTGCCAGATTATTTGGCTGGGCAAAGTTTGCATAGGGACGATTGCCATTTAGCAAATTAACCAATGGTCTAAAATATTCGTTTACGCCTAACCACTGGGTCATTGCAATAAAACTTGAAAGTATCGCACCCGTAAAAACCACAAGGCTAAATACTTTAAAGACTTGTTCTCTTTGTCCCTTTTCACCTACTGCCAAGTTATAACCAACAATTAGCATCAACCAAAACATCGCAATATAGGCGGTACAAAGCAACGCATTGCTTAAATACAAAATCTCGCCAAAGCCCCATTGTATCAATGGAATTGCCAATACAGGCAGTATAAGCAGTTGCGGTTTTGGAATTTTTAAATCTTTATTTAGAAAAGCACTGAGTAGCACTAAAGCCGATAGAAAAGTAAGTGCTTCACTACCAAATGTTGTCCAAGGCATTTTATGAATAGGTAAAAGCCACGCAAGTAAAAGCAATACGACTGAAAGAAGATAAGGAATGGCTTTCATAAGATAAGTGCAAAGAAAAACTGAGCTTATTATAAGCTCAGTTTTTAAAAATCTAAGTATTTATTTCCAAGGTCTTAAATCCACGATCTTAATAACCTCGCCCTTTTCTTTATTGATCAGCACAACCATATCAACAGCTATTGTTTTTAGTGGAAGCCATGCATTTGCTGTCGGGTATTGATGTATAACTTTTTCTACATCATCTCTAGAATTATAATTCTGCAGAACATCCATTTTTTTGCTGCTTTGCTGTAAATCAAATTTGGCATTACTTAATTGTGTATAGCGTTCTGGATGCATTGTTGGTACTACACCATGACTAAAGTCATCAAATAATCTTTTATTTTGAGCGGCTACGGTCTTTTCTTTTTCCAGTGCAACAATTTGTGGTTTTAACCAGCTCGCTTTTTGATACGCTGGTTGAGCTTGCTCAATTTTTCCTGTTTCAATCTCATTATTTCTAACCAGATCAAAACGACCTGCATTGTCATATACAATCCACGCAGGTCGTCCTTGAGCAATATTAAAAAGCCCATAGCTTAATGCTGCAACTTGGATAACAATGATAATTGTTAAATCCATTTTTAAGGTTTTTTTACCCTCTTTATAGACCAACAATGTCAAAAATGGCCCAATAATTACATCAATTGCAATCAGCATTAGAAATATTTGAGTCACACCCACTGCTTTAGCAAGCGGTGCTGGATACCAAACAAAAAATACGAGCGCGATAAAAAATAGAGCAATCGCGATAGAGATGGTTAAATGACCTAAAAAGAACTTTATACGTTTTGACATTTTTATATGCGACCAAAATTATGCAACTGAATTTTAGTATCCTAAAAAGCTAAATACAATCTACAGGTTTAAATTTATTTGCAATTCCAACAGAGGTACTGCAACTCCATTTTCCACTCCTATCCCTATTTAGGAATATTGACTCACCTTTTATAACAGAAGCAACCTGAGTTAATTTACATTCTAGTGCAGGATTTGCTACACCAGCTACAGGCGCTGAAACAGCGTAAGTGCAAAATTTTGAAGATGTTGAAAAAAACATATTTGTTACAGTATAAGTAGAGCTATTTGAAGCAGATCCTTCATTGATAATTAACTCATATTGCGGTCTTGCACCATTTAATTCTGCAACTGCACTGGTAAGCTGAGATTTCACAACAAAGTTTTGATATTGCAATAAGCCAATTGCAGCTAAAATACTAATGATCGCAACAACGATCATCAGCTCTACTAATGTAAAACCTTTCATTACTCTCATAAAAACCCCCTTTACTTTTTATAATTCTAATTCTATTTCTATTTATCTTATGATATATATTTACTAATTGATCCAAAGTGTCAATAATTAACAAATTACATCATAATCCGACAACTATAGTTTATCGGCCATAAAATTTTCAAATTTAAACCCTAAATCTAGCCTTTCAGCATTACCCATCCAAACAACTATTTCCTTATTCTCGTTAATTAATGAAAAAGAACTAGCTGAAGGTAAAGTACCATATTTAAATTGAATAAAATTGTTATTACGTTCTATTACATTCATAGAGTAATTAAAGCACTCTCTTTCTTTTTCATAATTACAAGAAATATCTTCTTTATTAAATGATATAAATTTACTATATTTTTCATCCTCGATAATATTATTTAATAATAAAGCCAAACTTTTTGCATTACCTATCAATCCTGCTGAGGATGATAGAGCATAAAAATCAAATTTTTTAAAATAATCTTCAAACCTATATTCATTATATAAAAAATTATACTTAACTTCATTTTTAATATAAGGTCCATCTAAAAAGCTGATACTTCTATTTTTTAGATTAAACTCATGATTTATTACTTCTCTATACCTTTTCCCTTCAATTCTTTCAATTACCACTCCTAACAAACAACTATTTCTATTATCATATGCATTATAACTACCCGGATTAAAGTCGAGTTTTGTTTCTTTCAATTTATCAATATGATATGGACACCATGGCTTTCGGTCTTCTTCAAACATTGCATCTTTACTGAGCATTCGATCAAAACCCGAGCTATGCTGTAATAAATTTTTTATTGTAATTTTTAATATTCGAGGATCTTTTATTTTTTCATTATTTAATTCTGGGAATATTTCGCTCAAATTTGTATCTAAGTTTACTTTATGTTCTTTAACTAATTTTAAAATATAGGCTGCTGTAATTGGTTTTGTATTACTTCCATACCGAAATAGTGTTTTTATATTGACATGATTAATATCTTCAATTCCTGCTGGAGACTCACAATGATATATAACTTTTTGTTTAGTAATATAAATCAATTGATTAGCAAGTATTTTATTATCTTTAATATTTTTTTCTAGAAATTCATACATCCATAATGGCGCACCATCATTACAAATAACATTATTTTCTGCATAAATTTGCTCAAGCTTAAAATAGGTACGTTGCCATTTATATGGATAAAGAACACATATATATATATATATATAAGAAAGAATTATAAAGAAACACGCTACAGCTATTTCTTTATAACTCAATCTTTTTCTCAATAACTTTAAATTCACAAGTTTATTAATATACTTGTATATTAAAGGTTAAGATCATTTTGCTGCTTTTGCTGGGCAAGATGTTGAAGCAAATTTCTCTTCAACACTTGTTGAACAAGTCCAAGTACCAGCTACATCACGAGCCCAAGTTACAGTTTGTGTTTTAATTGCTGTAGCAGCAGTATTACCAAAAGTAGCTTTTATTTCACCTGTGCTTTTTGCATCAGCAGGCATTGTTACGTCAAGACCTTTATATAATTCAACACCAGCACCTAATAAATTAGAAACTGTAGCTCCTGCATAACATGTTGTTGCGTTTGCAGATGCCTCAGTATTTGTAATTGCTGTCTTACCTTCTAAGATACATGCTTCCACAGTAGTTTTAAGAGTACTTAACTCCCCCACAACTCGATTAACTTGCGATTTAGCAATATAGTTTTGATACTGTGGAATCGCAATCGCAGCAAGAATACCAATAATTGCAACAACGATCATTAATTCAATTAGGGTAAAACCTTTTTGAGCATTCATAACATTTCTCCAATGTTTTAAAAATTTTTATAGCTTTATAGAGCAATTTATGCGGCTGTTTTTTTTGTGGAAAAAATCAACAACCAATCGAGACTCTTTGATTTTAGAGAGAATGTAACGCTTTACAAGTTTTTTTTTGCCGCTTATATTTTTACGTAATTATACGTAAAAAAGTGACATTTATTGTCACCAGAAAGCCAAATTAATTCACAATGATTGGATTATTAGTTAACTCATTAACATTATCAGCCTGACGATATTGGTTGCCATAAAATAAATTCAAAATTTGACCAATTTCTAAGACACCATTGGTGACCGCAGTTCGATAATTTTTGTTTTTTAACTCTAAAATCATCACATCACAAATCTGCTGCCATATTTGTTGGGTTGTTGCTAGATAAATTCCACGATCTATCACAATTTCTACTGTCTTCTCACACAAGTTTAAATACAACAAAATGCCACTATTATACTCAGTATCCCACACACCCAATTCAGCAAATAATTGTTGTGCTCTGAGACGTGTATTTTGATGGTATGCCTGATGACTTGGAATATGTCCCTCAATCACCACTTGTATTTCACCGACATGGCCTTGTTCAGCTTGTGTCACAGTTTGTGCAATGGCGTGCTGATCTTGCTTTGAAAAATAGCGTTTCGACGCAGGCATATATAAAACATGTTTTAACCAACGTTTTAAGCTGGGTTGTACCTGCTCCTGTAACTTCGGTTCAGTCACAATTGCTGTTGTATCTGTTTTTGTTACCATGAGCCTGATGCTCCTCCACCGCCGAAACCACCACCGCCGCCACTATAGCCCCCACCACCGCCGAAACCGCCCCCTCCTCCACTGCTTCCACCACGCCCACCACCAGATAAAAACATTTGGAAAATAAGTTGTGCCAGTGAGGTAATCAACAAGAAGAATATACCAAAACCCAAAACCAGACTCATCACAATCCCTGAGCCATAAATAAGCCCTGCAGCGGCTGCGGTCACACCCGCAACTGCTGCACTTAAACGATTGCCTACAATAAATGATGCAAAGATACCAATCACCAAAATCACCATAGCTGTGGTTAAGGTTCGATCCTTGGCCTCTTGTTCTTGCAGTGCTTGGGTTTGACGCGCTTTTAGCTCATCTGCGGCTTGTTTGGCAATTTCAGGGTCAAGGTTTAAAATACGTTCAATCTCATTGACACCTGCCTGTAAGCCCTGAGCATATTGTCCTTGTTTAAAATCAGGTGTGATTTGATTGCGTATAATTCGACTGACCATAATGTCAGGAAGCACACCTTCTAAACCATAACCTGTTGCAATATGAATTTTTTGATCATTGACTGCGACTGCAATCAATAAACCATTGTCTTGTTTTGCTGAACCTAACTTCCATTGCTCAGCAACACGCATTGCGAAATCAAAAATACCTTCTTGCCCCGTGGTTGGGACAATGATAATGCCGATTTGCGCTTTGCCTTGACGATATATATCCCGAATTTGTTGTTCTAAATTTTGCTTTTCAGCTGCAGATAAAACTTTAGCTTGATCAACGACAGGCTGATTCAGTGTGGGAATATTTCGAGTAGTTTCACCCTCTGCCATATCATTGGCGACTGGGGGTACGTTTTGTACGGGACTTTGAGGGACTTGTTGTGTAGTTGGCGTTTGTTTTTGAGTATCTGGTGGTTTTGAACTAATCACATTGGGTAAATTAGTATTGGGCACCACTTTACCCATAACAATCGCATCTTGCGCCTCTTGCTCATCTGTGGCTGTCGCAGTTTCAGCCCAGACACTCGATTGAACAGAAAGCATCAGTCCAAGAAATACAAATAATATTGTACTCATGTTTTTCATTACTGATTTTTCTCGCCATTCAATCATAGTTCACCTTTTATTTAATAATGAATATTCTTAGCCTATCTTTTTCAGCATGCTTTAAAGACAGTGAAATGAAATCACATCATTAATTAAAATTAACTGTTGGCGCTTTAGATGCACCCGCTTCTGCACTAAAGTTTGGCTTGGCTTTCATACCAATCACTTTAGCAGTCATTGCTTGAGGGAATTGACGTACATAAGTATTGTAATCTTGAACAGATTCTACATAACGTGTACGCGCAGTACTGATACGGTTTTCCGTACCTTCCAATTGAACCTGTAAATCCCGAAATTGTTCATTGGCTTTTAAATCTGGATAATTTTCCGTCACCGCTAAAAGTCGCGATAACGCACTGGTCATTTGTGATTGTGCTTCTTGGTATTTTTTAAACAATTCAGGATCGTTCAATACTTCTTTGTCTACTTTTAAACCTGCAACATTGGCACGTGCCTCAGTCACTTCGGTTAAAACCTTTTCTTCATGGGTTGCATAACCTTTGACGACATTGACCAGGTTAGGTACCAAATCTGCGCGACGTTGATATTGATTTTCAACTTCTGACCATGCCGCATTCACAGATTCATCTTTGGCTTGTAAAGTGTTATAGCCACAACCTGAAAAAGCCAAAGTACTTGCCAATGTAAGTGCAACTAAACCTTTTTTCATTGAATTCATTGCCAATTCCTCAGAGATATTTATTTGTATTTGTTGATATCTCTGCATTCTATACAGTTTAAGGCAAAGTTTTGTTTAATTTCTGCTACCTAGCCAATGATCAAACAATTAAATTTTTGAATGTTTGATAGATATTGACAAAAAATGCCTTAAAGCGAAACCATTTTGAATGTTGAAAATAATCTAAACGTGACTCAATTAATTTCGGATTGTGAAAGCCGATATCTTGAGCGCGTAGATATAACAGATCTACTGTTTTATCAGCCAAGTTATAATTCAACATTTCAATATTGGCCATATTAAAAATAATTTGCGCACTGATTGGATCACGCTTTACAAACCTTAGGCGCTGATCCATTTGAGTTTGACTATGTAATAGGATTTTGTCTAAATCGTAATGTTGCTTTTGAAATTGTACAGTTTTAACCTTTGCCTTTGGTTCGACTGCTTGACCAAAATCCAATCCTAAAACATCGTGGTTTTGAATCCATGTAGAATCTTTTTGTTGTTGGATTTTCGCATCTAAAATTTTAACATGAATCCATTCACTGCCCTGATGAATGTTTGGATCAGGTTGAATCCCTTGCTCAATCCAGTACTTGGCTTTTTCAGACTGCCCAGCCAGTTCATATGCTGTCCCTAGATTCGCAGCAGTTTTTGCTAGATTTGGGTGTGATTTTTCAATCCGTTGAAATATTTGAATCGCCTGATCGTATTCATGCGCATAAATCAGCAAGACACCATAATCATTTAAATTCTCAACAGATTTGCTCTTAGGTAAATGCCCTTGTGCCAATTGCTTTTGAGCAGTTTTCTGGTCTAATCCGCCATAACCTAACTCAAAAGCATAAGTATTGATACAAGCATGGGCTGTAACAGATATTACGGACAACCCAATCACAGGGATATAAAATTTTAGCTTCATCTTATTATTCTCATCTTAATTATTTAGAATAAATTAATATAGAATTTAAACACAATTTAAAAATATAAAAAAGCCACCCTAAGGTGGCTTCTCAATTTAAATTACTTTTATTCTTCGTCTTTTTGCTCAGGTAAATCTTTCACTGCTTCTGCGATTAGACCAAACATATAGTTACCATAGGCATTGGTTTTATCATAATGAAAGCGCAAACGCGGAGTTACACGAGTTTTAATACGACGACCTAATTCGTGGCGTAAAAAACCAGATGCTTTATTTAAAACATCTAAAGTTTCTTTATTTGCCGCTTCACTTTGCTCATCGCCAAGTTCACGCCCCATCACGGTAACGTAAACTTCTGCATAACCTAGATCTGGACTGACTTTCACTGCAGAGATGGTCACTAGACCACCTAAGCGTGGATCTTTCAGCTCTTGGCGGATCAGTTCTGACAACTCACGTTGTACTGTATCTGCCATACGCTTAAGACGTTGACTACCCGCCATTAAAGACTCCGTTTAATCAACTGAACATCATACACTTCGATTTTATCAAGTGCTTTGATGTCTTTATAACCTTTCACTGCAAGACCACATTCCATACCGGCACGAACTTCTTCAACCACTTCTTTATAGCGACGAAGAGATTCAAGCTCACCTTGGAATACCACAACATCATCACGTAGTACACGGATTGGTTTATTACGATGTAATACACCTTCGAGTACCATACAACCCGCAGCAGCACCAAACTTACTTGAATGGAATACTTCACGAACTTCTGCAACACCCAGAATTGTTTCACGGTGTTCAGGTGCAAGTTTTCCGCTCATTGCTGCTTTCACATCATCAATAAGTTGATAGATGATTGAGTAGTAACGAATGTCGATACCATCTGCATCTGCTTTTTGACGTGCGGTATTATCTGCACGTACGTTAAAACCAAGAAGTACCGCTTCTGAAGATTCAGCAAGAGTCACATCAGACTCAGTGATTGCACCAACGCCTGAACCAATGACACGTACTTTAACTTCGTCAGTTGCAAGATCAGCAAGTGCAACATGTAACGCTTCCAAGGTACCACGTACATCAGTTTTAAGAACAACATTTACAATCGGCACATCTTTCTTGCCCATTGATGCCATGATGTTCTCAAGACGCATTGCGCTTTGACGTTCAAGACGTTTTTGACGCTCACGATCCATACGCGCATCGGCAACTTCACGTGCTTTTTTCTCGTCATTAACTACAAGAACTTCATCACCCGCCATTGGCGCTTCTGGAAGACCTAAAATTTCAACTGGAATTGAAGGACCTGCAGATTGAATACGTTGACCATTCTCATCGGTCATCGCACGAACACGGCCGTAAGATGCACCCGCAAGAACCAAGTCACCTACTTTCAATGTACCGTTTTGAACAAGAATAGACGTTACCGCACCACGGCTATTGTCTACACGTGCTTCAATTACAACACCTTGAGCAGCACCTTCTTCAGACGCTTTCAACTCTAACATTTCAGCTTGAATTGAAATCAAATCTAGAAGTTCGTCGATACCTTGACCAGAATGTGCTGAAACCATTGCAACCGGTACATCACCACCCCATTGTTCAGGCACGATTTCTTTGGTTGTCAATTCATTCAATACGCGATCTGGATCAGCTGATTCTTTATCCATTTTATTGATTGCAACAATAATTGGAGTACCCGCAGCACGCGCATGGTCAATTGCTTCCGCAGTTTGTGGCATTACACCATCATCCGCTGCAACAACAAGTACCACAATATCAGTCGCTTTGGCACCACGTGAACGCATTGCAGTAAATGCAGCATGTCCAGGCGTATCAAGGAATGTAATAATTCCTTTATCTGTTTTAACGTGATAAGCACCAATATGCTGTGTAATCCCGCCCGCTTCGCCTTGTGCAACTTTGGCACGACGAATACGATCAAGTAGCGATGTCTTACCATGGTCAACGTGACCCATGATCGTCACAACTGGCGCACGTGTTGTTTGCGCACCACGCGCTTCTTCAGCTGCTTCAAGTAGGTTATCTTCAGCTTGTGTATCAGATACACGTACTGGGTTGTGACCCATTTCTTCAACAATCAATGCTGCAATTTCTTGCTCAATGGCTTGGTTCTGAGTAACAAGCTCACCCATTTTCATGAGTGATTTAATAACTTCACGAACTTTAACCGCCATTTTTGCTGCAAGATCTGCAACAACAATGGTTTCACCAATTTCAACGTCATAAACTTGTTTTTTAACTGGTTTTTCAAACCCATGTTTATTGGCTTGGCTAGTTTTTAAACCACGTTTATGCGGGTTATGGCTGAAAGATTGCTCTTCTTGACCACGACGACCACCTTTTTTAGGAGAACGTGTATTTGCAGTATTGGTACCACGTTTGATTTCACGGTCTTCTTTTGCAAATGAATCTTCATATGCTTGACCAACCAAACCAGCAGCCAACGGCGAATCATCAACTACACGAATCGTTGTCGTTGTTTCATCAGAAGAATACTTAGACGCCATTTGACGCATTTGCTCAAGGGTACGTTGTTGAGCTTCTTCTGCTGACTTACGACGAGCTGCTTCTTCAGTCGCTTTCAGTTGTGCTGCTTGAGCTTCACGTGCACGTTTCTGCTCAGGAGTTTCAATGGTTTTTACAGTTGCTTTGGTAATCGGCTTATTGGTCGATTTACGTTTTACAACAACAGCTGCTTTTGGTGTTTCTTTCGCAGCTGTTTGCTGTTTTGCAGCAGCACGCATTTTTTCTAAATTCGCTTTCGCTGAACTTTCAGTTTTTTCAACTCCACTCACTACAGTATTTTGCTGTACTTTTTGAGTTGACGTCACTTGAGCATTTGCTTGAGCTTTCGCCAAAGCTTCCGCTTTGATTTGTTCAGGGTCTGGCTTAGTAAACGTATGTTTCTTACGAACTTCTACGTTAATTGTCTTCGCTTTACCTGAAGTACTCGCAACTTTAGCTGTACTTGTCGTTTTACGTTTCAACGTGATTTGTCCTGCTTGTCCCGTATCTTGACCATGCGCTTTTTTCAAATGGTTCACGAGAACATCTTGCTGTTCAGTAGAAATTTTATCTTCAGCCTGTTTTTGTGGCAATCCAGCTTCACGCACCTGATCAAGGAGCTTTGCAACAGGAAGTCCTACGCTGACCGCTAACTCTTGAATTGACTTATCCGTCATGTATTACCTCCTAGTTAAACCATGATTCACGTGCTTTCATAATCAATTGACCTGCTTTCTCAGCGCCTAAACCGTCGATATCAGAAATATCATCCGTTGCTTGGTCAGCTAAGTCATCGATTGTTACCACACCACGTGCCGCTAAAGCATGCGCAATTTCAGAAGTCATTCCTTCCATCGCAACAAGTTCTGGACTTGGGTCCTGAATATCTTCTTGTTGCTTTAACGCATCAGCTAAAGCTGCTTCTTTTGCACGACTTTGTAGCAATTCAACTGTATCTGCATCTAATTCGATTTCATCGAAAGTTTCCGCAGGTACATAAGCGATTTCCTCAAGTGAGGTAAAGCCCATTTCTACTAAAGCCATTGCAAGATCTTCTTCAATATCAAGACGTGTTACAAACATGTCTAAATACTGTTGAGCTTCATTTTGTTGACGAGCACGGTACTCATCTTCAAGCATCATATCTAATTTATAGCCCGTAAGCTCTGATGCTAAACGGACGTTTTGACCTTGTGAACCAATTGCTCGCGCAAGTTGATCGCTGGTTGCAAAAATAATGTCTGCTGTACGCGCATCTTCATCAATCACAATCCCAGATACATCCGCAGGCTCTAAAGCGCTGGCGATATATTGAGCAGGATCATCAGACCACACCACAACATCAATACGTTCACCATTTAACTCAGATTGTACCGCTTGGATACGTGTACCACGCATACCAATACATGCACCGACTGGATCAATACGATGATCGTTGGTTTTAACCGCAATTTTTGCACGTACACCTGGTTGACGCGCTGCTGCTTTAATTTCAATGATTTCTTCAGAAATTTCAGGAATTTCTTTTTTCATTAATGCAATCAGCATTTCAGGTTTAGCACGTGACAACAAGAGTTGTGCACCACGACCTTCACGGTTCACATTATAAAGAATTGCATTCATACGCTGTTTAGGACGCAGAATTTCTTTAGGAATCATTTCTTCACGCGCTAAATACGCTTCTGCATTATCACCCAAGTCAATGATGAAGCCATCTTTGGTTTGTTTTTTCACTTCACCATAGATCAATTCACCGACTTTAGCTTCATAAGCATCCGCCACTAAAGCACGTTCAGCTTCGCGAATTTTTTGCACAATGACTTGTTTGGCAATCTGCGCGGCAATACGACCAAAATCAATTGATGGTACTTCTAACTCACGGATATCACCAATTGACCATTGAGCAGGATCAACATCAGAAATCGCATCTTGACATGCTGGCATTTCATGATCTTCATCAGCAACAACTTCCCATTGACGGAAAGTGCTGTAATCACCTGTTTTACGGTCAATTTCTACGCGTAACTGAGCTTCTTCCGAATTCGTTCCTTCGTAGAATTTCTTTTTCGTCGCTGCAACTAAAGCCTGTTCAAGCGCTTCAAAAATTGCTTCACGACTTACACCTTTCTCATTACTAACCGTTTCAACGACGGTGAGAATTTCACGAGCCATAAGTCACCTATTTATTCAGATTTCTATTTCTGGATTAATCCTGAAAGATCAAATTCGCTTTGTCTATATTGTTGCTATCGATCTCAAGTACTTGCTGTTTTTCAACTTCGACTTGAATGAATTCATTTTCTAAATCTACAGCAATTAATTTTGCTTGGAATTTACGGCGATTTTCAACTGCAGCAATCAAACGCAATGCAACTTGTTGTCCGATGTATTTTTCTAACTGTGCCAACTGGAAGAATGGTCGATCCCAACCTGGTGATGACACTTCTAAAGCATATTCACCTGAAATTGGATCATGTACATCTAATATTGCACCGACTTGCTGAGTCACACGTACACAATCTTGTACGCCAATACCACGACCCAATTCTGCTTCACCATCTTCATTGATTGTTGGTTCAGCATTTTCCACAACGTCTTTGTCGATATAAATACGCAATAAAGAACGCTTACCTTGAGGAATAAATTCGATTCCCCAAAGTTCTACATCACAAGCTTGCACTGCAGGAGTGATTAAATCTTGAAGTGCTTGAGTTTTATTTGATAGCTTCATTTACTCTCGTCATATTTGTGCGATTCAATCGCTCATCGGACTAATTCAAACTTACTATAGTGAAGCATGTCTTTTTGACCAATTGATGTCCACACTACACGATAGCCAATAAAAAAGGGCGTAATCGCCCCTATTATCGCACAGTAAACCGAAGTTCACTATGCAAAAAAGACCCACCTATCTGTGAGCCCTTTTAGAAACTTGGTAGCGGGAGCTGGATTTGAACCAACGACCTTCGGGTTATGAGCCCGACGAGCTACCAGACTGCTCCATCCCGCATCAGCGTTGCAAAATTATACACAAGAAATTTATTTTTTTCAATCTATCATTAACCGATACATTGTATTTCTTGCTTGATTAAGTTGCACCTTAATCAAAATGGTAGCGGGAGCTGGATTTGAACCAACGACCTTCGGGTTATGAGCCCGACGAGCTACCAGACTGCTCCATCCCGCAACAACACTGCAAATTCACACATCATCTCAATTTTTCAACTTAGATGATCTTTAATTAAGTTGCATCTTAATTAAATTGGTAGCGGGAGCTGGATTTGAACCAACGACCTTCGGGTTATGAGCCCGACGAGCTACCAGACTGCTCCATCCCGCATCAATGTTTTTTTCAGCTGCTAACACCAACAATCTGGTTCATTGTTGGTGCGGAAGGGGGGACTTGAACCCCCACGCCCGAAAGCACTACCACCTCAAGGTAGCGTGTCTACCAATTCCACCACCACCGCAGCTGTGACGCATTCTAGTCGCATCATTCAGAAAAAGAAAGAACTAAATGGCATTATTCGCCAGTTTTTGGTGCAGTTGGTGAAGTTTCACCCGTATTGGCTGGTGCAGCTGGTGCCGTTTGAGAGCCGATCTGTACAGATTTTAATCCATACGCATCCGAAGTTTGTTTTTTAGCAAATACCGCCAAACTTAAACTGGTGATAAAAAACAAAGCCGTGAGAATCGCAGTTAAACGAGTTAAAAAGCTTGCAGAACCTGATGCACCAAATACTGTTGCAGCACCACCGCCACCAAATGATGCACCTGCATCTGCACCCTTACCATGTTGAACGAGGATAAGCCCGATCATCAAAACGGCCAAGATGATATGTACAACCAGCACAAATGTATGCATGCTGAACTCCTATTCTTCTGTTTTAGCAAATGCTTGAGCAATTTTATAAAATGACTCAGCATTAAGTGATGCACCACCAACCAGCGCACCGTTGATATCTGGACAAGCAGCTAACTCTACTGCATTTTCAGGTTTGACACTACCGCCATATAAAATCGCTGTATGTTGAGCTTGGGCTGTAATTTGAGTTAAACCTTCGCGAATTTTTGCATGCATTGTCTGAGCATCTTGTGGAGAGGCTGTTTTACCTGTTCCAATCGCCCAAATGGGTTCATAGGCAATCACAATATTGTGCCATTGTTCTACTTTTACAACCGCTGCGAGATCGCAAATTTGTTGTAAAACTACTTGCTCTGCCTGCCCTGCTTCACGTTGTTCTAGGCTTTCACCCACACAATAAATCACTTGAAGCCCAGCATTTAAAGCATTTGATAATTTTGCTTTAATTTTTGCAACATCATCGCCAAAAATTTCTCGACGCTCTGAGTGCCCAATCAACACATAATCAATCTGGCTGTCTTTGAGTAGTTCAGCACTGACTTCGCCTGTATAAGCACCAGTGCCAGGCATTTGAGAAAGATCTTGTGCGACAACTTTGACTGGTGAATCTGCATCTTTAAGTAATTTTTGCACAGACAGTAATGCAATAGAAATAGGCGCAACACCAATATGACATTGTTGTTCTGTAATCGGTGATTGTTGTAAATACTGATTTAAATCTTGAATGAGCTGTTGCGAATTCGCTTGCATTGGGTTCATTTTCCAATTGCCGACAACCCAAGGAGTAATAGTCGAACCCGACATACATCTAACCTTTTATCGAAAATGTGCACATTCTACACGGAATTTATATTTTTAAAGTATTTTTTCTTTATCAATTCAGTCATCTCATTTAAAGTTATACTTTAGGGGCTGTAGGCATTTCATAAATGGCTTGCGTTGTAGGTTAAAATTGAGCAGGCAAGGCATGAAACGAAGAGAATAGCGAGACTATTTTCGAGTTTCATAACGTAGGCTGAGATAATTTTAGCCACAACCCTTCGGGACTAGCGTGTTTTTTGACACTACGTGTTACCTTGCGAAACGATGTTTCTCATCATTTAGAATGACTAAATTTTGTATCTCGCGCCTAGTATCGCCTAAAAAACACACGTAGTCGCAAACGTAGACGAATTGTCAACAGCCCCTAATATAAAGCAAAGAAACATAAATCATTTCAAAGATAATGCTAAAAAGCCTGATTGGCTCAAGTTATTTTCAAATATGTTTCTATAAAAAATACGTTTAATTCTAGATATTTCTAAGGATCATCGTATAATTTTCGTATTCCAATTATAAAATGAAATTTAATGTGTTTTGGGGATGTCTATGCAAAATGGTTCACCTAAGTTTTCGGGGTATATCCGTCGCTTAGTCGACGAAGGTTTTTTATCTGCCCAGCAAATGAAAGATGCGCTCAGTAATGCTCAAAAAAATAAAGTGAGTATCGTGGCTTATCTTAGTGAAAAATTAAATATACCGCCACTGATCATTGCTGAAATGATCTCCCAAGAATTTGGAGAACCCATTTTTGATTTGGACAGCTTTAATCCTGAGATGCTGCCCAAGGAGCTTATTGACTCAAATTTAGTCACTAAACATAAAGTGATTCCTTTGGTACAACGTGGCAATATTTTATATGTCGCTACCAGTGATCCGACCAATATAGAAGCGCTGGATGCCATTCGTTTTAACTGCGGTTTGAATATTGAACCAATCATTGTTGAACATCATAAATTAGAAAAATATTTAGAAAAGCACTTTACGGTAGAGGAAAGCTTTAATTTTGATGGTGAAGACTTTGATGTTGATATCATCGCAACCGATGACCAACCGCCATCAGAAGAAGATGACGATGAGGCTTCAGAAGAAGAAGCGCCTATTGTTAAATATATCAATAAGCTTTTGATCGATGCGATTCGTATGGGTGCATCAGATTTACACTTTGAACCTTATGAAAAAAGTTATCGGGTACGTTATCGGGTAGATGGTGTACTGAGAACCATTACCAATCCCCCCTTGCAATTAGCTAGCCGTTTGGCATCACGCTTAAAAGTGATGTCTAGAATGGATATTTCTGAAAAGCGTGTTCCACAGGATGGTCGTATTAAGTTAAAAATATCAAAGACCAAAGCTATTGATTTTCGTGTGAATTCATTACCTACATTGTTTGGCGAAAAATTAGTACTGCGTATTCTTGATCCTTCCAGTGCCATGTTGGGAATTGATGCCTTGGGTTATGAAGAAAAGCAAAAAGCATTATTTATGGAGGCCTTAGAAAAACCTCAAGGCATGTTATTGATTACTGGACCCACAGGTTCAGGTAAAACTGTTTCCCTCTATACAGGTTTAAATATACTTAATACAGAAAGTTCAAATATTTCCACGGCTGAAGACCCAGTTGAAATTAACTTGGAAGGGATTAATCAGGTTAACGTTAATCTTAAAGCAGGTCTTAGTTTTTCGGTCGCGCTCAAATCATTCCTACGTCAAGATCCTGACATTATCATGGTCGGTGAGATTCGAGACCTCGAAACTGCTGAAATTGCGATCAAGGCTGCTCAAACTGGTCATATGGTGATGTCTACCCTACATACCAACAGCGCACCTGAAACATTGACCCGTCTACGTAATATGGGTGTACCTTCATTTAACATTGCCACCTCAGTCAATCTTGTGATTGCACAACGATTGGCAAGACGTTTATGTAATCATTGTAAAGCACCCGTTGAAATCCCTAGGCAGAGTCTGTTAGAAATGGGCTTTACCGAACAAGACTTAAGCAATCCTGACTTACAAATTTTTCAACCTGTGGGCTGTAGTGAATGCCGTGAAGGCTATAAAGGTCGTGTCGGGATCTACGAAGTGATGAAAGTAACACCTGAAATTTCAAAAATTATCATGGAAGATGGCAATGCACTTCAAATTGCAGCGGCATCTGAAAAATTGGGGTTTGATAATCTAAGGCGTTCAGGTTTAATTAAGGTCATCAATGGCTTAACTTCTTTACAAGAAATTAACCGTGTGACCAGCGAATAAATATAATCAATATTCAAGGAAATTATGATGGCAGCTAAAAAAGCTCAAATGATGCCTACATTTGCTTATGACGGGGTTGATCGTAAAGGGATCAAGGTTAAAGGGGAGTTACCTTCACGTAACATGGCACTTGCCAAAGTTACCTTGCGAAAACAAGGCATCACCATTAAAACTATTCGAGAAAAAAAGAAAAATATTCTTGAAGGTTTAATGAAAAAACGCATTTCCACTTTAGACATTACCATTTTCACTCGCCAACTCGCCACGATGATGAAAGCAGGTGTGCCTTTAGTACAAAGTTTTGAAATCGTTGCAGAAGGATTAGAAAATCCTTCTATGCGTGAAATTGTACTTGGGATTAAAAGTGAAGTCGAAGGGGGAAATACCTTTGCTGGTGCATTAAAAAAATACCCTCGCTATTTTGACAGCTTGTTTTGTTCATTGGTCGAATCTGGTGAACAATCTGGTGCTTTGGAAACCATGCTTGATCGTGTGGCGATCTATAAAGAAAAAAGTGAATTATTGAAACAAAAAATTAAAAAGGCCATGAAATATCCAATGACTGTAATTGCAGTCGCAATTATCGTTACTATTATTTTAATGGTGAAAGTGGTTCCTGTCTTTCAAGGCTTATTTGGCTCTTTTGGTGCAGACCTCCCCGCATTTACTCAAATGGTCGTCAATATGTCCAATTGGATGCAAAGTTATTGGTTTATTTTGATTATCTTTATTGCTGTTGTGATTACTGCTTTTTTAGAAGCAAAAAAACGCAGTAAAAAATTTCAGGATTTTCTAGACCGAACAGCACTGAGACTGCCTATTTTTGGCGATCTGGTTTATAAAGCCATTATTGCACGATATAGCCGTACACTGGCTACAACTTTTGCTGCAGGGGTACCTCTTATTGAGGCTTTAGAATCCACCGCAGGTGCAACCAATAATGTGGTTTATGAACAAGCTGTAATGAAAATTCGTGAGGATGTTTCAACTGGACAACAACTTAATTTTGCCATGCGTCTGACCAATAAGTTCCCCTCTATGGCCATTCAAATGGTGGCGATTGGAGAAGAATCGGGTGCGCTTGATGCGATGTTAGACAAAGTTGCAACTCATTTTGAAAATGAAGTCGACAATGCTGTTGATGGTTTAACCTCAATGATGGAACCATTAATCATGGCGATATTAGGTGTCCTTATTGGTGGTCTAGTGATTGCGATGTATCTGCCTATTTTCCAAATGGGTTCAGTGGTTGGTTGATAATGATGAATATGTTCCATGATTTGTTAAATTTTCTGATTCAATCACCAACAGCACTCTATCTGACTGTTGGTATTTTAGGCTTATGTGTGGGTAGTTTTTTAAATGTAGTCATTTACCGCACCCCCAAGATGATGGAAAAAGAATGGCGACAGGAATGGCATGCAGAATGCCAACTACTGGCAGGCTCACAACAGATTGTGATTGATGAAGAGAAACTCAGTCTAAGCCAACCAGCCTCTACATGTCCCAAATGCAAAACTCTAATTCGTTGGTATCAAAATATCCCCATCATCAGTTGGTTGGTTTTAAGAGGCAAATGCGCTTCGTGTCAAAACCCGATTAGTATTCGTTATCCATTGGTTGAGCTTTTAACTGCGGTGTGTTCATTAACAGTCGTTGCTGTTTATGGCCCCACTTTAGAAATGGTTTTTGGTGTGCTACTGACTTGGGTGCTGATCACGCTTACTTTTATTGATTTTGACACTCAATTACTCCCAGATCGTTTTACCTTAACCTTAGCTGCAATAGGTTTAGGTATTAACTCATTTCATCTCTATACAACACCAAGTGCTGCAATTTGGGGTTATATTATTGGCTTCCTGTGTCTTTGGATTGTCTACTATCTATTTAAAATAGTGACAGGCAAAGAAGGCATGGGCTATGGTGACTTTAAGCTGCTTGCTGCACTTGGCGCTTGGATGGGGCCATTGATGTTACCGTTAATTATTCTACTGTCATCTGTGGTAGGTGCGATCATTGGTATTATTTTACTTAAGATTCGTAAAGAAAATGTCCCTTTTGCCTTTGGTCCTTATATTGCAATTGCAGGATGGATTGCGTTTTTATGGGGTGAGCAAATTATGAAAGTATATTTGGGTCAATAATTTCAACACAGTATTAGGAAAGAACAATGACGTTTATCTTGGGTTTAACAGGTGGAATTGGTAGCGGTAAATCCGCAGCAAGTCAGTGGTTTGAAACCCAAGGGATTACAGTCGTTGATGCAGATATTGTAGCAAGAGAAGTTGTTGAAAAAGGACAACCCGCGCTTCAAAAAATTAAAGAGGTTTTTGGGGATTGGGTACTATTAAGCAATGGTGAACTTGATCGTCGTGCATTGAGAGAACATATTTTTAAAGACCCATTAGCACGGCAACAACTTGAATCGATTACCCATCCTGCGATTCGCGCTGAGATTATTCAACAATTACTAGCAGCAACCAGTCCTTATGTAATTTTGGTTTCTCCCCTGCTTTTTGAGACCAATCAACATGAACTCACCCAGCGCGCTCTACTGATTGATGCCAGTGAAGACATGCAAATCTTACGTGCTTCACAACGAGATGGTCAATCCATCGAACAAATTCAGAAAATTATTGCAGCCCAAATGCCACGTAACAAAAAGCAAAAATTAGCAGATGATATTGTGCTCAATGATGGGCATATTGATCATCTATATGCGAAATTAAAGTCTTTACATCAACAGTATCTAAAACAGGCACAGCAGTAAATTGTGTCTCTCATCATTTTAAAATAGATTTTTATCCATTTAACTTGATTGATCTATTTCTTCTTATCTAACTGCTTTTGCAAACTGTCTTTATGTGTAAACCAACGCCAAGGCTGTAAAGCACCAATGCCCATACCAATCAAACCGCACATCATTGCAAGGCTTATCGGTTCATTTAACAAGGGTACGGCGATTATTGCGGCAATAAAGGGCGCAAGTGTGACGATACTGCCTGTTTTAAAAGCACCTAACCGTTTAATTGCTTCGACATAGGCCAAAGTCGCAATGATCACCACAAAAATACCGTGAAACAACGTTTGCATAACCAAATGTGGTGTGGACACTTGATCTAAATGCTTAGGTAAAAACAACAAATAAATCGGGACATAAACGATCGCCGACCAAATCGCAACACCTGCCATGGCGTGCCATGCGGAAAGTTGCCATTGACGCAGTAATACAGTAAAAGTCCCCCACCAAATTGCACTGATAAAAAACAGTAAATCACCAATACCAAAAGCAACGCCTGTTTCGCTATACATCAAAAAACTCATCACAGAAATCGCAGAGAGCATGATGATTAAACTGATCCATATATGTTTATCAAATGGTTGGCGATAAAGTAACAGACCAGCTAAAGCTGTACACAATGGAATACAACCATTTAAAAAAATGGCAGCATGTGCCGCAGGGACAAAATGAAACGCGCTATATGACGTCAAACAATAGGCAACACCGCCAATCATCGCCAAAATAAAGGGTTGTTTGTTAAATAGAAAAGCCGTGTCTTTTTTATAGATTAAAATCGGCATCAGAATACAAAATGCCAAAGAAAAGCGTAATGCGGTGATATCCCATGGACTGATATGCCAAATTGCATTCAGTCTTGAGGTAATCGTAAAACCTCCCCAAATACACATTGTAATGGCGACATACATGTAGCCTTGAGTACGGGAGGTCATCATGTTGCTTCTCTAATCTTACCAATATAACTTAAATTAAATCATTCACTTTGTTGACGTTGACGGCATGCTTCATATAACGCCATACCAGTAGCCACACTTACATTTAAACTTTGTAAGTTTCCAGCCATTGGGATAAATACGGTTTGATCACATTGCGATTGGGTGATTGGACGCAATCCTGTATCCTCTGCGCCCATTACCACACATACTGGTGTTCCTGTAAAATCAAAGTTCTGAATAGGCAGCGCCTTTTCATCGAGCATAGTACCGACCACACGGACATTATAATTTTCTTTGATTTGTCCAAGCGTACGCGCCAAATTGGTGACTTGAATAAACTTCACCTTTTCAGCACCACCTGCCGCAACTTTACGTGCAGTCGGCGTTAATGTTGCCGCACGGTCACGCGGAACAATCACCGCTTCTACACCCATAGCTGCCGCTGTACGGATACATGCGCCCAGATTATGCGGATCCGTGATATGGTCTAAAGCCAACAATAAAGGTTGCTGGCTTGACTCTAGAAGCTGATCTAAATCTTTTTCATTTAATACAGGATGTGGGCGAACAGCTGCGACCACGCCTTGGTGAAAAGGTTGACCTGCCAACTTTTCCAAGCTGTCACGACTTGCTTTTTGGACACTGATTCCAAAAGGCTCTGCAAGCTGGAGAATGCGCTGTAAACGCTGATCATCACGACCTTTTAAGGTAAATAAGGTTAAAACACGTTCAGGTTCTAACTCCAATAATGACTCCACTGAATGAACGCCATAATAATATTCGGACTTCGCCATGAACAACCTCATTAACAACATGATGATAGAAATGAAAAATCCTGCAAAGCCAACTTTACAGGATTCTATTTGATGCTTTAGTTTAACCGATTTCGCTTAAAAATTCTTTGCCTAATTTAGTGTCTGTTTTAAGCAAAGCTTTTTTCATTAGCCTTCTAAATGGCAAACGTAGTCTAAAACGTCATCCGTTTCAATTTTAAAACGACTATTGCCAGGCACATAGAATGACTGACCTGCGCGGAACAACTCACTTTCTTCACTGTCTGCGATTTTAACGCGACATTCACCAGAAATAATTTCCATACGTTCAGGCACATGTGTTTCAAATGTTAAAGCTTCTTCTGTTGGAAGAATGACCCCTAAAGTCTTTTTGGTTCCGTCTTCAAACTGCACAGTGTGGCTAATACATAAACCGCCAAAATATACATTAGATTTTTTAACTACTGATACATGATCATACTGAGCTGACATGCGTATTCTCCAGATAATGCGCATTTATAAAAATTATGTTCGATGTAGTTTAATGTTGCTCCGCAAACTAATCAATCTATGTTTTTAAGCTTAAGCTATTTCTATTTTTGCTCTGCTTTATCAGTCCGCTTAGATCAAAGCTTAAGCTTCTCTAACAATAAAGACCCAAAACCACAATACACGTCACCAAGAATACCAATCCTGTGGATGCTCAATTTATTCCCTACTTAGACTGAAGAAATGTCTTGTTTCAATATTGGCTGATAAAAGATGCAGATCAATAGATTCAAATGTCTGTTGCATAAAATCAGTCATAAAAAATCTAGATACCTGCTTCATTTTTTATTTAATTCAATAAGATTTATCTATTTTGATGTTTTACTGGCAACTTAAGCAAAGGAAATTACATTTTCATATTAAAATTATTTAGAATGCTTAAAATTACTTCGTATTAGAATACGTTCTGACTTGTGACCACAACAAAACTTCACTATCTTAGAACTTCACCGTTCGCAGCTTGGATGCGTTTATGCTGACACACTTAAATCTGATCAATTTTGCTTTAGCCGATAACCTTGCTATTGATATCGAGCAAGGGTTCAACGTGCTTACAGGTGAAACAGGTGCGGGTAAATCATTATTATTAGATGCGTTGTCAGCCTGTTTAGGAGAGCGTACCGATACCAATTATGTGCGTTATGGCGCTGAAAAAGCAGATATTACCGCCGTTTTTAGCTATCAAGCACAGAGCCCGGAAGCCAATTGGCTCAACACTCATGAATTAGATGATGAATCTGGTGAAATCCATTTAAGACGGGTGATCTTTGCAACAGGACGCAGCAAAGCATGGATCAATGGTCGTCCCAGCAGCCTCGCTGAATTAAAAGAACTTGGCCGCCTTTTGGTGCAACTATACAGCCAACATAGCCAACAACAACTGCTTGAACCGCCCTACCCGAAGCATTGGTTAGATCGGTATAGTAATTTTTATCAGCCAGCCCAAGATGTGCGTGATGCGTACAGCACTTGGCAAAAAAATATTCGTACACATCAAGCAGCGATTGATGCACAAGCCAATCGCCTGCAACGTATTGACACTTTAAAATTACAACTTGAAGAACTCGAAGATGTCATTCGTATTGATTATAAAGAAATCGAACAAGAATTTGATCGTTTAAGTCACCATGAACACATCATGCAAGACTGTGGCTATAGCTTAAATGTTCTTGATGAATCTGAACAAAATATTACCCAAGAAATTTCTTCAATTATTCGACGTTTAGAATCGCATGCTGGACGAAGTGAACTGCTGTCTGAAATTTACAATTCATTGATCAACGCACAAAGTGAAATTGATGACGCAACGGCAAATTTACGTCAGTTTATAGACCGTCAAAGTTTTGATCCTGAACGTATGGATGAGCTAAATACACAACTCGAAGTCTTTCATCGCTTGGCACGTAAATACCGTATTCAGCCCGATGAACTCAAACAGCAATATGAAACATGGCAAAATGAATTAGAGCAACTACATCAACTTGAAGATCCTGAAACCCTCGCTGAGCAAGTTGAACAATCTCATCAAGTGTTTGTAGAGAAAGCACAACATTTAGATCAGATTCGTCGTGATGCTGCTGAACCTTTAGCCAAGCAACTGACTGAGCAAGTCAAACAACTGGCGCTACCAGAAGCACATTTTGAATTTAAATTTGAACCGCTGGAACAAGTTTCTGCTGAAGGTTTAAGCTTTATTCAATTGCTCTTTACTGCCAATAAAGGGATTCCACCTCAACCGCTGGCACGTGTCGCTTCTGGTGGTGAGCTGTCACGTATTGCATTGGTCATGCAAGTGATGAATGCCGAAAAAACTGAAGCAGAAGTTTTAGTGTTTGATGAGATTGATGTCGGAATCAGTGGTGGTACCGCTGAAATTGTCGGGCGCTTATTGGCAGGCTTGGGGCAACACGTTCAAATTTTATGTATTACTCACCAAGCTCAGGTTGCGGCCCAGTCCGATCAACACCTATTGGTGAAAAAGCTGCAAACAGATCCTGCAAGTAGTACCATCGTTGCACTAGAAGAAGAGCAACTTATTTTAGAATTGGCTCGTATGACAGGCGGTATTGAAATTGGTGAAACCACCTTGCAACATGCAAAACAATTAAGACAGCTGAAATTTCAGCCATCTTAATACCTCAATCCTAGTGTATAAAAAAGAATACCCATATAAAAAACCAGTCAGCACGCGACTGGTTTTTTATTCCTATTTTGCAATATAAGCGCTTTTATCTATTCACTCGCCCTATTGTCATCGCTTTTATTAGAGATGCACATTTTTATTTGGACACCATTTTGTTTATATTTTAAACATATTGATGAAAAACTTAGGCTGTTTTTGCAGGCTTTTAAAATATTCACAACCTATTGATATTAATTGTGCTATTTATATAGATATAGATTTTATTTAAACAATTAAAAATATTTAAGCGGATTGAAAAGGAGTTGCATATCGGTGCCAAAACAATATCTTTCTCATCGCTGCTTGATTGCACCACCTGATCTTGCTGATGATTTCTTTGCCAATACAGTAATCTATCTTGCCCGTCATGATGAAGATGGTGCGCAAGGTATTATTATCAATCGACCTTCAGGTATTCAAGTCAAAGAACTTTTGAATGACTTAGAAATTGAAGCAGATAATGTGCATCCACATGAAGTTTTGCAAGGTGGTCCATTGCGTCCTGAAGCGGGTTTTGTGATTCATACAGGACAACCGACCTGGCACTCTTCGATTGCCGTGGGTGAAAATCTGTGTATTACCACCAGCAAAGATATTTTAGATGCGATTGCACACAATGAAGGTGTAGGTCGTTATCAAATTGCATTGGGCTATGCCAGCTGGACTAAAAATCAACTTGAAGATGAAATTACCCGTGGCGATTGGTTGATTTGTGATTCAGATATGGATTTGGTGTTTAATTTGCCTTATACCGACCGTTGGGATGCGGCTTATCGTAAAATAGGGATTGATCGTACTTGGTTATCTTCTGAGATTGGACATGCCTGATTTAAATTCCCCACAACTGATTATTGCATTTGATTTTGGTACACAAAAAACGGGAATGGCTGTAGGCTCCTCCATCATTGAAAGTGCAACACCGCTTGCACTTTTTCCAATGAAAGATGGTATCCCCAATTGGGATGAATTGCTTAAGATCATCAAACAGCATCAACCGAATTTATTTCTGGTTGGCTTACCGTTAAATATGGATGATTCCGAGTCAGAATTATCCACACGCGCACGTAAATTTGCACGACGTTTACGTCATCAAACCAATATTGAAACCCTGATGGTCGATGAGCGCTTAACCACACGTGAAGCACGAGATGAACTCGATCATTACCACGCGCAAGGGCGAGCAAAGAAATTAGCAGCGGATAGTATTGCAGCGGCTTTATTTATTGAAAGTTGGTATCGAAACCCTGAAGGCATTACCCCTTAAACTGAGCATTAAAAATGTCTAAAACCTATGTCATCTATGGTGTAAGCAAAGGCTTGGGGCAAGCTATTTTACACGCAGTACCTCAAACACAAGATCTGGTTTTTGGTATTTCACGTTCTCAGCCACAGTGCGACCTTGCTCATTTCAAATGGATCTCTGCTGATTTATCAAAACCTGAACATGCTCGGGATTTAGTTAAAAATCAAATTCAAAATCATCCTATAGATTATCTGATTTACAATGTCGGAATCTGGGAAACAAAAGCCTTTCAAGCAGATTATGACTTTGAACAATGTACTGACATTGAAATATCAAATTTAATTTATACTAATATTCAATCCTGTATTTTGGCAATTCAATCCTTGATTGAGAATCTTAAATTGTCTCTAAATGCAAAAATTATCTTGATTGGTTCAACCTGGGGACTAGATAATCATAACGGCAAAGAAGTGGTCTTTTCAGCCAGCAAATTTGCCCTCAGAGGCATTGTCCACTCCCTCCGAGAAAGTTTACGCAAAGACCAGATTGGAGTAAGCATATTAAATCTAGGCTACTTGGCCACTGAGTTTGATCTAAATACATCTGTAGAAGATGTTTTACAACAGAGTGGCCATGAGTTAATTCCCTTACAGGATGTTATTCTTGCCATCAAGTTTATCTTATCCACCAGTCAAGCCAGCTGTGTTAAAGAAATTAATATGCCCGCTATGGCAGACTTAAATCTATAAAAAAAACCCATTTTTCAATGGGCTTTAAGATCAAAGTTTAATGATGGATGCTGGTTATTTTTTTACTTTTTCCAAAATATGTACCGTCACGGTACGCCCTGCGACAAAGGCCAATGAATCATGGGGCACTTCATCTAAAATAATTTTCACAGGTACCCGTTGAGCCAAACGTACCCAGCTGAATGTTGGATTTACATTGGCCAATAAGCCTGACGAAGTGGTCCGTTCACGATCTTCAATCCCAGACGCAATCCCTTGGACATGGCCTTTATATTTCAAAGAATCGCCCATGAGTTGTACTGTTGCAGGATCACCTAGATGTATTTTATTGAGTTTGGTTTCTTCAAAATATCCCACAACATAGAGCTGTTTACGATCAAGTAAAGCGGCAACAGCTTGCCCAACTTTGACATAATTCCCTGCACGCAAATCAAAATTTGATAATGTTCCATCTGCTGGTGCAATCACTTCTGAACGTTGCATATTCAATTGCGCCAAATGCACACTACTGGTTGCTGCTTCAATCAAAGCTTTTTGTTGTTTGATATTGGCTTCTGCTTGTTGTACCGCAGCTTGCAATTGTTGATGCTCTGCATGGGACTGATCTCGTGTAGCAAACATCTGATCTTGTTCTTGTTTAGAGATCGCACCATTCATCAGGTCTGCATATCGATGTGCATTTTTATCTGCAAGATTGATATTGGCTTTTGACTTGACAATATTGGCTTTTGCCTCAGCAAGCCCTGCTTCTGCTTCAGCCAGTCCTGACTGGGCTTTTGCAAGATCTGATTTTGCTTGTTCCACGTCTAAAGTTTGGCGTGCTAAATCAATTTTAAAAAGCACCTGCCCTTTTTTCACTGTTTGGTTATCTTGAACCATCACCTCTGTGACTAAGCCAGCAATATCAGAAGACACTTGAATAACATCGCCACGGACACGCCCATCACGTGTCCAAGGTTCTGCATTGTAGTAATTCCAGATATGCAGCGCACAAAATATCGCAATAATCACCGCGATACCCAATGATATCGGCCGGATTGCCTTACGTATGTCAAACGTATTCATTTCAATTTTCCAATCATTAAACTTAAAAGTAAATCAGCTCTATTGCAGCGGTTAAGTCGTCACCTGAATAAATACCCAATGAATCGACCACAATAAAATCAAATAGATACAGATGTTAAAAATCCCAGGCAATGCAATCCATTCTTTTTCAACCAAGCGATCTGTACCAATACACACCACTTTCCAGATGATGAATGCCAGAATTGCTTGAATTAAAAATATTGGGACATAAACACCATAAATGTTGAGCTCACCCATATTTATGCTCCCACTAGAACAGTTGAAGGTTGTGCATCAACCAGATGAATATGACAAATACTATTGCGAATATTATTCACAGAAATTTCTATACGCTGTCGGATATCCTGATCACCTACCGCTTGCGCATCTTGCAAGACTTGATCAAATTGCTGGATCAATGTTTGTCGTAAGTTATCATCAGGCTGAGTTACTGCTTTTTCGCTTAACCACTGGTTAAGTAGGCCTTGTAATTTAACAATTGCGCCAGTTGTTGTAGATTCAGGCGATAATTTTTGGACCAACTCCTGCAAGCGAGTTAGATCAATAGCAGCACTCGACTCAATTAAAGCATTGTTAATTTCGATTTTGAGCTGTTCTGACTGAATCAATTTGGTATTTAACACGCCAATACGATCAAACATACTGCGTAAATGAATTCTAAAGCCCGTTCCATAAGACATCGCAATACTTTCCCGCATAGCTTTATAGTGTAAAGCCAACATCCGTTTTACTGTCATTTCAGGGGACATTGAACGTACCATTTGCATAATACAAACCGTGATAATCGGCCCAATCACGGTTGCAATCGAAGCATCAAAAAAGGTGATCTGATCCATCAAATAACGGTTTTGCAGATTTAACCCCATAATCGTACTCATAATCAGTGGTAAACCCAGTGCATGCAAAGGCGGATGTAAATACAACATCACACAGAACATAATAAAGGGGGCTAATACAACGGCTAACTCCCAAAATGCGGTGATATGCGGAAAAATCCCATATGCATAAATAAAAACCAAAATAGCAGCATAAATACTGGAGCGGATAAATATTTTTAGCGCAGGTACAGGGTCATCTAAAAAGGTCAAAATACATGCTGTAATTGCGGCCATTTCTGCCACCATAAAGCCCATTTTCCAGCCACTTAAAATCCAAAATGCACAGGCAATGTTGGTGGTTAAAAATGCCGATATCCCGCCACGTACCGCAACGCCATAATCACGATGTAAACTGGGATAGGTTGTGGTTAAAGGTACAATGGATTCAGGTAAGCTATGATTACCTTGCTGCATGCATTGCCAAATAAACTTCACTGCACGAACATTTTGAATAAAATGGCGAATATCCATTTTTAGACTGCCCAAAATCACCTGTTGTTTAGCAGTTGCATGTTCAGTGATGGTTTGAAATTCTTGGTCAAAATGTTCAGGTAAGTGCTTAAGCTCATCTTCAAGAATGGCATTCTCACCTTCTAAAAAATCATCAATCTTTTGATGAAACTCAAGCAGATACGGACGATAAGTTAAATCAATTTGATCCAGTTGCTTGATCCGTTCTGACATTGCGACCAAGTTAGCCACTAACATCGTCACTTGATGTAACAACTCTTGGAGTGGTTTGGTCATGCCCTTAAATTTTGAAGTTTCATAACTTAAATGCACAGCCATACTATGAATATCTGTTGTATCACGCGTGATATTGGTCAATAGCTGAGTATAATTATCTGTATGTGCCGGATCAGACAAAATTGAGTCAAAAGCCTGTTTGGTGTCTTGCATGGTTTTAGTGACACGGAGTTCGACCACAGGCCCAATATGCATAGGAAATATAGTGGCAGAGACCACAGCACTACACACAACACCCAACGAGATTTCTAAGAATCGACCCACAGCCATGTCGAAAATCGAAACTGTCTCGATATAATAAATTGAGTTAAAACAAATAATCACCGCGGTATAACCCGCTAACATCACCACATAACTGCGTGGTGATCGGTCGATTAAAGACAGATATAGACAGATCCCCACCCAAGTTGCCAGTACAAAGGTAAATAACCAAGGGGTATTAACCAAATGAGGCATCACTGCAATAGCAAAAATTGCTCCGATCAAGGTTCCTAAAATTCGATAGATACTTTTTGATGCCATCATGCCCGAATAAGGATTGGCAATCACAAAGACTGTACCGATCGCCCAAATCGGGTAGCTCAGGTTGAGTTCAAATGCAATATAAAGTGCCAGCATTCCTGCAATGAAAGTTTTGCTCGCAAAAATCCAATCGAGTTTATTGGGTCTAAAAGCCAATAAGGGTTTGATCAGTAACATGCAAGCAACTCACTATAAATTCAATTTCATTGATTTTCTCTGTCATCTCTAGCTCTCTAAGATCTAGGAAGCTGATATTCACCACTTTTATGAGGCTTTGTTGTACACATCACATTTTCTTTTCTTAGCGACCAAAAAACCGCACTGCTTAGTCAAATAAACAGTGTGGTTTAAAAAAAAGATGTGAATAGAAGAACAAATTTAGGCATTTGCTCAAATACAACGATTGAGTAGAGAAGGACTCAATTTATGATAAAAATTTATACTTCTAGAAAAGTATAAATTCACCATTGGATATTCATATCAGCAATAATCTCAAAAAAAACACAAATAATCAATAAAAATATCTCATTTTGATAATACAACCAAATATATTTTACTTTGATGTGCAAATGTAGTGCTTTTTCTCAAAATAACTACTAAAGTTAAAAATGTAGAATCATTTGCATTTACAATGCAAATTCCACTGTTTTTTCTTGAACAATTTGTTATAAAGTAACATTCATTATTATTTTTTTTGATTCTCACTAATTGAGTAGGTCATCAATGGCACTTTCCAGTTTTGGCAAAATTCTCACCGTATTGGATTTATTTTCGGTGTCTCGCCCAGTAATTAATGTCGATGTGATTTGTGAAGAGCTTGGTTTATCTAAACCGACCAGCTATCGCTATTTAAAAGAATTAGTTTCGGCTGATATTTTGCAACGCTTAAATGGAACTTCAGGCGATTACACCCTTGGTCCTAAAATTGCTGTGATGGACTATATTTCTAGAACCACCGATCCATTGGTTCAAATCAGCAAACCATTTATGCAAGAAATTTCAGAACGTACAGAGCTTTGCTGTTTACTGACACATTTAAATGATGACTATTGTATTGATGTTCATCATGAGGTGTATCGTGATGAAACTTTACTTTCTTATGGTCGTGGTTGCCCTCGCCCCGTATTTATGGGCTCGTCACCTAAAGTGATCATGGCGCATTTATCTAAACAGAAAATTCATGAATATTACCTTCGCTTTGCAACACAATTAACTGAAGTTGGTTTTGCTGAAAATGAAGAAACCTTTGTTAATAAAATGAAAAAAATTAAAAAACAAGGTTATTATTTTTCACAAGGCGAACTTGATCCAAATGTTTCTGGCTTATCTATCCCAGTGAAGTTTTCAAGTAAAGAAGCGCCTTTAGCATTGACCGTACTTGCTTCAAAAAATCGTTTTGAATACGTCAACACCCCAAAACTAATTGAGACCTTGCAAGAGTCTGCTGCACAGATTGAAAAACGCTATCAAGCACTCTCTGCCAATGACCAATTATCTGAATTTCACCCATAAGCGCAATTATCTTGATAATTTAATATTTTGTAATGTTTTTATCTCTTGATAATGTTTTTATATTCTCATAATATGATTATGTTCTTCAGTAATCCATGATTTTTTGGACATTGTTTTTACGAAGACAATTCCTCCTCAGAGTAAGGAAGCCTATGTGTTTAAACATAGGCTTTTTTATGTACAAAATTTTTTATCCATTAAGTTCACTTTTAAGCCATTAAAAAAATAATTAGAGTAATTGGCGAATCATTTTCATTGAGGAATAATCTAAAGCAGCCAATAACAATGATGCATAATTTTAATTAAGGAATGTTATGAATATCCTCATCGTCCATGCACACCCCGAACCCCTTTCATTTACAACCGCAATGAAAGATCATGCTGTTGAGGTCTTGGAAAAATTAGGACATCAAGTTGAGGTTTCAGACTTGTATGCCATGAATTTTAATCCAATCGCATCACGAGAAGATTTCTTAGAACTAAGTCATCCTGAATATATGAATTATGCTTTGGAACAGCGCCATGCTTGTAAAAATAAGCAGATTGCCGCAGACATTCAGATTGAAATTGAAAAAGTACAAAAAGCAGATTTAGTGATTTTAAGTTTCCCCATGTATTGGACATCTGTACCTGCCATCTTAAAAGGCTGGATTGATCGCGTATTCGTTTCGGGTATTTTCTATGGTGGTAAACGTTTTTATAACTACGGCGGCATGGTGGGGAAAAAAGCCTTGTTAAGTTTTACCTTGGGTGGCCGTGAACATATGTTTGGTGATCATGCGATTCATGGTTCAATTGAAGATTTATTACTGCCGATTCAACGTGGAACTTTAGCTTATGCAGGCTTTGACGTGCTGCCACCATTTACCGCTTACCATGTCCCTTATATTTCTAATGAAGCACGCCAACAAATCCTGCTTGATTATCAACAATATTTACATAACTTAGAAAATTTACCTGCATTAGACTTTCCTAAACTTGAACAATTTGATGACAAGCTTTATCCACTTGGATAAAAGTAACGAAAGGTCAAATTTACACGAGGCGCTAAAATTCGTGTGGATTTGGCTAAGCTATGTTTCCAATAACGTTGGGTCTGCCCTTGCATCACAATCAATTGACCACTGTGTAAAAGTAAATCTACTTTCTTAGGTTTCCACTTGTGCTTAAAACTGAATTTTCGAGTAGCGCCTAGACTCAATGAAGCAATCACCACATTGTGGTTGGGCGCTTCCAATGATGGCTCATCATCACTATGCCAACCCACGCCTTGTGAGCCATTTTCATATAAATTTGCCAGACATGAATTATAAGTTTGCCCTGTGAGTTGCTCGATATGCTGTTTGAGTCGATATAAAGCAGGATTCCAGATATGGGCTTGTTTTGCCATACCTGAATAATGATATTGGTAATCATCATCGCCATACCACACCACTTTGCGCTCAGTTTTATAATATTGACCATGCAAATAAACTTCATCATGTTGCCAAGCCAAATGCTGTAGGAAATAATTTAAATATTTTTGACTTTGTTCATGATCCAAAATTAAGCCAAAGTCTTTTACTACCCCATCATAAGGCAGTAAATTATCTTGTGCTTCAGGTTCAAATAAATCTAAATTCATTGTCTAAAATGAGCTACGGGTTCATCCAACAATGAATCAATATTTAACATGAAACAAGTCATTTTTGATCAAAATTGAACAACTTTAATATGAAGAATAGCAGGTCATATCATGGGTAAATATTCAAATTAACTCAGCAAGTTGAAGAATTTAAATAGGATTTTGATCGTGAAGATTTGGACTAGTGTAAGACATTATTAAAATCTTTCACAATTCAAAACATAGCAATCACTTGTAGCAAAGTTTATTCAGCTTTAGACTAAAACCAAGCTGATAAAAAGCAAAAACCTATGAATTTATGGCAATTATTTCAAAAATTACGCCCCTTTGTACGTCCCTACCGCTGGCTTGTCATCGTTACCTTAGTGTTAACGTTGATTGGCTCACTCACCGCTCAGGTCAATGCTCTTACACTTAAATATGCTGTAGACAGCATTAACCAACTGATCCAAGCAGGACAAGGCCTAGCGGATGGATGGCACATTATCATTACCATTACAGTGGTTTTATTGGCCAAAGAAGTTATCAATGCAATTGTTCAATTTGGGCAAAAATCATTTGGTGAAAAACTCAGAATTTTAATTTCACAGGACCTATCTCAGGGCATTATCGAAAAATTTATTACCTATCGATTGGCCTTTTTCGATCAGAAAAATAATCAAGCAGGAAAATTACAAACCCGTATCGACCGGGGAGTTAGCTCACTCACCCGACTGGTACAAATCTTTTTTATTGATATTTTACCGTTATTTACCAGCGCAATTATTGCTTTAGCCCTAATGTATTATGCCAATTTTTGGGTGGGTGTGGTCGCAACAATCATTGTACCAATTTACTTTTGGCTGACCTTTAAACAATCACAAAAGCTTTCTGGCAAACGTCGAGCCTTGCGCGATAACATGGAAAAGAAGAATCAAGGTATTTTGAGTATTATTAACTCAATTACAGTGATTAAATCTTTTAATAAAGAGGCTGTTGAATCCACTAAGCAACTGAACTTACAAAAGTCACTGACTGAAAATCAGATGCAAACTCGACAAACCAGCTATATCTTTGATGGTTTAAAAACCTTTATCGAACAAGTTGGTGTAGTCCTGATCATTATTTTAACTGCTTACTTTGTTTTAGATGGACAAATGAGTATAGGGATGATCATGTACCATGTATTGTTGTTCAATAACGTGTCTGCACCAATCCGCTCTTTGCACCGTATTTATGATGAAATTAACTCGGCAATGATCTATTCAGAAAGCTTCTTTGGCATCTTAGAAGCAGATCATGAAATCGAAGCCAGTGGCTTAATGAAACCTCAAATTCATGGCAAATTTGAATTGGAAAATGTTGATTTTATCTATCCGAATGGTCATCAAGCCTTACATCGGATTAACATGACTATTCAACCCAATAAAATCACAGCTTTAGTCGGCTTATCAGGTGCGGGAAAATCAACCTTAATCAGCCTATTGGATAAATTTTACGCCCCGAATTCAGGCTGTATCAAACTCGATGGGATTGATTTAGAGCAACTCGATACACACTATTTAAGAGAACATATTGGCTTGGTATTGCAAAAAAACCATATTTTCCAAGGCTCAATTTTAGAAAATATTCGTTATGGTAAGCCCCATGCAAGCAATGAAGAAGTCATCGCAGCTGCAAAAAAAGCCTCGATTCATGAGCAGATTTTAAAATTACCGCATGCCTATGAAGCAGATGCCTTGCTATTGTCTGGCGGACAACAACAGCGTATCGCACTTGCTCGAATGTTCCTTAAAAACCCGCCTATTATCTTTTTAGATGAGCCCACAGCGAGTTTAGATGCCATCGCTTCAGAGCAAATCAAACAAAGCTTAGATGAGATTAAACAAGGTCGAACTGTGATTATGATCTCGCATAGCCTTTCACAAATTATTGATGCCGATTACACCTATGTGATGAAAGAAGGACAAATCGTTGAGCATGGTGAACATCATGATCTTTATCATCAAGATGGTGCTTATAAGGAAATTTTTGATGCGATGGCTAAAAGCTTAAATATCGAAAAAATTGCACGAACTTTTGAAGATGATGGCGAGGAGGAAACCCATAGCTAAAGTCTAGTTAGTGCTTTGTATAAACCTACAGAAGCTCATACTGATTAAATTGATTTCTGCACCATTGGATCATTCAAGATATGCCTATCTGCTAACGAGATAAATTATCTTTTATGAACTATTCCCACATACAAATAAAAAGCCACTCTATGTTCTAGAATGGCTTTTTTCTTTTTAGGCTAATGAATTTAGAGGCCTATCATTTCCATTTTACGGCTTGGACTTCAACCTTTTTAGGATTGTCCGTTTCAGCACTACTGCAACCACAACCGCCACCGCATCCACTCACCATCGCAGGCTGAATCCATTTGGCTAAACGATTCCAACCTTGCGACTGACAAAATTGAGCCAGTTTAGAAAACACCGAATACGCTGACTTTGGAAAGACTTTCTTAAATACAAAAATTGCACTCCAAATCACCAATACCGCAATAATCAATAATTCAATCATCTCTAGCTCCTTTGCTTCAAGATTCTGGCTTATAGACCAAAATAACCTGACGCAATTTGATAAGTGAGGAAAGCCATTAAATAAGCCAAACCAAATAGATAAACTGTCATACCAGCAACAGTTTTCCAAGAACCTGTTTCACGTTTTACCGTAGCCAATGTCGCTAAACAATGCGGTGCATAGATAAACCACACCAACAACGATAAACCTGTTGCAACTGACCAGCTTAAATCACCCTGACTGATCAGATGTGATAAACCTTGAGCAACTGCATCATCATCCGCTGCGGATAACGCATAAACCGTACCCAATGCTGCAACCACAACTTCACGTGCTGCCATCGCTGGAATTAAAGCAATACAGATTTGCCAATTAAATCCAAGCGGTTCAAAGATTGGGTGCATCACATGCCCCAGCATCCCGGCAAAAGAGTAGTCAATATCGGGTAAAGTTGCACCCTCTGGCGGTTGAGGGAATGTACATAAGAACCATAATAAAATCGATAAAGCGAAGATAATGCCACCGACACGCTTTAAGAAGATCTTGGCACGGTCTAACAAACCAATCCATACACTTTTTATATCTGGGATACGGTAGCTTGGTAATTCCATCAATAAAGCATGTTGTGATTTATCTTTCTGGAAAAATTTCAGCACGGTCGCAACAATGAGTGCGCTCACAATTCCCGCCATGTATAAACCGAAGAGCACTAAACCTTGTAGATTAAGGAAACCCCAAACCATTTTCGCTGGAATAAATGCAGCAATCAGTAAAGCATAAACTGGCAAACGCGCTGAACATGTCATCAATGGCGCAACCAATATTGTCACCAAACGATCTCGCGGATCACTGATACTTCGAGTCGCCATGATCCCAGGTACAGCACAGGCAAAACTGGATAACAGTGGGATAAACGCCCGACCACTTAAGCCTGCTTTAAACATCAATTTATCAAGTAGAAATGCCGCACGCGGTAGATAGCCTGACTCTTCTAAAACCAAAATAAAGAAGAACAGAATCAGAATCTGTGGCAAGAACACCACTACACTACCTGCACCTGCAATAATCCCATCGACCACCAAGCTGTGAAGTAGTGGCTGGGTAATAAACTGCCCAATCCAGCCACCAAACCAGCCAAAAAATTCTTCAATACCATCCATAAATGGCGCTGCCCAAGCGAATACAGCTTGGAAAACAATAAACATCATCAGCGCAAGGCTAAGAAGTCCTAAAACGGGGTGTAAAAAAATCTTATCGAGAAAATCAGTACGTTTATCTTCATGATCTAAAAAAACCACCACATCTTTTAAGATTTGGTCAATTTTTTCATGATTGGAACCTGAAAGCTTAACATCACTCAGTTCTGCACTTGGTGTGTGGAATTTTTCATTTTCCAAAGCACCCATCAAGTTTTCAATCCCTGCATTACGCACAGCAACCGTTTCCACCACAGGAATACCTAAACGCTGTGATAATTTTTGGGTATTGATCTGCATCCCACGACGACGCGCTTCATCCATCATGTTTAATACAAGCAGAATCGGTTTGCCTTGTTCAATGACTTCAAGGACAAGTCCCAAATGTAATTTTAAGTTGGTTGCATCCACCACACATAAAAATGCCTGTTGATCTTGTTCACCGGCAATTTTCCCTAAAACGACATCACGGGTAATGGCTTCATCAGGACTGGCTGCATCGAGGCTATATGTTCCAGGCAAATCTAGAACACGCACCGCACGACCAGAAGGTAAATTAAATGTACCCACTTTACGTTCAACAGTCACCCCAGCATAGTTGGCAACTTTTTGACGTGTACCGGTTAAATGGTTGAAAAGTGAAGTTTTACCGCAGTTAGGATTTCCCACTAAAGCAATACGTAAAGTTTCGCTCATGCGGAAGCTCCTTCTAATGCCTGATGTATTTCAATTTTCTCGGCTTCGATCTTGCGCAACGCAAATCGAGTAAAACCAATTTGAATGAGAATAGGATCACCACCAAAAACACCTTTTGTGATCACTTGTACACGTGTGCCAGGCACAAAACCTAGAGTTTCTAAACGACTCGCCACTAAATCTGGCTGATTGACATTATCTTGTGAGGTACGATTGACCTTTGCGATAATGGCAGTTTGCTTTACTTTCAAGTCTGACAAACGCACAGCAATTAACCCTAAAATTTACACGATAGACAGACTATTATACATACAAATGAGAATAATTACCAAGTAAGGTTTGATTACAATTCTCATTCAAATACGATATTCGACTTATGTTTTCTTTTAGTCTACATTCCATCAACAAATAAGTTTTAAACACCACCGAAGACCATGCTAAATAAGAAACCACGTATTCCTGCTGCTGTTGCCATTCCTGAAAATCTAGGCTTTTTACAGGGATTCCGTGACTATTTAATTGCGCAAACGGTCAGTCCGCATACAAGAAACGCCTATTTATCTGACTTAATTCAATGTAGTGAATGTGTAAATTCTTACCTTCCGAATTGGACACATGAAGACATTTCCGATGTACTTATTCAACTCACTAAACAAGGCAAAAGCCCTCGGTCAATTGCCCGTTCACTTTCTGCTTTACGTTCGTTTTTTAAGTTTTTACGTGAACAAAAGATTCGTTTAGATAATCCTGTCGCGACCCATAAAACCCCAAAACTCGGACGAGCATTGCCTAAAGATTTATCGGAGCAGGACGTTGAAGCACTGATCCAAGCACCAGAGGTCACAACAGCGTTAGGTTTGCGTGATCGCGCCATGTTTGAAGTGCTTTATGCTTGTGGTTTACGTGTTTCTGAGCTTCTCAATTTAAGATTAGATTTGATCAATTTAAAACAAGGCTATTTAAGAATCACAGGTAAAGGTAATAAAGAACGTTTGGTGCCTTTGGGGGGCATGGCATGTGAATGGGTGGAAAAATATTTAACTGAATCTCGCCCACAACTGTATAAATCCGCTACCGATTATCTATTTCTAACCCAACATGGCGGCATCATGAGTCGTCAAAACTTTTGGTATGCCATCAAACGTTATGCCTTACAAGCTGGGATTCAAGCAGAGCTATCACCACATACCTTACGCCATGCTTTTGCAACGCATCTTTTAAATCATGGTGCTGACTTACGCGTTGTGCAAATGCTTTTGGGGCATAGTGATTTATCGACCACACAAATTTACACCCATGTCGCACAAATCCGTATGCAACAGCTGCATGAAAAATATCATCCACGCGCTTGATGGCTGAGCATGACGTGTATATCGGCAATTTACATCCCTTAATCAAGTTTTAAAGTACACTATTAAAAATTTTGTTATGCTAATTCCCTCAAATCATGCTGAAGAAACATAAAGAGTTATTTATGCAATTGAATCGTTCAAAATTGATGTTGGCTTGTCTTATTGCAAGCACGATGGCAGTGAGTGCTTGTTCAAAAAATCCAGACTCAAAAAAAGATGACACTTTAACTGCGACAGCACCTGCAACAGGTGAGGCATCGAATTTAACTGAGCGTGATGCAAAACAACGTCTAATTCAAACATTACAAGCCAATTTCAAAAAGGCTGGCGTTCAAGCCAAAATTTTAGATGCTAAACCGACTGAAATGCCCAATCTTTATTGGATCAGCATGGAAGGCATGAGCTCAGTCTATGCAACATCTGATGGTAAATTCCTGATCCAAGGTGATGTAATCCGTTTAGGTGGCGATAAACTCAGTAGCATTGGTGACAAAATACAAGCTGCAGAAAACAAGAAATATCTTGCTGAGTTAAATATTAAGGATCTGTTGGTTTACCCTGCGCAAGGTAAGGTTAAACATGTAATCTATGTATTTACTGATGCAAGCTGCCCTTATTGCCATAAACTTCATGAACATATCAGTGAAATCACGGCTAAAGGTATTGAAATACGTTATATCGCATGGCCACGTGGTGAACAATTTATACCGACGATGGAAAGTATCTGGTGTAGTGCAGACCGTAGTGCTGCATTTAATCAAGCCATTGCTGGTACTGCGCTTCCACCTGCAAGTTGTAAAAATCCAGTTCGTGACCTGTATGCTTTAGGTCTAAAAATGGGTGTAAATGGTACCCCTGCGATCTACAATGCAGAGGGTGAATATCTGGGCGGTTATATGACTGCTGACGAAATTGAAAGCCGTTTAAATAAATAATTTTTATCAGTAAATTTACTATTATTTATAGCTCAATATAAAGATGCGTCAGGCTCTAGAGTCTGGCGCATTTTTTAGCTATGATCTAAGCTTAATATAATTTATATACATAATTGGAGTGTGACGTGAAACCAGTTCGTCTGGCAATACTCGGTCTTGGAACCGTAGGCGGTGGTGCCCTTAAACTACTACAAGAAAACGCTGCTGAAATTAGACGTCGCACCGGTCGAGAAATTGAAATTACCCACGTAGGCACGCGTCGTCCACGTCCAGATCTAAATTTACCAGCAAGCATTAAACAGAGCGCTGATCTGCTAGATATCGTCCGCCAGCCTGATGTTGATGTTGTCGTTGAAGTCATGGGCGGTATTCACCCTGCTTATGAAGTCATGATGGAAGCTATAAAACATGGCAAGCAAGTGGTAACGGCAAACAAAGCCTTACTGGCAGAACATGGCAATGAGCTATTTAAAGCAGCTGATGATCACCACGTACAAGTTGCCTTTGAAGCAGCGGTTGCCGGTGGTATTCCAATTATCAAGGTCATTCGTGAAGGCTTAGCAGCCAATAAAATTGAATGGCTGGCGGGTATCATCAATGGTACAGGTAATTTCATTCTGACTGAAATGAGTGAAAAAGGTCGTGCCTTTGCGGACGTACTTAAAGAAGCTCAAGAACTTGGTTATGCCGAAGCAGACCCAACATTTGATGTTGAAGGCATTGATGCTGCGCATAAGCTGACTATTCTTGCGTCATGTGCCTTTGGTATTCCTTTACAGTTCGATAAGGTTTATACCGAAGGTATCACCAAGATTACTGCACAAGATGTGAAATACGCTGAAGAGCTTGGCTATAAGATCAAACACTTAGGTATTGCACGTCGTTCTAGCAAAGGCATCGAACTTCGCGTACACCCAACCCTGATTCCTGAAGAAGAGCTTCTTGCCAATGTAAATGGCGTGAAGAATGCAGTTTTGGTTCAAGCCAATGCAGTTGGCCCTACATTGTATTATGGTGCAGGCGCAGGCGCAGGCCCTACTGCTTCTGCGGTTGTGGCAGATGTGGTTGATATTGTCCGTGATATCATTTACACAGAAGATGGTTCAGGTACTATTCCTCAGCTTGCCTTTGAAGCTCTTTCCGACTTGCATATCTTGTCGAGTGATGAGATGACCACAGGTTATTATTTGCGTTTAAATGCTGAAGACCAAACTGGCGTACTTGCAGATGTAACAACAATTTTAAGTCGCACTGGGATCAGTATTGATGCCATCATGCAGCAACCTCGCTTAAAAGATCTGATTCCTATCGTGATTTTGACTGATCCGATTGTCGAATCGAAAATGAATGAAGCGATTGCACAAATTCAAGCCTTACCTGCTATCCATGGCGAAATCGTACGAATTCGTTTAGAATTGCTCGATAACTAATCGGGTTTTAAACTCCTCTAAATTTGCAGCAACACCCTGCAAAGCGCCATTCAATGAATGGCTCAGCCTCTCCGAGTAGAGGCTTAGAGGTTAAAAGAATATCTTATTTGCTCTACACACAATTGGAACACCATCATGTCTAATGCCAATCGCTATACAGGACTTGTTGATCGCTATCGTGACCGCTTACCAGTATCGAAAACTACACGTGCTATTTCTTTAAATGAAGGTAATACGCCTCTCATTAAATTAGACAATATTCCCGGTATTATTGGTAAGAATGTTGAAATTTATGTGAAGTATGAAGGTTTAAACCCGACAGGTTCGTTTAAAGACCGTGGTATGACCATGGCAGTGACCAAAGCAGTAGAAGAAGGCTCTAAGGCAATTATCTGTGCATCTACAGGCAATACCTCTGCTGCTGCTGCTGCATATGCTGCTCGTGCGGGTATCAAAGCATTTGTGTTAATCCCAGAAGGCAAAATTGCCATGGGTAAAATGGCACAAGCGATGATGTACGGCGCGATCACCATGCAAATTCGCGGGAACTTCGATGACGGCATGCGTTTGGTTAAAGAAGTTGCAGACCAAGCGCCGGTAACGATTGTTAACTCAATCAACCCATACCGCTTACAAGGTCAAAAGACCATTGCTTATGAAATCGTAGAAGCATTAGGTCGTGCGCCTGACTACCACTGCTTACCTGTTGGTAATGCGGGCAATATCACTGCGCATTGGATGGGTTATACCGAAGCAGTTGCTAATCAACCTGTTGAAGCATTTGAACAAGTGGTTTATGACCCTGAAACAGATAAGTTTACCGGTCCAAACCCTGAAGGTCGTCCGATCATGGTCGGTTATCAAGCTTCTGGTGCTGCGCCATTCTTACGTGGTGGTCCTGTTGAAAACCCAGAAACAGTTGCAACAGCAATTCGTATTGGTAATCCTCAAAGCTTTAATCATGCTAAAGCGGTCGTTCGTGACTCAAATGGCTGGTTTGATGAATTAACTGATGCAGAAATTTTAGAAGCGCAACGTCTGCTTTCTATGTATGAAGGTGTATTTGTTGAACCTGCTTCTGCGGCATCTATCGGTGGTGCAATTCGTGATATCAAAGCAGGTAAAATTGCTGAAGGTTCTGTGATTGTATGTACTGTGACAGGTAATGGTCTAAAAGATCCTGATACCGCAATTAAACAATGTGAAGATGCAGTGATGTTATCTATTGATGCAACAATGAATCAAGTGAAAGACTCTATTCTTTCAAATATGTAATAACGCATTCACATCTAAAAAAACCAGTTGTGCGCAACTGGTTTTTTATTTGCTCAAGCTAAACATTATTCTTCTTCATATTGGTCATAGTACAGATCTGATTCAGTCACACTATCTGCCTTTAATATCAATTGCTTTGTCAGCACGATTTGAAAGTGCCACCCAAACACCAGTATTCCAAATTTACACATCTCATAATCTATTTTTTATACTTAATTTAAGCATAAAAAAAGCCCTTCATATTAAAGAGCTTTTTGTCATTTGGCTGGTTAAGTGCGGTGAGAAACCGATTAGATACGTTTCGGTAAATTACTGACCCAGTTTAATAAATTGGTTGCATCATTGGTACGTGCCTGAGAAGAACTTGCACCTAATAACACCACCACAGCTGGACGGCTATTTACAGTGGTATGCATAACTACGCAACGCCCTGCTTCATTGATATAACCCGTTTTAGAAATATTAATATTCCAGCCACCATTACGTACTAAGGCATTGGTATTGTTTGATTTCAACACGCGATAACCTAAATTAAAATCATAATGTGCTGTTGTTGAAAATTGACGGATCAAGCCATATTGCGATGCAGCACTGACTAAAATCCCCAAATCTCGAGCAGAAGAAACATTACGTGGATCTAAACCAGTAGATTCAACATAATGGGTTGAGTTCATGCCCAATTGACGTGCTTTTGAATTCATTGCAGCAAAAAACGCTTGGCGACCACCTGGGTAAGTACGCGCTAAAGCTGCTGCAGCTGGATTTTCAGATTTCATCAATGCCACAAGTAACATTTCAGCACGATTCATGGTATCGCCAACTTTTAAAGTTGAACTTGAATTCTTACCACCAGCACCCGCAAAATCGATTTGTTGCAAAGTAATGTCTTCAGACATATTTAAACGGGCATCTGCGGTAATCACTGCTGTCATCAACTTGGTAATTGATGCGATAGGCAATGCCATATTGGTATTTTTACTAAACAGGACTTCACCTGTTTTTGCATCCATCACCAACGCAGCACGCGCATTTACCGATGGCTGGCTATTATAGGTATTGGTGTCATAAATCTGTACAGACTTATTGGTCAATGTTGTTGGTGCAGCATTTGATGCACGAATTGTTGTGGTTAACGTTGTTGAGCCTTTTGGAGAAATATCTTCACCATCATCATCCAGAGAGTCACCATTGAGTAACTGGCTCGCATCTGAAGAAGACCAATTTACAGTTGCTTGTCCGCTCCCCCCCGATGAGTTCATAATGATTTCAGCAAAAGCTGTAGAACTCAAACTGAGTAGTACTGACAAACTCAGCACATGCATTAACGTTTTTTTTGGTTTTTTCACGATAACTTACTCACCTCAAGGAGGTATTCACAAACTTGCTAATTACCTCAAATATGACTTACATTTACACTCAAACGTGACTATATTAAAACAAATATTTCAATCACGCCGTATTATGCGTAAATATTGAATGGATATTAGGAATAGGATTGCCAATTTTGTTATGTCTTTGCAAGTCTTTTTTGCTTTATGTAACAAAAATGTCGATATTGAGAAATTTAAGGAGGTGTAAGTGATTACTGTTTTAGTGGTAGATGACCATGAATTAGTAAGAACCGGCATCTGCAGAATGTTAGAAGATCAGACCGATATTCAAGTCATTGGACAAGCAGAATCTGGTGAAGAAGCAATTACGATTGTAAGGCAACAACATCCCAATGTGGTTTTATTAGATGTCAACATGCCTGGAATTGGTGGTGTAGAAACTACCCGTCGTTTGTTACAAACCGCACCTGATACCAAAGTACTCGCTGTGAGTGGTTTGGCTGAAGAACCCTATCCATCGCTGTTATTGAAAGCTGGAGCTCGTGGTTACATTACCAAGGGCGCGCCGATCACTGAAATGGTTCGTGCAATTAAAAAAGTCATGCAAGGCGGTAAGTATTTTAGTGCTGATATTGCCGAACAACTTGCAAGCTCTTATTTATCCGATACACAAACCTCACCTTTTGATGCACTGTCAGAACGTGAAATGCAAGTTGCCATGATGGTGGTAAATTGTGTCAGTGCACAAGAAATATCTGACAAACTCTTTGTCAGTGTAAAAACAGTCAATACTTATCGTTATCGTATCTTTGAAAAATTAGGACTTGATAGTGATGTAAAACTCACCCACCTTGCGATACGTTATGGTCTAATTAAGCCATAAATTGATTAAAACAATAATTTATCTTGAGTACGATTTATGTCGCCTACGGTAACGGTTCCTATTTATCAAACAATTTACCGTCTAGGCACACTGTATTCAGGCTATAGATTGGTTATTGCCTTTTGCTTAGTCATTATTTTTCTGATTACCCTTGAACACCAACCCGTACATTACGAATATCCCAGCTTATATTTTTATTCTCTAACCGCATTTACGCTGGTCGCAGCATTACAAATGATGCTGCTCAAATTCTACCCGCATGGGGTTGGACGGCAATTTATCGGTTTTTTTATTGTTGATATTCCCTTTCTAAGTGCCTTGGTATTTGCCCTCAATGGGCCAAATTTAGCCATCAGTATTTTGTTCGTGATTGCCGTTTTTACCGCAAATTTTCTGCTGAGTAAAAATAAAGCGCTATTCGTAACACTGGTTTCTGTGATTGCAATTATTTACCAACAGTTTTTAGGCAGCTTCTTCGATTTTTCAAATTTAAATAATATTAGTAACAGTGCCTTATTGGCTTTTTTATTTTTTATGGTCTATGGCATTGGACAGATTGCAATTAATCGCTTCCAAGTTTTAGAGTCGTTAAATACCTATCAATCTCTTGAATTATTTAAGTTACAGAACATTAACCGCTATATTTTAGAACAGATTGAAGTCGGTTATTTGGTGCTCGATGAAAAATGCAAAATTATCGTCAGTAACCCAGCTGCCTGTTTACTTTTGGGCATTTCACCACTTTACGCACATGAGCAATATCATTTATCCAGCTTTCAACCGGACTTATATGAAATCTTAAAAGATGCCATGTTACGTGATGGCGAACGCTTCCAATTTGAATCCCAACAGTCCTCGTATACAGTCGATATTCGCGTACAAAAATTGATTGTTCCGCATCAAGCACTCACGCTTTTAGTCCTCGAAGATGCACAAAAAATTAATCAAAAGGTACAACAACTCAAACTTGCTGCACTTGGTCAATTGTCCGCCAGTATTGCCCATGAAATTCGCAATCCACTTGCTGCCATTGCGCAGGCCAATGATCTCTTTATCAGCAGTGATCCAGAACAACAAATTATTTTAAATCAAATGATTACCAAACAGACTATCCGTATCAATAATATTATTAAAGATACCTTAGATATGGCAAAAAATAAAAAGATCCATACCTCAAAAATTAATTTTCAAGAATTTGTTGATGACTTATTACGCCATGATTTAGGGGATGCTCAGGAAAAAATCAAATTAGAAATTCAAGCTGATGTTTGGATCTATTTTGATGACTCCCACCTCCGACAAGTTTTAATCAATTTAGTGCGTAATGCATTACGTCATAATGATCAAAATGCTGAGCACATTTTAGTACAAACGTTTAAAAATGAATCACATGTATATATCGATGTGATTGATTATGGGAAAGGCGTCACAAAACAAGATCTTTCGCAATTATTTCAGCCATTTTTTAGTACCGAAATCAATGGAACTGGTTTAGGATTGTACCTATCGCAGACGATATGCGAAGCGAATCAAGCGAAACTAATTTACGTAGAGCAAAAACAACAAGGGGCGTGCTTCCGTATCGAATGCCCACTCATGGATTAGATTAGGTTTTTGGGGATATGACTACACGACAACCATTGGTTTTACTTGTAGATGATGAACAAGATTTATGTATGTTAATGCAAATGAGCCTTTCTCGGATGGGCATCAAAACGCATATGGCACACCATTTACAACAAGCCAAATATTTTTTTAGTGAATATAAATATGATGCCTGTATTACCGATTTAAACCTCCCTGATGGCAGTGGTTTAGATTTGGTTAAGCATGTATCACAGCATTATCCTAAAACGCCTATTGCAGTCTTAACTGCATATGGAAATATGGAAATTGCGATTGCCTCGCTGAAAGCAGGTGCTTTTGATTTTGTCAGCAAACCGATTAACCAATTACATCTGCAACAGCTTTTACAAAAAGCTTTGCATGTACCACAGTTAAGAGAAACTATCAGCGATGCGCCGCTTGAGGAATCAATGCTCATCGGTGATTCACAGGTCATTCGTAAGTTAAGAGAATCGATTAAAAAAATTGCTCGTTCACAGGCACCTGTGTTTATCACTGGTGAATCTGGAACAGGTAAAGAAGTTGTTGCCAATCTCATCCATCTACTCAGCAACCGCAGTGATAGCCCTTTTGTTGCGATTAATTGTGGTGCAATTTCTGAAGAGTTGATGGAGAGTGAGCTATTTGGGCATAAAAAAGGCTGTTTTTCAGGTGCAACTCAAGACAAACAAGGCCTTATTCAAGCTGCCAATGGTGGCACCCTGTTTTTAGATGAAATTGCAGAACTGTCATTAGCCATGCAAGCCAAACTGTTGCGAGCTTTGCAAGAAAAGAAAATTCGTCCTCTAGGCAGTGATACCGAAATCGAAGTTGATTTTCGTATTATCAGCGCAACACATCAAGACATTGAAGCATTCGTTGAACAAGGCAAATTCCGTCATGATCTGTTCTTTAGAATTCATGTGATGGATATTGTGCTCCCGCCATTGCGCGAACGTGATTGTGATATTTTGATTTTAGCCAATCATTTTCTTCAGCAAATTTGTACAGAATGGCGTATTTCAACCAAGTCATTCACTGAACAAGCCAAAGCTTTTCTTTTGCAACAACATTACTCAGGCAATGTTCGTGAATTACGCAATATCATCGAAAAAGCCATTACCATGAGTGATGAAGACTATATTGATATTCAACAGCTACAACCTGCTCCGCATCGTGGTATCCACAAAGTCGAACAGCATGATCTGATGCAAAGTAAAGCCTTGCCTATCGTTATGCCGAATAAAGCACAAAACATTCCAGAAGAAGGTTTGGAGCAATATTTGGAAAAAGTCGAAAAAGAGGTGCTGTTATCTGCATTAAATCAAACCCATTGGAATCGTACTTTAGCTGCTAAGAAATTGGGCATGACGTTTCGTTCTTTACGCTACCGTTTGAAAAAGTTTGGTTTAGATACCGATGATGATGAATAAAAGTAGCCTATATTCTTCATCATAATATCAATTCAAACGCTTTTGCTTTTTACATGGTTACAGCGTGACTACATGGATGTCGTCGTTGAGTAGGGGTACTGGATGCAGCCCTTACTCAACATACGATTTGGTCATTTTCATTTTGAGCAACTAGCAAGCATTGGCTTAGTTTGCAGTGCAAGCTGAAGGATCGCCGACACAACGTTATTTAAATACGTCATGTCAGATATAGCAGCATAAACTGCTACAGTGTTATAAATTCACTTTTCTGCACTCAACTTTATCTATCACGATGTTTTAATAGTTGATCTGCAACATTATTTAAATAAGTTTCTTCTTTTTGATCCAAAGCCCATGGATATTCTAAATTAGGGCGAATGCCTTGTCCGTCAATCATATTGCCATTAGGCGTATAATAATGCGAAACCGTCATTTGTAATGCAGCGCCATTTGGCAATGGAAATAACTTCTGCACAACGCCTTTGCCATAGCTTTTTTCACCAATGACCCAAGCACGCTGATGCTCCTTCATTGCAGCCGTAAAAACTTCTGCTGCAGATGCCGAACGACCATTAATCAAAATACCTAATTTGGTATTAGACGACTCATCGCCCGGTAAGGCTTGGAATTGTTGATTGCCTTCTGAACGACTTTTGGTCGAAACAATCGTTCCCTGAGTTAAAAACAAATCAGCCGTTTCAACAGCCGCTGAGAGTAAACCACCGGGGTTATTGCGCAGATCGAATAGCACGGCTTTTACTTTTTGAGTGCTATATTCTTCAATTAAACGTTTAATTTCATTGGCCGTATCTTGTTGAAAGACTTTGACTTTAAGAACCAAAACCTGATTATGCAACATAACCGGCTCTATATCCGCCACTTCCAATTTTCGATTTCTGACCACAGTGATTGCTGGGCTTTTTTCATTCAGTTGCAACTGAAAAGTTGAACCAATTGAGCCATGTAATAAGTCTTCAACTTGCTGAGCATTTAAGTTTTTAAGTTCTTGATTTTCAATTTTAAAAATAGTGAAGCCATTTTTTAAACCAAGTTTAAATGAGTCTGAATTATCGCGTAAATTCTTCACTTTCCATTGATGAATATGATTATCAAAAGCCAATTCAAAGTCAGCAGTCGCAAGGTCACTTTCCGTATATTGCATCAACTGTTTATATTCTTCAGGACTTAGATAACGTGAATAGCGATCTAAACCACCTACCAGCCCTTTGATTGCCTGTAGAAACAAAACATCATCAGGTTTTTCCTGAACATAATTGTCTTTAACGATACCGTAAATTTGCACAAACTGCTCAATCGATTCAATTGGCACTTCCGCAATACTTTCTTCGACATCGCCATCAAAATCAAGTGCGGCAGCATTTTCTGCCGCCCAAACTGAATGGCTCCCACAGGTCAACAATCCTGTTAATACAGCAATATATTTCCAAGCTTGAGCCATTCACGCACCTAGTTTTTAATAGAGATAATTTTATGCTTTCAATGTAATTAGATTACGGCCTTGCATTTCTGTCGGTACAGGGAGATGCATTAAACTTAAAATAGTCGGTGCAACATCTGCTAAAACTCCACCTTCAGCAATCGTCGCTGAAGTTGGTCCAACATAAATGAAAGGGACAAGTTCAGTGGTATGCTGTGTATGGACTTGACCACTCACATAGTCCTGCATTTGCTCGACATTACCATGATCAGCAGTAATCAGCATGTGACCATGCTTTGCCATCACTGCTTCATATAAACGACCAAGGCTTATATCAACCGCTTCAACTGCTTTCACAGCTGCCTCAAACACGCCAGTATGACCCACCATATCACCATTGGCATAGTTCACCACCAAAAGGTCAAACTCGCCTGAATTGATCGCATCAACCAGCTTGTCGGTAACTTCTGGTGCGCTCATTTCTGGTTGTAAATCATAGGTCGCCACTTTAGGTGATGGGATTAGGATCCGTTTTTCACCTGGATATTCATCTTCACGACCACCACTAAAGAAGAAAGTCACATGGGCATATTTTTCTGTTTCTGCAATACGTAACTGCGTTTTGCCTAAAGAAGATAAGTATTCACCAATTGAATTTTTTAAACCTTCTGGCATATATGCCACTGGCGCATCTATCGTCGCTTGATAACGCGTTAACATCACAAATTTGGATAGATGTAGTACCACTTTACGTTCAAAACCTGCAAAGTCTTGCTCTACAAATGCTTTGGTAATTTCACGTGCACGATCCGCACGGAAATTCATAAATACCACACTGTCGCCATCTTGGATTTTTGCAATTTCACCAATACGGGTTGCTTTAACAAATTCATCATTTTCATTGGCTGAATAAGCTTGCTCTAAACCTTCAACTGCTGAATCAACAACACGTAAAGCTTCTCCTTCAGTCATCAGGCGGTAAGCTTGCTCCACACGATCCCAACGATTATCACGATCCATGGCAAAGTAACGTCCAATCATGGTGGCAATACGACCTTGATTTGGATATTGTGCAAATACCGCATCGAGTTTTTCTAAAGAAGGTTTCGCACTCCGTGGTGGTGTATCACGACCATCTAAGAACGCATGTAAATAGACTTTTGCACCACGCTTCAAGGCAAGCTCACACATCGCAATAATATGGTCTTGATGAGAGTGAACACCACCCTCTGACAACAATCCCATGATGTGTAATGCACCATTGGCCGCTTTGGCTTTTTCTACCGCATCAATCAAAACTTCATGCTCGAAAAAATCACCTGTACGGATGTCTTTGGTAATACGAGTAAAATCTTGATACAGCACACGACCTGCACCCAAGTTCATATGACCAACTTCTGAGTTACCCATTTGCCCATCTGGCAAACCGACATCTTCACCTGAACCTGAAATTAAACTATGCGGATGCTTTTCTTGCATCATGGTTAGATTTGGCGTTTTTGCTGCTAAAAACGCATTATCTTCGACCGCTTCACGATGACCCACACCATCCATAATCACCAGAACGTGAGGGATTTTGCCAGCAGTTGCATCCGTCATGATTTACACTCTTTACTGTTTACAAATTAATCGTTACATCTTACCGTTTTTTTACGGCAGACTCTATGCTATGACCATGGCAAAAACGGGTTGCCATCATCTAAATTTCTAATCTAGTTAAAATTCCACTGAACTAAGCGATTGATTCATCAAGTTATCTTGCTCTATACAACAAATAACTGCCGATACCAAACATCAATACAATTGGCAAAAATACAAACCAAGCTGGAGATGGCGCGTAGACCAAACTTGCATAACCCAAGAAGTCTTGTATGTAATAGAAGCCCAAACCAACAAATAATGCGATCACTAAACGAAAGCCCATAGATTGTTGACGCAAAGGCCCAAAAATAAATGAACAGGCAATCAAGACCAAAGCAAGCAATGCAAATGGTGAACCGATATTTTTCCAGAAAGCCAACAGATACGTCTTCGGTACTTGGCTATATTCATGCATATATTGCATAAAACTCAATAACTGTGTAGGTGCTAAGTCTTCAGGATTGATGGTCACCATATGCACGTATTTCGGTTGCAACGCGAGTGCTAAATCCTGTTGGTTTTTATTGACAACCTGAGCTTGACCATTGTCCAATAAATTGACTTGGGCACTTTGTTTTAAATTCCATTGACCTTCTTTTAAGAACTGACCTTCTTCCGAATTCAGTAACGATTTCATTCGATAATTTTCGTCAAAATCGACAACTTGAACTTGTTTTAGCGTTCCTTGTGAATTGGCATAATCAATATAAATAAAGCGTTGCCCTTCACGCGTCCAATAACCTTTAACTTCCCCAAGCGCCGCAACACTGCGATGGCTTTTAACACTTTTCGCCTGCTCGTTGGTATAAGGAATCACAAATTGCGTCAATAAAAATGAAAGCACCACCAAAAGCATTGCTGAACGCATGACCCAACCAACAATACGCCATAGGCTAATACCCGCTGCTCGCATCACAATCAATTCACTGTTCGAAGCCATTGAGCCTAAGCCCAATACAGCGCCGATCAAGGCAGCAATTGGAAGAATTTCATACAAATAACGCGGTGCACCCCATAAAACATATTGCAGTGCATTCCAAGCCGTATAACCTTGTTTTAGATCACTTAACTCACCTAAATAGGTGAATAAGATCTGCAAGCTGGCAAGGACTGCGGTCGCACCTAACATGGCGAGCAAAGTGGTTTTCGTCACATGTTTTGCGACAATTCTACGTGCTAACATTATGATTTTACTCGCTGTATTTGCTTTTTAATCTTAGGTGCTAATTTCTGTTTTCTTGAAAATAGAGCGGCAGCAACAGCATAGAATAATAACACTGCAGGATATGCCCAAACACCCACCTCATCCTTACTGATACGAGTTCGTATTGCCATAAGTGCCACAATTAAACTGGCAAAAATCAATAATGCAGGGAAAAGTTTGAGATAGCGACCTTGTCTAGGGCTAACTTCACATAGTGCTGTTGCCAGCATTAAGGCGACAATAATGGAAAACGGAACAAATAAGCGCCATCCCAACTCACTTGCCACAACAGGGTCATTTCTATTTTCAAGCAATTTACCAAAAGATAGCCCCTCGACTTCATCACTTTCAAACTTGGCTTCTTTATTATTTTCTAAACGCAAACGATATGATTGGAATTCAGTTTGACTATATTTGGGTGTTCCAGGATAAATTTCATAACGACGACCTTGAACTAAATCGACAACACTAGCAGTTTCATTGGCAATTTCAATCCGTGTTGCTTCCTTTGCCAAAATCATGACATCAGGTTTGCCTTCTTTTTCAGCACGTTGATAAAAGAAAATATCTTTTAGATTTTTACGATCTTCAGATAAAGAGCCAGCATAAATCGTATAAGCTCCCGAAGAAATAAACTCACGTGGCCGAACTAAATCAAAGCCCGTTCGTACCGCTTGTGTAGAGATCAGTTGCTCATATTGACGAATTCCCCATGGAGACATCCAGATCATTAAGACACTTTGTACACACAAGTAAATAACGGTCAGTGGGATCAATAATCTGGCGACTTGAATACGACTAATACCGCTCCCGTTCAGTACCGCCATTTCATGATCGACATATAAACGACCAAAAACCAGCATCAACCCAATAAAGAAACCCAAAGGAAGAATTAAAGTCAAAAACTCAGGTAAACGAAAACCGATAATACTCAATAGAATACTCGGATCTACACGCCCCATAGCAGCTTGACCAAATCGTTTAATCAATTGCCCACCCATCATAATGACTGTCAATAATGTGACAACCACAAGAGAGGTCGAAACGACTTGTTTGACAAGGTAACGTCGAATAATCAAATTAATCTTCCAAATAAGGGTAATATCGTGATGTAGCGCTAGTTTACCCGAAGTTAAAATTATAAAACTAGATTGAAATTCTACCATTTGAAGTGGTTCAATGGTTTAATGATTTGAAATGTACAAAAGGCACAAAGACAACACATGAAACTTACGATCAATACGTCATTTTCAGCGTCTACATCTAGCCAGTCGTTATTTATTCTGGTGGATTCTGAAAACGCTAAGCAAGCTCAAGAAACATATAAAATCAATGACTTGAGCAGCATAATTGAAGACACTCAATTCAAAGCAAGTTTAAACGAAACTCTACCACTTATCGGAAAGCTAACTCAAGTTACGCAATGTACTTTAGTCGGCATAGATAAAGCCTCCGAAATTAAAGCCGCGAAATTAGCAAAAATCGCACAAACCATTATCAAAGCTTCACAAAAAAAATTCCAAAAAATTAGCATTGATATTTCGGCTTTGCCGTCTGAGTTACATTATCTATTTGCATTAAATTTGACGCAAGCTGCGTATGCTTATGATGAATTCAAATCGAAGAAGAATGAATTCACTTTAGAAAATATTGAATTTATTGCAACGCAATCGAGTCTGAGTGCAGAGCAGATCACGCTTATTGAAGCTGTTCAAAAAGGACAAAACTTTGCTCGTGACTTAGGTAACTGCCCTCCTAATATTTGCTTCCCTGAATATTTAGCAGAACAAGCACATGCTTTAGCAGCTGAATTCCCTGAGCTTTTACAAGTGACTGTGCTTGAAGAACAACAACTTGCTGATCTAGGCATGCATGCTTTTCTTGCGGTAAGCAAAGGTTCTGATCGTCCAGGGCGTGTGATTACGCTTGAATATAAAGCCAATCCTGATCAAGCACCGATCGTGCTCGTGGGTAAAGGTGTGACTTTTGATACAGGTGGTATTTCATTAAAACCAGGCTTAGGCATGGATGAAATGAAATTTGATATGTGTGGTTCAGCATCTGTACTGGGTACGATTCGTGCACTCTGTGAAGCGAAACTCCCGATTCATGTTGTCGGTGCAATTGCCGCCGCTGAAAATATGCCTTCTGGTCATGCAACTCGCCCTGGTGATATTGTAACCACCATGAGTGGGCAAACGGTTGAAATCCTGAATACTGATGCCGAAGGTCGTTTAGTCCTTTGTGATACCTTAACCTATATTAAGCGCTTTAATCCTGCATTAGTGATTGATATTGCAACACTGACTGGTGCTTGTGTGGTCGCTTTAGGTTCAGTAGTTTCTGGTTTATTTACACCAGATGATGAACTTGCAGAAGAAATTACAGCAGCAGGACACACTGCATTTGACCGTGTATGGCGTATGCCCGTATATGACGATTATCAAGAACAACTTGATTCGCCATTTGCCGATATTGCCAATATTGGTGGCCCAAAAGCTGGTGCAGTTACAGCAGCCTGTTTCTTACAACGCTTTACCCGTGACTATCGTTGGGCGCACTTAGACATCGCGGGTACAGCGTGGAATTCTGGTGCAAATAAAGGTGCAACCGGCCGTCCAGTACCATTATTGATGCAGTTAATCGCCAACCGTGTACAAAAGAATGGCTAAAATTAGCTTTTATTTGTTTGAAAAAAGCCCTGAACGGCAGGTCGAAAGTGCCTGTCGTTTATGTCGTAAAATTTTACGAAATGCAGCCAAAGTTTGGTTGCATTGCCCTGATGTAGACATGCAGCAACAACTGGATGAACGTTTATGGAGTTTTGATCCGACCAGTTTTATTGCGCATGGAATTGATCAAATTGATGCACCGATCTGTATTTCTTCAAGATTACCTGAGTCTTTAGACTGGATTGTGTTTAATTTTAACAATCAAGCACTTGAACAAGTGACACAATTTAGTCACATTATAGAAATTATTGAAAATGCTGAGTCAGCAAAACAAATTGGTCGAGAGAAGTATAAAGCCTATCGACGAATGGGTGTTTCGCCTCAAACATTTAAACTTTAATTCTTCATTCTCATTTTATATCAAGGAGATGCGTGGTGACATTAAATGTCGGTCAAGATTTTAAAAAGCGCTGGTTAGATACGCCTGAAGCGGTACGCCAAACTTTTGTAGATGACCTCAACCGCATCTGTGACCTTCTCAGCCCGACAACAAATGTACAGGACTGGCTAAGTAACGACCAACGCCAAATGCAAGTGGCGCAACTCCAAGTTGAACACGCCTATGCTGAGCTAAAAGCCCAGCTGATTGAAGAAGCGCGAATCCGTAGACAATTGGCTCTTGAAAAATCTTTAGCTGAAAAACGAGCATTACAGCACGCATATAATTTAGAACTACAACAAGATGAAATTCAGCAGTTTGAACATCAACAATTGACCTTACAAAATTTACGTCAACAAATTGATATTGAAATTTCAGAATATAGTGAAAAATACTCTAAAAATCCTGATTATCCAGCAATAGATTATGCCAATGGGCAATTCCGCATCACAGATGCGCAAATGACTTCAGAGTTGGAAAGTGTTCGCCTACGTCTTGAGTTAGAAGCAGAAACGCTCATCGAACAGAGCCTAAATGCTTTACGTAGCAAACTACAAACTGCGGCAAAAGAAGAGATTGAATATATTTTGGCAAATTCGAATTTTTCGGCAGAGAAAAAATAAAGTTTATTTATTTTAATCGGATATCCATGTTTACTTGTCACGAAAATGCAATATTAATGTCACATGATAGTCATCTCGGATGGCTTTAAAGCTTATGTGTACAGGTTAAAAATATTTTAAGTGATCAACTCAGTGAGTTTTTATTTTCAAGATAAAAATTTCCAATCACTTGCATCAGGATGAATAAAATGGATCTGCTTAACCACATTTCGAACCAAATTGCGCGACTACATTCAGGTGAAAAATGGACTGTTTCTATACAAGATTTACTGATTAGCCGTGTAGATTTTCAATCGCTTTCAGTATTTCTTTCTCGGGAATCTGAAAAAGGGACGTTCTCACTGACAGATACAGACAAACTAAAATCGCGCTTTGAACATACCTCTTTGACTATTATCAAAAACTAATTAAGCCTGATATTTTGTCTCCTTCTCAAAGCAATTTCTTAGATAAACCAAAGTCTCATTTCGGCTTTGGTTTATCTAAATGTAGTGTGGAAACACAAAACCTCAACAGATAATTTTTGAAATTAGCTTTGCTTCAACCAGCAAGGTCTCATTGTTGTTTTGATCAATTTCAACCAAATATTTTCCATTAGAATAAAAAATAGTATTGTCTTTTAAAGCAAAACTCATCACGCCCTTTTTTAATACGATCATCTCACCAGAAGCTGTCATCTTGATCAACTCCCAAGAGTTTGGAATCATCCCTGGATATTTTTCGCCCGCCTTCTGATTACGTTCTAAATTTTGCTGAGCCTTAATCAAATTACCTTCAACAAATAACTCTTCTTCTGACTTTTGTTGCGATTTGGCTGGATTATTTCCAGACGTTGTTTTTAACGATTCACCCGTATAGCGTTGAGTAAAGAAATCCAACCACCCCACAATCGCACGAATAATTTTAAAAGGCGCAAAAATAATATCTTTAAACGTTGTTAAAGGAGATTGGTGAGAACCATCACGGGAATATGGGCGCTTAATAAAGTACAAATTGCCCAGCCCATCCATTTTCGGTTTAAAGAAATCAAACTTTGGATTTGAAGCGATTGTTTGCAACTCGCCTGTTCCCATATCCAAATGAAAAATTTCTTTGGGACTATAGGCAATACGATGTTCACCATAGGCTAAACCACACGAATCATAATATAACTGCGCGGTATCTCGCGGATCAAAACATGGATTTGAATCCTGACAATCCCCTTCGGTCAAATACTGTGTTCGATTGGCGTCTAAAGGTAAAATACAAATATGTCGTTCATAGCCCTGTGTGTTGACGGATAGTGCTAAACGCTTTTTAGACTCATCATAAGCCATGTCCTGCACCACAAAATCATTCTTTCGTAATACTAAGCCTTCGGTTTCGTGTAAATCTGTCAATGATTTGATATTGATCGAAGTGCCTTCTTGCAAACAAGCGGTATAAATCATTTTACGATCAGTAGTCAGAGCAACATCTGTTGGGAAAATATGGGTTAAATCGACTTCATCATCTTGTGAAGATGTTCGCATGAACTGTGCACCCGTACCTTTGGTTTTCCAATCTTTACGTTGTTGAATCTCAACTAAATTCTTTTTATATAAGTCAATTGCTTGGCAAGGAACCGTAATACTTTTATTCCCATCCAATAAATACAGATTTTGATTCGATAAATAAAGCAATGCTGCCATGTGTATTCCTTAATTTTACCTGCAATGGCGTGTTTCTCAATATTCCAGTTACAGTGTTTCTTGTAATTTGATTGATTTTCAATATAGCACAAGATGGTGTTCAACGATTTGTATCGGTGTTCATCAATTCTCCCATTGTACTGACTTTCAAGCACAAAAAAAGCCTTTCACGAGAGAAAGGCTTTGATCTGTATACTGCTTTCTATTGCGCAGATTAAGGCTGTTTTAAATAAGGCCACGCTGCTTTTAAATAAATAAACATCGACCAGAGTGTCAAGATGACCGCGGTATATAGCAAAGCATAAGCCAGTATTTCAAGCGGCTGCCAATTCAATAAAAACACCGTGATTGCAATCATCTGAAAGGCTGTTTTATATTTACCCACCGTGGAGACGGCCACATTGGTACGCGCACCTAATTCAGCCATCCATTCACGTAGTGCTGAAACTGTAATTTCACGTGAAATAATCACAATTGCAGCAAATGCCATAGTGATTGATGGTTGCCACTGCACTAAAACAATCAGTGCTGCTGCCACCATTAATTTATCTGCAACTGGATCTAAAAACCGCCCAAAAGCTGAGGTTTGATTTAAAGTTCGTGCCAGATAACCATCAAACCAATCTGTGACTGCTGCAACAACAAAAATTGCAGTCAAGATAATATGACGCGTCATACCACCTGTATGTCCAGCCACACCAATTGCAGGTGGCCAATAGGCAATAATTAAAAAAACAGGAATTAACGCGATTCGAGCAAGCGTCAAGATATTTGGAATATTCAGGATACGACCTGTAGTCATAGACACCGCCAGTGAGTCCCCTACTTACCCGAATGAAGGTAAATAATAATTTAGAGTGAAGCTCTATTTCCTTAGTACTTTAAACGATTCACATGAAACTGTCGACTAGGTAAATACCGTAACCGTCTGTCTTGCAATCGCAATGAGTCGATTTTGTTCATCCCAAAGATAGGCATGTTCTGTTGCATATCCATGCTCAGCAAAGTCTGTAATCACTTTATACTTAAACCAATCATTCAACTGATTTTGTAAAGGATGGATAAATGTCACTTGCCACGTCAGTGTACTTGCAGGTGCTGGCAGTTTAAACATCGGCAATACACCGGGTGGCCAAACATCCATTAATGTCATGATATCTGAGACATTCATTGCTCGATTGGCATGTAGCTCAGGGTCAAAACGACACCAACCTGAAAAATCAGGTTGTTTACTGCCTGACATTGGATAATTCCCTTCAGTCCATGCCAGTTGGAAATTTTTTACACACTCTGGAAAAGGTAAATATTTAGGGACAATATTAATCTGATCAAGTGGCGGAAAATCAGGGGCTTGAGGTTCTAAAGACACTTGAATTTTAGAATCCCGTTGGCTACCAAAACTTGCAATTAAAATACTTTGCACAGCCTCATTTTGCCACAATCTGACTTCAATCGTCGTGACTGATTTACCCTGTCTCAGGATTTCAGCAGTCAATTTCACTGGCGTTTCTTCAACAGGCCCAACAAAAGTGACACTACAACTTAACAACTTTTTAACTGGATCATGAATGGTTGCAATTGCTTTATGAACCAACATACCTGCAACGAGACCACCAAAGATGGTACGCCCCTGCAACCATCCTTGAGGAATATCAATCCATTCTTCCTGTTCAATCTGCTGAAATAGCGATTCTAATGACATGATCTGTCCAATTTTTCGATCTTTGCTGTACTGTTTCATATTTGACACGAGATGAAAATGATCAGTGACTCATGCGTCAATGGTTGTTTTGGCAAATGCTACTCATCATCGAGAACAATAACGGCTTTACTCATGCAACACTTTATAAATCATTCGTGCCATAACATCGCCTAGACCGGGAACATTTTTTAAGTCATGTTCAGAGGCTTTAAGTACCCCTTGAATACCACCGAAATGGGTCAGTAAATCACGGCGACGTTTTGGACCCAAGCCCGGAATAGCCTCAAGTACCGACCCTCCACGACGTTTATCCCGCTTGGCTCTATGCTTGGTAATTGCAAAGCGATGTGCCTCATCACGGACTTGCTGAATCAAATGCAGAGCTTTATGGTCTTCAGGAAGCTGAATCTTCGTGCCATCGGTAAAATGCAGTGTTTCTAAACCGGGTTTACGCCCTTCACCTTTGGAAACACCCACCATAAATGCATCTAAACCAAGCTCTTGCATAACTTCCATCGCCATATGAAGTTGCCCTTTACCCCCATCAATCAGTAATAAATCGGGTAACATGGCTTTTTTATAACGGCGTGTTAAGGCTTGGCGCATTGCGGCATAATCATCACCGCCGATAATATCTTCAATCGCAAATTGGCGATAATCACGTTTACGTGCGCCACCTGCATCAAAAACCACACATGATGCAATGGTTGCTTCGCCCATAGTATGCGAAATATCAAAGCACTCAATACGATCAACAGGTCGTCCGCAAACTTGTTCCAATTGATGAAAACGCTCATTTAATTCTAAATGATTGGCTAATTTTCCTTTAATCGCATGCTGAACATTCATTTCAGCCAACTCAAGCCATTCAGCACGAGTTTCACGAACATTGTGTTTAATCTGAATTTTCTTTTCAAACTGTTGATGTAAAGCTTCTTCTAGTTCTTTTCGGTCTGTCACATTCACATTGACAATCAGTTCAGCAGGAACTTCATCTGCGACCTGAAAATAAAAATTGGCGATAAAATCAGATAACATTTGCCCCAAATCATCATCCAACATATCGGGAAAATAACTTTTCCCACCCAGCATTTTCCCATTACGCACATGCATGATCTGTACACAGGTCACACCCGCTTGATAGGCAATGGCAAGAATATCAGCTTCGCCTTTGACTTTATAAATGGCTTGCTGTGCTTGGACATCACGCAGTAAGGCCATGCGATCACGGTAAAATACTGCTTTCTCAAATTCTAGATTTTCTGCCGCCTGCTCCATTTTTTGAATCAATTCCTGATTCAGTTCTTTGGTATCACCATTTAAAAAACGGATCGAGTTTTGGACATCTTCGTTATAGGCTTCAGCTGAAATCAACCCCACACAAGGCGCAGTACAACGCTTGATCTGATATTGCAGGCAAGGACGTTTACGCTGTGAAAAATAGCTGTTTTCACATTGGCGGACATTAAATAATTTTTGTAGAACTAAAAGTGTATCTCTTGCATTATAAGCACTTGGATAGGGGCCAAAAAATTTACCCACTTGATGTTTGCCTTTGCCTCGTCCTGAAGCAATACGTGGATAAGGTTTATCTGCGGAGACAAAAATATAGACATAGGATTTATCATCGCGCAACATAATGTTATACGGTGGGCGATGCAGTTTTATTAGATTCTGTTCGAGTAATAAAGCTTCCGTTTCAGAACGGACGACAAGGGTTTCAATATTATAAATACGTGCAACCAAAGCCTGTGTTTTCGGATGTTCAATCGTTTTGACAAAATAACTCAGTACGCGATTTTTTAGATTTTTGGCTTTTCCGACATATAATAATTCGCCCTCTTTTCCCAGCATTTTATACACACCAGGTAAAGTCGTCATATTGGCTAGAATCTTTTCGATATTTTCACGTGCGTTTTCGTTCACAGTAGACTTTTAACTTTGGACTATAAATGGATGATGTAGTTAGATCATCCATTTTTCAAGTCTATGAGTGATTCAATTTTTAAATATTATTAGTATCTAATGTCTTTATGAACCACTCATTTCCATAAAATTACTCTTCAATAAGAATATTTTAGTTATAAACTAGTCGTCTAAATATATCGTAGCCCAAGTCTCCCATAATTCTATCTTTCTTAACTCTGATAGCACATCAGGTTTGAACATCGCTGCTTTAAAAGCGATTTCGTTCATATAATCACAACTCAATTGATTAGGTTCAATTATAAATGTTTCATTTAGCGGATGATAAAATCCCCAATAAATCTTATCGTCAATAATGAGTTTTACATTTGCTCTTTCAGGCTCATTAATATCTATTTTAAACTCGAACCAACTTACTTTGTTCCACAGACCAGACCTTTGGATTTCAGAATCCTCTCTCACATGGCGAATAATCTTTTCTGGGTAAAACTCAATATACTCTTGACTACTTTGAGCTGTTTGCTTTTGCCAACAGATTGATCCTTCAGGAAATAGATTAGATGTGCCATAACCTACTCCCAGCATTGCTGCAAACACTTCAGCATTTGGGCTCTTTCTGATCATATGCATTGGATTATTTTTATCACTTTCAATGGGTTGACCTGAAACATCAATTTTCTTATATTTCCAAGACAAGACTAACGGTTTAAATGCAATATAATTACTAACCGTATATCGTAGAGTTTCCTCATCAAAATTGACTTTCTCCCCTATTAAAAACTGATAGCTTTCCATTTGAGGGGGCACAATTGTAGAAATATTCTCTTGTGTAACAAAATTTCGTAATGCTTCAGTTTTAAAAACAGGTCTATCACTATATTTTACAAAAAAATCCTTATTTGAATCAAAGTTATATATTTTATAATTTGTATAAACTGCTGAGAAAACTAATAATGATGTAAGATCGTATTCACCACTAAAAGTATCTATAGCATATATTTTATCGGGTGGTTGATAAACAGATGAATCATCCGATCCGCCACCACAAGCTGTTAAAATTAAAGCATTGATTATAAAAAATATTGTTTTTTTCATTATAGCGGTTCACTCGACTATTTATTTTGAATCATTATTAACCAATATTTCGTAAAATCACAAGTGTAAATCGCTTAAATTTCGACTGTTTTTTATTCCCACTTAGTTGATTATTAAAGTAAATTTCAAGAGACTCTCGTCTCAGTTAGGCCTTGTACTTTAAGCTTCTTTTATAAATCCCTTTTAAAACCATAAATCAACATAAAAGCCCCTCATCCTAGCCTTCTCCCAATGGGAGAAAGAACTTTCAATAGCAGTATGATTCACTTCTTATCATGATTCTGAAATATTTATCACACACGATCGCTATTATCTGTTTATTTAAATCTGAGAACTATTTACTTCTACTGCCTGACGAAAGGCCTGCTGATCTCTTGGAGAAACCAAGACCTGTTTGATTTTTCCGTCTTTCATATATTCGATTTTCAAACGATCTAAAGATAATGCAGGTGATGAAATTGAATTATTGGTTTTGCTGATCTTTTGAATATTTGCCAATGGGATATGCCATTTTAAAAATAGACTATGAATGATCAAAGCTTCATTTTCAACGATATAACGTGTATTGAAAACTGGCCACCAAATCACAGCAATGGTTAAAATATACACCGCTGTATGTTCAGGATATTCAACCATAGTGCCCTTTGCATACATGGTAAAGAGCAATTGAATCAGCAGACCTGTCATTGCGATTAAAAAGCCTAAAATCCACCAATCAATTTTAGTATGAAATTTTTGCATCACGCTCTTCAAAGTTTCCCCATATAAAATATTATTCTATCTGAATTTCGAGTTAAATATGACTATAAAATCATCGATTTACATAATAAAAAACGCCCTTTCGAGCGTTTTAATTTTTGACTGAATTTCTCAACATCAATTTTTTAAATAGCGATCAAAAATTTCAGAAAAATCATAATTCTCAATTTGTCGAATACGCTGGTTGGCATAATCTTCAACTTGTTGCGCAGTCTGATTGATGATTTCAGGTAAATTTAAAATTGCCTGCTCACTGAGCTCTCGTAAGTTAAAGATTTTCTGCACATTGTCAGTGCTTTGTAATAGCACATTACGTTTACGATTGATCTCTTTGCAGGTTTCACCAATGGTAAATAATGCTTTATAGAGATCGCGAATTTTCTCGATTTGTTTTTTATCAATATCGATAGAGAAATGCTGTTCACCTAATTGGAACTTGATTTCAGCATCTAAATCCACGGTACCAGCGGTTTCTAAAAGTACATTTTTAATTGGGTTGTGCTTATACAAGTAGCGGTACAACATGCGTTTTTTACTGATCGCACTTTTACCATCTAGGTGCATAAAGGCCACATTGGTGAAGCAATATTCATCTGTTTTGCTTTTGATGACAAAGAAAATTTTCTCGTTATCTTCATGAAAAATATAATCATCAATATCTGTTTTATTGAAATCATGCGGCTCAATAATTGTTCCAATATCACTCATACCCATCATTTCTGAAGCTAAATTTTTAAACATTTTGTGTTTTCCAGCGCTTTTATAAATTATGAAAGTAAATTAAAAAAATCGAGCGTTAAACTCAAGTCAAAATTTGTTATTAAAAAAAACGCCCTGACGGGCGCTTTAAATCAAATCATTTTTTCAAAAAATGCAATGATCTGTGACATATATGGTCGAATAAAAATCAGGAAGAAAATCCCTAACATCAAGAACCACTTTAAAAAGTAATACAACTGCCGATTGGTTTTTTTCAAGGCTTTGGCTTTAATACGGATTTGGTACACATAACCAAAAACTTTGTTTAACCCCCCTGTTTGATCGCCCGCCTCATTTGGAGAGCTGGCAGCTGTCATCACTTTTTTACCAAACCAGTGGTTAAAGCGCTGCATAAACCTTGTTTTTAATGGGCGCTCTACATCAGCAAAGAAGATAATACGATTTTGGTCTGTGGTATTTTCAGCATAATGAATATAGGTTTCATCAAAAACCACGCTTTCACCATCTCGCCATGAATAACGCTGACCATCTACGTCAATAAAGCAACGATCATCATTTGGTGTAATGAGCCCCAAGTGATAACGCAATGAACCTGCATAAGGATCACGATGGCGCACTAATCGACTATCAGGTGCAAGCTCTGTAAACATTGCCGCCTTAATACTTGGCAAATTTTTCAGCAATTCAGTTGTTTTTGGGCAAAGTTCTGCTGCTGATGGATGCGCTGAGTCATACCATTTTAGGTAAAACCGTTTCCAACCTGTTTTAAAGAATGAATTAAAGCCTAAGTCATCATATGTACTTGAAGCCTTAATTCCACCTTTGGCATATAACGCTTGCGCCTCTTCACGAATCATTTCCCAGTTTTCATCTAACACTTTTAAATCTTTAAAATGTTGTGTGTCGATATACGGCTGATTCGGCACTTTTGAAAACATATACATGAGAAAGTTAATTGGTGCGAGTATCGTTGAATGGTCAAAAAATTGACGATAAAACGAATGTCTCACTTTACCGCGATTTTGGATATACAAAGCAGAAATCACAAAAATCGCCAATATGATCCATTTAATCATACAGCACTCTTTTCATTAATCAGGTTAATCAAGCAACATGTGCTGATAGAATTTTAAATCTCAAAAGGGAGAATGTTTCTACAAATTATAACAAATCTATAAATCAAAAAGCCACAATGATCTAATTATATGTTTTTATTAATTATTATTAAAAAACCAAATTTGTAGAGGTGACTACAAATTTGGTTGAAGTTTTATTTACAAGCTTTTAAGTTATTTTCTTAATTATTCCAATCAATCAGTCTTAAAGAAGCCTCCTATGAAGTTCCTTTGTTAATAGTCATATTCGCATAGGAGATTTTATGTTAAGACTCACGACATAATTTGTCACAAAATATAATGAAGTATATTGATTTTAAATGAACACTTATTAACTTTTGTAAAGTGCATGCATCCTCATGTACATTAAAATGAGAATTAAATTATGACATTAGGTGATAATGATACATGAGAGTTTTATAAAGATTCACGAGATGAGTGGCGTTAGAGAAGAACTGCTCAAAAAGAAAGCGACTTGTTTCCAAGTCGCTTTCTTGAGGATAAATGGCAGATTTTTTAATTAATTAAAATATTGATTTAAAATACGGTTACGCATACGCCCATTATGTTAAATAACGAAAATCTTATGAATTTTACCTATGTTTTAATTCTTAATTTTCTTGTTTTGTTATGGGGTGATTAGACATGATAAACGTGTCTGAACTATTAATAGATGTAGTCTCTTGTTTTTTACTCTCAATTTGTGTGTTTTGATTATTTATTAAATTTTCTAAAGATTTTGAAATCATTGATTCATTATTTTTAACTTGAGCATCTTGTTCAGGCTCAACTCTATATTTTATATTTTTTGTTTTATTATCAATAGTATATGACTTATATGCGAGAACACTAATAATTAGCACTAGCGCAATACTACCAACATGAAAGAATTTATTTTTCATTAGACTCTTTAGTTTTTCTGTTAAATAATTTATTCTATCACAGTTAACATAAAAATGAATAGAATAAATGATGAATAATTTGTTGAAAAAAATAACAATGCTCTGTGTGTGGTTTTATGCAATTACTACATATGCAGTCACGAGTACTGATTATAGTGCGTTATCTAATAATTTAGCGATTACACCTGGAATTCAAGCTCAGACTCAAGGGTATGACTTACTTAGCGGAAAAATTATACAAAATATTCCCTTAGTTCAAGGAAGTATTCCATTTACAATGCAATATCATGCCTCATTACGCTTAAATAGCGAAGCCGGATCTGATCTTTATCAAGAACTTGAAGAAGGTGGAATTGCAGATTGGACAAATGAGTATTCAGGTTATGTTGTTACAAGTACGGCTCCTAGTACCAGTACAACACCAAATGTTAGTACATTCATTATTCAACTCCCAGGAAGTAGTGAAAAATATTTAGTTACTAAAGACGCTAATGGTGTAGTTAAGCGTCTGTATTACAGCGGCGGAGGGCAGTTTCCTACGCAAAGTTTCTACTCAACTTCATTAAGAGACATTTCATTTAACCAAGTTAATGGGGCATTAGTCATTTCTAAAGATGGTATTAAATATACTGCAGCAGTTTATAAGATATTAGATTCTGTTTTTGGAAGCACAACAACACCAAGTTATATTTATAAATTTACAAAGATTGAATTCCAAAATGGGAAAAAAATTAACTTAAACTATGATAGTTCTACTAATTTAATACAAGTTAAAGATAATAGAAATAATACATTAAATATATTAAGAGAATACAAAAAAACTGGAGCAACTAGTCAATCATATTTAGAACGCAAACTAATTACAGGTGTAGAACTTGTAAGTGGAACAAATACACAAAAATCTACGATCACTTATCAAGAAGCACAAGTCAAAAGCATTATAGACCCTACAAAAACAGAGACTCAATATACTATTACAAGTATAAATTCGATTGTTGGTGGACAAATATTTTTCCAGTATGAGAAGAATTTTAGAGGATATTGGATTCAATATGTAATGAAAAGCCTCGATCGTAACATAGTTCCTGGTATGGGGGGGGGAATATCCTATTTTAAGTCGAGTGACAGACCAAAATAATAATGTATTAAGAACATATGATTATGTATATTCAGTAAAAGTATATAATAACACTTCTACATTTTCTGATTATACGACACAAATATCAGCATGGTCAGTGATTAATGGGCAAATAGTACAAAAAAGTATTTCTGCTTATGATGATGCTAATGGAACTTTCGCAAATCAATTTATAGTAAATGGTCAGGCGCAAAATTTTAATTACTCTATAAATACAGCAAGCCTTGGAGATTATGTCCAAGAATCTAATTTAAATAAAATGCTGCAAGCATCAGTAACGATGACAATTAATAATGACTATCCTGGTATTTTAAGTGGATCGACTCCTGTAAGGTCTGTTACATATAATCCATATACGCATCGAATAAACTCATTAAAAGATTACAATAGCAATGTTTCCAATTATATTTACGATAATCTAAATAGGCTGACTCAAAAAACAGTAGCTGTTGGAAGTAAGGATAGTCAAATAACAACTTATAGCTATACCAATGTATCAGATGGCTCAATTAATAAATATCCGACACCAAATACAATTGTTACTGATAGTCAAACAGTAACCAATACCATTGATCCAAATGGATGGATTACCCAGCAGGTTATTTCATATCCTCAAGGTGGTAATAGTAAAACCATAGGATATTCATATTATACAGATGCAGCTCAAGCTAATTATGGTTTGGTGAGTAATGTGGATGGTCCACGATCGGATGTAAATGATAATGTTTCCTTCACTTACGATGGGTTTGGAAATAAAGCAACAGCGACACAAGTTGTTAATAATAGAACTATCGTTACTAAATATTTAAATTATAATTCTTTTTCTCAACCAGAACGTATTGTCTATCCATCAGGGTTGGTTGGTCAATTTATCTATGATATTGATGGTACGTTAAAAGCTAAAATTACTGGAAATGGTGGTGATACGGGCAATATTTCAGGAACTACAACGAGTTATACTTATGATTATATGAAACGTAAAAAATCGGAAACGAATCCAGATAATGAAACCACTTTATATGATTATGATGGGCTTGGTAGATTAATTAAAACAACTACTCCAGATGGAAGTATTAGCGCTCAAACATATTTTGATACAGGAGAAGTCCAGTCTATTGGTGGTGCATCTTCAACATACAATGAAATTAATAGTGTTGGGCAAATTTCTAAATCTAGAAGCGGAACAGATACTTCTGCACTATGGAAAACATTCATCTATGATGGAAATGGAAATATTACTCAAACGCAAACAGCGTTAGGGATTATTGAAAAATGGACGTATGATGCTTTAAATCGGAATACATCTTATACAGATGGTGAAGGCAATATTAGTACCAAATCTTATGATAAAACTAATAATCTTACTTCTTCCAAAGATGCAGTAAATTCTGGATCAAACCCATTTAATTATGTCAGCAGTACACTTGTTAAAGATGAAATAAACAATGATTATGCAAAAAAAAATTATGTATATAACCAACATGATCAAGTTATCAATAAATATCATGGCAGTCGTAGCTGTGAATTTGCAGGTGTCGATACATTAGGGCGAGAAGCGAGTGTAAATTGTACTAGTGAAAATTCAGGTGACCCAGCCTATGCTTATAATTATCAATATACTTATGATAATTCAAGATTTGGGCGTCTAGATCAGGTATCTTCCAACGCTTCTTTTGGTGTAGATACAAAATATAATTATGATAATTTAGATCGTATTGTTGGAAAAACTCAAACGAATAAAGCAATCTCAACTTGGGGTGGGGCAAATGGGTCACTCAGTGTGGGCTATACTTATAGTGCAGCGAATAAGATCATTTCGTTAACCCTGCCTTCAGGGAGAGTTATTAATTATAACTATGATGGAAATAAAGGCCGTTTATCATCGATAGATATTAACAATATTAGATATATTAATAATATTAATTATAATGAAAATGGATATTTATCAGGCTGGAATATTGAAAATACAAACTCTAAATTCAATATAAATTACTCCTCAGACATCAACTATGTTTCAAGTGTCATATTTAATGATAAATCTAATGCTCAGAAATTTTTAAATCAATATAATTATGATAATGATGGGAATACTATTCAAATTATTAAACCTGATGTTAAAGAAACAAATTTAATAGGAGGAAGTACTCGCATTATCAATGGTATTAGTATTACTTATGATAACAATAAAAATTTAAAAAAAGAAATTAATTTCACAAAAAAAAATAATCTTTATAGTACTGGTGTTACTTATTCTTTTAATTACGATAAAAATAATAATATAATATCTGACAATAAACTTATGCCAATATCCAGCCAGGATATTAAAAAAATATATAATTATTATATAAATACAAATAAAATTCAATTAGACAATTCAAATTATTTAAATACAGGTGAATTACGTTTATCTCCATTTATATCTGGTTATGATGGAAATGGCCAAATGCGCTATTCAGGTGGTGCTTCTGGTCAATATTACATGGCTTATAATCATAAAAATGAACGAACAGTTCGCTCATTAAATGCAGGAGGAAGTTGGTACAATGGAGCAATTCAATATATTTATGATGAAAGTAGTAATTTAATTGGTGAATATACAGCAGGTGGAACACCTATTGTAGAATATATTTGGAAAGGAAACCGTCTTGTAGCCGCTGTTTATGGTAGCGGAAATTCATCTAAAATTTATGCAGTAATTACTGATAAAAATAATACACCTCGTATGCTTTTTGATAATACTGCAAATTCTGTTGTTTGGTTATGGAAAAGTAGTGCTTTTGGAGTGGGTAAACCTACTGGAAGTATAACTTTTAATCTCCGGTTTCCTGGGCAGTATTATGATGAATTTACAGGATTACATTATAACTTAAACCGTTATTATAATCCTGATCTTGGTCGCTATATGGAGCCTGATCCAAAAGGTCTTGAAGGTGGAGTAAACCCATATATTTATGCTGGAAATAATCCAATTAATAATATAGATCCAGATGGAACTAACATTATAGATAACAGAAATGGAACTATAACTATTAGACCAAATATAATGCAAGCTCCTTCTTTAACTATTCCATATCCAAAGGGTTGGGATGCAGCTTCACGAAACTTAACACCTTCTAGCCCATACTATCATGAATATAATTATCAATTCACAGTGAGTGGAATATATGGTAAAGGTAATATTAGGAAAATCCAGAACTCTATTGAAAAAAAACCTACACCCGGAAATGGTTCTGCAAGTAAAAATGGTGCTGACATTAATGCGGAGCCGTGGAGTATTTCAAGTTTGAGTCAGTCTGTTAGATCTTTTGGAGCCATTTTTACTGATAGTCCAGTTAAATCATATACAGTACAAAATGAATATGGAACTTGGGTTTATAATGTAACACAGTCTGGTCATCCTTTAAGTAATGGCTATGTATTAAGGGGATCAATTCCTGGAGCAGAAGGTGCTCAAATTATTAATTATGGTGAGGGTAATGGATCCCTTCAGGCTAATGAGCTCACTGTTGATTTTGTAAATAGAGTGTGGATCTATGGAACACAGAATAATTTAGAATTAGCATTTCCTGGACGTTATGCTAATTATAGCGGTAATGGATATTTTAATTTATATTAATAGAGAGTGATTTTTGGTCAGATAGAGTAAATTTTGAAATGTCTGACTATATCTTAAAACAACCAAATGGTTTTTATATGTGTAAAATTAATTTTTTTATACCTTGGCTAATTTTGATTTTTCCTGGGTTGGTATCTTTTTTTTATGATCCTATTTTTTTATATCTAATATTATTTATTACATTATTTATATATATTTTTTTTGTTAAACAAAAATCAATTTTTTATTTTTATTGCTTTGCATATATATTTTTTATGATTTTCCCACCATATCATAATTTCATACATCCCATAATGACTGGTGAATCTCCATTAATTGCATTAACTAATACAGTTAAAATTAAATCATTAGAACCCATGAAAAATTTTATTCAAATAATTTTATTTTCTATTTTATTTATTTGGTCATTGAAAAAAATATTTAAAGTTGATTTATAAAATAAATTAGAAGTGGATCATAAACTTTAAAAACATGTTATTGTTTTTATACATTTAAATTTTAGGTGAAAAATACAAAAAAATATTCATGTAGATAGTTCCATATAAGGGCGAGCTAAATTTTAATATTGGTGAACCATAGTTAATATTATTGTCTGGTATAGCTATATGTTCAAGTAGAATCCAATCATCCAATGTTGTTCGGGCGATATTGAAAGTGGTGCAGGTATTTTGATTTATGGTTGCTCTTTTTGTAGAACTCCATGACTTTCTTGCGTAAGTCTTCTGAATATATTTTTGGCATATGAGTAAGCAATCTAAAAGGTTTTATCTATTGTAGCTCAAAAAAGCCTCCTAGCTATCTGTAGAAAACATTCAATAGATTATAAAGGCTTCCTAAACATATAATTAAATTTTACACTAATTGACCTTAATGACAAAAAAAATGAATCACTATGAATGGCTATTCTTATTCCTTTTTCTAAAGAAAGGCACAAAAGAATTTACATTAAATAAATAAATTTCAAATATTTATGAAAAAAAAGTATAAAAATCTTAAAATTTAAAAGCTTAATTTAATCTTCTATTCAAAAAAAATTGATGACCCTTGCGTCACGGCTTGATACAACTTGTTAGGTTATTTTTAGATATAGTTATCGTAAGATTAGTGAAGTCGAAATGTGTGCGGGAATTGCATACACACTTCAAAACATCAACTTAAGAAGTCCTCCAAAAAAGGAGATCAGGGCATGATCCACGCTGGCAATGCCATTACCGTCCAATTGCTTTCGGACGGAATTGCAGAATTCCGCTTTGACTTACAAGGTGAGTCGGTTAACAAATTCAACCGTGCAACGATTGAAGACTTTAAAGCTGCTATTGAAGCTGTAAAAAATAACAGTGAAGTGAAAGGTCTCATCGTTACCTCTGGTAAATCAACATTTATCGTTGGTGCAGACATTACTGAGTTTGGTGAAAACTTTAAGCAAGGTGAAAGTGCAATTGTAGAATGGGCAATGCCTGTTCACGAGATTTTTAACGCTTTTGAAGATCTAGAGATTCCTAAAGTTGCTGCGATCAATGGTATTGCATTGGGCGGCGGTTTTGAAATGTGTTTGGTCTGTGACTACCGCGTAATGTCAAATGCTGCAACAGTAGGCTTACCAGAAGTTAAACTGGGTATCATTCCTGGTTTCGGTGGTACTGTTCGTCTAAGCCGTTTGATTGGTATTGACAATGCGGTTGAGTGGATCGCGACTTCAGCAAACAAACGTCCAGATGCTGCGCTGAAAGACGGTGCTGTAGATGCAGTTGTTGCAGCTGACAAACTCCAAGAAGCTGCGATTGATCTTGTTAAACAAGCAATCTCTGGTCGTTTAGACTGGAAAGCAAAACGTCAAGAAAAATTAGAGCCTGTTAAATTAGACATGCTTGAACAAATGATGGCGTTTAACTCATCTAAAGGTGTGGTCCTTGCGAAAGCAAACCCTGCTCAATACCCTGCGCCAAAACTTCTTCTTGATTCACTTCAAGCGGGTGTAAGTCAAAAACGTGATGAAGCGTTAAAAATTGAAGCTGAAGCATTTGCTAAAGCTGCGATTACACCACAAGCAGGTGCATTGATCGGTTTATTCATCAATGACCAAGTTGTGAAAAAAGCCTCTAAAAAACATGAGAAAGGTGCTCACCCTGTTAACCAAGCAGCTGTTTTAGGTGCGGGTATTATGGGTGGCGGTATTGCTTATCAAGCGGCAAGCAAAGGCACACCAATCATCATGAAAGACATCGGTAACCCACAGCTTGCTTTGGGTATGTCTGAAGCGAATGGCTTGTTGACTAAACAAGTTGAACGTAAAAAGATGACACCTGCAAAAATGGGTGAAACACTTGCACGTATCCGTCCTACTTTAAGCTATGACGAGTTTAAAGAAGTCGACATCGTGATTGAAGCAGTCACAGAGAATCCTAAAATCAAGGAAGCTGTGTTACGTGATACAGAAGCAAAAGTTCGTGACAACACAATCATTGCTTCAAATACCTCTACGATTTCAATCACGCGTCTTGCAAATGCATTGACTCGTCCTGAAAACTTCGTGGGTATGCACTTCTTTAACCCAGTTCACATGATGCCTTTGGTTGAAGTGATCCGTGGTGAGAAAACATCTGAAGAAGCAATTGCTACAACTGTTGTTCTTGCTCAGAAAATGGGTAAAACACCAATCGTTGTAAACGATTGTCCTGGCTTCCTTGTAAACCGTGTATTGTTCCCTTACTTTGGTGCGTTTGACCTTCTGCTTAAAGATGGCGCAGACTTCCAACAAGTTGACAAAGTCATGGAAAAATTCGGCTGGCCTATGGGACCTGCTTATTTGATCGACGTTGTGGGTATAGACACTGGTGTGCATGGTGCTGAAGTTATGGCTGAAGGTTTCCCAGACCGCATGAAGCCTGACTATAAAGGCGCGATCGAAATCATGTACGAAAACAAACGTCTTGGTCAAAAAAATGACATCGGTTTCTACAAATACGAGCTTGATCGTAAAGGTAAGAAAGCGAAATCTATTGATCCAACTGCGTATGAGCTTGTTGCAACGATGGCAACAACTGAAAAGCACGAGTTTGATGCTCAAGAAATTATTGACCGTATGATGCTCGCGTTCTGTAACGAGACTGTTCGTTGCTTAGAGGACAACATTGTTTCTACTGCTTCTGAAGCAGATATGGCAATGATCATGGGTGTAGGTTTCCCTCCATTCCGTGGTGGTCCAGCGCGTTACATCGACCAAACAGGTGTTGCTGAATATGTTGCGCTTTGCGACAAATATGCACACTTAGGTAAGGCTTATGAAGCGCCACAAATGTTGCGTGACATGGCTGCAAACAACAAAAAATTCTACGGTTAAGGAGCAACGTGAATGGCTACTTTAAATCCACGTGACGTTGTCATCGTTGATGGCGTACGTTCTGCAATGGGTAAAACCAAAAACGGTATGTTCCGCAATGTACGTGCTGACAGCTTATCTGCTGAATTGGTACGTGCTTTAGTTGCTCGTAACCAGTTTGATGTAAATGAAGTTGAAGATTTGATCTGGGGTTGTGTTAACCAAACCCTAGAACAAGGTATGAACATTGGCCGTAACATCGTGTTATTGGCTGACTTGCCGAAGACTGTTGGTGGTCAAACTGTAAACCGCCTCTGTGGTTCTTCTATGCAGTCAATCCATACTGCTGCGGCGCAAATTGCAACCAACCAAGGTGATGTATTCATCATCGGTGGTGTAGAGCACATGGGTCACGTTGGTATGATGCACGGCATCGACCTTAACCCAGAAGCATCTAAGCATTATGCGAAAGCATCTAACATGATGGGCTTAACTGCTGAAATGTTAGGTCGTATGAACGGCATTAGCCGTGACGAACAAGATGCGTTTGGTGTTGAATCTCATCGTCGCGCTTGGGCTGCAACTCAAGAAGGTCGTTTCAAAAACGAAATCGTGGGTGTTGAAGGTCATGATGCCAATGGCTTCAAAATCCTTTGCGACATCGATGAAGTAATCCGTCCAGATGCAAACCTTGAAGCATTCAAAGCATTACGTCCAGTATTTGATCCTAAAGGTGGTACTGTAACTGCTGCGACTTCTTCGGCATTGTCTGATGGTGCATCGGCAATGTTGTTAATGTCTGCTGAACGTGCTCAAGCTTTAGGTCTTAAGCCACGTGCTGTGATTCGCTCTATGGCGATTGCAGGCTGTGATGCTGCGATTATGGGTTATGGTCCTGTTCCTGCAACACAGAAAGCGCTTAAACGTGCTGGCTTAACGATGGAAGACATTCAAACCATCGAGTTAAACGAAGCATTTGCTGCTCAAGGTCTTTCTGTAATGAAAGGCTTGAACATCTATGACAAGCAAGACAAGATCAACTTAAACGGCGGTGCGATTGCATTGGGTCACCCATTGGGTTGTTCTGGCGCACGTATCACCACTACATTGTTGAACGTGATGGAACAACAAGATACTCAAATCGGTCTTGCAACGATGTGTATCGGTCTTGGCCAAGGTATCGCGACAATTATCGAACGTGTTTAATTCTTAATTAAATACTAAGATATAAAATCCCCGCTTAATGCGGGGATTTTTATTAATTAAGATATTCCTTACATTCTTCTTCTATTTTCTCTTTTAAACTTTCATAAGAAGATAATATTTTCTCATAATTAATTTTCTCTCTTCCTTTATATTGAGCAACCAATATAGATAAATCACTCAAATTGGTTAATTGAATTTGATTATTAATAACTTGATAGGGATTTATTATAACCCTTTCATCATCAAGCTCTTTAATAACTAAATCTTCATATTCATTTAATATTTCTGGAACTTTAATTTTTTCAAAATCGAATAAATCATAATAACTTCTAAGACTACTTTCACCCAATGAATCAATAGCTTGCCTAATAAACCTAAAAACATCTCTAATAGATTTTATTTCATCTTTTACTACTTCATCTTTTATTTCCAACCACTTTATATCTTCATCAATAATTTTATCAAAACCATTGTTATTGAATTTTGAAACAAAAATACAACTTACTCCTATATACCCATCTTTATTCATAGAATACATTTTATGTGAATTAAAAACTTCACCAGGATACTTGTGCTTCAATATTTTAAAAATTTCTAAAACTTTTTCGTGACTAGTAATAAAGTATTTTATATTACCACACAAGTCTTCAAAATTAACTCTAAATTTAAAAGGAAGATATCTTGGTGTAAAAAACACATAAAACTCCTCAATTTCTTCTAGTTCATTTAGACATTTATCATTTTCCGTCCCCTCATCACTAGTAAATTCGAATTTAAAATCACGAAATTTATTATTTTCGAGTTTTAAATTCTTAAACTCATGAGCGTAAATTTTTAATAACATTGATGTTTCATTAGTGTCATTTTCAGATATATACTTTCCCATATACTCAAAAATTTCATCTTCAATTTTTTTTAAAAAGTTTTCTTTCCAACGATCTCTACTAATATTTAGAACTTCCGAAGGATCTAAGCTATAAAAATCGATATGCACACCACATAATAATTTTCTTATTTTACTATCATATCTGTCAATTCGGGTATTTTGCCCTCTAAAACCCAAAAATTGCCTAAAATTATTTAGCTCAAATTTATAAGCTATACAATTTTTGCCATCCCAACGAATATTTTCTATATTTTTTTCCGAACAAATAGGGCTATTCACAATAATATTCTTTGTAATATTATTTAATTCTTTTTCTCTCCATTTTATATCAAAAACATCTCTATCCCAATATTTCCCGGCACTTTCTGAGTTTAAGAAACCCCATCTACTAAAATCAAAATTACTCTTTATTACTACTGAAAGCTCTGCTCCATATTCTCTATATAGTTCACCATCTATTTTCGTAATAAAACAATATCCCTGTTTTCCCCCAAGCGGTGAGAACATCTCTATTTCAAGCACTTCATTATTTATATAACTACAAGTTTTAAATTGAATTTTCTTATCTTGCTCATCTAAATCTCTATCTAATAGTAAAAATGCACTTTGAAGTCCAATACCAAATTTTCCTGAAGGCCTCATCCAAATAGGCATTTCTTCTACCATTTTTATCTTTTCTAAATTCTTATAGGATCCTGCCATATTCTGCATGTGTACTAAATCATTTTTACTAATTCCTATACCTTTATCTTTAATTGTAAATTTCCAAATAGCATCTAAGGTTCCATCAATATCTTTTAGTTTTTTCAAATCAACCGATATTTGATAATCCTCTATAATTTCTAAATATCTTTTATGATATGGATTTAATCTTCTTAATTCATCTTTATGTTCGAACCAAACCCTTATCATTGTCGAATCAATCGCATTTTGAATCAATTCCCTATAAATACTATTTTTATTTGCATATAGATTTGAACCTTGTAATATTTCTATTCCATTTTTTTCATCAATAGTAAACTTCATAGGCTTATTCTTAAGTAAAATTTTTTCCTTTCTAATATCCTTTGAATATTCTATCTTCATCCTTACTTCTAGTTGCTCAATAGTTGGAAGTGAGCCAAACTTTAAGTCAGGTACAATTAAATTCCATTGCGACATTTGATTTTGAAATTCTTCACGTATCCACCCAAACCAATTTTGAGTTTCTACATAAGACATTTCATCTGGGCATTCAGCGACAAGCTTTACGGTTCGTTTATCCAACTGAAACTCACGTAAAGAGAGGTGCTTATCATGATGATGTTGACTCACGGAAGGCATATTACTGACATGTTTTGCCATAACAGGGCAAAAACGATTGTCATCAAGATCAAACAAATCACCTAATCGTAGAAGACAAGCAACAAAAAGTGGATGACAATCTTCTGTTCCTAAACCTGTTTGACAACGGGGTAGAACTTCCATCATTTTTTCAAAGTTCATTCCATGTCCAACACAAATACTTCCTAAATATCGGAACAACCTTGTGGGCAGTAACTCTGTACGTGGTGTATTAATTCCTAAATTTTTGTAGTCTTCTAGAACTATATTTCCAATTCTATTTGCATGCTCCTTACGGAAATATTCAGCAATTAACTGTCGATATTTTTCAACACCATCAAACGGATGCTTTTCTAATGCTATCGCACCTTGCCAATTATCATTTAAAAAAACTTTAGCAAACTCATACAGCTCTGAACTCTTATTTTGCACTATCTCATGAAGCATCTTTTTAAAGTTTTCTTCATCATGAACTTTTTTTGCTTTTTCTGCATCCACGAGCATTCCAGCATCATGCCAATATGCTGCTTCAAGAATTAACCAAGTATCTGTTGCACTAAGCAAATCAATATCGTCTCCTAAAAGACGCTCAATGTTGACTAAAATCTGCTGTGAATGTGAAGCATTATGATTGCTAAAATGTGGATAAAAACCACCAATATTTTCTAAAGCTTTACCTACAAGCTTTTGATCGAATTCCCACTGCGACAGTAAAATTTTTACATTGTCATCTTCTTCACATTTCTTTTTTAAATGGGCTATTAAATTAGTGCTCATAGCTATTCATCAATTATTATAAACTTATTGATATACTAACAAATATTCTAATTAAATCACTATTTAGACGATTATTCTTTTCACTCAAATTTTAGATTCATAATCAATAAAAAGCCAATCAACAGATTGGCTTAATGAAATAATCAAAATTTTAAATAACGAATCACTTCGGTAAGCCACTTCGCCATTTATCACCTAACATCAAATCTAAACGGTCAGCATCGATATTCAACTTAAAAGTTCCATTACGTACCGCTTCTAAGGCTTTCTCGCGATTCATCCCCATCGAAAGTGGCTCCATCATGGTAAACAAACCTGCTGTAGGATCAGAGGACTGTAAACCAGCAGCCACAGCCAAAACATACTCTCTAAGTAATGGTGAAGAAATTTGATTTATATTCGGTTCAGAGGCTTTAGGCTGCATATCAAGCACAGCAAAATTATCGCCTATCACATAATTTTGGATCTCATTCTCTTTTTTAATGATCTGATGTTGTAACGCTTTACGCACATCCTTATCTTCTTGATAAGGAATAACACCTACAGCTTCTTGACGTAGTTCAGAATCCGCCATCACTTTAATGGTAGGCAATGAGGCAACTTCTTCTGCCTGTACAGTGGGTAACCAAACAGAAAGAGCCGTTGCAAGTATCGAAACTTTGATAAAGTTCATACATTTCACCTAAAAAATAAATCATCCTATACATTCAATAAAATGATTCAATACATTTAATATTGTCTATTAAATAGGCTATAACAAATTATAGCGAGATTCACTAAAGCTCAGATAAACGGTAAATACTGTTAAAATTCTGAAATAAAGATTAAATAGGTTTTACTCACTCAACAGCTTGAATAAAGCCACCGATAAATTTTTCCAACTGATCCGCTTCAGTTTATAAGAGGTCTATTATGAATCTTGCTAAAGTTGCTGAAATAACTCAAGTCAGCCCGCGAATGCTCCGTTATTACGAAGAGCTAGGATTAATTCGTCCGCAACGAACAGCGAATCACTATCGAGATTATAATCAAGCAAACATCGAGGATATTCAAAAAATTAAAGTTCTCAATGATGCCGGCATGCATTTAAAAGACATTAAATTATTATTGCCATGTTTCGATTTGGCTGAGGAAAAACTTACCTTATGCCCAGTTGCCAAAGAGACATTAGAAATGGAGTTAGAACATATTTCAGAAAAATTAGCCAAACTCAAAAAATCTCAAAGCTTATTAGCATCTTTTTTAATGCAAGGAAAAGTTGAAGAAACCAAGCGCTAATCGAGATCAACCTCATTGAAGCGCTTTGACTCGCTCTTTTTCTTCACTATTCATATCCTTCCAAGCTTTTCGATCATTCCAAAACCAATAGCCATTTTTATCCTGTGCCATACATCCCGCATCAGATTTAGTTTTAAAACTTGCATAATCAGCATCGTCAAGTTTGCCAAAACGTTCTTCATAAATATTGTGCTTGTCTTTTGCATAACAATCTCCGAGCAACTCAAAACTACTGGCATCTGCACCCTCTAAAATAGAAAAACTGCCCCCATCCAGCATGCTAAAGTAGCGATAAACATGCCGTTTATCTTTATACAAATTAGAAGGGTTTAACTGCTTGAAGCTCGCTAAATCTATAGTGTCATTCAAAGAAGGCCCATCTTCACCACCAAAACCCAAATGTCGATAAAAACGCTCACCCATGATCGACAGGCTTTTGCTGGGCAGAACATGTTCAGATAGAAACATGCTACAACGATTTGCATAAGGAAACTTTAAAGCCAATTCTCGTTGAGGATTGATATATAAATTGTCCCGCACAAGCGTCCATTGCTGATTTTCCTGCTCAGCATTTAAAGCCGCTTGCTTTTCCTCCACGATACATTGGTCATACTCAATTTGTTCAGCACATAAAATAGGGGCTAAGCCTAAAAAATGCTTCCATCCATAAACCTTTTTATAAGTATCGGCATCCAGAATTGTGTCTTGATCAATTTGATAAACACCAAAATGATAACGATATAAAGCAACACTTTTACAATCCTGCTGAACGAGAATTGGCGTCTGGTAGACATAGCCAATTCCACCCAGCAATAGCAGTGTACATATTGCAAAAAACAGGCATACTTTTATATTTTTCATTCATTTACTTCTAAAATTTACAAGGCTTCTTCTAATACTTCCGCATTTTGCTCTTTTTTCTGATTGATTTGGCTATTCAATTTCAGTACATCCTGAAATAACTGATTAAATTGTTTCACTTGAGCATCTTCCTTAAACAAAATTTGATTGCCCTGCTTCTGCCACTCATATTTTTTTAACAAATCAAACATGGTTTCAGCTTTACCTAAAATTTGTAGCTCATTTAAGATTAAGGTATTTTCAAGGTCAAGTTCAGCATTCTGTTCAAGCTTATCCTGTAGTGGTTTCTTGAGGTCTTTACGCAAATCTATTTTTTTTAATTCGTTTAAAGCCTCGGTTTTATTTTGTCGATTTTTTTGCTGATATTGCTGCATTGCCTGTCGTACAGTCACCAGCATCTGTGTTGTTTCTACATAGTTCTGTTTACGGTCTGCATCCAAACGATTTACATCTAAAAAATGATCCCATTTGGCTGCTGCAAGCTGATTTAAATAAGTATTTCGTGTATCAACATTCTTGGCCCAATATTTCAATAAAAACTCAGACAAGGTTTTGTAATCACCTTTGAGCCGATTATCATGAATATCAATATTTACTGGTTTAGAACGGTCTTGGGCTTGTTCAGAAAGTTGCCGCATTTTTTCAGTCATCACCAAATCAAATGCTTGACGATTGGCTTCTTCATTCTTTATTGAACTATGGTCATAGTAGAAAAATCCAATAACAGCCAGAAAAATGATACCGAAAACAATCAAAAGTCGACGCATACCAAGCTCCGAACATCCTTATAGATTACTTAGAATATCCTAAGCGACTCTTTTTTGTATATTAATTATGCAAAATAACAATAAATAACCTTTGCTGAATAAGCTTAAAATGAGCATCGCTTAAAAGTTTCACTTTAAATTTATGCAAACAAACCCCATCATAATCCAGAATTAGATTGTAGAGATTTCCCATGCGCGTAGATATTTGGTCAGATGTGGTTTGTCCTTTTTGCTATATCGGTAAAAAACGTTTAGAAGCTGCTGCTGAACAAGCAGGTATTGAACTTGAAGTCCATTGGCACAGTTTTGAACTTGATCCTGAAGCACCTACGCGTCAAGAAGTTTCAAACTCTGAACGTCTTGCGCAAAAATATGGACGTAGCATCCCTGAAGTCGAAGATATGCAACGCAATATTGCAGCAATGGCAAAAGAAGAAGGCATCCAATTTAACTGGGAAAATGCCAACTCAGGAAATACCTTTAATGCCCATCGTATCATTCACCTTGCACAAAGTAAGGGTTTAGGTTCAGAAGCGGAAGAAGCTTTTTTCTATAGCTATATGACACAAGGCCTACCGATTGGTGAGCGTGAAACAATTGAAGATGTCGCATCTCGTATTGGCTTAAATCCGATCGAAGTTGATGATGTTCTAGACTCTGAAGAATATGCTGACTTTGTAAAATTCGATGAACAAGTTGCTCATGAACAATTAAAAGTAACAGGTGTACCATTCTTTGTCTTTGATCAACGTGTGGCTTTAGCGGGTGCTCAACCACGTGAAGTCTTTGTACAAGTGTTAGAAAAAGCCCTGGAAACTGCAAATGATGCTGAGATCGAGCAACAGGATGGCCCTGTTTGTGCTGATGACTCTTGTGAAGTTCCAAACAAATAAAATCAGCTACTGGAGAAATTCCTTGAAGGAGTTTCTTCAGTATTCAATAAGCATAGTAATATTTAAGAAAATGGTTAAAAAACCAACATAAACTGATCATAAAAATATACTAATGATTTCTACGCTTTATTTTTAATGGGTCATTTTTTAAAATTTTACGTGCCATTTTTGCAATACAGCGTTGCAGAAAAGGAACTATTCATCACCTTTTTCTTAGACTAAGATCTGTAAATATTTTTCGTTCCCACGAAATTCATGCGCTGTAGTTTCTTTTTTAATTTTCTTATTTTTTTAAGACACAACACCTCCTTTTTGAGGTGTTTTTGTTTATGCCACAATAAAATCGGCCTTGAGGATAAAATTAAAGTTATCCACAACAGCGTATAATTTTTCTTCATTCTCGATTTTCAAACGTGCATGGCAGCTATAGTCAAACCACCTAATTATTAATACAAGTGATTTGCATCAAGTGATTGATCAGAAATGAAGCTTATATTTTTGTATGAGCTTTTTAAAACTATTAGTTATCAATTCGTTTTTGTGCTTTTGAATCATAGATGGTTATCCTATCGTGGGGCGACAGGGATGTCGCTGTTGGGCGGGGGTATAGGACGTACCCCTCGCCCAGCAAAAGATTTTTGTCCCTTTTTATCTCTAAAAAGGGAGGCATCACCTACGCAAAAAGATTTAAACTTTGAATGTAAGGTGTGGCATTGCAAGCTTTTTATAATCAAAAAATTTTCCATTCAATTGATTTTACTAAAAATATTAATTAAGAGAAATTATATTCTTTTGTGTAAATTTTTTGATAGATTGACGATATTAGGCTTCTTTCATAAGTCCTTTTTAAAACTATAAATCAACATAAAATCCCCCTCATCCTAGCTTTCTCCCAGAGGGAGAAGGAACTTTCAATACGCAAAAGAATTTTTAGCTTAAAAGTTTTACTACAATTGGGCTGTGGATAATAAAAGCACTGATCTATTAAAAAACAGCTTAAACTGCGCTTTGGTTCGCGATATCGCTGATAGAATGCGTTTCATTTTAAATAAATTTATGTTTTTTGTACTTAAAATAGCGATTCCATTGAAATTCAGTGTTTTTTTAAGGCATAGTTATACTGAAAATTAAAAACTGAATGATTCAAAGTTTAAGAAGTGTGCATATGAATAAAATATCAATCTTCTCAAAACTACCTTATGTCTTAATATTAGGCGGTTTTTTTGGGAACGCTGCATTTGCAGAAGTAAATAGCAGTCTTGAAGCGAATGCTAAAACGGGGAAAGTCGATCAGCAACCTTCTTTAGCCACCACCAAAGAAAATGAGATCGGCTTGCTCAACTATATTCCAAAAATTGTTGACTCAACACCGACCATTTTTCCTGAACAATCTGATCAGGTTATTGTTCCTCCAACAGATGCGACAGAAGATCAAACTTGGGCCGACAAAAAGCAGAAAAAGATTAGCAATTGGGCAGACCGTACAGCCAATAAAATGGACAACTGGTTTGGAAAAACTGATCCGGCACATCCAGCATCAGCAACGTTGCGGATCATTGTTGATAATCAATGGAACAAACATGATGGTTATGATGTCAATCCACGTATTCGAGGGAAAGTAAAATTACCCACACTTGAAAACCGTTTAAGTGTGGTCTTTGGTGATGATTCATTAGATGATGAAATTTCCAATAATATTGCGATCAATAACAATCATGCTGATGGCAATCCAGATAAACGAGTGGATGGAAAACAAATTCGTGATGATAACAGCTCGATTGCTTTACGTTGGTCACAGCTTTCTAAACGCTTACCTTTTGACATAGATGCAGACCTTGGTATTCGTTCAGGCGATGATATTTATGCACGTTTAAAGGCCCAAAAGGATTGGAAACTGGGGAATGATTTTACTTTTCATGCAGAACAAATTTATCGCTATGGAATCGACAGTGAAAACTATTTAAGAACCAACTTAGAGCTAACCCATGCTCGCCCCAATCAGCCCTTTATTTCTAACCAATTCTATGTGACGTATGCAGATGAACAAGACGATGATTTAACTTGGGATAACCGTACTTATCGTCAACATCAGTTCTTTAAAAACAATCGCTTTAACTACGGTATCTACACTGGCGGTTATTATAATGATAATGATCTTAAATTAAACAGTTGGGGGCCTTTTGTGTCTTGGCGACAACCTGTTTGGCGTGAATGGTTTTACGTACAAGGTGATTTAAATTATTTTAATGATCGTCGTGAAGATCGTAGCCATTTCCCAAGTGCTTTGGTCCGTTTAGAAGCGTTATTTTAAGCATAAGCTGAATCTTTAAGCTGAACTGTGGATAAGTTTCGACTTATCCACTGCTGTTTATAAAACGCCTGCTATATCCTTTTAATTCAATGAGGCAATTGAAAACAATTCAAAAGTAAAACTATAAGCGGGACCAAAGTCGCTTGAATTTGGCATATACATTGTTTCGTAAGTCATTCGCCCAATCGCCCTAACTTCTTTATCGACTAAAGCATCGTCTATTTTAAGGCTTGGATGTACTGCTATCGGTAACGCCATTCCCCCTTTCCCATCGCTAGCTGCAAGTTCATAGTTCTGACCATTTTTTTTCAATATACCAATCACAGCTGCCTGTGTGTTTTGTCGTAAGAACATGGCGTTATGTACTGAAAGATCTGTGGTATTTGCATTGCGCTTTTCAACAGCTGGAAGTTCATATGCCATCACTACTGTTGTAGCTAAACTGAGTAATACAGAACAGCCTATACATTGAATTCTTTTAAATTTATTCATTTAATCTTATTAATAAAAAAGCCTATCTCTAAGATAGGCTCTGTTAAAACAAATGACGACTTATTTAAGCAATAAATTGTTAATACGTTTTACATATTCCGCAGGATCATCAGGTAAACCACCCTCAGCAATTACTGCCTGATCAAAGATCACATTGGCTAAATCATCAAACTGTGCCGAACCTTCCAATTTTTTCACTAAAGGATGTTCTGGGTTAATTTCCAGAATTGGCTTAGATTCAGGTACAGCCTGACCCGCTTGTTTTAACATACGAATCAATTGTGGAGAAAGCTCACCATCGCTGGTCACTAGACATGCTGGTGAGTCCACCAAACGCGTTGTCACACGCACTTCTTTGGTCTTGGCTTTTAATGAATCAGAGAGCTTTTCAACCACAGGTTTAAACTGTTCTGCAGCAGCTTCAAGTGCTTTTTTCTCTTCAGCATCTTGTAAATCACCAAGATCGACTGCACCCTTTGCGACATTTTGCATAGGTGTGCCATCAAAGTCATGCACAAACTCCATCGCCCATTCATCAACACGGTCTGCCATAAGCAAAACTTCAATGTCTTTTTTACGGAACAATTCAAGTTGTGGTGAGTTTTTTGCAGCCGCTAAGCTATCGGCAGTCACATAATAGATGGCTTTTTGCCCTTCTTTCATGCGTGCTTTATACGCTTCCAATGATGTTGAAACTTCATCATTGCTCGAAGTAGAGAAGCGTAAAAGTTTTAGAATACGTTCACGATTACCAAAGTCTTCACCTAAACCTTCCTTGATTACTGAACCAAATTCAGCATAGAAGGTTTTAAATTTGTCTTGGTCAGCTTGATCTTCTGATTTTGCTAAAGCATCCAGTGTTGTCAATACACGACGTGCATTTCCTTCACGGATGGTTTTCACATCACGGCTTTCTTGTAGAATCTCACGACTTACGTTAAGCGGCAGATCAGCACTATCCACCACACCTTGTACAAAACGTAAATAATTTGGAATCAGATTGTCTGCATCATCCATAATAAATACACGTTTTACATAAAGTTTGATGCCTGCTTTAGCTTCACGTGTGAAAATATTACTTGGTGCTTTACTTGGAATATAAAGCAATTGGGTATATTCAGTGCTGCCTTCAACTCGGTTATGTGCCCAAGCCAATGGTGCATCAAAGTCATGGGTTAAATTCTTATAGAATTCTACATACTGCTCTTCAGTAATTTCGCCTTTGCTACGTGTCCACAAAGCACTTGCTGAGTTAATCGCTTCCCATTCATCTGTTTTAACATAATGACCTGGTTTTTTCTCTTCGCCTTCAGCAGCTTCTTCTTCCTGCCAAACTTCCTTCTGCATTTCGATAGGTAAGCTGATATGGTCAGAGTATTTATTGATAATTTGTTTAACTTTATAAGATTCTAAATAATCCAGCGCATCATCACGTAAATGCAAAATAATCGATGTTCCACGTGAAGTCTTCTCAATTTGTTCAACTTCAAAATCACCCGTACCGCCACTGATCCAACGTACACCTTCTGAGGCATCTAAACCTGCACGACGAGATTCAACGGTAATTTTATCAGCAACAATAAAACCAGAATAAAAACCTACACCAAACTGACCAATCAGTTGCGCATCTGCTTTTTGGTCACCAGATAGCTTTGACATAAAATCTTTGGTACCTGATTTAGCAATCGTCCCTAAGTTATCAATTGCTTCCTGTTGGCTTAAGCCGATACCGTTATCTGATATGGTGATTGTTTTGGCATCTTTATCTAAGCTTACACGAACATGTAAGTCTGGATCATTCTCATAATATTCAGGATGGTTAATTCCTTCAAAACGTAACTTATCACATGCATCTGAAGCATTTGAAATCAGCTCGCGTAGGAAAATTTCAGGGTTAGAATAAAGTGAATGCGTCACTAAATGTAAAAGCTGAGCCACTTCTGCTTGAAAGCTATGCTTTTTTGAACTGTGTTGTACATTCTGTTCACTCATAAAATCACTCCGTAAATTCATAACGCTTTTTTATTGAATGCATTAGAAATGGAGTGGTTTAAGCATATTTCAATAGGAAAATTTAATTTTTTTTAAAATGGCCCTTGTTGGTAAACTCGATTCATATAAATTTCTAGTTTTTGCTGCCGCATCTGATACGCATCGGTTAAACAGCGTAGATTGTCCTGACATTGATTGCGCAGTTGTAACCATTTCACTTGCTGATCTTGTATCACGCCCCGTGTTCCCATCGGAACGAGTTTACGGATAATGGTATAGGTGGTCGCCATTTTGACATCTGCATCGTTTAAACTGCGATGCTCACAAATGGCATGTTCGCTTTTGGTCTGAGCATGCTCACAATTAAAACTTGCAGCATTGGCTATAGTGCTGCTACTTAACCCTACAAATATTATAAAAATTAAATTTTTCATATCATGTCAAAGTCTTATTGATGTTCTGATAGATTAAATGGATTTAATCGGCGCTTATATAGCTAAAAATAACTATTTTTTATTGCTTCTTGTTTCAATATATAAGGCTCTGTAAAAATAAAAAAACTCGGTAAATTTACCGAGTTTTTTTATGATTCTAAAGCGAACTTAGAATCTATAGCTATAACCCAAAGTATAGATAACTGGATCAATATCTAAATCAAATTTTGCAGCAGTAGTATTACCCGCTTTAACAGTCACTTCTGGGCTTAATTGAGCATAACGGGCATCAAAGAAAACACCCCAATTTTTTGCATCAGCAGGTTGGAAGTTAAAACCGATTTGACCAGCAAAACCAAAATCTTCTTTAACTTTAACCTTAGTGCCCGCCAATGCCCCAGATGATTCCTCATCCCATGCAAGGAATGCTGTACCACCAACACCAATATACGGTGTAAAACGTGTAGAGTTTTTAAAGTTATATTTAAACGTTACTGTTGGTGGTAAGTGTTTAAGGTTAACTGCTTTTTCACCATCTAATTTCACATCGTGGCTAATTGGTGTAGCTAATAAAACTTCCGCAGAGAAAGGTGTTTCACCAAAGATATATTCTACAGAAGGCGTAAAAGCATATTCATGGTCTGCTTTCACAGTCCCAACACCAGCAACTTTGGTGTCTTGTGTTGGTGCAATCACCGAACCACCAACTTTGACTTGCCAATCTGCAAATGAAGCAGAAGAAATTGCCATTAATGCAATAAGAGCAGTTTGCTTTAACATTATAAATACCCCAGCGTTGTTATTAATAAACATTAAACATAGGTATTAATAATATTGCAACATTTATTTAAATCAAAAATTATAATATATTTTCAAATAATTGTTATATAAGTAAATTTATTTTAATCATATCAATACGGTTGGTTTTTAAATCCAACTTAATTAATCAAGATTATTTAATTAAAACCAAGTATTCTAATCAAGATAATATTATCGATTGGTTAGTTATTTTAAATAAATAAAATCATAACTATTATTTTGTTTTTTTAATATTTATAGGAAATTTCTCACAAACACAAGTTATTTCAGACTAAATAACCATAAAAAAAGGAGATTCATCAATCATTTAATGAATCCCCTTATGTTTGATCAATGCCGGCTTATAAAACCATCGCAGCAATCCAACCAAACACCAATAATGGAATATTAAAATGGATAAATGTTGGAACAACCGTATCCCAAATATGATCATGTTGCCCATCTACACCCAAACCAGCAGTAGGCCCTAAGGTCGAATCTGAAGCTGGTGAACCCGCATCTCCCAATGCTGCCGCAGTACCAATCAGAGCAACGGTTGCAAGTGGAGAGAAGCCGAATTGTACACATAAAGGCACATAAATGACTGCAAGTACAGGCACACTTGAAAATGATGAACCAATTCCAATCGTTACAAATAAACCAATAAATAACATCAAGAAAGCAGCTAGCGCTTTATTGTCACCAATCAAATGAACAACACCGTTGACCAACTGATTAATATCCCCAGTATGGGTCATCACGGATGCAAAACCCGCGGCAGAGATCATGATAAAACCGACCAATGCCATCATACGCATCCCTTGTACAAAAACATCATCGGCTTCTTGCCATTTAAAAATCCCTGCGGCAGAGAGAACAGAGAACCCGACCAATCCACCAAGAATCATCGAACCTGAATACAACTGAGAGATCAGTGTTAGAACGATTGCCAGCAATGCCATAACAATAGTTTTCTTGGCAATCACAGGGGCTTCTTGCTTTGCAGCTTGTTCTAAGGCAATGCCATCGGCTTTTAATACTTCAACATTTACCGCACGAAGTGGTTTATCTAAATCAATCGTGGTAATTGGCGCAACATTACGATCAGCATAAATGCGTGGTTTACGATAACTGACAAAAACAGCAAATAAGGTACCAATCACCATACCTAATACTGGAATGGCCATCCCCATAGGCATCATGCTTCTTTCAACATGTAGATGATAAGCAGCGCCAATTTTGTTGATATTCCCCATCAGAATTTGTTCAAGAAAAATTGCACCAAAGCCTACAGGCAAGAAGATATATGTGCCGACCAAACCTAAGGTCAGTACACATGCTGCGGCACGACGGTCGAGTTTCAAGTGATTCATCACTTTTAATAGCGGTGGAACAAGTACAGGAATAAACGCAATATGCACAGGGATTAAGTTTTGTGAACAAATCGCTGCAATCAGTAAAATACCCAATAATAAGAATTTTACTTTGGTTGCTTGTTTCTGCGTGGCTTCCATACCGAGTAAGCCAATCAGTTTATATGCCAATAAATCGGGCAAGCCTGACTTTGAAAGTGCCAAAGCGAAAGCGCCTAATACTGCATATGCCAAGGCAACTTCTGCACCATCACCTAAGCCCGCATTAAATGCTGTAACTGTATCTGACAGACTTAAACCTGCAACCAACCCACCTATAATTGCTGAAATAACCAATGTTAAAACAACAGAAACTCGTGCCAGTGACAAGATAAACATCACGGCAATCGCAATAACGACAGCATTCATGGAGAAATTTACGAAAATTTGAAAGCCGATATTTTATCAGATTCACTACAATGAAGCTGTAATTTAGTCGAATTGGTCATAAAATGAATAGGCCATGTGAAAACATGGCCTATTCTTACAAGAACTAATCATCACTTTGAGTAAATCAACTCTCACTATTTTTGAGTGCAAATTCTTGAATATATTGTGCAATTTCTTGTGGTTGGCTAAGTATCGCCCAATGGTTTGCATCAACTTCTACACGTTCAAAATCTGTTGCCCATTTAGGCACTTCATCAATCAATTCTGGGCTTACAAATTTATCTCTTAACAATACAACCGCCTGCACAGGACATACTGCATAACGCTGACGTGGTCGAGTTAAACGTGGTAGAAAGTTAGCACGGTATAGACCGATACCATGTTCACCATCTTTAGCAATATTTTGGTTTAACGGTAAGCCTTTCTTTTTCTCAAGTTGCGTTAAAATTGCGCCCCAGCGTTGTGGACTAAAGAAATGCCAAACGGTCGGTGCAAGAAATGGTAACTGGAATGCGACGATATACCAAGATTTAAATAACTGCTTAAAAAATTTAGGCTTTTCATGTAGAAACTGTTCACGCATCCAAAAAGCAGCGTGATCTAAACAAGGTCCAGACATGGTGGTATAAGACAAAATACGATTTTTAAATTTAGGTTCAGTCACAGATTCCCACGACTGAATCGAGCCCCAATCATGCGCTGCAAGATGAAAACTACGATTGGGCAATAGCTCATTTACCACGCACTCTAAATCCAAAGATAAGCGTGCTAAAGCATAATCACGAATTCGTTTCGGTACAGAAGACTGCCCTGCCCCACGCACATCATAAGTAATGATGTAAAATTTTGAGATCAATTGTTCAATAATCGGTTCCCAAACTTCCTGATTATCAGGATAGCCATGCACCAAAACCAATGCAGGGTTTTCAGCATTACCCCATGTTTTTGCATAAAGTTTTTGCTTATCTTGTGTGGATATCCAATAAGTTTGCACTTGCATTGAGTCACCTTTTATTGTTTTACCATTGGCTGTGATTTCGTTGTAGAGGGCATTTGGATCAATGCCACATTCCATTCAGTTCTTTATTATGGTTTAAAAATCGATAACTAGAATTGACCATGAATGCGCTAATCAAAAAACTACAGACAATCCCATTTGTTTCCAAATTTATGTTGAATCATTTTTCTCCATATAAAGGTGCAGGGATTGAAATCGAAAAAATTGATCTAAAAAACTATCATGTTCGGGTCAAAATGCCACTGACACATAGCAATCAAAACATTGTTGGTGTGCACTTTGGCGGTAGTTTATATTCAATGGTTGATCCATTTTATATGCTTCTTTTAATGCATCATCTTGGCCCGAAATATATGGTTTGGGATAAAACCGCAAGCATCAATTTCCTTTCTCCTGGACGTAGTACGGTTTATGCAGATATCCGTTTAGATGCCATTGAAATCGAACATGTCAAAGATTTAGCGGAAAACTATAGCCCAGTCTATCGTAACTATACCGTGAATATTTTTGATGACTCTGGTTTAAGAATTGCTGAGGTACAAAAAACCGTATATATCCGTCGTAAAAACCCACACCCCTTAAAACGCTAAACAAGATTTAAATCAGTCTTGCTAAAGCCAAATATAAATAGATGCCACAATAGTGCTGAGGTAGGCTGGTCTTTTAAAGTTAGATATGAATAGAGATAAAAATAAGCGCATCACGTAATCAGCAATGCTAAAACGTTGCGCTTACTTTTATTAAGTACTTGCTATTGGGTTTAGACGCTTACTTATTTTGCTCAATAGCAGCACCAGCACCACCGCCAATTGCACCACCAATTGCAGCACCTGCATCACCACCAAGAACTCCCTTACCAATCACTGAGCCGATACCCGCACCGACACCACTATAGGTTGCATTGCGATTTGAACCATTGTTAGCTTTGCTTCCTACAGCTGCACCACCGCCTGCACCAACAGCAGCACCAACACCATTACCTGCATGATTACCTACACCACCACCAACAGCACCACCAAGGGCCGCTGAAGCAATACGCTTATCATTTGCTGACATGTTTTCACAACCTGTAAGCATCACAATAGGTAAACTCACACACATCATAGTCATTACTATTTTTTTCATGTTATTCATCCTTTCTATCTGAACTTACAAATGCAATTGATTACGACTGATTGTATGAAAACACTAATTTATGGATTAAATTAAATTTTCATGTTGCCATTTGTAGTCTTTAATTATCAAAGATGCACAATCGAATTTAAATAACATTCATGTTAATAAGAAAATTATTATCAAAATACCATATTTAATAAGGCTAATAATAACAATGAGTTAATCATTAAATACCTTATATTAAATCTTAATTTTGTTTATTTAAATTTTTCTTTGAGAAAATGATAACTTGCATAAACAAGCATCAAGATTGCAAGCTGGCTGAATACCAAGAAAAGCATAAAAAAGAGTTCAGCAAAAACAACACCTAGTTGATATTGATACAAGGATTGGAATAAATAACCATTTCGACCTAAACCTACACTCATATCATGTTTTGCGAAATGCCATTGCATCATCAAAAAACTAAACCAGATAAACCCAAGAATACATACAACCACAAGCACTCCATCCCACAACTTAAACTGCGCTGTCTGGGGCGTTGTTTGAAGTGTAGTTTCACGCTCTTCTTGCCAAATCATGCAAAATAAAAAAACGGCCCAAATGCTGCTCAATAGTGAAAAATATGCAGTCACCGATACAGTATAAAAAGCCAAGGGACCAAACCTTCCCGTTTGAATCTTTAATTTTTCTGTGATGAATTGAAATACATCGTGCTGCCAATTCATTTCTGGCTGAGCTGGTAAAAACATCAACAAGCAAACTGGAACGAACATGACTGCCAGTAAAACTATCCATATATTTCTAATTTTAACTGCCATTTTTAATGTTTGTAACTGAGGTCTACTCAGTATATAAAAAAAGACGCCCTAAGGCGTCTTCTTCATTTCAAAAGCTGTTTAACTTAGAAAGAATCTTCGTTTAAAGCTTGAGAGAATGCTTGATCAACTTCAGAGAAGTCATTTACAAGCTCATGCTCTGCAGCCTCTGCTTCTTGACGACGACGCTCTAAGTGGTATGCAAGACCAGTACCTGCTGGAATCAAGCGACCTACAACAACGTTTTCTTTCAAGCCACGTAAATCATCTTCTTTACCTGTTACAGCCGCTTCAGTTAACACACGTGTTGTTTCCTGGAACGATGCAGCAGAGATGAACGAGTCAGTAGAAAGCGATGCTTTGGTAATACCCATCAATTGACGTTCATACTTCGCAGGGAACTTGTTCTGAGCCAATACCGCTTGGTTTTCGCCCACAACGCGGATGTAATCCACTTGTTCGCCTTTGATAAAGCTTGTATCGCCACCGTCGGTAATGTCAACTTTACGCAACATTTGACGAACGATTACTTCGATATGCTTATCGTTGATTTTTACACCTTGTAAGCGGTAAACGTCTTGAACTTCGTTCACGATGTAGTTGGTTAATGCAACTTCACCTTTCAAACGCAAGATGTCATGTGGGTTTTGTGGACCATCAGAAATGGTTTCACCACGGTTCACATGCTCACCTTCAAACACGTTAATGGTACGCCATTTTGGAATCAACTCTTCATAAATTTCAGAGCCATCATCTGGGGTAATCACTAAACGGTTCTTACCTTTAGTTTCTTTACCAAAGCTTACAACACCTGAGATTTCAGCAAGAATTGCATGTTCTTTCGGCTTACGTGCTTCGAACAAGTCAGCTACACGTGGCAGACCACCGGTAATATCACGAGTACGTGAAGTTTCTTGTGGCACACGACCAATAACGTCACCAACACCGATCGTCTCACCATCACGAACAGTTACGATCGTGTTTTGTGGCAAGAAGTAGAACTGTTCGCCGCCATCGGTTGTATCCAACACGATTGCAGGACGCAAATCTTTACCAGAAGCAGGACGTGCTGTTACAGGTAAAATTTCAACAGTGGTCATACCCGTTGCATCATCAGTTTTCGATGTTGCAGTTACGCCATCCGAAATTTGGCTGAAGCGTGCTTTACCAGCAACTTCTGTAACCAATGGATGTGTATGCGGATCCCAAGTTGCAACAATACCGCCGCCTTCTACAGGTTGACCATCTTTAATCAAGATAGACGCACCGTATGGAAGTTTATAACGCTCACGTTCGCGACCTAAATCATCAGCGATACCGATTTCACCTGAACGTGAAACAGACACCAAGTGACCTTTGGCATGTTGAACAGTTTTAACGTTATGGAAACGAACTGTACCTTTGTTACGTACTTGTACGCTATTTGCAGCAGACGTTCGGCTTGCAGCACCACCTACGTGGAATGTACGCATGGTTAACTGTGTACCAGGTTCACCAATTGATTGCGCAGCCATAACACCGACAGATTCACCTGGATTTACCAAGTGACCACGCGCCAAGTCACGACCATAACATTTAGCACATACACCGAAAGTCGAAGCACAGTTTACAACTGAACGTACTTTAACTTCATCGACACCCGCATCTTCAAGATACGCCGCGATTTTTTCGTCAATCAATGTGTTACGTGGAAGAACAACTTCATCTGAACCCGCTTTTTTCACGTCTTCAGCAGTTACACGTCCTAATACGCGTACACTTAATGGCTCAATGACATCGCCACCTTGAATGAACGGAGTCATTACAAGACCTTCGAGCGTACCACAATCTGGCTCAGTAATAACCAAGTCTTGCGCAACGTCGACCAGACGACGTGTCAAGTAACCAGAGTTTGCTGTTTTAAGTGCTGTATCGGCCAAACCTTTACGCGCACCATGTGTTGAAATGAAGTACTGAAGTACTGTCAAACCTTCACGGAAGTTGGCTTTAATCGGTGTCTCAATGATCGAACCATCTGGTTTCGCCATCAAACCACGCATACCTGCAAGCTGACGGATCTGAGCTGCCGAACCACGGGCACCTGAGTCAGACATCATATAGATACTGTTGAATGATTTTTGCTTCTCGTCTTCACCCTGTTTGTTTTTAACAGTCGTGAATGACAAGTTGTCCATCATCGCTTTGGCAACTTGGTCGTTTGTACGCGCCCAAATATCGACAACTTTGTTGTAACGCTCACCCGCAGTTACGAAACCTTGCTCGAATTGTTGTTCAATTTCACGAACTTCAACTTCTGCTTTTTCGATAATTGCTTGTTTTTGTGGCGGAATCAACATGTCTTCCATACCCACAGAAACACCAGAACGTGTTGCTTGACGGAAGCCCAAGTACATCAATTGGTCAGCAAAGATAACTGTATCTTTCAAACCTAATTTACGGTAGCAAGAGTTAATCAACTTAGAGATGTTCTTTTTAGTCATCTCAACGTTGATTTGTTGGAAATCCATACCTTCAGGAACAACTTCCCAAAGTAAGCAACGACCAGGTGTCGTATCTACAACAATAGTTTGATGCTCACGGTTACCGTTTTCATCAATCACTGTTTGGTGTACACGTGCTTTTACACGTGCATGTAAGTCAACTTGACCTGTTGCAAGTGCACGGTTTACTTCGTGAGTATCCGCAAACACCATGCCTTCACCTTTGGCATTGATTGCATCACGTGTGATGTAATACAAGCCCAAGACAACGTCCTGAGAAGGTACGATGATCGGCTCACCGTTGGCAGGTGACAAGATGTTGTTGGTCGACATCATTAACGCACGAGCTTCTAATTGAGCTTCAAGTGTTAATGGAACGTGAACCGCCATTTGGTCACCATCGAAGTCGGCGTTAAACGCAGCACAAACGAGTGGGTGTAAACGGATCGCTTTACCTTCAATTAGAATAGGTTCAAATGCTTGAAGACCTAAACGGTGAAGTGTTGGCGCACGGTTCAACATCACTGGATGTTGACGAATTACAGATGCAAGAACGTCCCAAACTTCAGGAGTTTCACGCTCAACCATTTTCTTCGCAGCTTTAATGGTTGTTGCTTGGCCAGAAGCTTGTAGCTTAGCAAAGATAAACGGCTTGAATAATTCAAGTGCCATTTTCTTCGGAAGACCACATTGGTGTAAACGTAAAGTTGGACCTACAGTAATTACCGAACGACCAGAGTAGTCAACACGCTTACCAAGTAAGTTTTGACGGAAACGACCTTGCTTACCTTTGATCATATCTGCCAAAGATTTAAGCGGACGTTTGTTCGAACCGGTAATAGCACGACCACGACGACCATTGTCCAATAACGCATCTACAGACTCTTGTAACATACGTTTTTCGTTACGTACGATAATGTCTGGTGCAGCAAGGTCAAGAAGACGTTTTAAACGGTTGTTACGGTTGATCACACGACGATAAAGATCGTTCAAGTCAGAAGTCGCGAAACGACCACCTTCAAGCGGTACCAACGGGCGAAGATCAGGTGGAAGTACTGGAAGTACATTCATCACCATCCATTCTGGCTTGTTGTTCGACTCTTTGAACGCTTCCATCAACTTCAAACGTTTAGAGGCTTTTTTAAGCTTCGTTTCTGAAGTTGTGTTTGGAATTTCTTCACGTAAACGAGAAATTTCAGCTTCAAGATCGATGTCTTTCAACAAATCTTGAACTGCTTCTGCACCCATTTTCGCGCTGAATTCGTCACCATGTTCTTCTAACGCAGTGAAGTATTCTTCATCGTTAAGAAGTTGGTACTTTTCCATTGGCGTCATGCCAGGATCAGTAACCACATAAGATTCGAAGTACAATACACGTTCGATATCACGTAAAGTCATATCAAGTAATAAACCGATACGGCTTGGTAATGATTTCAAGAACCAAATATGCGCAACTGGAGAAGCAAGCTCGATGTGACCCATACGCTCACGACGAACTTTTGCAGTTGTTACTTCAACGCCACATTTTTCACAAATGACGCCTTTATATTTCATACGCTTGTATTTACCACACAAGCATTCGTAATCTTTTACTGGACCAAAGATTTTGGCACAGAATAAACCATCACGTTCTGGTTTAAACGTACGATAGTTAATGGTTTCTGGCTTTTTAACTTCACCGTGAGACCATGACTTAATCATTTCTGGTGACGCAAGACCAATACGGATACGGTCAAACTCTACTGGAGCGTGACCATCTGAATCCGTCTTTTTGCGCATGATATCGAGCAAGTCTTTCAATTTTTTTCTCCGTGTGTCGAAGCGCTTTTCAGGCTACGACTGGGTCACAAATATTGTTTTTTCACTGAATTTTAATCCCCCTTGATCCCCCTTTTTCTAAGGGGGAAAGTCCCTCTTTCATAAAGAGGGATTTAGGGAGATTCAATGGTGAAGTTTAGTCACCATTTTTCAGTTCAATGTTGATACCTAAAGAACGGATCTCTTTGGTCAATACGTTAAACGATTCAGGCATACCCGGATCCATATAATGGTTACCATCTACAATGTTCTTATAGATGCGAGTACGACCTTCAACGTCATCCGACTTCACAGTAAGCATTTCTTGAAGTGTATAAGCAGCACCATAAGCTTCTAGTGCCCAGACTTCCATCTCACCGAAACGCTGACCACCGAATTGTGCTTTACCACCAAGCGGTTGTTGAGTTACAAGTGAATAAGAACCAGTAGAACGTGCATGCATCTTGTCATCAACCAAATGGTTCAACTTGAGCATGTACATATAACCAACAGTTACTGGGCGGTCAAAACGCTCACCTGTACGTCCGTCATACAATACTGTTTGACCTGTACGTGAGATACCACCAAGCTCAAGTAACTCTTTGATCTGACTTTCTTCTGCACCATCAAATACTGGCGTAGCTAAAGGAACACCTTTACGCAAGTTACCTGATAACACCAAGATTTCTTCATCAGTTAAGCTATCAAGATCTTCTTGCTCGCCACCAACTTTGTTATAAATCTTGTCTAAGAAATCACGAAGCTCAAGAACGGTACGTTGCTCTTTCATCATCTTGTCGATCTTATCGCCAAGACCTTTTGCAGCCATACCTAAGTGAGTTTCAAGAATCTGACCCACGTTCATACGTGATGGTACACCCAACGGGTTAAGTACGACATCAACTGGAACACCATGGATGTCATGCGGCATGTCTTCAACAGGCAAGATGTTTGATACAACACCTTTGTTACCGTGACGACCCGCCATCTTATCACCAGGCTGGATACGACGTTTTACAGCTAAGTAAACTTTAACAACTTTCAAGACACCTGTTGTAAGCTCATCACCTGTAGAAAGTTTGCGTTTTTTCTCAGCAAATTTCTCATCAATCTCGTAGCTCTTCTCTTTCAAGAACACTTGAATTTGAGTTAAGCGTTCAGCGATGCCTTCGTCTGTTGGTTGAACTTCTAAAAGATCAACAAGCTCTAAACCAGACAATACATCTTCAGATAGCTTATCACCGCGCTTGGTCGTACCGCCGCCATTCGACTCTTGGCCTTTTAACAAACGGATAATACGTTCACGAGCTGCTTCTTCGAAGATTTTGAATTCTTCTTTCAAGTCTTTACGGTAAGCATCAAGCTGCGCTTTCTCAATCGCTTGAGCACGTTCATCTTTCTCAATACCGTCACGTGTAAACACTTGAACGTCGATGACTGTACCTTTAACGCTTGAAGAAACACGTAAAGATGAATCTTTAACGTCTGCCGCTTTCTCACCAAAGATTGCACGAAGTAATTTTTCTTCAGGGGTTAATTGTGTTTCACCTTTAGGTGTCACTTTACCAACAAGAATATCACCCGCTGCAACTTCAGCACCGATATAAACAATACCTGATTCATCAAGTTTAGATAACGCTGCTTCACCTACGTTAGGAATATCGGCAGTGATTTCTTCCGCACCTAACTTCGTATCACGCGCAACACATGATAATTCTTGAATATGAATTGACGTTAAACGATCTTCTTGAAGAACACGTTCAGATAATAAAATCGAGTCTTCGTAGTTATAACCGTTCCAAGTCATGAACGCGACACGCATGTTCTGACCCAATGCTAATTCACCACCATCAGTTGATGGACCATCAGCAAGAACGTCACCACGGCCGACTTTATCGCCCATGCTCACAAGCACTTTTTGGTTAATACATGTGTTTTGGTTTGAACGCGTGTATTTGATCAAGTTGTAGATATCTACACCTGCTTCACCCGCGATCATTTCATCTTCGTTGACACGAATAACCACACGTGATGCATCTACAAACTCAATGCGTCCGCCACGTTTCGCGATCACACATACACCAGAGTCGTGCGCTACGTTTGCTTCCATGCCGGTACCCACAAGTGGTTTATCAGCAAGCAATGTAGGAACAGCCTGACGTTGCATGTTTGAACCCATCAATGCACGGTTGGCATCATCGTGTTCAAGGAATGGAATAAGTGATGCAGCGACAGATACAACCTGTTGAGCAGATACATCCATATGCGTCACTTTTTCAGGTGGCATACGAACGAAGTCACCTTGGTGACGTACTGAAACGAAGTCTTCTGTTAAATGTCCATCTTTATCCAATGCAGAATCGGCCTGTGCAATAACAGTACCTACTTCTTCAATTGCAGATAAATATTCAACATCATCTGTTACACGACCATCAACAACGCGACGGTATGGTGTTTCCAAGAAACCGAAGTTGTTCGCTTTTGCATAAACAGAAAGCGAGTTGATCAAACCAATGTTTGGTCCTTCAGGTGTTTCAATTGGACATACACGACCATAGTGAGTTTGATGTACGTCACGTACTTCAAAGCCCGCACGTTCACGTGTCAAACCACCAGGCCCAAGCGCAGATACACGACGTTTGTGTGTAATTTCTGACAATGGGTTGTTTTGATCCATAAACTGTGACAATTGGCTTGAACCAAAGAATTCTTTGATTGCAGCAGCAACTGGTTTCGCATTGATCAAATCTTGTGGAGACAAGTTATCTGTTTCAGCTTGGTTTAAACGCTCTTTAACAGCACGTTCAACACGAACTAAACCAACACGGAATTGGTTTTCTGTCATTTCACCAACAGAACGTACGCGACGGTTACCCAAGTGATCGATATCGTCGACTTCACCTTTACCGTTACGAATTTCTACCAATGTTTTCAGTACATCAATGATGTCATCGTTAGAAAGAATACCTTCTACTTCACGAGACTTCTGATCTGTACCTACTTCGTAAGGACGACCCAAACGACGGTTAAACTTCATACGACCCACAGGCGATAAATCATAACGCTCTGTAGAGAAGAATAAGTTATTGAATAAGTTTTCAGCCGCTTCTTTCGTTGGTGGCTCACCTGGACGCATCACTTTGTAGATTTCTACAAGTGCTTCTTCACGACCAGATGTTGTATCTGCACGTAAGGTGTCAGCAACAAATGAACCACGATCGATGTCATTGGTGAACAGGATATTAAATTGTTTAATACCACCTTCAGCAATTCTGACCAAAATTTCATGACTTAATACAGTGTTAGCAGTAATCACTTCACCGTCTTTAAGTACGATATCTTCAGCAGTAATACGCTCATACAAATATTCATCTGGAACTGGAAGTTTAGTTAAACCAGCAGCTTCCATTTGACGTACATGGCGAGCATTAATACGTTTACCTTGTTCAACAATGGCTTTACCATCATTGTCCACGATATCAAATTGGGCCATTTCACCACGAAGACGTTCAGGCACAAGGTCAATCTGATAGCTACCCATATCAAGATATACAGGTACTTTTTCGTAGAACATATTCAGAATTTGTTCATTGCTATAGCTCAATGCACGTAACACAACAGTCGCAAGTAATTTACGACGACGGTCAATACGTACAAAGACTAAATCTTTAGCATCAAACTCAAAATCTAACCATGAACCACGATAAGGAATAATACGTGCTGAATAAAGCACTTTACCGCTTGAATGCGTTTTACCTTTATCATGGTCAAAGAATACGCCTGGTGAACGGTGTAATTGAGATACGATTACACGCTCAGTACCATTGATGACAAAGGTACCATTCTCAGTCATGAGTGGCATTTCACCCATGTACACTTCTTGTTCACGTACGTCTTTAATAGATTTCGTTTCACGATCTTTGATGATCAAACGAATTTTAACGCGCATTGGTGCCGCAAAGGTTGAGCCACGAAGAATACATTCGCGAACATCAAACTCTGGTTTACCAAGACTATACTCAACGAATTCTAAAGCAGCATTGCCCGAATAACTTTCAATAGGAAAAACTGAACGAAATGCAGCTTGGAGACCGATATCTTCGCGATTTTTTGGTGTTTTGCCGTCTTGCAAGAATGTTCTGTACGAGTCGACTTGAATCGAGAGCAGGTACGGAGCATGCATGACTTGGGGCAATTTACCAAAATTCTTACGGATCCGTTTCTTTTCGGTATATGAGTATGCCATCTGGAGTCCTCGGAAAGTAAACTAAGTCCGCCTGCAGAACGAACTTAGAAGGAATTACGCAGGTCGATATGACCACCACTTTTATACAAATGCTGCAAATTTCAGTGGTACAAAACGCTTAGCAATATTTTTAAAATGGAAAAATATTGCTAAGCGTTTGATTGTGTTTATTTATTTTTAAAATTGATGGTTTTTCTACCAATCAATCTAAAATCGAGCCGATTATTGTAACGCAAAAAGGCTGATGACCCAAGAGCCATCAGCCAATTTTTGGGGTCAAATTAAAATTCGACCCCTAGCGAAATTACTTAACAGTAACTGTAGCACCAGTTTCTTCAAGTTTCTTCTTAAGTTCTTCAGCTTCTTCTTTAGAAACGCCTTCTTTAAGATTTGAAGGAGCGCCTTCTACTAAGTCTTTAGCTTCTTTCAAGCCAAGACCAGTAACTTCACGTACTGCTTTAATTACAGCAACTTTGTTAGCACCGAAAGAAGTCAATTCAACATTGAATTCTGATTGCTCTTCAGCAGCAGCAACAGCAGGACCTGCAGCTACAGCTACAGCAGCAGCTGATACGTTGAATTTCTCTTCGAAAGCAGAGATAAGTTCAACAAGTTCAAGAACAGTTTTTTCAGCAACTGCGTTTAAGATTTCTTCGTTAGTTAAAGCCATGAGAATAACTCCAAATGGATATTGAATGGTGTGTGAAATTTATTAAGCTTATGCAGCTTCTGACTCGTTTTTCTCTTTGAGCGCTGTAATAAGGCGACCCAATTTCGAAATAGGAGCTTGAAGAACATTGGCAAGCATAGTAAGTGCTTTTTCTTGGTTCGGAAGATTCGCGATAACGCTAACGTCAGCACCTTGATAAAGTTTGCCGTCAAATGCAGCAGCTTTAAGTTCAAATGCTTTGTTAGTTTTAGCAAATTCTTCAAACAAGCGAGCAGCTGCGCCCATGTCATCTTCAGAAGTTGAAAAAGCTAGAATAGTTGGACCAACAAGGTTTTCGTCTAAGATATCAAATTGAGTACCTTCGAAAGCACGTTTAGCCAAAGTGTTACGCACGATACGTGTCTTAACACCTAACTTACGAGCTTCAACACGAAGTGTAGTCAATTGTTCAACTGTTAAACCTTGGTAGTCAGCAACAACAGCAGCAAACGCGGTAGAAGCAACTTCATTTACTTCCGCAACGATCTGTTTTTTGTCTTCGATAAGAAGAGCCATTGTAAAACCTCCTAACGGTGATTTATGCAATCCACGGACTGCACTCCCAATTCGTAAATCAATCTCTTGACTTACACGCGGAGGAGGAATCAATCACACCACCGCGTCTACTCAGACTGGTATTTTAAGAAGCGAATCCGAAGACTCCCCTCGCCTGAGGTCTTTGACGCTGATAAATTTACATCTATCAATTCAAAGTCCGCCTGATGATCAACAAAGCCATGCTTTATCAATCCACAAGAAGAAAAGCTCAACCTCAATAGAAGCCATCACTCTTTCTTGCGTAAAATTTGAAGTAACACTTCAAATTTCACTCAGGACTTTAAAATTCTTTTATCGCAATATAATTATTGAAAAATAATTATTTAGAAACGTTTTGTACATCAACAACAAGACCAGGACCCATAGTTGAGCTCAAAGTGATCTTTTGGATGTAGATACCTTTAGAAGTCGCAGGTTTTGCTTTCTTAAGGTCAGCGATAAGCGCTTCAACGTTTGAACGAACAGCTTCAGCAGTGAAACCTACTTGACCGATCGCAGCGTGGATGATACCCGCTTTGTCTACACGGTAACGTGCTTGACCAGCTTTTGCATTTTTAACTGCAGTTGCTACGTCAGGAGTTACAGTACCCACTTTAGGGTTTGGCATTAAGCCACGTGGACCAAGGATCGTACCTAACTTACCAACAACACGCATTGCATCTGGAGCAGCAATAACAACGTCGAAGTCTAAGTTACCCGCTTGAATGCTTTCAGCAAGATCATCAAAACCAACGATGTCCGCGCCTTCAGCTTTAGCAGCTTCAGCAGCAGCGCCTTGAGCAAACACAGCAACACGTACAGTTTTACCAGTACCTGCAGGAAGTGTAGTCGCGCCACGAACAACTTGGTCAGATTTACGAGGATCAACACCTAGGTTTACCGCAACATCCAAAGATTCTTTGAATTTTGCAGCAGGTAGGCTGCTAAGAACTTGTACTGCTTCTTCCAAAGTGTAAACTTTGTTTGCTTCAATAGCTGCAGCAATGGCTTTTTGACGTTTAGTTAACTTTGCCATGTCTTATAGCTCCACTTCCAAGCCCATAGAACGCGCAGAACCAGCAATGGTACGTACACGTGCGTCTAAATCAGCACCAGTTAAATCTGGTTCTTTAGTAGTCGCAATTTCTTCTAACTGAGCGCGAGTCAACTTACCAACTTTAGTTTTGTTTGGTACAGCAGAACCCTTTTGGATACCAGCAGCTTTCTTAAGAAGAATCGCAGCAGGTGGAGTTTTCATGATGAATGTGAACGACTTATCGTTGTACACAGTGATCACTACAGGAATTGGAAGACCTTGTTCAACTTTTTGTGTAGCAGCATTGAATTCTTTACAGAATGCCATGATGTTAACACCACGTTGACCTAGTGCAGGACCAATCGGTGGAGATGGATTCGCTTTACCAGCTGGAACTTGCAGCTTGATATAGCCGTCAATCTTCTTAGCCATTTCAAATTACCTCTGGGTACAAACGCCTTTTAGAGCTCCCCAACATTTCAAGTAACGATACCGTTACAACAACAATGCCCGATCCATAACAAATCGGGCGCTTTCAAACAGTGCAAATTAAATTGTTTTTTCGACTTGGCGAAATTCCAATTCAACTTGAGTTGGTCGATTAAATACATTAATCGTCAACGTTAAACGTGATTTTTCGTACTGAACTTCTTCCACCACACCTTTAAAGTCTGTGAATGGACCGTCAGTAACAAGTAATTCTTCACCCGGCTCAAACATCGTCTTAGGACGAGGTGCTTCACCTTTATTGTGTACACGTGCAAGAATCGCATCAGCTTCTTTTTGCGTAATTGGTGCTGGCTTTTCAGCTGTACCACCGATGAAACCTAATACTTTTGGACATTCTTTAACAATGTGCCAAGTTTCATCATTCATTTCCATTTCGACTAACACATAGCCAGGAAAGAATTTACGCTCTGATTTACGCTTCTTACCATCCTTCATCTCTACCACTTCTTCGGTAGGAACAAGGACTTCACCAAAACTATCAGCAACAGCGCTACGCTGGATTCGATCATTAAGTGAACGCATCACTTGTTTTTCATAACCTGAATAGGCATGAATAATGTACCAACGTTTCATAGCTCTCTTACCCGATAATAAACTTCATAAACCAACCGATGATATAGTCAAAACACCACAAAATAATTGCGGCAACTACAACAACGAGGAGAACTTGCCATGAAGTGGTTACTGTTTCATGTTTCGTAGGCCATGTAACTCGACGTAATTCGATACGAGAGTCTTTAAGCAAACGAACAAAGCCTTTGCCTTGATGGGTGGCGTATAATAAACCTAAAGCTACGATGATACAAGCTAAAATTACCCCAATACGCACCCAGACACTATTTGCAGGTGCCCAATACGCTGGAAGATATTGATTTGTCATCAACGCACCGCCAAATAAAGCCAATGCAATGATCCACAAAATAAAATCAAATGGAGAACTTGTCTTCACCATTTCAGCAGAATTATTGCTTTGAGGAATTGCCGCGCCGCCCATTGCGTCACGTGATTTATCATTCGACATTTTTGTACTCGTCGTAGGTTTCGCGACTTATTATATGACCAGTTTAGCCGACATCAAGTTTTTTATTTAAAAAATGGCAGGTCAGGAGGGACTCGAACCCCCAACATTCGGTTTTGGAGACCGACGCTCTACCAATTGAACTACTGACCTATAAACAAACCGAGAGCCTAAACTCTCGGTTAGAACAAACATATTAGCGGTTATGCAGTTACTTTAGCAACC
>NZ_VTDG01000007.1:0-250155 GCF_052824985.1 Acinetobacter sp. 1125_18A
GACTGTATTTAAACTATTGGCCTTTACAATGGCTTGTGCTTTGTGAATTGTGGCACTTAAACCTATAGGCTGACTAAAAGTATAATTTCCTGCATCCGCACCTGTTAAGTTATAGCCTGTTACGATCACAGACCTGATCCCGGCATTCTTATCTGTAAATGTTCCTATACCACTACCAGTCAATGAAACAAAATCTCCAGCAAATGGATTGACTGAAGCAGTGCCATTTAAGGTCGCATTGAACAAGCCATCATAAGTTTTATCTGCAACACTTATTCCATTAATGGTTAAAACTGCAGGCGTTATACTGGCTTTAAGATTTGTCGGCTGTAGCAAGTTGTAATTTAAAGCATCTGTTCCTGTCAGCGTATAACCCGACGCAATCACATTTTTATTATTACCCACATTTTTATCAGCAAAAAATCCAGATCCAGTACCGGAAAGCGTCACAGAGTCACCTGACAACGCTGTCACTCCTGCAGTACCCGATAATGTTGCTACTTTTGATGTATCATAGACTTTATCAGCAACGCTCAAGCCATTAATATTTAAGTCTCTTTTTGCTATTGTTAGTGAACCTGAACCACCATTTTCTTTATAAATTACATCATCACCAAACTGAGTTGTATTAGCCGCGATTGGAACACCACTAATCAGGATTGAGCCATCATTTAAACTATAAATCCCTGCATTTTTACTGGTTGTTTTATAATTCAGCCCTGAAGCCAGCGTTCCAGAAGCTATCGATCCATCATAAATTTTGTCAGAAAAATTAGCGACAATTTCTGTGACCAAGGGCTTTAGGAAATGACGTAGTAATGGCGCAGATCGTCCTTCATAAATACGCCAAACTTTTCCTGTACCACCTGCATCATCAATATCCCAACCTGCAAAAGTAGAAATTTGCTGAAGTTCTGTTGTGGTTTTTCCTACACCACCAGCACTGCTTGTTCTTCCAGAAGTACTGGTGTTCCAGAAACTATTTGTGGTTGTACCATTACCACCACCAACAAGACCACCAACATACTGCCCACCAGTTACACTTCCAGAAGAATAATTTTTGTCAACACTACCGCCATTGAACCCAACCAACCCTCCAACATACTGACTTCCAATAACAGTACCTGTTGCATAAGAGTTGTTAATTTGTCCTGATATTCCACCAACTAAACCACCAATATAATTATTTCCTGTCACCGCGCCTGTTGCAAAAGAAGAACTTACAACACCATCACTATAACCAACCAGACCGCCAATATAATTATTATTCGAATATTTTCCTTTTACAGTTACATTTGCATAAGAGTTTAAGATATTTCCTGAATTATAGTTCCAGCCCACCAATCCGCCATATTGCTCTGTATTACCTGTGACTAAGCCTGCATTGACATAAACATTATTAATCGTGCCAAGATTAATCCCCACGATCCCGCCTGTTTTTCCATAACCTGAATAACTTATATTATTCAATCCAACATTTTGTATAAGTGTATCCTGATGCGTAATCGCAAACAGTCCAATCCCCTGATACATAGACTCAATACTTAATCCACTAATCGCATGACCTAATCCATCAAACCGTCCACGAAAAGCCTGCTGTGAGAGATCCGTTGGACTCAAATTTGCATTATAAAAGCCAATTGGGTCGAATCCGGTATAACCATTCCACTGCCATGTACTGCTGGCATCTATGTCTGCACCCAACACATAATTACCACTCAGGTTCCCGTTGATCCCTTGTAAATCTTGACTTGTAGTCGAACCCTGTGCGCCCAAAGCCGTAATGACTTGATAGTTAATAGTAGCAGCCGTTCCTTTTTGGGTACTAAAATTCTGCCCAGCCTTTAAGTTTATTTTTGCACCATTGTTAATATAATAATTTGCGCTGGTATTGGCCGTGTTTTGTCCATATATCAAATTAAGTTTGCCACTATTATTGGTCGCTGTGATGTTGGCATTAATGTTGATGTCATTTTGTGCATTTAAAGTCAGGCTGTTCGCACTCCCCCAAGTCACATCAGCATTAACATTGATATCACCCTTCTGGTTACCCGTAGTGCTGGTTAGTAATATGACATTACTGGTTGCAAGAATGCTTGCTAAAGTGGTTGCGCCTATGCCGCTACTGCTTGCTGATGCATTACCCGAATTAATACTGAAATCGGTAGGGTCGATCAACCAGTTTCCGATTTTCCCGCCCTCAGAATGAGAGGACACCACCGTACTATTCTCAATCTTTACTTGAGCTGCGGAGGTTTCAATAAACCCACCATCTTGACCATTTTTCCCTTCAGCTTTAAGCAGACCACTGACATTTGTTTCACCATTTTGCATATCACCTAACAAAATGATTTCACCTTTGGCATTTTGGCTTAAGCGATTGGCTTCAATAATCCCGCTATGATTGACCACGGCTTTACTTAAACTGTCTTTGGCTTTTGCAGTTAAATATACAGCCCCATTATCGGCAAGAATTGCACCGCCATTGTCCACCAAGCCTTTTAATACCCCTTGATCAACTTGGTACTGGGTGAGTGAACCATCCTGTAAAGCAAGAGTGACTTGACTGGCAGCAGTGAGATGGGTAACTCCGTTTGGTGTCACAATAGAGCCTGTATTTTTAACATTGGGCGCAATCAGCGCAACAGTTCCACCTGATAAAGTTTGAATAGTACCGTTATTTTCTATCGTTGCTGTGCTATTGGCATTGGCTTTTAAAGTATATTTGCCATTTTGAATATCCGCATCGTTCAAACTTAAAGTTGAAGCAACCAAACCACCAACATTCACTTGAGCCGTCTTAGAAAAAACCACACCATTTGGATTGAGTAAAAACACCTGCCCATTGGCATTTAAACGCCCCATAATCTGCGATGCATTGCTATCCAAAACCCGATTAATGGCTATAGATGACTGGTTTTGTTGATTAAAATTAACCGTCGCATCTTTACCAATATTAAAAGTATTCCAGTTGGTCGAAAGATTTTGACTATTCTGATGAATATTTAAAACGTTGCCATTTTGGGAAATATTGGCTGAACCTTGAGTGATATTGGCGCCTGTAGGCAGTTCCGTATTAGAAATTGCGGCATAAATCGATAATGGCAATAAAGCTAGCCCCCAAAAAGCCAATCGGATTAAATTTATCCCAGATACTTTTTGAACAGTGCCCGTCAGCGCGTTTTTATGATCCACAGTACTTTGTGAAGTGCTATGATTTTTTGCCAATTCTGAAACAGCTTGCCAGCACCTAAGTTGTGAATTCCAAATAACTTTATAAATTTTGTTCATGACAATCCCCAAATCTAGTTTTTGATCAAATATCAATCATTAGATCAAATGGGGAAATATAGAGATATACCTGAAATTGGGTATTTTATATGTATAAGTTCACGTTTTAGATAAAAATATAAACGCTGAATAAAATTATTCAGCGTTTATTTGAAAGCCTTATGCATCAATTTTAAGCTAAACCAGCGCTATAAAATCTGGTTTCCATAAAAGCACCCGTAGGTGCTTATCTGGTTATTTTCAATCAAAAGGTCAGTAATTGTGGATCAAACAAGTCTTTGATCAGATCAGATTGCAATACAGGTATATCTTGCGCTGATAGATTTTCGGCTTTATTGAAAGCGACCAATTCAGTATTTTTAGCATCATCGACAACGGTTGTAGTACTTTGATCAATTGTTTGAGCAAGCACATCATCAATCTGATTTGCAGTTAAATCATTGACTGAAGTCTTTGCTAACAATTCATCGACTGAAATGGCCGTGCTCTCTTGAGAATTGGTATTGTCTACCTTGATGTTGTCAACGTTGGTATTCTCAAGCACATCTTGCAGTACAGTGGTTATGCTTGTACTGAGAATAGCTAAGCTGCCAGCTATAGGCGTATGATCTAAATATGAAACATTTGAATTGAGCAGCGAAAATTGATTTTCTATTGGTGTCGATTGCCCTAATACTTGAGCGCTACTTTCTGGCTCAGAATTTAAAACACCTGACCCAATCGCATCAGCACTTTTAACTGAATCAATATTCGAATTAGCTAAATCAGCATGAAAAGCCAAGGCTTCATCAAAAACTGCCATTTTTGCGGCGATTTCGACTACAGTAAATGTTCGAGCATCACTCACTAAACTGGTATTCCCTGCTTTATCCGTTTGTACAGTAGTAATACTGTGACTCCCCAGAGTTAAATCATAAGTAAAACTAAATGACCATTTACTATCTGCACCGACTGTGACCTTTCCAATTGCCTGATTATTATCATAAATAATCAAAGTCGCCCCAGCTTCTCCTGTTCCTGAAATCACAGGGCGCTTGTCATCTGTCGTCCCATTTGCAGCAACAGAACCTACAGTTGTCCCCACATCATCAACCACATCTGTGATTTTTGGACTTGCAGGCGCGGTTACATCTTTGGTACCTGTTACAGAGCTAAGCACTGACTGATTTCCAGCTGCATCTGTTGCATATACACTGCCAACTTTTGCTTCAGTCAATGCTGTTGAAAGCGTGACAGAATAATTTCCGTTTGCATCCGTTGTTGCTGTGCCTAATAATTTATTTGCACTGTCATAGACTAAAATTTTAGAGTTTGCTTCAGCGGTACCCGTGATCACAGTACCTTCAGCATTTAAATTGGCCACGGGTTTATCTGGTGCTAAAACATCTTGTCCTGCTTTAATTTCTACAGCACTCGACTTATTTCCTGCAGCATCTTCAATAATAATTTTGCCAGTCTTGCTTGTATCTAAAGCAGGAGAAATAGTGATATTGAATTTACCATTGGCGTCTACAGTACCCGTTGCAATCACCGCACCTGTTGAGCCTTGAATAATCACTTTAGCATTTGCTTCTGCTGTTCCGTGTATTGAGGTCCCCTCTTTAGACACCTCAAACTTGGGTTGATCAGGTGCGATAGTATCTTTACCCACTTCAATATTATGTTTTTCTGATTTATTTCCAGATGCATCAATTGCTTCGACTGTACCGATCTGGCCTGCGGTTAAAGCAGGAGAAATGGCAACAGAAAATTGTCCCTGCGCATTGGCTTTTGCAGTACCAATCAGTTGACCTGCTGAGTCATACACATTAATTGTGGCATTCGCTTCTGCTTTACCAGTAACAATATTTCCTTGCTCATTTAACTGCCCTTGAGGCTCATTGGGTGCAATAGTATCTTTCGTTCCAACAACCGAGGTATAGGTTGAAGCATTTCCAGCTTTGTCTTTTGCATTGATATAATAAGTATTGTTGTTTAGCAAAGCCTCTGGCAATGTCAAAGAATAATTTCCATCTTTATCGACCACTGCTGTGGCAATCACTTTCTGGTTTTTATCAATCACATAAATAGTCGCACCCGCTTCAGCGGTACCCTTAATTTCAGTCCCCTCTGCATTCAATGTTGCAGTCGGTGTTTTGGGTGCAATAATGTCAGTAACACCCTTTGATTGATTACCTCCACCATCATCAATCAATGCCAAACCTAAACCAATTGCAGAAACAAGACCGACACCTGCTTTCACTGCACTTGAAGAAAATAGATTTGAAAATGAAAACTCAGGGGTTGAATCTTCATAGGCAGAGACTTGTTGAACAGCCGCAGTATTGGCGCCTTCATAGAGTAAAGTATCGAGTTTTTGCAAACCGCTATAGTCTGTAAATTTTCCATTGGCATCAAAGTGAGCAAGTGAGAAACTTCCATCTGCTTTGGGGAACGTTAAAGAATGCGTTGTGGTTGAATTGGCTTGAAAAAAACCCTCTAAAACAATTTGCTCACCATTATTTAAACTAATAATCAGCTTATCGCCTAGTCGCTCTAGTGTTTTCACATCTTGTTGTGTGAGACCAATTTGAATAATAGCGGGTTGATCTAAACTGACCGTTTTTGCTTGAGAATCCTGTAGTAATATTTTGTCTTGTTTTGCAGCGACGACTATTCTTGTCATTTATACCTTCTATTGATTTAAAGTGTATTTTTTTAAAATTATACAGAAGGTATTTATATATACAAATGACTTAAACTGATTTCTGAATTATTTATAAAAATATAAAATTCAGATACTTAAAAATAAGTAAGATAGCGCACAAAATCTTATTTAAACAATAAATATCCAGCATTCTTGTTGTTCACATATAACTTCACTCTTTAACAAAGCGCTTGAGCAAATTGTGGGGCATCATCCAAAATTTCAAACCAAGCAGCTTTGTTATCAGTAAACGCATGTGAAACAATCTTGCCTTGAACAGGCTCATTTACAATGCCTACACGTAATCTCACGACCTCAGGTAGGTCTAAACGCGCACTAAATAATGGGGATGCACATCTTTTACAGAACGTTCGCTTTTTATTTTCAGTGGCATAATATTCTTGAAACAATGCCTGTCCTTGAACAATCTCTAAATCTTTAGTCTGAATAGGAGCAATCGCCACAAATGCTGAACCTTGGGCTTTTTGACATTGCTGACAATGACAGACAAATATTTGAGGGATTTCACTACGAATTCTCAGTTGAATACCACCACAAAGACATGAAGCTGTATACATTTTTATTCCTCTATATTGTGAGTAAACTCATTTTATCAATCAATTGTAACGCTTATAACTTATAAATAATCAAATGGATAACGTGAAAAAAGTTCAGGATGGATGCGATTCACGGTATCTTGAAATTGCTCCAACTCTACCTTAGATAATGGATTTTTATCCAAGTGTTGTTCCAGCGCTTGCAGAAGTAAAGCAAATTGTAAAAATTGAAAAAAGTTGATTTGCATCGACTGAAACTGATCGCGTTTTAAATTCTCATCTAAGTCCATACCTAAATCATGATCATAGAATAAAATATCAAAACTATTCCGATCTAAAAACCATTCATCACCTTGACCTGTACGACCAATTTTCCATAGTTGTTGGGATAAATTTTCCACATGCTCTGCGAAATACTGGTTTTCCTTTATCGTAGTTTCATAGCCAAATAAATCAATATCAGGGGTAATTTCAGTATCGCTACACTGTCCTAAAAATTCGAGATAATAAGGAACTTGAAGAAAAGGCACAATACTTTGAATGGGTTGAGTTCGCAGATTGAATAGATTAAGTATCTGTTTAAAATTGGTATGCAGTTCAAACATTATACGATCTCAAAGGTTGTTTTTTTTGTTCTAAGGTTTTTGTTCTAGGTTTTTTGTTCCAAGTCATGTGCTCGATAGGACTTTAACGACTCAATTTCAGTATAAATGCTCGCTTGCAATTGATCACGAAATACAATCATATCGTCCATGTTTTCTATCTGGTCAATAGATAACCGTGGCATAAATTTAAAATAAAAAGGGATTCGCTTTGGAATAATATGCTTCGGAATCGAAGGAATAACTTCACCTTGTCTAAGCAATGAACCTATTTTGGGATTTGATAATATTTTATTAAACCACTTTTGTTTAAGCAGCACGTTTACATCAAAAGCTAAATCAAAAACTTCATCACCACCTAAAGCCACAAAAGGAGCAATTTCATAACCAAATTCCTGAGCCAACTTTAAGAAACCAAAGCGTTGCTTCCAGATCAGTTGATAGGCTTCACCTTTACGTTTAATGACTTCTCGACCGCCGCCTGGAAAAACCAGAATCGAATAACCTTGTCGCATCGCTTCTTTGGCATATTCTTGTACACCATCAACCCCACCGACACGTTTAACCACTTCTTTCCAAATCGGAATATGAAAATGCATATGATCAGCTAAACTGACCACTGCGATTTTATGTTCTGTAAATAAATAATCAATCAGAATCGGAGAATCTAAAACACCATAGATGGTGTGATTACCGACATACATGGCTGGTTTATTCGGCACTAAATTTTCAGTACCTAAAAATGTTGGACGAAAGTAAAAGCGCTGTAAGCTGCTTATTAATCGAATCAATTTAGCGTTGTGTCGTATTTTCAAGGTTTTTTCAGTCATGCTGTATCTCTACAAATACTTTTCAACATTATTTGATCTTGGCCTTAAGCGTATGACTCCTCCTTTTTCTGGGAAGAGCTTTACACAAATAAAATAACTTAAATCCTCGACAATCTCCCCCCTTTTTTTCAAAGTAGCTGAACTGCGCTTTTCGCGGCACAAGGAGGGAGATTTTATAAAATTATGATTTAAGCAACATGCTTTTGCACAAGGATTGAACCCACAGAATAACCTGCACCAAATGAACACAGCACACCATATTCGCCATCATTCACCTGATCCGCACTACGATGTAATGCAATGATCACACCTGCTGAAGACGTATTGGCAAACTCATCTAAAATGATTGGTACCAAATCAGGATCCGCTTCTGCAACTTCTTTGCCGACAATGAGTTTTAAAATTAATTCATTCATATTGGCATTGGCTTGATGCAACCAAAAACGTTTTACGTTTTCAGGTTGAATACTGTTCTTTTCCAATTGCGTAGAAATAATTTTCGCAACCAATGGACACACTTCTTTAAATACTTTGCGGCCATCTTGACGGAATTGCTTATCATCACGAGAAGTTAATTCTGAACCATTTAAGAAACCAAAATTATTTCGGATGTTATTGGAGAATTGGGTAAACAAATGGGTATCTACGATTTCAAACCCTGTTTTGCTGTCCGTTTCTTCAATAATTGAAGCTGTTGCAACATCACCAAAAATAAAGTGACAGTCACGTGAACGATAGTCAGTATGACCCGAGGTAATTTCTACATTAACCAATAGCACACGACGTGCACCCGTTTTTACAGCATCGTAGGCTTGTTTTAAACCAAATGTAGCAGCTGAACACGCCACATTCATGTCATAGGCATAGCCCTGAATACCCAATGCCGTTTGAATTTCAATTGCAACAGCAGGATAAGCACGTTGTAAGTTTGAACAAGCCAAAATCACCACATCAATGTCTTCTGCAGTTACGCCTGCATTTTCCATCGCTTGTTTTGCTGCAATTACGCCCCACTCTGCTTGGATTGAAAGCTCTTCATCTGAACGTTCTTCTAAACGGGGACGTAAGCGATTAATGTCTAGGACACCTGATTTTTCAATGACATAACGACGCTTTACGCCTGATGCTTTTTCAATAAATTCTGCGCTTGAACCACGACGGGCAACAACTTCACCCGCTTCAATTTTTTCAGCATTTTCACTGTTAAATTGTTCCACATAAGCATTTAAACAATCCACCAATTCTTCATTGGTAATCACTTCTTCAGGATGGTACAGACCTGTACCTGTAATACGGATGCCCATGTAAAACTCCTTTTTTAAATTCACAAATATTTCAAATTATTTCTATTCTAACCGATTCCAAGCTTTTCCCATACTTTTTGTATTCTGGTTGACGAAATCGGCATCTTGGTTTTCATTGGTTGAGAAAATAATGAAATACGTAGTTCCTCAACCATGAAGTAGACTTCTTTAACACGAACATCCGACTTAAACTTAAACAGTTTATCCATCCAAGGATCTACTTCTTTAATTGCAGCATCATCACGATTTAGGTTATTCGGCAATCGATCTAAACGCAATAACAATGCTTTTAAATAACGTGGATATTCCTGCCAAATATCGGAAGATTTTGAATAAACAAAATTGGATAAGTTCATTAAATCCAGTTGATCTTCAATATCATTCATATTTTTAGCAAATACATCTTGATCCAACATCAGCAATTGCTGACGTATTTCCTGCCATTGAATATAAATTTCACTGATCAGCTTTAATGCTTCCTGACCATGACTTAAAAATGACTTTTTCACATCAGCCATGACTATCGCAAATTCTTCAGCATTAATGGGTAAATCTTGAATTGCCATTTGTAATGTTGCGTACACCAACATTTGCTCAAGTTGTGCTTTATCGCCCAAAGGTGAATATGCCAATGCCAGTGGCTTGGAAATTTGCTTTTTCAATTGACGGATCAAATCCCCCAATTGCATATGAATCAAACGAATTACGCCTTCACGATGCTGCTTAATCGCTTCACTTTGATCATTAAAAGTCTGAATCACAATACCAGAGTCATCTTTCAACTCTAACTTAGCAAAGTCTTTGCTTGGGACCAGTGCCTGATATTGTTTAACCACAACCCCGGTTACTTTCTGAGAAGCCTCAAATACAAAGCTTTCAGGGAAAGTAGTAAACTCACCTTTTAACTGTTTGACAGGACTGTGTGTTTCAGTACGACAACGTGCTTTAAGTTCGGCAAGATCACGACCTTTTTCAATCACGCGGCCTTTTTCATCAATTACTTTGATAAATGGAATTAAGTACTGATCAATACGTTCAAAAGAAAAATCTTTACTGGTAATTTGTTCACCACGTAATTGAAATGCCAAAAACTCAAAAATATGCTGATGCAAATGTTGCGCATCGACTGCTTTGATCAATTTATTGGCTGTATCTGGGATCGGCACCAAATTACGACGTTTATCTTTTGGTAAGGCTTTTAATAACGCTTCGATTAAATCCAAACGCCAGCACGGAATCCCCCAAGACCAAATATTTTCATCAACTTGCGCTAAGGCTTGTACCGGAATTTTTACTGTTGCGCCATCTTCATCATGACTTGGATCAAAACGATAGCTGGCAGCTAAACGTAATTGTCCATTATGTAAATAATCTGGAAATTGCTGTGTGGTTGGACGGTCATTCATCCATAAATCATCATCATCAACAAACAGATAACGAGGATTCTGCGGTTCTACTGTTACTCGCCAATCTTCAAAACTACGACGACTGGCAATTTCCGTAGGCACTTTTGCGGCATAAAACTGATAAATGGTTTCTTCATCGACAACCAAATCACGACGACGCAGTTTGTCTTCCACACGCTCAACTTCTTCAAGCTTTAATAGGTTGTGTTTTAAGAATGGTGGCGTTGTTCCCAAGTTTCCTGTGGTTAGTGCATCTCTTAAGAAAATTTCATGCGCAGCCAACTGATCCACTTTTTCATAATTGGTGGCGCGTTTCGGTTCAATGATCAGCCCAAATAATGAAATCTGATCATAAGCATTGACCACACCCGGTTTTTTCGCCCAATGTGGCTCAAAATAATGATGTTTTAATAAGTTAGGCGCAGCTAAAAGAATCCACTCAGGCTCAATTTTTGCCAGTGTGCGTAAATACACCTGTGAGGTTTCGACCATTTCAAATGCCATTACCCATGGGGTATTGGTTTTATGTAAGGTCGATGCAGGAAAAATTCGGGCTTTTTGCTGACGAACTGCCATAAAAATATTACGTTCGCCAGTTTTATTGGCAATAAAAGACAATAATCCTGTCAATAAAGCACGGTGTAAGTTTTCATAACTGGCTGTCTTTTCATTGAATGAAAGTTTTAAGCCCTGTGCTAAATCCAGTAATTGTTCATGAGTTTTCTTCCACTCACGTAAACGTAACCAGCTAAGAAAATGCTGTTTGGCAAAATTACGTCTTTTGCTTTCACTTAAAGTTTCACGATTTTCAGTCAGTGTATTCCACAGTTTAATATAAAATAGAAAATCTGAATCTGCTTCTTTAAATAATGCATGTTTTTGATCCGCCTGCATTTGCTTATCAGCAGGACGCTCGCGTGGGTCTTGTACTGCAAGCGCTGCAACAATAATCAAAACTTCATTCAGCACCCCAAAATGAGCACCACCGAGAATCATCCGTGCAAGGCGTGGGTCTATTGGCATTTTTGCCATTTGTAGACCGATTTTGGTTAAACTGTTGTTTTGAAGTTCGGCTTTTTTAGTAGCAGGTTGAGCAAGTTTTTTTGCTTTAGCACCATCTACTACTCCCTGTTGGGAAACCTCACTTTCACTTTGTGCAACCGCTTGAGGAAGATTATTTGAATTTTGCACTTCATGGATAGCACCTAATTCAATCAGCAACTTACGCCCATCATTGACCAAACGATGGTCTGGCGGCTCAATAAAATCAAAATCTTCTACAGCACCTAAACCCAGACTTTGCATCTGTAAAATAACTGATGCTAAATTGGTCCGTTTAATTTCGGGTTCAGTAAAATCTGGACGACTTTGAAAATCATCTTCACTGTATAAGCGAATGCAAACACCTGGTGCAATACGACCACATCGCCCTTTACGCTGATTTGCAGCAGCTTGAGAAATCGCTTCAATCGGTAAACGCTGTACCCGTGAACGATAGTTATAGCGAGAAATACGCGCAAAACCACTGTCGATCACATAACGAATATTCGGTACAGTCAACGCTGTTTCAGCGACGTTGGTTGCGATGATAATACGTCGCCCACCACCAGAGGGATTAAAGATTTTCTGCTGTTCGGCTAAAGCTAAACGTGCATATAAAGGTAAAATTTGCGTATGTTTAGGACCAAATTTTTGCAAGGTCTCTTGTAGTTCTCGAATTTCTTGTTCAGTGCTTGAAAAAATAAGAATATCCGCATGTTCAGGATGCCCCTTAGATTCAGCATCCTTAAAACATTCTTCTACAGCTTGTACCACTGCACGTGGTAAATTTTCTTCAAAATCATCAAAGTCATCATCATCACTGCCGCCGATCGTCATCTCAGAAATCGGACGATAACGCAGTTCTACTGGAAAGCTACGTCCTTCCACTTCAAAAATCGGTGCGCCATTAAAATATTCGCTAAAGCGATTCACATCTAATGTCGCTGAAGTAATAATGATTTTTAAATCAGGGCGCTTTTTTACCAGTTGCTTCAGGTAGCCCATGATGAAATCAATGTTTAATGAACGCTCATGCGCTTCATCAATAATAATCGTGTCATATTTATTTAAATAACGATCATTAGAAAGTTCAGCAAGAAGGATACCGTCCGTCATTAAGCGAACGATTGAATCATTTGATCCTTGTTCATTAAAACGCACTTTAAAACTGATGCTTTCACCCAGCTTTTCACCAACTTCTTCAGCAATACGTTGCGATACACTTCGTGCTGCCAGACGTCGAGGCTGAGTATGACCAATCATCCCAGTTAAGCCACGACCTGCAAGCATTGCGATCTGTGGCAATTGTGTGGTTTTACCAGAACCCGTTTCCCCTGCAACAATAATAATCTGATGCTTTCGAATCGCTTCAATCAGTTTATCTGCATACTGGGTAACCGGTAGATCCTGATTGAGTTTGATTGTCGGTAGACTGGCTAATCTTTTTTTGACTTGATGGTTTGATTTCTCAAACAGTTCTTGGAATTTTTCAGGATGAGCATCTTTTCCTTTTTTCAGTCGATTTAAACGATGGCGATCTCGTACCATAACCCATTGATCGACATTTAACTGATTTGGCACAGATGCATTATCCTAATACTTAAAATTGAACGGAATATTTTACGCTGTAAAGCACAGGAGAGATAGTCCAATCAAAGTGAATTCATGTTTACGTTATATATGTATTATAAAAATAATATTTTAAAGCTGCTAAAGCTCACTCAACTAAGCAACTGTCTGTGGCTGCAAATATTCATATAGACCTAAATCTATTGCTGTATGATCTACATCAACCAGGTAGCTTGAAGTGATTCTTAAGTACAAAACAGCAGCCACCCATATCATTTCCACGCTATACAACATTGAAATGTGATGTAGTTAAAATTCAATTTATCTTATATGAACAAATTCTATACATTGAAATAAATTTTATATCTTTTTTAGAAATCGCCCTTGAAATATAGCCCCAGAAGCATCATGTTTGTAACAGATTAAAAAAGGATGCTTTGTCATTCAAACATCATCTTTATTTGCTTTAGTTGATGAAATACTGACAAAACAACGATTTTTGGTGAAATGTATCTGGAGCACGCTAATTTAATTTTCCGATCTTAGCGATAAAAAAATACTATTTCCCCAATAATCTAAAATTCATTATTCTAGTTAAATATTAGATAAACACCTCAATCATGGAGATAATGATGAGCTTAATTAATACTGAAGTTAAACCTTTTAAAGCACAAGCTTTCCAAAACGGCCAATTCATCGAAGTTACAGAAGCCGATCTTAAAGGTAAATGGTCTGTAGTTTTCTTCTATCCAGCTGACTTCACTTTTGTTTGCCCAACAGAACTTGGTGACCTTGCTGACAACTATGCTGAATTCAAAAAATTAGGCGTTGAAATCTACTCTGTTTCTACAGATACACACTTCACGCACAAAGCTTGGCACGATTCTTCTGAAGAAATCAAAAAAATTGAATATGTAATGGTTGGCGACCCAACTTGGGTTCTTGCTAAAAACTTCGAAGTTTTAATCGAATCTGCTGGTCTTGCCGACCGTGGTACTTTCGTTATCGATCCTGAAGGTAAAATCCAAATCATCGAAATCAATGCTGGTGGTATTGGTCGTGATGCTTCTGAACTTCTTCGTAAAGTTAAAGCAGCTCAATATGTTCACGGTCATCCTGGCGAAGTTTGCCCAGCTAAATGGAAAGAAGGCGATGCAACTCTTGCTCCTTCAATCGACTTAGTGGGTAAAATCTAATTCTTAAATTAGATTAAACACATAAAAAAAACCACGCTTTTTAGCGTGGTTTTTTTATGGATTAGATCTTATGTATAGGTTTTTTGTGTTTGTAGATTTTTATTTAATGCGACCAAATTGCAATTTCATATCCATCTAAATCTTTAAAATGAAAACGACGTCCACCTGGAAAACTAAAAATCTCTTGTACGATGGTTGCACCCGCCTCTTTCACACACGTTAAGCTTTGTTCTAATTGGGCACTATACAAAACAATTAATGCACCACCAGAACTTTGCACATCATCAGACTGAGCAAAGCCCCCTTTTATCTCCCCAGAATCAAACTCACAATATTCAGGGCTAAAGTCGGTGAAAGTCCAGCCTAAGTTTTGATAAAACCTTTTACTTTGTTCGACATCTTTCACCATAAATTCAATATAGTTAATGGAAATTTTTTGACGAGCCGCTGACTGATCCATCGATGTTTCTCCTTAAATTTATAAAATATTGTTCTATAGAAAATAAAATATGAGTCAATTGATAATACATTTAAACCACTAAATATAGGATAACAAAAAATTATTTTTGCGTTGTTCTGCTCAAATGATCAACTTGCTTGAGTAGCTCAGGAATACGGTATTTCCCGTACATGGACTGTACATTATGTTTCGCTTGCACTAATTCTATTCTGATGGCAGAGACGTATAATGGCTTAACACTTTGTCCACGTAAAATTTCAAATTCCTTTGGCGTTCCTCTAAATTCATTTTTAGCCACCCCAATCACAGGTGTTTTATCAGCTAAGGCAGCATATAAGTGCTGTCCTAAACCTGCTGTTTGTTCAGTGCCTAAATAGACATAGCCATCAATCACAATCATATCGATGGGTTCTTTCACCAAATCCAATAACGTTAAAATACACGGCAATTCACGTTTATAAAATTGACCTGATTCATAGTCAGCAATTGGTTTGATGGTGATAAGGTAATGATTCAATACAACTGAACTCCCCCAAGACTCAAATACTACACCAGCAACTTGTGCAGAGTTATCTTTATAAGCAACGTCTATTGCAAGAATCATGATCTATCTCTTAATCACTAAAATAAAATACCAATTTTCTCATTTACTGATGATTTTTTAAGTGTTTATCTTGCCCAGAATCTGTAATGTCAAAATATGAATATCTTTAGCAAAATATAAACAGCTTTATTTACAAAACCACTATACATTTCTTCAAGTGAATAGACTAATTTCAAAAGATACAGAATATATTTTTCTGTAAAACAATCAAAAGTTTAAGGGGTTGCTTATGGGATCAATGATTACCGTGACTTCTTGGAAGTACAATGCTTCTTCACGGTATTTAAAAATTTTTTATAACAATGGTTCTGGTGAACTTTATCATCCTGTCCCAGAATTTATATACAATAATTTACTACGATGTAGTGATAAAACAGCATTCGTGCATAAATATCTAGAATACGATTTACATTTTAAGCGACTTTCAATTTTATAGTTTTTAGAACTGTGTCTTTAGAGCAAAGTCAGGGAGATTTCTCCCTGATGTAAAACTCGGTTAGTTTTTAAATGTCACCACAAACAGACCAGACCCAATCGACAAGGTTGTGGTCATAAACCTTTCATCTCGTTTAACTTCCGTGATAAAGCTCTTTACTTCAGCAGCATGTGATATCACATTATCAACAATCAGTACCCCACCATGCTCTACAAGCATCTTCTGTAAATATACCCAGTAATTTAAATAAGCATTGCGTTCAGCGTCCAGTAGAATAAAGTCATATTGCTCCTGACACTGTTCTAAGTATTTTTGCGCATCCCCTACCCAAAAATCAATCACGTCATCAACTTGTAACTCTTGAGCATGAAGTTGCGCTTGCTGAGTTCTTTTTTCATCGATCTCTAGCGTTGTCACCTTGGCACCTGTCACTTTGGCTGCATCCGCAAGCCATAATGTAGAGTAACCTGTTGATGTCCCGATCTCTAAAATTTTCTTAGACTGCTGAATTCGCACTTGCATGGCTAAAAACAATGCTGATTCAGGTTCGATATTTCGATAGCGTTTAATACGATCACACTGTGTAGCATCAAACTTAATAAAGGATTGATATAGTTCATTCAATCGTTGCAAAAATGGGTTACTTAAACTCATGTTTAGATCTTCCTTTTCACTATCATTGTTATTATTTCAATCATTTACGTCATTGCTATGACAATACATAGCTTTTGACAAGTTACATCGTTACGGTTTATTACGTGACTTTATCAGGTGGTAAAATCTATCAAGTAAAACTCAAACCTCATGTAAAAATTCAAATCTCGCTTGGACTTGACCATCTTCTAATGTGACCTGCTCACAAAACATTTCATAAGGTCGAACCCAGATTGAATAATCATCATATAAACATTGGTAAACCACAACTTTTTCACGGGTTTCACTATGCGTTGCGACATGAAAGACTTGGTATAAATTACCTTTATAATGTTTATAAATTCCAGCTTTTAACATCTACACTCAACACTCTAAATACGATATCTATGTTATACAGGATAGCCAAAGAAAAAACTCGTCCGTAGACGAGTTTTTTATGCTTTTCAATTTTTTAAATTAAGAAAAGTCTAAGCCTTTTTCAAATGCTTTTAACTCGTGGCGAGCCATTGCTAAGTTTGATTTAGAACGATCTAAAACAAGATAAAGGAACAAGTTTTCATTTGAATCAAGTGGACGAATCAAATGATACTGTTTACCTAATGTAATTAAAATATCTTCAATTACATCATCTAATTTCAGTGCTTTTGCTACTTTACGCTTAGCACGAACAACTTCAGTATTACCTGCTGCTGCTAATTCTAAGTCTAAACCTGCACCTGCAGTCGCTAAAGATAAACCACTTTCGCTATCTACTAATGCAGCACAAACGAAACCATCGATATCAGTTAATTGATCTAGTGTAATACGAGCCATGAGCATCCCCGTTTCTTTCAACATTGTTGTTCGCTTTAGTAATTCAATTTTTATTTTGCTTTACTAAAACACTTTACTATTTAGCTAAAAATATTCATTCCTAACTAACATGGATAAATTAGTATTCTTTTTTTGAATACCCATTTAATTTTATTTGATAATCAATTTTAATTAATTATTTCCCACACTCATTTTAATAGCATAAAAAATATTAACTATTCAATAGAAATTTAAAAAATAAATGACTAATTTGACTATTTAAAACTTTCAAAAAAATCCAACAAATACCAGAGAGAAAAAATCCAGTACAGATCTCTTTTTTCAAAAAAAATGCAACTTATGTTACATTTTCTACAATGGCTTATCTATATATTTCTCATAAGTAATTCTGAGGTAGATTTGAGCTCATAGAGCATCTGTCCCAATAAAATATCTTTGTTGGTCATCGCCACTAAAACCAGTGGATGCTTTGGATGAGGAATGGCTGTCAAAAGTGCTTTTCCGTTCTCAGCATCAAGGGTAATTGTTTGACATCCAACGAGATTGATTTCTGAAACAAATGCAGTCACTAGGGCCAAAATCGAACTACTCACTGCGGCAATCTTTCCAGAATTGCTAATATTTTTCTTGTTGACTAAAGCAATTTCAAACCCATCAGAAGTACACAACATGATGAACTCGACACCACTGACAGAGTTCAAAAGCTGCCTGATTTGTTTTTCAGCATATGCTACAAAATCATCAGGTACTTTTCGAGATGTGTTTAGGTCAAGCATATTCAAGAAAGCCCCATAAATTAATTTGTAAATTCAGCATTTTCAAAAGCCGAAAACACAGGTTTTTCAGACTTTCTCCAGTAACAGAATTATTTGATATACTTCACATTTTACATTCAATTCTATCTGTTTTTATTGGCTTGTAAACATGTTTTTTCACTTTTAATTTAATTTTTTGAGCACTAATATTGTGCCACAAAGCTTCAAATTGTCAGATTTTTTTCAACAAGGTCACTTTCAAATAACTAATATCATAAATTGAGTGGATCTTAAACCTTATCTTGATTTAATTTTAACAATACAGTATTAAAAAACTTACTTTTTATCATTGGTTATTTTATTGATACTGGAAGTTCAAATATAAAGTGAGTCTATTGATATTATATGAAGCTTTTATTAAAACCAGATTTGTGCACTATTATTTGATATAAGATAAATTGATCTTATAAAAACTTTACATTTTATTTTTTGATTTGGTTATTTTTTGTGTTTATATTTATTTCATCCAACTGCTGGATGCCAAAAATTAATTTAAAAAAGGTACAAGACAATGAATAAACTTCTACTCTCTCTTGGTCTGATTGCAACGATTGCACTTGTTGGTTGTAATAAAGATAAAGCGCCAGAAACAGGGGCGACTGCAGGTGAACATGCTGCAAATGCGGTTGAACAAGCAAAACATGATGCAGAACATGCAGCGCAAAATGCAGCTGATGCAACTGCTAAAGCTGCGGATAATGCAGCAAATGCAACTGCGACTGCTGTAGATCATGCCGCTGATGCAACAGCACATGCTGCCGATGCAACAGTTGATGCTGCTAAAGATGCCACTGCAACTGCAGCTGGTGCTGTTGAAAAAGGTGCTGCGGACGTTAAAGAAAAAGCGAGCCAATAGTTTTAATCTGAAAAAAGCTCCTAAATATAGGAGCTTTTTTATATTTGTCATATATTTAGATTATCAATGAATCAGCTTTCAGTTACTTGGAGTTTTGTTTATGCCACATTCTCATCACCTAGAACAGCATTTTATACAACGTACAGGCTGGTTAAGGGCAGCAGTCTTAGGTGCAAATGATGGCATTATTTCTGTGACTAGTTTAGTGATGGGAATGGCAGCAAGTGGTGCGTCTAGTCACACGCTATTGATTACCTGTATTGCGGGATTGATTTCAGGTGCAACCTCTATGGCCGCTGGTGAATATATCTCCGTTAAATCCCAATCAGATATCGAAGCAGCGGATTTAAAAGTCGAAGCTCGTGAATTAGAAAAAAACCCACACTTAGAGCTTAAAGAACTGACTCACATTTATATTCAACGCGGTTTAGATCCCGAATTGGCGCATCAAGTAGCTGTTCAACTCACAGAAAAAGATGCCTTAGAAGCGCATGCACGTGATGAAATTGGGATCAATGAAGCAACTGCAGCAAGACCATTACAGGCTGCTGGTTCTTCAGCGTTATCGTTTTCAATAGGTGCCTTATTTCCAACATTGTCGATTCTGTTTAGCCCTGAAGCATATTTAGAAAAAATTGTTTTAGTCGTTGGTATCTTATCGCTGGTCATACTCGGTGCTTTATCCAGCTATTTTGCGGGTACATCAATACTCAAGGGTAGTTTCCGTGTGGCAGTATGGGGAATTCTTGCAATGGCGTTCTCAAGCTGGATTGGTTCACTGTTTCAAGTCACTCCAATGTAATCTCCACCTGTCTAAAATAACTCACACCTTAAAGATGTATTTAAATTATATTTTTATAATAAATACCGAACATAATTTGCTTATTCCAATTGGCTTGGGCAAAGTAACTTAAAACTCAAGGAGCTTAAGTATGTCTTTATTAGAACAATTAGGGATAAAACATCCCATCTTACTTGCACCAATGGCAGGCGTTTCTACCCCACTATTGGCAGCAGAAGTATCAAATCAAGGGGCTTTAGGCGCTTTAGGGCTCGGTGCAAATACCCTAGATTCTGCACTTCAACAAATTCAAGAAATCCAGGCGTTAACACCACATCCTTTTCAATTAAATTTTTTCTGTCATGAATCAACAGCATTAAACACTGAATCTAATACGCTGTGGAGTCAACATTTAGCAGCTGAATTTAAAAAATTTGGCGCAAATCCACCCACACAATTAAAATGCATTTACCCAAGCTTTAAAGATAATGATGATTTTTTAAACCTCTGTTTAGACACTCAACCCAAAGCGGTAAGTTTTCATTTTGGTATCCCGCATCAATATCAAATTCAAAAATTAAAACAGGCCGGTATCATCACTCTGGTTTCTGCAACCAATCTAACTGAAGCGCTGGCTATTGAAGAAGCTGGGATTGATATTATTGTAGCTCAAGGTATCGAAGCAGGTGGGCATCGCGGTATTTTTAACGCTCAAATTGATGGTGCAATTAAAACCTCAGATCTAGTCACGCTTATCAAAAAACATAGCTCACTGCCTGTCGTTGCAGCAGGCGGTATTATGAATGGGCAACAAGCCAAAGCCATGTTAAATCTTGGTGCTGATGCCGTACAATTGGGAACGGCTTTTGTGCAATGTAAAACATCAAACGCCAATCCAGCATATCGCAAGGCCTTATTTGATCATCCACTCACTCAAATTACCTCAAGCATTTCAGGTCGCCCAGCACGCGGCATCATCAATCATTGGCAAGCGAGGATTGATCAGCCCGACCGCCCGCATGTAGCCGCCTACCCTTATGCCTATGATTTGGCAAAACAGCTAAATGCTTTCGCGGTGCAACATGGTGATACTGGCTTTGGTGCATTCTGGGCTGGAAGTAATGTTGGACAGATTCGTGAATTAGAGGCTCAGGATCTGGTTAATCAATTGGTTGTGGAAATGAACCATTCTTAATGCTCAACTCAGCTGTCAATAGAAGCTGAACTGCAGCAGCTTCTATTTATACTTATTATGCTTGGCTTTGTTCAACTAACATATACACTAAATCTAATTCAGGGCATGCATAACCCAATCCTGTCATTGCAGCGGTAATTTGCCCACGATGATGAGTGCCATGGTTAAAAACATGCATAAGTGTGGCAGCATAAGGCAAAGTCAGTTCTTGTCCAGAAACGCGTTTATAGGTTAAATCTGCATTTAAGGTTTTTTCATCTAACTGCTCTAGAAACTCAATCCAATTCTTAGACTTCTCTTGTAATTCATCTAGTAATAGTGTTTTTCCGGTTTGGATCATTGTATTTAATGCAATTGCAGGTGATACCCCCTGCTTAAAGCGTGAATACCAGAGATAATGCTCACCCAACAATAGATGATTCAAGGTGCCAACAATGCTTTTAAAGTAAAGACCAACATCCTTGTTAAAATCATCATCGGATACAACTTTTAAACTTTCACAAAGACGCTGGGTTGCCCAGATATTGTATTGTGCCAGTATTCTGAAAGAATCTTTATTCATGACTTAAATAAACCATCATTGTGGGTATATAAAATATAATCAGCTTGATAAAAATGCCGCTTTGACTAGAATAGCGACAAAATCAATAAAGCTAGCTTGATGCTCATGTTAAATCAAATTTTTTGCCAATCGGTGAATCATTTTCCACTTATTTGATTAAGTTTTAAATTTTTAACAACTTATTCAAAATACAAGTGAGATTTATCATGTCTGCATATCATCAAATACGTGCGCTATATGACCGCGACACGATTACAGTTTATCAAGCCTATAACCAACAAATTGCACAGTTGGCGGTACAACAACAAAAGTTTGTTTCGCCCTTTTCCTTTCACAGAATGACATGGATAAAACCTTCATTTTTATGGCTAATGGAAAGAAGTCATTGGGCAACAAAATCCAACCAAAATCATATTTTGGCAATCCGTATTCAACGTGATTTTTGGGAATATTTACTCCAGCAAAGCATCCATACAGACCCGACACTCTCTGCGCATAAAAATGGCGAACACTGGTTTGAGTCTTTTGAAAATGCCAAGGTCCATATTCAATGGGATCCTGAACGGAATTTAAAGGGAACTAAGCTTGAACAGCTTAGTATTCAAATTGGGATTAGTCGTTTTTTAATTCAAGCATTTAACAACACGGCGATTCACTCAATCCAAGATATTACCCCTCTTGTAAATAAGATGGCGCAATTTCGACGTTTAGGAAAGTATAAACACGCTGAAAAACTCTTGCCTAAACAACGTATTTATCCTTTGAACAACGCATTAAAAAAACATTTGGTGATTGGTTGATTCAGTATGGGAGTTCGCTTCCATACTCATTACACCTTATTGATTACACATCCAATAAATTTAGCGATTCAACCTGTACATCACTCATCGTATTGCCTTGTTCAAGCAAGTGATTAAAGTAAGCCTCAACAACTTTTGCTTGTGCTACAGTGCTTTCCACTTTGTACATATTTTGACGGAATTCATTACTTGAATGTAAGCCTTTGGTGTACCAAGCAATATGCTTACGTGCAATTCGGCAACCTGAGTATTCACCATAGAACTGATAAAGTTCAGACAAATGTCCCAGTAAAACTTGTTTTACTTCTTGAATATCTGGTGCTGCTAAATACTCACCTGTTTTTAAATAATGAGCAATTTCACGAAAAATCCACGGACGCCCTTGGGCTGCACGTCCAATCATGACGGCATCAGCACCAGTATAGTCCAATACATATTTGGCTTTCTCTGGACTGTCGATATCACCATTGGCAATCACAGGAATAGTGAGCATCTGTTTGACTTCTTTAATCAAACTATAACGTGCCGTATTTAAATACATATCCTCACGAGTTCGACCATGTAAAGCTAAGGCTGCAATTCCTGCTTCTTCTGCTCGTTTCGCCACACGGATAATATTCTCATGACCATTTAAGAAGCCTAACCGCGTTTTTAACGTCACAGGCACATCAACTGCTTTTACCACTGCATCTAAAATTCGGGCAACCAAATCTTCATCTTTCAGCAATGCCGAACCTGCTAATTTATTACAGACTTTTTTTGCTGGGCATCCCATATTGATATCGACAATTTGCGCACCATTTGCAACTTGATAACGTGCTGCCTCAGCCAATTGATCTGGTTCAGAGCCTGCAATTTGTGCTGAAATCGGCGCTAACTCACCATCAAAATTTGCCCGATATAGACTCTTTTTGGTCATACGTAGGGTCTGATCAGAGGTCATCATTTCACTTACCGCATGCCCAGCACCAAAGTATTTGCACAGTGTCCTAAACGGACGATCTGTGACTCCAGCCATAGGTGCAACGATTAAATTATTTGACAGTTGATAAGGACCAATATACATATATATTCATACATTTTTAGACCTTCATAGTATACTGCATCTGCCATAGTGGCTCATCATTTTCTGAGTATGTTTTCTTCGACATGAAAAAATTAGTTCGACATCACGCATTTCTTAAATCTTTCAGCGTGTTAGCTCTTTCTTTAAGCCTAGTTGCTTGTGGTAAAGGTTCATGGTTTGCCAATGAAGATGATGAACAATTAAAACAAGAGCAAATCAAAAAACTGATTCCAAATCGTGTCAGTCAACGTGACTCGTGGGCAAAAGACATCTACGATATTTCCAATGAATTAAAAATCCCAACCAACAAAGAAAATATCTGCACCATCATTGCGGTGGTTGATCAGGAATCTAACTTTGTTGCCAACCCCGTTGTGCCAGGTTTGGGTGATAAAGCGGTAAAAGAAGTCACCACACGTTTAAATGAAAAATTTGAAGATAAACTTGGAACCACAATTGGTGGCACTGTTGCTTCATATTTTGAGAATGTTTTAAAAAATCAGCCCTCGCCTGATGATAACTATTTAAAACAAATGAGTCGTGTCCGCACTGAAAAAGATTTAGACGTACTTTATCGTGAAATCTTTGATTATATGGCAAAGCATTATCATGTGAGTGCGCTGACGGGTGCGGCAAAATTTGTTGGTCAAGATATTGCTGAAAAAATGAACCCAATCACAACATTAGGTTCAATGCAGGTTCATATCAATTATGCCAAAGAGCATAAACGCACCAGTATGAACATCAATGAATTACGTGATGATCTATATACTGAATTTGGTGGTTTATACTATGGAATCCATCGTTTAATGATGTATCCAGCAGATTATGATAAACCGATTTATCGTTTTGCTGACTATAACTCTGGGATGTATTCGAGCAGAAATGCCGCTTTTCAAAAAATGATTGATAAGCTCACTGAAGCTGATCTGGCACTCGATGGTGATTTACTCTCGTATGACAAAAATGGCGACCCACGTCCAGCGATAACTGATACAGAAAAAGCTCTCACTGCTTTATTTTCAAAAAATAATATTTTAGTTACGCCTAGACAGTTACGTAGTGATTTAAAAGACGAGAAACAGCAAGACTTTGAAAAAACTCAAACTTATATCGCTGTATCTAAACTTTATAAGAATAAAACAGGTAAAGATCCAATGTATGCCATAATGCCAGAAGTTGTCATTTCTGGGCCTAAATTGAGTCGTGATTATAATACTAACTGGTACGCAAGCCGCGTAAACGGACGATATGAAACATGTATGCACCGAGCAAAACGTTTAAAAATTTAGCATTATTTGATTTTGACGGAACCTTGTGTAAAAAAGACAGTTTCACAGGGTTTATTTTCTATGCTTTATCAAAAAGACATATCGTAAAGCAAGGCATCAAAATTTTACCGTGGATTCAGGCCTATTATTTAAACATCTATCCTGCCAACTCCATGCGTATCAAATTATTTAATGCAATGTTTAAACAAGCCGATGCCAATGAAATTCAAGATATTGCAAACGAATATGCTCAACGTCTAGTTCGACAACTGGATCAAAATCTTTATCAGCAGTTATTAAAACATCAAAATAATGGCGATGATGTTGTTTTGGTTTCGGCATCTGTAGATATTTACCTCAAAATCATTTGCCAAATCTTAGATATCGACTTGATCTGTACCGGTACTGAAGTCATAGATGGCAAATTTACTGGCAACTATTCCACGCCTGATTGTAGTTGTGAACAAAAACGACTACGCATCTTAGAAAAATATGATTTAGACCAATATGACAAAATATTCGCCTATGGGAACAGTGAAGAAGATTTAGATATGCTTCATTTGGCTGACTATCAATATATGGTCGGTAAGGATCAGGTTTTACCCTATTTAGAAGATGAAAAAAAATTTGCTTAAAAGATTTAATCAATGACTTGCTAAATATATATGATCTAAATAAATTGGGTAAAATTTCTTGATAATTATTTTATAATCAAAGTATTACCATAAAATTTAAAATAAACTTAAACTTAATTTTCCTTCCTTTTATCCTTGTGAATTTTTTATTTCAAACGTACTTTTAAAGTCTACGTTAAAAAAATTATTACTTCATTGGAATATTGTGATATAAAACTCACTTTAGACAAATAAAGATAAAACAATCAAACTACATACATTAAATTAAGACTTAAAAACAAACTAACGAAAAGGAATTTTACTTTGACAATTAATGGACTTCATATAATTTTGACCACGCTCTCTATTTTAACAACATCATCAGTAATGGCTGGTCCAGCAAGCTGTGAAGATAATTTTGTTGTCAATCGCCAAAATGGCATGGTCGATTATCAAGCAACCGTTTTGCTCTCTTCGTCAAACGAGCACGATATTTCACAGCAGATCAAACAAGCAATTGAACAGTCAGGTTTCCGTATCGATAGTGAGGAAACAACTCGTTCAGGGACTGAGATTACCTTCTTACCAAACAAACAGGCTAGAGATGCTTGGCTTGCAATGACAGCTGTCGTGACCAAGACAGAGAATCAACACATGGTTGGATTACGCAGCTTAGGAGATAGCAGCTTAAAACAACAAAGTACGCCACAGATGCGTACAGCGATGTGTGGATTTCTCGCCAGTTTACCGAGTGCTAAGTCTTCAAATATGGTTGCCGCACAAACCTCATCTGGTCGTGGCGCACCTCCTGCCACTAAAAATATTGGTCGAGAAATACGACCTAAATCTGAGTTGGATGTGCGTGTAGCACAACTGGCTCTTGAACCAGGGGCAGCAACAATTATGGGTAAAGCATGTACTACAAATAGATCACATGGACAAACTTTCCGTGATTATTTACGTAACGAAGCAGTGTTTTTGTATCCAGTGACACCTTATCTTGAGGAAATTCTCAGTCTGTACGAAAAATCTCGTCCTGAAGATACAGTAATTATTTCTCCACTGATTACTCAGATGCGTATTGAAGGGCGCACCAATAGCGATGGTGAGTTTCGTTTTTCGCAACTCAAACCAGGCAAGTATCTAATCGTTGCTGAACATGCTTCTGCTGGTGCAGGCCGTTATATGAATTATGATGGTGCCAATACTTCACAGAATGGTAATACCATTACCACTACTCATTTCTATTCAGAACGTGAATTTTTTCGGAACTGGAACGATATCCTTAAAGATCGTGTCACAATTTCAAAACCAGATCAGATTGTCAAAATCAGTTTAACCCCACCCTTTCGTGCTCAGGGGCTAATTGGTGGTTTAATTAATCGTGGAAAGCAAAAAGGCACTGGCGTTATGGGCTTGTCTTGTTCGGAGTGGCAATTTAAATGAAGATGCATATCCCAATATTGTTGTTACTGAGTTGGATGATAGCAACACCTTCCCTCTATGCTTCTGATCTTGCCCCAATGCTCGGATCTTGGCAATGTACTGCTCAAGCTGAAATTGCACTGCCTATTAACGTAGGTAAGCCACTTAAAATGGTTGAGACCTATACCGTGATGACAACTGCAGATGGAATCAGTGAAGGAGATGATTCAACTATTTTTTACTTTCCCTCAGGGGAAAAGTTGATGCCCATCGAGGTGATTAGCCATTCTAAAGCGCAATATCGTTTACAAGGTGATACCTTAAAACTTCTTGTTTTAACTTGGGAGTTACGTGAAGGACGTATTGCCCCTAAAGAACGGGCAGATTTTATTACCAGTATGCTAGGCAAAAATGCACCAGCTGCAGCTCGCTCACAATTTGGAGCAAAAATAGATCGTATGGCTGAAGATTTTGCTGAAACTATTGCGAAAAGTTTTCAGGCAAGAATCGGTAAAGAAAGTTCCATGCTATTTCGGCTGACAACCACGGGTGCTGGAAAAATAGAAAAAACCTTTGGTTCAGGTGCAAATGCAGTCACACATCAATGTGTTCGTGTATCCAACTAATCATAAACTATCGATTTAATGAAAATTTAAATGCTGGATCGATTATATATGGAGTCTACAAAAACTAACCAATCGAGTAGAAATAATTTTGACCATTATTATGCTTAAGATTTTTGCTCTAACTTTAGATTTGGTTTAACTGTTGTTTTAGGAAAAATATTAAAGCATCAAAATATACATGCAAAATGTGGCTCAGGTTAGGTTAAGAAGGTGGTGAAATGATCCGAGTTTATCTAATGACTTAATGTACTCTAATTACAAAACTTTAGAATTAGAAAGTCTTTTATACAATAGCAATATTTTTATAGGATAAAAATGAAATCTTTATTTAAATTGGTGTTACTTGTTACTTCACTGATTGTAACAACTAATATCTGGGCATATGATTGCCCTGGTAATGGTCAAAATGACGGAACTGGTAGCTGTGTTTATTTTGATGGTTCGTATCCCAATCACCCAGCAGGTTCAATTTCAATGAGAGGAAGTCAATGGGATCTTTCTTCAAAAAGTAGTTCAAATGATTATTCTTATTATCCAGCAGAATTATCAAACTGGGGTGTAGTCGCCTATGGCCCTAATAATCGTTGGGCTTCGGGTCAGAATTATTTAAGTGCTGCAGATGCAGAGCGAGCAGCTGTACAAATCTGTGGGCACAAAGATTGTTGGGCTTATTCATTCCAAGGAGGTTTTGGTGCGATAGCCAAGCAAACCAATGGACGAGAATTATTTGCAGAATGGTCAAGTCAAAGCCTTCAAAAGGCGGAAGCCGCTGTTATGCAATCTTGTGAGAAGGTCTTTGGTAAAGGAAAGTGCCAAGTAGTTGTTTCAAGTGCAGCTCAACATTAAAAAATATAAGAATAATATTAGGGTCTGTTGACATTTAAGGTTCATAATTTAATCTACAAAGGGAGCCATAAAAATATACAAGCTAATGCAACCGAACTTTAATAGTTTCGTTTTAACTTGTCATATTGAGTGGCTATACTCTAAATTGCTTTGATTCAGAAAACATATTTTTAATTAACAACCTATTTTAATTTTATTCAAAATCTTGAGGACAATCATTAATTTTTTAAATCCGATCTATACAACGAAAAAGCACCATTAATCACACCCAAATAAAAACCCCGCCAAAGCGAGGTTATATTTCTTAGAAATCTTAAAACCAATCAATAAATCGACATGTGATTACGATGAATCATTTCTAAAGAACGTGCTTCACCTAACACCTGATACACCTTATCCGAAGCTAAACCTTTGACAGTTTCAGCAGAATGCGAACTAAAGTTCACCCGTCCAACCGCAACTCGATGTCCATACTGATCAACACATTCTACAACATCACCGCGATCAAAATGCCCTTCCACAGCTTTTACCCCTACAGGCAATAAACTACGATGGTTTTCTTTAATGGCTTTGACAGCACCATCATCTAAAACCAAACGCCCTGCAGTTTGAAGGTGTGCAGCTAACCACTGTTGATGTGCTGTAACACGATCATCATCGGTAATGAATAAAGTACCCAATAATTCACCCGCCATTAAACGAGCCAATACATTGTCACTTTCACCACTGGCAATCAACGTTGGACAACCTGACTTGGCAGCCAGACGAGCAGCACGAACTTTGGTCAACATACCACCACGACCAAACTTACCACCACCACCTGCCATATCAAACAAGGTTTCATCCATTGCACGAACAGTATGGAACAATTTTGCATTTGGATTAGAACGCGGGTCTGAATCAAACATCCCTTGCTGATCAGTCAAAATGATCAGTAAGTCTGCATGAACTTGCCCTGCAACCATTGCTGCAAGCGTATCATTATCACCAAAGCGAATTTCATCAGTAGACACTGTGTCATTTTCATTGATTACAGGAATCACTTTCCAATCAATTAAATTCTGCAATGCATCACATGAGTTAAGGTAACGACGGCGATCCGCAAGATCATCATGAGTTAACAAGACTTGCGCCGTTTGGATAGAATGCTTTTCCAACACGCTTGACCACGTATGAATTAGCCCCATCTGACCAATGGCAGCACAAGCTTGTAGACTGGGTAAATCGGTGGGTCGATTCTCTAGCTTCATACGAACCATCCCTTCAGCCACAGCACCTGAAGACACAAGAATAATCTCGTGCCCTGCATTGTGTAGATCTGCAATTTGTTTCGCCCAATGCGAAATTGCATCCAAATCTAAACCTTGCCCATTTGCTGTGAGTAAAGATGATCCGATTTTAACAACGATACGTTTTAAAGCCTTGAGCTGACGTTGCCCATCTACCACTTCTATCATCTTGTCCTCGGTCTTTCTTTTCTAAATGGGTATCTTTAAAGACTATAGATACCCTTAGAAATTAGCGTACGTAGTACACTTCCATTTCGCCATCATCCTCGCCATCGTCATCCTCATCATCTTCTTCCTCTGCCAAAATACCAGCAAGACGTTGTTGACGACGCATTTCACGATAAGCTTCTTTTGCAGCAATCGTTTGCTCACGTGTTTCAGCTTCAAGCTGATCACGGAATGCTTTCATTTTCGCTGCATACTCTGGATCTTCGTCTTCCAACTCACGTTGTTGCTCGATTTGATCCATGAGGTAATACACAACAGGTTTGGTACCTTCTTCAAGCAAGCCTGAAGTTTTAAATACAGGACCATCCCATTGTAATTCTTCAAGAATATGATTACACCATTCTTCTTGAGTATCATCAGTTAATTGATCAAGTTTGTTTAAAACAAGAACAATCGGTAATTGAGCCAATGTTGGTGAGAATTTTTTCAATTCTTCCACAATCGCTTTGGCATTGTAGGCAGGATCTGAACCATCAATCGGTTGTACATCGACAATATGCAAAAGAATACGTGTACGTGCCAAATGCTTAAGGAAACGAATCCCTAAACCAGCACCTTCCGCTGCACCTTCAATCAATCCAGGAATATCGGCCATAACGAATGAACGATGACGATCCGCATCAACCACACCTAAGTTCGGTACCATTGTTGTAAATGGATAATCTGCAACTTTTGGTTTAGCTGCTGATACTGCACGGATAAAGGTAGATTTACCTGCATTCGGCATCCCCAATAAACCTACATCCGCTAGAACTTTTAACTCTAAACGAATTTCACGGTATTCACCTTTGATACCATGTGTACATTTACGCGGAGAACGGTTGGTCGATGATTTAAAATGAGTATTCCCCAAACCACCATCGCCGCCATGTGCAACTAAAACCTTTTGGCCATCTTCAACCAAATCACCAATAATATCGCCAGACTCTGTATCTACAATGGTTGTTCCTACTGGAACTTTCAGAATAACTGATTCACCACCACGACCAGCACAGTTTGCGCCAGCACCGTTTTTACCACGTTCAGCGCGAAATTTACGGGTATAACGATAATCTACTAAGGTACTGGTATCGTCGTCAGCTTGAATATATACGCTGCCGCCACGACCACCATCACCACCATCTGGGCCACCAAATGGTACAAATTTTTCACGGCGAAAACTGGCTACGCCATTGCCACCGTCGCCAGCCTCTACGGTAATGACTGCTTCATCAACAAAGCGCATGCTGCCAATCCTCTAAAATCTTTAAAACCCCATATTCTGCCATATTTTCAAAAATTTCTCGAATAGTATTATTGAGCTAAGCATGAATTTTCTTAAACATTTATTGTGAGAGGCTTGATAATGCATATTTTTATTCGATTTCGATTGTTTTTTATTCACATATTTTTCTATAATCAGTTCGTTGAAAATCAATAATTCAAAATTAAATCACGCTTATTTTAATGAATCTCACAATTTCTATTTATTCGCATGCGTTTTTTTGATTTTCGATCGTCCAGATTAATTTTAAGGAACACTCATATTGTCTATTGTCCAACTCAGTGCTGCGCTTGGACCCGCAGAATGTGAACTCGCTGTAAAATATACGCTTGAAGAAATACACAAAGAAGCAAAAACAAAAAAGATCCATCTCCAAACAATTGAAAGCAATGCGACTCAACATGGTTATTCATCTGTACTTCTAAGTGTCGATGAGGATGCCCGAACATGGCTCAAAACTTGGCTTGGTACAATTCAATGGACTTTTCAAAGCCCAATTCGTCCACAACATAAACGTAAAAACTGGTTTGTAGGCATCGCACTATTTGATACACCGTTGCAACTCCCCCCAGATGACACCATCACTTTTCAGGCCTGCCGTGCTTCAGGTGCTGGTGGCCAGCATGTCAACACAACCGACTCTGCTGTCCATGCAACGCATGTTGCATCTGGAATAAGTGTAAAGGTCATGTCTGAACGGAGCCAACATGCCAATAAACGTGTGGCAAAAGAATTGATTGCACTCAAATTACAACAACAGATGGAGAGCCAGCAAGCCCGTCAGAAACACGCTCAACATTTACAACACGCGTTGATCGAGCGAGGCAATGCTATACGCAGTTTTAAGAAGTAGAAATATTTTAAAAAGAGAATTACATGAAACAAGCTATATCTAAATATTGACATTAAAAAAGGAAGCCTGAGCTTCCTTGATTTACAACACAATAAAATTAAGACTTTTGCAAATCCAATTGAGGTTGATTTGATTCTTCAAGCATTTTACGATCCACTTCAGCCGGATTATTTAAAGCATCATTGAGCTTCTCAACATCCAGCTTACCAACCCACTTCGCAACCACAATTGTTGCCAAAGAGTTACCGACCAAGTTAGTCAATGCACGTGCTTCTGACATGAAACGGTCAATACCTAAAATCAAAGCCAAACCAGCGACTGGGATATTGCCTACAGCAGCCAAAGTTGCTGCCATGACAATAAAGCCTGAACCAGTTACACCTGCTGCGCCTTTTGATGAAATCAACAAGACTGCAAGCAAGGTAATTTCATGCCAAATATCCAGTTGAGTATTGGTTGCTTGTGCAATAAAGATCGCCGCCATAGTCAAATAAATAGAGGTACCATCAAGGTTAAATGAATAACCTGTTGGAATTACCAAACCAACCACAGACTTTTCACAGCCAGCAATTTCAAGCTTTTTCAGCATACGTGGTAATACAGATTCTGAAGAAGATGTACCCAATACAATCAACAATTCTTCACGGATCATACGAATCATTTTTAAAATGCTAAATCCGCAGAAACGACTGATCGAACCTAAAATAATAAAGATAAACAACAAACACGTGATATAGAAACAAAGAATTAACTGTGCAAGTTGCGCTAAGCTACCAATCCCATACTTACCAATGGTAAATGCCATCGCACCAAAGGCACCGATTGGCGCAAGTTTCATAATCATATTCACAATGTTAAAGAACACATGCGAAATTTGATCAATCAATCTTAATACTGGTTTTCCAGCATCGCCCAGTTTATGTAATGCAAAACCAAACAATAAGGCAAATAAAAGAACTTGTAGAATTTCACCTTCTGCAAATGCACCCACAACCGTATTTGGAATGATATGCAAAAAGAAATCAACGGTAGACTGTGATGCACCTGATTCCACATACTTACTGATACCTGTGGTATCTAAAGTCGCAGGATCAACATTCATACCAACGCCCGGTTTGGCGATATTGATAACAACCAAACCAATAATCAGGGCAATGGTAGACACGACTTCAAAATATAAAAGTGCAATACCACCAGTCTTACCCACTGATTTCATGCTTTCCATGCCCGCAATCCCGCTGACCACGGTACAGAAAATCACAGGGGCAATAATCATTTTAATGAGCTTAATAAAAGCATCACCTAAAGGTTTGAGTTGTTCGCCTAAACCAGGAACACTTTTCTCTACACCATTGATCAATTGAGTACCACTTGGAAAGTAGTGCCCTACAATCACACCCAAAATAATGGCAACAATCACTTGAAAATAGAGTGACTTATACAGCGGTTTCTTAGCCATGATAATTACTTCTTTCTATATTTCTGTTTGAAGAAATATCCAATGTTAATGCTACCATTTGCTGACACAGCCCAAAATCCCGATAAAAACTTCTGGGAAGTCGGTTTTTAGCAAATAAAAATCCCTTCAGAAAACGACAGTTTTCCAAAACAATGACAACGAATGACGATGTTTAAGATTTATTCTCGCTGGCACCTTGGCCAAAAGAATAAATACAGAACAGGAGATAAAAAATAAAACGCTCTTCAAGGCTATTTTAATTAATTTTTGATGATCAATCTCTATGCAAATGTTAATTTCGCCTAACATCTGTGCAATTTATGCTTAGACCTTAGTCTAATATCGTCTATATCTATACGATTCAGATCCATTTATGGCATAGTGTATTCCACTGTCTCCTCTCCCTTGATCCATTTGACATGAATACAAAACGCAATCTTTATAAAGACTTTGAACATCCTTTTGCGCAGTTTGTGCGAATTGTCGGTAAAGGGAAAAATGGTGCACGATCATTAACTTATGATGAAGCTTATCAAGCTTTTTCAATGATTTTGAAAAATGAAGTCTTAGACGTGCAACTTGGCGCATTTTTAATGTTGCTTCGGGTCAAAGAAGAGTCTGTAGATGAACTGACAGGTTTTGTCCAAGCGACCAAAGACCAATTGAATTTTCAGCCACTTGCTGTGGATTTAGATTGGTCATCTTATGCAGGTAAACGCAAACATTATCCGTGGTTTTTATTGGCAGCATTAACACTTTCAAAGCATGGCTATAAGATCGTGATGCATGGTGCATCAGGTCATACCATGAACCGTGTGTATACTGAACAAGTCTTAGAATACTTAGGTTTTCCAATTTGCCAAAATGAAGCACAAGTCAAACAGCAACTAGACACCCAAAATTTTGCCTATTTGCCTTTAAATGTAATTTCTCCGATCTTGGCAGATTTGATCAATCTTAGGAATGTGATGGGTTTACGCTCCCCGATTCACACACTGGCTCGTTTGATTAATCCATTCAATGCCAAAGCAACCTTACAGGCAATTTTCCACCCCGCTTATCGTAGTTCACACCAACAAGCTGCCTTTCAATTAGGTTATAAAAATAGTGCTGTGATTAAAGGTGAAGGTGGCGAGTTTGAGCGTAATCCTGATGCAAAAACCCTCATCTGTGGTATTCAAGATGGTGAACTTTATGAACATGAATTGCCTAAATTAACCGATAACCGCAGCCCAACAGAAGAACAGCTTGATCTCTCTATTTTTAAAGCGGTTTGGGAAGGCCAACAAGCACATGAATATGGAGAAATTGCCATCACTGAAACAATGGGCATTGCTTTATATACCATGGGTATTGTAAATAACTATCCAGAAGCCATGAGTAAAGCAAAGTATCTTTGGAACACACGTTTCTAATTTCATCTTCAAACACAAGCGTGAACGTTATTGATCACGCTTTTGGATAAAATAAAAATCAGCCCAATAGGGATAGCTCTTCCCTGAAGAATGAATATTGATAAGTTGCAACTGATCACCCATTTTGACATCAATATTATTGGGTTGATAAGGACCAGATAAATAAGCATCTTTTTGCTTTCCAATCAGACTGGAGCAATACAAATGATGGGTTTTTATCATTTTTGATGCATCGGCTGTATAAGCATTACGGATCTTGATACCAATTAACAACATGGGATAACCATCATTTTTAATTGATGTATATTGTGTGACTGGCGTTTGGAAATTTTGACTTGCGGTTACGGTAACATCTAATAAACATTGAATACTTCTTGCACCACTTGTTCGCTCAGCGAATGCACTGGTCGAAATTGCAGTGATACAGAATAAACTGAGTCGAGCAAGCTTTATTGTTTTTAGTCGCGTTATTGTTTTGAGCAGCTTGAGCATTTTAACCTCTTTATCGTTTTTAAGATTTTTATCATTCTGAATATCTTTATCACCTTATTACGCACTTCTCGTTTGAACGTATTTATCGTTTTAACATAGTTATCGTTTTAATATCATCATGATTGAAACAGTTTAAATATTATTGTTTTTTAAATTGAGTGTTTGAATCACAAAGTGAAACTACTCTGTGATTCAAGGGATCTTTTGCTCAGTTAGATAAAACGAATCGGTTTAAATTCTGGCTCAGGCACATGCGAATCACATTCCTCTCCTTCTTCTTTATGCCCTTTATCGATATAACCTGTACGTTCTTTTTCAGGTATATTCTGATGTTCCCAAGCAATCACTGCTTGCATACAGGTTTGACGTTGCTCAGCAGTCAACGCCACACCATTTGGCCATTTACCAATTTCTACCGCAGTTTTTAAACGCTCAACAATGTCAGCATCTAAAATAGAAAGCATCTGTTCAATATTCATGGTCAATCCCGCTGAAAAGAATCAAAATCTTGATTCCAGCCAAGTTTAGTACGACAAGCCATATAGAAGTCATAACCTGGTGGATGTAAAAGTATTAGTTTGAAGGGATGTTTACGAATATGCAAACTATCACCGACATTTAATGAAACGCTATGCTGACCATCGGCACTGACCATCGGCAACACACGGTTTTCACGGATCAATATCTTAATTTCACTTTGCCCACCCACCACAATCGGTCTTGATGACAACGTATGTGGGTGCATTGGAACCAAAGCAATCGCATCCATACTTGGATGTAAAATCGGTCCCCCACCAGATAAGGCATATGCCGTTGAACCTGTCGGGGTCGATACAATTAAACCATCACTGTGCTGGCGATAAACATATTGCCCATCAATGTTCAGCTCAAAATCAATCATATGTACAGATTTACCAGAATGAAGTACCACATCATTCAAAGCAATTGCATCATAAATTATTTCATTTTTACTGCGAATTTCAATTTCCAATAAGAAGCGACGATCAAGCTGAAACTCACCTTTTAAAACTTGATCTAACTTAAACAGCACTTCAGTCGGTTTAATATCTGTTAAAAAACCTAAGCGACCTCGGTTCACCCCAAGTACAGGAATATTGTATTTTACCAATGCACGTGCAGCATGTAATAAAGAACCATCACCACCCACGACAATAACCAAATCAACCACTTCACCGAGCAGATTCTTACTGACAGTTTGTGTATTGGTATAAGGTACAAGTTGTGCTGTAGCTGTATCAAAAACTGGATGCAGACCCAAACTTAATAAATGATCGTGTATAAGACAAAGCGTATCAACCACAGATGATTTATCTGGTCTTCCAATTAAACCGATATTACGAAAGGTCTTTGGTGAAATTTGCACAGATGCGGTAGCTCCACTGAAATTCTGAGATATAATAGCACTCTCAGTATATGTTTATAAAATCATTCATATACGAAAAATAACGAGAATGTTTAAAAAGCCTTTAAATTTGTGTATTTCACAGATTTATTATTGCAAAATTAAGAAAAGCTTCGCATGATTAGCGAAAATAAATTTGGGTATTATTATCTGTATATGAAGACCGAACGTGGTATAGGCTTAATTGCACTGATTTTTTGTGTATTAATTATTGCAGTATTTCTCGCATTTAGCGTCTACTTAATTCGCCTCGACAATGTTATTCGAGATAAGTTTGAAGGCAATCGCTGGGATATTCCTGCGAAAGTATTCGCTCGCCCATTAGAAATTTATGCAACTGCGCCAATTGCCCAAATAGAGTTTGAACAAGAGCTCAAATTACTCGGTTATAAAAACAGTGATAGCTATACCAAATCGGGAACCTATATTACCCAACCGAATACAATTTACGTGCATACACGTGGCTTTGACTTTGGTGACAGTGTAGATCCAGAACAAGTCCTACAGGTGACCTTTGCTGGTGATACAGTTACAGATGTAAAAGCCACCAAACCGACTAATACTGGAATCGCACGTCTAGAGCCAATGTTAATTGGTGGTATCTACCCGCAACACAATGAAGACCGTGTCCTCATCAAATTAAATAAAGTTCCTAAACCTTTGATTGAAGCATTAATCGCCACAGAGGATAGAAACTTTTATCGCCATCATGGTATTTCATTCCGTGGTACAGCACGTGCTTTACTTAGTAATGTGACTGGTGGTAAACGTCAAGGTGGTTCAACACTGACTCAACAGTTGGTTAAGAACTTTTTCTTAACCCCTGAAAAGACCTTAAAACGTAAAGTAAATGAAGCCCTGATGTCGCTGTTATTAGAGCTTCATTACAGCAAAGATGAAATTTTAGAAGCCTATTTGAATGAAGTGAATTTAGGTCAAAGTGGTAACTATTCTGTCAATGGTTATGGCTTGGCTTCACAATTCTATTTCGGTTTACCACTCAGTGAATTAAATATTTCACAACAAGCATTTTTGGTTGGTTTAGTTCAAGGCCCTACCCTATTTAACCCTTGGAAAAATCCTGAAGGCGCAAAAAAACGTCGCGATATTGTGCTGAACAATATGTTGGTGATGGGATACTTAGACCAAGCGCAATATGAAAAAGAAATTGCACGTCCGCTCAATGTGGTGCGTAAACCAACATTAGGTACAGCAAGCTTCCCAGACTTCTTAGATATTGTACGTCGTCAACTTAAAACCGAATACCAAGAATCAGATTTAACCAATCAAGGTTTAAGAATTTTTACAACACTTGATCCAATTGCACAAACTAGAGTGCAAAAGAGCTTTAGAGAAACGGTGAGCCGTTTAGCCAATGCGAACCCAGCAAGATTAAAAGACCTACAAGGCGCTGTTTTAGTTACCCGCCCTGAAAATGGCGAATTGATTGCTGCTGTTGGTTCAACCCAAGACTTTACTGGCTTTAACCGTACTGTAGATGCTAAACGTCAAGTGGGTTCTTTGCTAAAACCTGTGATTTATTTAAGTGCGTTGGAATCAGGTCGTTATAACTGGGCATCACAAATTGAAGATGCGCCAATTAGTTTACCTGTCAGTGGTAATCAAACGTGGACACCAAAGAACTATAGTGGAACAGGTCATGGCTATGTTCCAATGTCTCAAGCCTTAGCAAACTCATATAACTTGTCTGCTGTACGTTTAGGGAACGAATTCGGGATCTCTACATTTAGCAATAACTTGTCTAAATTTGGCGTAACTTCAAAGATTCCAAACTACCCGTCTATTTTCCTTGGTGCGGTTGATATGTCGCCAATGGAAGTGATGAGTATTTATGGTAACTTTGCAACAGGTGGATTTAAATATCCAACCAAAGCCATTCGTACTGTTGTAGATTCTAATGGTCGTTTATTGGAGCGTTTTGGTTTAAATGTACAACAGACTATAGACCCTTCTGCTGCCTTCTTATTGAACTTTGGCTTACAACAAGTCATGTCTGCAGGTACAGGTAAAGCGGCTTACAACACATTACCAACTGATCTCAAACTTGCGGGCAAATCTGGTACAACCAACGATACCCGTGATTCTTGGTTTGCTGGATATTCAGGCAATAATTTAGCAGTGGTGTGGTTAGGCTTAGACAACAATAAAATCACTGGGCTTACAGGTTCATCTGGTGCATTACCTGTTTGGATCAATGTCATGAAGCAATTACGCCAAAAACCAGTGAATTTACGTCAAACAGATGATATTTCATGGCAATGGATTGACTCTCGAACTGGGGAGCTTTCAGCACAAGGCTGTGAAGGCGCGCTATATATTCCATTATTACGTCACACAGTCCCTAATCGTGCGACAGAGTGCGGCATGCCATATTATCAAGTTGATCCTCAATCCACGCCTGATACGCAACAAAACACTTCACAGCCGCATTCAAGTGATAGTATAGAAAACTATATTCGCGAAAGTGAAGACAGTTTAGATCAGGACTCAAGAGGTCATGTGATCTCAAGTGGTAGTTATAACAACTAATCTAAACATGTTGGATATACGGGTAAATTGGCTTTTAAATAGGAATTTGTGATGAAACGAAATGTAAGCACAATCGCTTATATTCTAAGTTTAAGCGGAATATTAACTTTGGCTGGGTGTCAAACAACACCCCAACAAAATTCTAAACCGAGCAAATCTGTTGAAAAGCCAAAATCTGAACAGCCAGACCATCGGGTTGCTACACCAGATGGAGTAAAAATTACCCCTTATGAACGCCCTGAAATTAAACGTGAAAAAGTTCCTGTCGTGATTGCACCGCAATCCAGGCCTCAAACGCAAAAATTTGAGGATGGGGAAAATATCCCAGCATTTAAACAGCTCATCCAACAAACTCAAACTGCGTATCAAAAGGGCCAGTGGGATGAAGCTGAACGTTATGCAATCCATGCACAACGTATAGCACCACAATCAGCACAAGTGTTCTCTTATTTGGCTCAAATTGCCAATCAGAAGAAACAATATGCGAATGCTGAATCTTTAGCGCGACGTGGTTTAAGTTATGCGCAAAGTCCATCCCAAAAGAAAACCTTTTGGAATGTTATTTTGCAGGCTGCTCAGCAATTAAAAAATCAACAGACCATCGCAGAAGCGCAAAAACAGTTACAACGCTTATAACTGTTTAAGCCAATATCTCTGCTCGATTAAAAATTTCGAATCCCAGCAATCCCGTATGCATAATGCTGTTGTGCAATCACTAAATCAGCTTGGCTTAATCCCCCCAATGCAAAGACCGGTAAATCACAGGTCTTGGCATATTCAGCAAATTTTTCCCATCCAAGTGCATTGGCTTCAGGATGGGTCTGGGTTGCAAATACTGGACTTAAAATCACAGCATCAAAACCCAATGTCTGTGCTCGCTGTAAAGATACCAGATCATGACATGCTGCTATACAACGTAGACCGATTGGTAACTGCTCGATGTGTAAATCCATCAATTGATGCTGTTTATAATGTACAGCAGCTATACTTTTTTGAAGATGTTCAGGCAACTGTTGCCATAGCTCTATATTGATGATCAAGCGAGATAAGGCATTTGCAGCTAACTGCGAAATTTGTGTTACAGCAACCTGATCTGCAGTCGTTCTAAAATAAAAAAATTGCGCGTTGTCATCTAGACTTTTTTCTATGCTCAATACTGAAAGATTGTCGGAGATTTTAATTTGATGCGCCCAGTACAAGCGTTGAATAATCGCTTGATTGGCTTTAGGGAAATTCAGCGCGAATAGTTGATCACGCCCATACCATGTCCAAGGTTTCTGAATATCATGTAAATATTGTTCAGGAACCGTGGCATGAAAAAGATGAAGAAACACTTCAACATCATCATAAACATGATGAATTACATCAAAAGCATGCCATTGCTGGATGCCAATTCCCACTTCCTCAAAGATCTCTCGACGACATGCTTCAACAGGCATTTCCCCTGCTTCAATTTTGCCGCCAGGAAATTCATATTTATTGCCCTGATGCTGATCCGCATTGCGCCAACCGACCAACACTTTCCCACGATAAAGTAATAAAGCGATAGCCACATGAATACTGGGTTTAGACATAAAAATCGACACCTGAATTTTTAATGAATTGTAAGCAATTATAGAAATTTTATAAATGATAAAAATTATCGTTGACAGACCTATTCGATAATGATTATCATTTAAATCACTTAGACAGCACCCCACACGGAGTAACAATAATGAACGCACCTTTTAGCCTATTCACACGTAACACTGAAGCTCACCAATCTCTTCCGATGTTACATTCAAATAACTTATTTGCATTAGGGCGTGAAATTCGCATCATGCATGCTGGAGAAGAATATCGCTTACGTTTAACACGTAACAATCGTCTAATTTTGACCAAATAACTATAAAAACATTAAGTTAAAACAAAAAACGTGGGAACAAGCAGTATGAATCAGCGCATACTGCTTTTTAATTTTGTCAGCTGATTTTTAATGCTTATCTATAGATTTTTATACAACAACCTATCTCTGTAACTCTGTAAAACGATCTAATGAAATGCTAAACACGCAATAAAAATAACCGATTCAATCGTACAGCTTTAACGTAAATAAACACAAACGCTCAAACCGCCATATTCGGAAGCAGCAAACTGAATCTGTCCATGATGCAGATCGATCACCTTTTTACAAATTGATAAACCTAAGCCTGAACCTTGTGTTTTGGTCCCCAACGCTCGGTAAAAACGCTCACCTAAACGATCTAAGATATCTTGAGGAATACCCTCACCATCGTTTTGAATTTCAAAGCTATTGCTATTGTTTAAAGGTCCAATCTGAATATAAATATTGCCCTGTACTGGCGTATAACGAATCGCATTATCGACAAGATTGCGAATACAAATAAAAAGTAATTCTTCATTTACATAGACCTGAACATCTTCGCTTTGAATATGAATCTGAAGCTGCTTTTCGTCTATAAAAGGATCTAAACTATTTAGCACATGCTGAGTCATTTGCTCTAGACTTATCCAAGTCTTCGGTAATTCACTGGCATCCGCTGGATCTAATCGGGCCAAAAGCAAAAGATTTTCAAGAACCAGTGTTCCTCGATTCACATCATTTTGAATACTATTGAGTTGCTGATAAATCTCAGGGACCTCGGCATATTTGCGTTGTAATAACTGCAAACGCATTTGTATCGCAGAAAGTGGCGAACGTAATTCATGTGATGCATCTGCGGTAAAGCGTTGTTCAGCAATTAAAGCTTGATCCAGTCGCGCAAGCATTTGATTGAGCTGATTGACCATCGGCTCAAGTTCTTTAAATGCAGGCTGTTGCTGAATTAAGCTGAGATCATTGGCATTTTTCTCTGCAATTTCTGTCGAAAGCAGTTGAATAGATTTAAATTGTTTTTTAACTGAGAAATGTAAAATCAACCATTGCACCAACCAGAGACTCAATAAAACCAATAAATAGCTGATAAAACTTTGCAATAAGTCTTTAAAACGGACACTTAAGGGCTGTATAACATAGACGCTTAACTGAGAATCCTGATCAATCGCTCGGTAGCGACGTAACAACTTATTATCTGACCAAATAAATGCATATCCATTGTCTTCACCCTTCGCCAGAAGATTGTCATGCCCCTGTTGCAAATCAAATTCAGGTGATTGGGTCAGCATCACCTGACCATTCATCAATCGATATTGAATATCAAATTCATCACTTAACTCATCCAATTGAAAACCAGACGTCGCACTTAAATCTGAGATCAGAAGCATATCTGCAACTTCATCCATGATTTCATCTTGTACGTTCATGTTGTGATAAATCGAAAGACTGACCAGAAGTATCAGCGCAAAAATACCTGCCACAATTGAACTGAGCATTGAGGTCTTAATCAGCTTGGTTTGTAGTGATATTGCCTGGGTCATATTCATCCTATTGAAATCATTCAAAGTACTCGGTGAAATACTCAATCTTGCTCTTTATTCATACGATAGCCCAAGCCACGGATTGTTTTGATCAAATGTCCACCGATCTTCTTACGCAATTGATAGATATAAACTTCAATCGCATTACTTTCAATTTCATCCCCCCAAGCATAAAGAGATTCTTCCAATTGCTCACGTGTCACAATATGTTCAGGCTTTTGCATCAATTTATATAAAATTTGAAATTCTTTTGCGGTGAGATGAACAACTTGCTGATCCTGAAATACCGTTTTCGCTTGAGTATCTAATACTAAATTTTCATATTTTATTTCATGTAAATTTGTGACTTGGGTTTGTCTGAGTTGTGCCCGTACTCGGGCAGATAATTCTTCTAAACTAAAAGGCTTTACCAAATAATCATTTGCGCCGAGATCCAAACCTTGCACACGATCTTGAATACTATCTCTTGCGGTAAGAAAAATCACAGGAATTTCTGGAAATTGACGTTTTAACAGTTTAAGAATTTCATCGCCAGTGGCTTTGGGCAGACCACGATCTAGCAAGATGCAGTCATATTGATGCTGTTCTATGGCTAAAATTGCATGATCACCACGTTCGACCCAATCTATATTGTAGCCATCCATTTCCAACCAAGATTTAATACTTTCAGCTTGTGAACTATCATCTTCAGCGAGCAAAATTCGCATAGACCATCTCTCTTTTAGGCAGATAAAGCCTTGATCAAAATAAAATCTGCAGTTTGTTGCTATTCATACTTGTTGAACATAGGTAAAGACCACATGCATACACATGTAGTCTTAGAGAATATAACGAGAATCTGCGGTGATTTATTGTTAACAAATAAAATAATTAAAAATTCACGGTATCTACATCAATTTCTACACGTTTTGTCGGTTTATAATCGATATCGACCTCACCAAACAATGTCACTGTAGCATTTGCCGCGATCGGTTTACCTTGCCATAATTCATCATCAATATCGACAGTAATGCTACCTGTGCTATCACGGAATTGATATTTTTCATCACCGATTGCTTTGACCACGTTGCCACGAAGCTGCACTTTGGTATCGTCTTTCAGTGTTAACGCTTGTTTTACTGTGGTTAAACTTGGTGTAAGCGCTGATTGATTTACTGCTGTGTTTGCAGTGGCAAAACTTGTTAAACCAATCAAGCTTGTGGTTAAAATTGTTTTCGCAATGATGTTCATTGTTGTTTCCTCATATCGGTTCATCGTTTCGATAGAAGCATTAAAACAAACCAACATGAGGTGAATCTTAGGATTTCTTCATTTTCTATTTTAAATCAAAATTAATTTAAAGGCACAACTCTAAGGACTTCTTCCAGCGTTGTTACGCCTTCCAATACTTTACGTGCACCAGCAATTCTTAATGGTTCAATACCCTCTTTTTTTGCCTGCATTTTTAAATCATCTAAAGTCACGCCCGCACTAATTCGCTGCTTTGCTTCAAGGCTAATCGGCATAAACTCGTAAATCCCGACACGACCTTTATAACCTGTTTGACGGCATTCCTCACATCCAACTGCTTTATATACAAAACTAGGCATTTTGGTCTGATAGCCAAATGTCAAATGCTTCCACTCTTGTTCATTGATAAAGGTTTCTTGCTTACAATGTGGACAAAGCTTACGCACTAAACGCTGAGCCAATACTCCCAAAATCGTTGCAGCGGTTAAAAAAGGCTGCACGCCTAAATCATGCAAACGTGTCAGACTTGATGGTGCATCATTGGTATGCAAAGTTGAAAGCACTAAATGACCTGTTAATGCTGCCTGAATCGCCATGTTAGCAGTATCTTGGTCACGAATTTCCCCAACCATAATAATATCTGGATCTTGACGCATCAAAGCACGGATACCATCAGCAAAACCGAGCTCAATCCCTTGATTGACCTGCATCTGGTTAAAGCTTGGCTCCAACATTTCAATCGGATCTTCAATGGTACAGACATTCACTTGTTCGGTTGCCAATTGTTTTAACGACGAATAAAGCGTGGTGGTTTTACCTGAACCTGTGGGGCCAGTCACCAAAATAATGCCATGACTATGTTGAGTTAAAGCATGCCACTGTGCCAATAAATGTTCATCAAAACCCAATTGCTGAAAACTTCGTACCAAAACTTCTGGGTCGAAAATACGCATCACTAACTTTTCACCAAAAGCAGTCGGCAATGTTGAAAGACGTAGTTCGGTTTCTTGCCCTTTCGGTGTCCGTGTTTTTAAACGCCCATCCTGCGGTTTACGTTTTTCTGCAACATTCATACGACCTAAAATTTTAATCCGTGAAATAACTGCGGTTAAGGTATTGGCTGGCATATTATAAATCGTATGCAGTACCCCATCGATACGAAAACGAATTTTGCCTTTTTCCTTACGCGGTTCTAAGTGAATATCACTCGCCCCTTGCTCAAAAGCAAACTGTAAAACCCAATCGACCAGTTTCACAATATGCTGATCATTGGCATCTGGATTCTGGGTATCACCCAATTGTAAAAGTGCTTCTACACCCTTATTTTCTTTATCATAGGCACTGGATTTTTGTGAATTACTGACCGCTTTACTGACTTGATAGTACTCAGTTAAATAACGTTGTAATAACTCAGGATTTAATACTACTTTTTCAATTTTTTTGGGGCTTAAACTACGCTCTAAATTATGTACCCAATCCGTCATAAAAGGCTGTGCTGTACCAATCAGAATTTTATCGGCACTGACCTCAACTGCTAAAATTTTATTTCTTATTGCAAACTCTTGCGACATGACATTGGTCAGTGAAGTCACATCGGCCTTTAAAGGATCAATCGTAAATGAATTAAGTTCGGCTTTTTCAGCTAACCATTCTGTCAGCGTGGTCAATGTCAGTCTTTTAACTGGATTTTTAGCATCGACGAGCTTAAAGCTGGCTATCCATTGCAAAGGATGCCACTTCAACTGATCGCGTTGTCGATGCGTGGTTTGTACCAATAGTTTTTCACGTTCTGTAATACGGCCATCTTTTAATAATTGTTCTAAACACCAAGCTGTATCGATTTCAAAATTAAATTGCATTGTTATATCCCCGAAACTCAATCTACTATAACAAAATTAATTGTTGTATTTCTTGGATTTTCTAAATTCAACAATGTATTTAACGCATGGCTAAAAAATAAACTTTTGTTTTTCTAAAACTTTGCGATACATTGAAATCATTCTATTAATTCATGGTCTTATTTGGAGAGCACTATGAATTTTATATCGCTCTATCCATTTTCATTTGGCTCATATACCGATTTCCTCACCATCATTGCGGCTGCATTGGGTTGTGGTCTACTTATCGGTCTTGAACGTGAACGAAGTCAGCAACGTGAAAATCAAAATAGTTTTGCGGGTTTAAGGTCATTTGCCATTTGCGCTTTACTTGGCGCTGTTTGCTTTTTGTTTGGTCCCTATTTTGGCATTGCGGGTGCATTCATTACAGGTGGTATCGTCATTTATTCTTTAAAGAATCAAACTGATGATCCTGGTGTAACCACTGAAATTGCATTTATCCTCACTTATTTTATCGGTGGAATGTGCGTTTGGAATATTTCTTTTGCCGCAGGTTTATCGGTCATCCTCACCGTCTTGTTGATGACTAAACATTCTATGCATGGCATTGCCGGGAAATGGATTACAGAATCTGAATTTAAAGATGGAATTTTCTTACTGGCATTGTTATTAATTGCATTGCCACTGACACCAAACAAAGCTTTATGGGGTGCTGTGCTTAACCCCTATGTTATTTTAAAATTACTCACCTTAATTTTGGCGGTGCAAGCACTTGCACATATTGCCAAACGATTATTGTCATCAAAAAATGCCATGCTGTTGTCTTCGCTTGCTTCTGGTTTTGTTTCCAGTACCGCAACCATTGCCAGCTTAGGATTAGAAGTCCGAAATGGACGTGCAGATGCCAAAGCCAATGCAGGGGCAGCATTAATGTCTTGCGTGGCAACCCTACTACAACTCATGATTATTGTGATTGGTGTCAGTATTACATGGTTCAAACTCATTGTACTGCCCAGCCTAATCGCTATCGCGATCCTGACCATTTTTGCCTTATGGTTTATGCGTCATACACAACCGATTGAAAATAATCAGCTTGTAGATAGTCGTATGTTTAGTCTAAAAGAAGCAGCCATTATTGCAGTGTCTTTGACCTTGATTCAGGCGGGTGTATATGGGTTAAATCTTTTATTGGGCGATGCGGGTTTAATTGCAGGTACGCTTTTGGCCTCATTATTTGAAATTCATGGTGCTTTGGCCACGATTGTCATTCAGGGAGAACCGAGTAATCACATCTTATCTCTCGCCTTTGTTTTAGGTTTAGCAGCACATGCCATTGCGAAATCGATAAATGCATTTTTAAGTGGTGGCAGCCGCTATGCCTTGATCTTTGCTCCAATTCAAATTTTGCATATGACAATGTTTATCATCGTTTTTGTTTGGGTTCTTCAATATTAAAAGCACTTTTTTTTTGCGAGGATGAAATTGAGATCAACAAAATCATTTTAAGCTTTCGATCAATATATAATTATAAAAATTAACAGAATTTTAACTTTTCATCAAAAAAACATTGAAAAATTAAAATGTTTAAATATGATGACAGCGAGAATTTTATACTCATAAATTTTAATATTTTATAATTTGGAATAATTCATGAAAATTAAATTACTGTCTTTTACCATCATTTCTTCATTATTTTTAACCGCATGTGGAGGTGATTCAGATGCTGGGGATTATACAACAAACAACGAATCTGAATGGTTTGGATATGAAACTGGCGGTTCAACTCAAGACATTAACCTCTTTACTAAAGTAAAGTTTAGCTTTAACAATAAGCAGATGTACATCAATGGTGAATATAACGTTGATGGTTCAACACAGTTCCTTTCATCTGATCTTTTAAGTGATTATTTAGCAACAGATGGGCTCTATGACGCGCCTAAAAGTAAAACTGATTTGGGCTATCAATATGCAACATTGAAATCGAAAACAGCGACAGTTTGGACATTTACACCCTATTCATCACGTAACTATAACCAATTGGAATTAACTGAAAAATTTGAAACAGTCAACTTAACAGGCAAAGCAATTAGTCCATATATCAATGGATTTGAGCATTATGCTGGCTCAAATATTGCGCTTAGCTCAATAGTTGGCGCTTATTCTTCATATTATGTGCAAAAACTTAAAGGCAAAACATTCCCATCTGGATCAACGTGTTTAAGATCAATTTCCTCTTCAACAAATACAAACTTCGCTGATCTTTATTCAGACAATCGTCTGAATAATTACAACCCATCAAAATATTTTAAAGATGGTTATATTTCAACGACACTAGGAAAATTCAACTTAGATTTATCCCGAGACATGCAATTGAATACATCGGTTGATGCCGTAGCTAAAATCGGCTCTGACTATTACCCTGCAAACTATTACACTGCGGGTGAATATGACATACTTGCAAGCCAAATTAAGCAATATGAACGAGATTATCAAGATGCTGTTGCTGAGTTTGGTAAAAACAGTATAAATGCTCAGTTAGCAGAAGCTTATCTAAATGGCTTAAAGTCAGAATGTACGCTGTTCAACAAAACAGCAAGTGCTGCAATTGATGCTGTAAAATAAAAGATATTCTTTTATATAGCACTGACTAAATCTTATTTTTAGTCAGTGCTTAAAATAATTTACTTGTTTCATTTTGTAGCTAGAAAAACAACAAAGTTAAAAATCACAGCCTATTTTACAAAATCTACAACCGTCTATTTCACAACAGCCTAACGATATTTGCCAAATACTTTCCAGAGATTGTTATCCGCTAAAGGATCAGCATAGCTATCATTACGTGGCTTGCGCGGCTTATCACGGGCATCGACCAATTCAAAATCTTTTTCAGTGCTCAGCACTAAACCATTCACATAAAATCGTGTTCTCGTATATTCACTTTGTCCAAACTGAAAAATATAGGTTCTTAAATCAATGAATTCACGATGCGCAACCAAGGCTGCGGTATCATCACTGTTTAACCACTGCGACATATTTTTAATTTGGCTGGGTTCAAATTGCCCACATTTTTCAACCAGTGAAGCAATCCCACGAAAAGTTTTTGATTCTTTGGCACGGGTTTTATTAATTCGAATCCGATCTACATGAAAAAAGAACAAAGGTAAATTTAAATGGCTGGGTAATTGAGCCACATCTAAAGCCTCATCCTGCATAAAAGGTTGATACAAGATTTGTGCCCTTTCTAGCAACCCAAGCCACTGTTTATAGTAAGCCTCTACTGCGGATTGGGTTCCATAATAAATTGGCAAACCTTCAACATTGCTCAAGTCTACAGGCGGCCAAATATTTTGGCGTAATAATGCAATATCACTTTTCAAGCTTTGTATGGCAATCGCATCTTGCATTATCTACTCCTTGAGTATTTATTAAGCTTAGGCTATTTGAGTATGCTATAGTTATATCAATGAAACAAGTCTATGAAAAGGAATGATAATGTCCGAAAATAATGATTTTTTTGAAGAAACTGAAGAAGTTGAATCTGACGAATACTTTTATGAGCGTGCTGATGAATTTATTGCTCTCGCCAATCAATTTGCAGATCAAAATCAACAAGTTTCACACCTAACAGCACATCCTGGAAAGATCAGTGCTTCATTTATGTATGCCAATGCCCGTTATAGTATTTGGCATGCAGCTTGTGCCTACAATCAAGCACCAGATTTTAAAGCGGATCGCCAAGTCATCTTAGACTATTATGTGGAACAATTTAAACTCATGCTTGAAGATCATCTCGATGAATATCAAGAAAATTTTGACAGCTATTTTGCAAATTCAGATACAGAAGAAGTAAAGCGTTTCGTTTAACTCTTGGATTGCCTATAATAGCCCACCAATGAAATACGCTATGTGGAAAAGTCATGTCTCAAAAAATCGATGCTACTGATGTCACCGAAGAAGAAGCTTTAAATGCTGTTTTTTTTGAGCGTGCGGATGAGTTTATCAAACAAGCCAATGAGTTTTGCCGCCCAGCGAAAGGACAGCAACCTAAGCCAGAAGAACTTCGTGGACAAGTCAGCTCAGCAATGCTCTTCGCTACTGCACGTTTTAATACCTGGGTTGCTGCAAACACCTTTAAAGATGGTGATGAAATGCGTGACGCCAAAGAACAAGTCATGTCTTATATATTGCAACAATTCCAAATGATGCTTGAAGACAATTATGATGAGTATTGTGAGCAGTTTGAAAATTATCTCCGTTTCCGTAAAAACGAAGATTTTCATACCCACAAACATGATCAAGATGGCCATGATCATCAACACTGATTGAGATAAATCATCTTAGATTGATCTAAGCATTGATAAAATAGCCTCTTCAATGAGGTTATTTTTTTATAACAATCTTTCGGCAGTCATCCCTAAAACAATAAAATCAACTGATTCTCCCAATGACCTTATCCCATAAATTTACCAAGTGACAATATTCACCTTTTATAAAATTCATGTATTGTATTTTGATAATAAATAACAATTTGGACGTTATATGCAAGATTTGAATTTTCCAATCATTGACCCACATATTCACCAGTGGGATCCCTACAACACCCCTCATGCAGCAGCATTTGCGGTAAAGCTTTTGGGCAAGCGCCCATTCCTACTCGATAAAATGGTGCGTTTAGTCAAAACCAAAGATTTGATTGAAACGGTTGGACTGACGGAACACATTACCCGCCCCTATTTACCACAAGACTATAAACATGATCTTGGCTCATATACGGTCGAACAAGTGGTGCATATTGAAGCCAGTTGGGCAAAAAATAAAGGCAAAGGTGTCGTAGGTGAAACAGAATTTATTGAATCCTTACCCTTTAATGAAAACACCGTAAAGCTCGGTGGCATCGTGGCTACCGCAGACCCTTGTGATCCTAATTTCAAGAAGATTTTAAAGTTACACCAAAAAGCATCTAAACGTTTGCGCGGTATACGCCGCATGGCTGCCTTTCATGAAGATAAAGGCGTGCATAATTGGACAGATATCCCGCACCTGTATACCGAGAAAAAGTTCTTAAAAGGCTTTGAACAACTCGCGCAACATAATCTGAGTTTTGATGCTTGGGTGTATTCTCATCAAATTCCCGATGTAATTGAGCTGGCAAAAAAGTTCCCAGAAACCTCGATTGTTTTAGACCACTTTGGTACACCAGCAGGTCTGTTTGGTAAAATTGGACAAAATACAGGCTTGTCTAAAACAGCGCGTGAAAATATTTTTTATCAGTGGCAAGACGCTATTGCTGAATTATCCGCTTATCCAAATGTATATACCAAAATGTCTGGTCTATTTATGCCAGTGCTTGGTCATCAATTTTATAAGAAAAAACAACTGGCTTCTAAACAACAAATCATTGATCTTGTTGCACCACTGATTCTGCATGCTTTAGAAAGTTTTGGCACCTATCGGGTGATGTTTGCTTCCAATTTCCCAATGGATCGAGTCAATACCAGTCTGGTGAATATCATTGATGCGTTTAGTGATATTGTGATGCAATATGATGAAAATGAACTGGAAAATATCTTCCACCATAATGCCAAACAATTCTATCGTTTGTAATTTTACAAGATAAAAGAGGTGTTTACTTAAACACCTCTTCAAACTTATTTACTGATTTTACTTATACACATAATTTTTTAACTATAGAAGTTTAATTACATTGAGCAAGAAAGGCTTGAATTGCATGTCGTGCAATTTCAGCATCTTCAAATGATTTCACTCCTGAAATACCCACTGCACCAACCAACTGACCTTGATACAAAATAGGCTCACCACCTTCCAACATCCCTGAGCCGCTCTGCATGGTTAAAAATCCCATTTGACCATTTTTGATAAGGGTCTCATATGATCCTGACGGTCTACGACTTAATGCAGAGCATCTGGCTTTGTCCAAACAGAATTTCGACGTCAATGCAGAAGCGCCGTCCATACGCTTCATTGCCAATAAATTGCCCGTTTCATCAACGATAGCAATACTGACATTAAAAGCATGATCAATTGCATATTGATGTGCTTTATTCAATAAAAACTCTGCATCAGATAAGGTTAAATAGTGTTTGGTTTGCATATTTTCTTCCTGAATTATAATGTCTAAAATCACAAAAAAGCCTGTAGTCCTTTAGACTACAGGCTTTTATTCTAAATCAAACTTGATTCAAAAAGACTGTCCATTCTGCTCATTTATTCAAGCAATCGAAGCGGCCTTAAATCCCCTTAAGCTTGCATTTCAGCAAAGACTTGTTTAGCCATATCAATGGTAAACTGAATATCTTCATCACTGTGTGCAGCTGAAATAAAGCCTGCCTCAAATGCAGATGGAGCAAGGTTTACACCACGATTTAACATCCCGTGGAAGAATTTACGGAATGCTTCAATGTCGCATTTTAAAATATGGTCAAAACTACTAATTTCGGTTTGATCAGTAAAGTAAAGGCCGAACAAACCACCAGCTTGTTGAGTAAAGAATGGGATTCCAGCTTCATCCGCAGCCGCTTGTAGACCCTGTAATAATTGATCTAATTTTGCAGACAAATCAGTGTAGAAGTTCGGTTGGCGAAGGGTTTCAAACATTTTGATCCCTGCTCGCATAGCCAATGGATTACCCGACAAAGTTCCTGCTTGGTAAACCCCACCTAAAGGCGCGATACATTCCATGATTTCACGTTTTCCACCAAATGCACCGACTGGTAATCCAGCACCAATGATTTTACCCAAAGTCGTTAAATCAGGTTTTACATTATAATATGCTTGCGCACCACCGAGTGCTACACGGAAACCTGTCATCACTTCATCAATAATAAATACTGATTTGTATTGATCACATTGCTCACGAATCGTTTCTAAGAAACCTTTGATTGGTTTAACCAGATTCATATTTCCAGCAACAGGTTCAACAATTACCCCTGCAATCTCTTGACCATATTTCGCAAAACAAGCTTTAACAGCTTCAATATCATTATATGGCAAGGTCACCGTATGCTTGGCAAAATCAGCAGGTACACCCTTTGATGTTGGCTCACCCATGGTCAACATGCCTGAACCCGCTTTAACCAATAAAGAATCTGAATGTCCGTGATAGCAACCTTCAAATTTCACAATCATGTCACGACCTGTATAACCACGCGCCAAACGAATAGCCGTCATGGTTGCTTCAGTACCTGAGTTGGTCATACGAACCAATTCAATTGATGGCATGATTTCACAGATCAAATCAGCCAGTGTGGTTTCATGTACTGTCGGTGCACCAAAGCTTAAACCATCAACTGCTGCTTCTTGTACAGCTTGGATAATATCGGGGTGTGCATGACCTAAAATCATCGGCCCCCAAGAACCCACATAGTCCACATAGCGCTTGCCATCGACATCGTATAAATAAGCACCTTTGGCTTTTTCGATAAATACTGGCGTACCACCCACCCCATTAAACGCTCGTACTGGAGAATTCACTCCACCTGGAATATGTTTACTGGCTTGTTTAAACAATTGCTCTTGTTTTGGAGATAGGCTCATAAATCGACTCAATCCTGTAGAATACTAAAATTTCAAAATGATATAAAAAATCACGATACAAATTAAGATTTTGCAGTTTCTGCAAATAACTGTGCCCAAGCTGCGATACGGGCAGGAATATTTTCAACTGATAAAGCTAATATATCACTAATCACAGCGTAAAGGTCAGCACCAGCCTCAATCACAGCTTGAGAATTTTCAACTGTTAAACCGCCAATAGCACAAATAGGTAAATCAAACTTTTCAGATGCCTGCTGTAATGTTGCTAGGCCAATATTACCTGCTTCAGGTTTGGTCGATGTTGCATAAATTGCGCCAAAGGCCACATAGCTTGCCCCTTCAGCGATTGCTTTTTCAGCCAACTCAATTGAGTTTAAGCAAGTCCGCCCAATGATGACACCTTGTGGTAAACGTTGCACTGCATCTGAAATTTCACCATCAGATTGCCCAAGATGAACACCTAAACTAAATTGTTCAGCTAAATCTAAATCATCATTAATCAAAAATGGTGTCTGATACTTTTCACACAGTTGCTTGATCTGCTTCACTTCATTGGCTTGGTCAGATTGAGCTACTTTTTTACGGCGATACTGAAGAATAGCGACTTGCTTAGTGCTTAAAGCAGCTTCGAGTTTTTCTAATAATAATTGGATTGGATCGTCGTTGGTAATCAGGTAAAGACCGCGCATTCAGTATTCTCAAACAATCAAATAAATGGATTATAAGCAAGTTTTCTCAGCGAAGACGTGACAAAAACAAAAAAGCTTAGAAATCTCTAAGCTTTTTTGTTTAATTTATTACCATACTGACAAGATTAGCTCTCAATTTTATCTAGACTACGGTCTTTTAAACTTAAATTGCCACGTACAATATCGGAAAGCATACGCCAGTCAGAAATAAAACTATAAAGTGGTTGCTTAAAACTTGCTGGCTTATTTTTCTCAAATACAAAATGCCCCACCCAAGCACACGCATAGCCTGAAAGCAGTCCATAGACCACGTATTTTGCTTTACGTTGACGAATTGCTTTGCTAAAGAAATAAATACCGACACTACTTCCAGCCGCATGCAAACGGCGACTCATCATGCTACGGTGTTCAGTTAAATAAAAACGATAAAATTCTGAATAGTTTTTAATTGGTAATTCAAACTTCGGGTTTTGCTCTAATTCCGATTTAGGCTCAACATACGCGTTCATGATCAATCATCCTGTTTTATTTTTAATCAGCTTAGTTTATTTTATGCTGCAATAACAGCCAAATTCAATATCAAGTCTGTTGACAATTCATCTATATTTGCGACTTCAAGTATTGCCTAGACCATACAAGTCACGAAATAGGAAATTTTGTCATTCTAAATATTTAATTAGTAACGATATAGCGGTAAAAAATACTCAAATGGCATGCTATACAAGTCTTCTCATGACACATTTTAAGTTACAATGCCAGATTAAACATTCAAGAATGTTTAACTCTCTAATAACCATGATTAACACTTAGGACCCTCACATGCTTGAAGTTGAATTAAAGTTTCAAATTCCGGAAGCCCGCCGCAATGCACTCCTCAAAGCATTAGATCCTAAAAAATCCCAAATTATTCAATTACAAGCAAAATACTACGACACACCTGATCGTCAGATGTCCCAACACGGCGCTGCACTACGTCAACGATTAGAAGGAACGCGTTGGGTACAAACATTAAAAGCCGCCACCAAAAGCCATTTACAACGCTTTGAAGACAATATTGATTTAGGTGAACTTGCTGAAGCCCCACATTTAGATCTTGATATTTACCAGAATAAACCCGAAGCACTTGCTGTTTTAAAAAATGCATTGGGGGATAAATTTGACGAACTTCAATTACAATTTGAAACTGACATCCAACGTACCATCCGTGTGATTCAGTTTGAAGATGCTGAAATTGAAATCAGCCTCGATATTGGTGAAGTTAGAACTGAAACCTCCAAACAAGAAATTCATGAAGTAGAATTTGAGTTAAAAAGTGGCTCAATTCAATCACTTTTAGCCTTTAGTTTTGAATGGGTTAAAAAGTATCACTTATGGCTCGATGTACGTAGTAAAGCTGAGTTTGGACACTTATTGACTGTGGATCAAAAAGTCAGTCCAGCACAGCTCAGCAAAGAAACCATTTTAAATAAAAAAGACACTGCAGATAAAAATTTACGGGTGCTTATTGCCAGTCAATTACAGCATTTATTGCCCAATATTGCTGCGATTTCTGCACAGGTTGCCCAGCCTGAACATATTATTCAAGCACAGACTGCCCTACACCATTTACATTTAAGTCTTTCTCTGTTTAAAGATTGGACAGATACCAAAACGGATAAATGGTCACATCAACTTTCAGCGTTTGAGAGTCACTTTAAAAACTTACAGCATTTTGAACATATGCAACGCACATTAGGTGCTTTACTGCAAAATCCGAAAACGGCGCAAAGTTTAGATCGGGATATTTTGTATGCCAATGAAAAACTCATCAATTTGGTCAAATCAACTCAAAATGTGCAGCACTATTTAGAATTACTCATGTTCAGTTTAGGACAGTCTGCGAAAGCGCCAACCCATGACTTAAAATGGTTTGCGCAAAATACATTGCAAAATCAGTATCGACAGTTACAAGAAAGTTTAAATGAAGCCGATCTATCTGACCTTGAAAGTCTAGAAGCGCTGGCTCAGCATTTAAATGAATTAAAATTTAGCTTTCCGATCCTAACCAATATCTATGATGTTAAAAACTTGCAGAAATATGCGAAATCTTTAAATGATGCTCAACAAGCATGTGAGCAATATCAAGTGCTTGCTTCATCATCATCTTACCTACAACAAACTGACTTAGAAGCCAGTGATTGGTTTGCCTTAGGCTGGCTTACCGCAAAACAAGAAGCTTATGCAGAAAAATTGCTTGAAGCGACGGAACAGTTCTTGGTCAGCCGTAAGTTTTTAAAATAAATCAGCAACAACAAGAGATGGTTTTATTGAATAAAATCATCTCTTTAAATACTGCATAAAATTGAATATTTGTAGTCGCTTGAGTATTCACGTTGCGAATTTGTAATCATTCATTAAAAACTCAAAAAAAACAATTTATCGGATTAAAATCGAGAGAATAAGTAATAAGAATGGAACGATAAGCATGTTTGAAATTGAATTGAAATTCCAAATACCTGAAGAAAAGCAAGAAATGCTTATTAAAGCGTTTCAAAGAAAAGATACCAATATTCAGCACTTACAAGCCAAATACTATGATACGGCACAATTTATTTTGTCTGAACATTCCATTTCACTTCGTCAACGCCTTGAAGATGATCAAGAAAAGCAGCAATGGGTACAAACCCTCAAACTTCCAACAGAACAAAGGCTTAAACGTGCTGAATTTGAGGAAAATATCGAAAGCGCGGAAACAGAATTAGATCTAAAAAATTATCTCAGCAATAAGCATATTGCTAAAAATATTAAACACTTATTAGAGCAACATAAAGACGGATTAGAAGTTCAGTTTCAAACAGACATCGAAAGAAAGCTCAGCTTATTTAAATTTCAAAATAGTGAAATTGAAGTCAGTTATGATCATGGTCATATCATCGCCCATCAACAGCGTCTCGCATTACGTGAATTAGAATTTGAACTGAAACAAGGCACTGTTCAAGATCTCATTTCTTTTATCTTACCTCGGATGAAACGCTATAACTTATGGCTTGATACCCGTAGCAAAGCACAGCAAGGTTTTCAGCTTGCACAAAACGTTCCAGACAATCCCGTACAGTTGCAAACGCCACTTGTTCTTGATTCAAAGGATCACCCTGAGAATGCATTAAAAAAGATCATGAATAATTGCTTATCGCATCTACTCCCCAACACTACAGCAATTGCATCTGGAAACTTTAATTCCAAACATATTCATCAGGCACGTGTGGCAATTCGTCGCTTAAGAAGTGCTTTAAAAACCTTTTCAAATTGGTCTTTGCATATCGATCCCACTTGGCAAACACAGTTAACCGAACTATTTAGACAACTCGGTTCGGCTCGTGATTTAGATATGATTCGAGAGGAGTTATTACCTCAGCTTGAGGCTGCTGGTGCACCTAAGTTTAAACTTCCAGAACCACAAGATGTTGATTCGCAAAAATTAACCAAACTGTTTAGATCTTTTAATTTTAATTATTTGGTCCTATCCCTAATTCAATTTATTGCCCAAGAATCAAGTGAAAAATCTCAAATAGCTGTACATAAAGCAGCATTTAAAAAAGTTAGACAATTACATCGCAAAATTCAAACTGACGCAGAAAACTATTTAAATTTAGACATCGAAGCACGGCACCGTACTCGTAAAAACTTAAAGCGTTTGCGTTATAGTATTGAGTTTGTTGCATCATTATCGGATAAAAGCCAAGTCAAAAAATATTTAAAAGCTATAAAGCCTGCTCAAGAAAGTTTAGGTCTCTACAATGACCTGATTGTTGCTGAAGATGTGTTAAAAAAAATGGTCAAAACAGAACCCCAAATCTGGTTTGCTTTGGGCTGGATTGCCGCAGAACAGCAACGGCTTTTGCTGAAATCACAACAAGATTTGCTGCAGTTTGCCAAGACAGCCGTTTTAGAGTAATTGTAGCTACTATCCTGCTCTTTAAACCGAGATGCTCCGATCACAGCGGACAAAAGCGCATAAATTTTACGGAGGATATGGAATCACGTTTTCAATAATTGAACGACTCAATGCCCTGAATCAGGATCGCTTCTTCTGCACAGCTAAATTTAATATTAAATTGCCCAAAACGCATCCCATAAATACGCGCATCATCATGCTGATAAGCTGGTCGAGGATCTAAAGCCAGTACCGACTCAAGTTCAGCGATATATTTTGGGTCCAAGTCAGTTGTTTGAAGAAATTTACTTTTTAATTGCTGTGCATGCTCAGACCAAATAACCTGTTTACGAACAGGCTCATGCTGGGCATAACCACTTTGTGCAGCATCCACAGCATCAGAATAATGAATATAAGGTTTAATATCGACAATCGGCGTACCATCTAAAAGGTCACTGCCTGTCACATATACACGAACTGCATTCCCCTCTTTTTTGACGGCTTTAAGTTGTACTACAGATAAACCAATCGGTGCTGGACGATACATACTGCGTGTTGCAAATACCCCAATTTTTTTATTTCCACCTAAACGTGGCGGTCTCACTTGAGGACGAAATTTATCTTTATCTTGTTGATTTTTATTGTCATGAAACTGCCAGATCAACCATAAATGACTAAATTCCTCGATTCCCTCGAATGCTTCTAAGACATTGTAGGGTGCATGCATTTCGATAAAAGACTCCACCTGAACCAGATTTGGTTGTCGAGGAATACCAAATTTTTCAACATAAGGAGAACGCATAATCCCAATAATCGGGAGACTTAACTCAGTCATAATCATTTTTTCTGATAAGTTCAATTAAATATATTCAGTTTATCGAGAATGATTTTAGATTAGAATAGCAGGCTGTTCTAATTTGATAATTTATTGAGACCTTTAATGGCTGCTTTCAACGTCGAAAAGATTACTCACGTACACCACTGGAATGACACTCTATTCAGTTTTAAGACCACACGTGATACTGCATTACGTTTTAAAAATGGTCAATTTGTGATGATTGGTCTTGAAGTCAATGGTAAGCCTTTAATGCGAGCATATTCTATTGCAAGCGCTAACTACGAAGAAGAATTAGAGTTTTTCTCAATTAAAGTGCCTGATGGTCCTTTAACTTCTATTTTGCAAAAAGTAAAAGTTGGTGATGAAATTCTAATTTCTAAAAAACCTACAGGTACTTTAGTGCTTGATGATTTGAATCCGGGTAAAAACTTATACCTTCTTTCATCGGGTACAGGGCTAGCACCATTCTTATCAACGATTCGTGATCCAGAAACCTATGAGCGTTTTGAGAAAGTCATCGTGGTACATGGTACACGCTTTATTTCTGAATTGGCTTACCAAGACCTGATTCTCAACGAACTTCCAAACAACGAGTTTTTTGAAGAGCTGGGTATTAAAGACAAATTGGTTTACTACCCTACCGTAACCCGTGAAGATTTCCATACCCAAGGTCGTGTAACCACTGCGATTGAATCTGGTGCCTTATTTGAAAAAATTGGCTTACCACGTTTTAATCCTGAAACTGACCGCGCAATGCTTTGTGGTAGCCCAGCATTCCTTGACGATGTTGTCGAGCTTCTTGACCAACACGGCCTGAAAGAATCCCCTAAAATGGGCGTTTTAGGCGACTACGTGATTGAACGCGCTTTTGTTGAAAAGTAATTTATTTTTCAAGCATCGTTAAACTGAAACCGAGGTTCAATACCTCGGTTTTTTGTGTTTAAGGAATATAAATTAGTACAGGTTGGTAAGCCTCCATTGAACCTCACTTAAATTCAAGCAGGATTCCATTTATACAGCAATAATTCCTCAATATCTTTCATTTCATGAGTCAGTAATCTTGAAAGTACATCTATTAAATAGGCATATCCAGACCATTAAGCTTAGCCAACTGGATTAAAGTCATAATATTTTCTGCTCTCTGCCCATTTATAAGTAAGCCTGCAAACAGTCATTTCTTACATCCCAAAGCCCACGGATTTATTTGATATTCAATCCAGTTATTGTCAATCCTTGATAAAGGAAAAATTTCAAATATCTAACATAAACTGTATTATATTAATTTCGCATTTTTACAATACAATCTAAAAATAAAATTACAATTTCTGCACCAGCACTAGGTTCCATATAAAGTAGGGCTAAATCATTTGATTTAATTTTTTCGACAATTTTTCTTAATTCATCATTCGACCAATATGTTAATGAATCAGAATTTGAAGAAACCCATTTTAATAATTCAAATATTTCATCGTGACAAAAATTATCTTTTTGATAATTAATTACTCTAGAAATAATATTTTGTTTTCCAAAATCTAATACCCTATATTCTAGAACTCCTTTAAATACTAATTCATATCTAACCTCACAATCTATTCTCACAAATAGTGTAAGGATATCCTCTTTATTATCAAAGAATACCCCTTCAACTACTCCATCATGAATTATTTTTAATAAATTATTTAAACTCATAAATAAACCTAATTTCACCTAACATATTTATCTTTATCAGGGTCATAAGGTCTTCCAGTACCTCTAATAGGCTTACCTGTAGCACTTCTTTCCCAATCGTGTACATGTGGAATACCTGAATCATAATCTATATCCAAAGCTCTCGATTGATCATGTGCTTGATCAGCATAGATATCGGCTTCATTAAGTCAGGACTAGGAATAAACTGTTCTAATTGTTGTTCCCAGATACTCAGTAAATTTCCAAGCATTGGCATTACCATGGCTCATTTTTATTGATCTTGTATCGTTATAAAACAAAAAGCCATACAAATGTATGGCTTTTCTTGAGTGATTCAATAATTTAAATCATCAATTTACATTTTTCTGAGCTTGACCATATTGGTCAGCCATCACTTCAACCAATTGATCAGGTTTAATATACTTCTTAATCACAGCATCCACATCCGCTTTGGTCAGTTGAGCAAACTCTTGATCTCTTAAAGCACGACTATCCATTTTCTTATTGCGTTCAAGCTGGCTGTTTAACATACGATGAATCACACGTTCATCTTCTAAAGACGTCACACGTTGCTTCATGATATTGGCTTTAGCCGCTTCCAACTCCTGACTGGTTACTCCAGTCGCTAATAAGTCATTCAGCACTTTACGCACCACTTGCGATACTTCAGCAGATTTTCCTGCTGTGTAATTGGCTTCGATCGACAATGCACCTGCTTCATTAAAAGAGTCCAAGTTTAATTGACTACCAAAACCATAAACCAACGCATTTTTTTCACGAAGCTCTTGTCCTAAACGTGAAGACAATTGCGAGTCGCCCAAAATATAGCTAAAGACAATCAATGCTGCGGCATCTTTATTGTCTACACCTACAGGCAAAGTCTGCAAAGCTTGATAACTACCAAACTCACGTTGTTCTGAAAGGGCATGCACTTTCTGCGCTTTATAAGTGGTAAATTCTGTTGATAGACGCTGATAAGGTTGTTTAGCTGACCAATTTCCAAATTGTTGCTCAAGTAACTTCTTGATCGGTTTTGCATCATATTGCCCAGTGATAGAAATAAAGGCATGGTCCATTGCAAAGTATGTTTTATATAAATCGACAACTTGTTGGTTGGTTGCTGCTTGAATCTGTTGTTTAGCCAGTTCTGGTTCAAAATGATAACGTAAATCACCCGGCTGATAGGTTTCAAGTAAGCGTGCAATGGTTAAAGAGGATACTGTTTCAGGCTCAGTATATGGTCGATCCAAACTAGATAAGCTTTGTAATTTAATTAAATCAAATTGCGATTGTTCAAATTTAGGGCTCTTCATCACCGACACGATATATTTGAAAAACTCTTCAAATTTTTCTTTTTTCGCTGAAATTTGAATAGTAATCCCGTTATCCGATGCAGTCGCAGTTGCTCCACCACTTGCTTCAATAGTTTTATCTGCAATGTTCTGTAAGCTATATTGCTCAGAAGCACGTAATAATAAATAAGCCGTAAAATCGAGGATTTGTGCCTTATTCATTAAAGATTCAGCTGTACCAAAATTAACCTCTATGGTTGCATAGGTTTTATCATCACGTGTCGAGGTCGGGAATAAGGCATACTTCATCCCATTTTTTAAAGTGCCACGTTGAATCTTTTTCTCTGTTGCAGTTAAATATTGTTTGGATTTTTCAACATATTGAGCAACTTCAGCTTGATAAACACTGACATCTTTTAAAGGTTCTACAGCAGCAGCTTGTTGATCTAAAGTTTTTGGTTTTTCAGCAGCTTGCTTTTGCTCCAAGGCCTTTTTCTGATCTTCAGGTGTCGGTTGAATATCACCATTAAAACGGTGCTGCTCAGTTAAAAATGCTTTTAAAGTTGAATTAGTTTCAGCTACGCTTAACTTTTGAATGGCCTGTTGATCTTTAAAATATTGTGCCCAATTGCCATGCGATGACACCACATAATCACTCAACATACCACCGACAGCAGCCGCACTGGTCAATAAACTCTCATTGGCATTCTGGATCAGATTTTTAACCCGTTTTAATTCAACATCATCAAAACTTTTATTCTTTTCTACACCGGCAATCAACGCACTGTCAATTTTTTGAGCATCATGGTTTGGCGCATAAATCGCCCCCATAAACACCAAGTTAAAATCATCATCTAACCATGTTGTCGACTGGACATTGGTCGCGACGCCAGTTTCCACCATACTTGAATATAGATGACCACTCGGTTGTAAGGTATATAAATATGGCGCAAGTGCTAATACCGGCTGAATTTTTTCATTCTTACCATTCATATAAATATTGAATTTGGCAAGATCACTGCCCTTTTTCACCACAAAATTACGATTTTTTATGGTTGAAGAATCAAGTACAGGCACTGTTGCTTGTTCAGGAATCTTACGTGCAGCAATCGCACTAAAGTTTTTATCAATTGCTTTTAAAACTTCTGCTTTATCAAATTTACCTGCAATCACCATCACTGCATTATTCGGTGCATACCAGTCTTTATAGAATTTGTTCAATTCATTCATTTTAATTGACTGTAGTTCAGCAAGATCACCAATCGGTAAACGACCTAATGACTTGTTGCCATAGGCTGCTTTCCACATTTGATCCATCAGCACAGCAAAAGGCTGATCCATACGCACTTCGCGTTCACGCATCACAATATTGATTTCTGAAGGAACGAATTGTTCTTGAAGCACCAATTTGTCCATACGTTGTGACTCTAAATAAATCACTTCGTTTAAGGTATTCTGGTCTGGACGTACAATATTGGTATATTTAGTCGAATAATAATCGGTACTGGCATTGGTCATTAAAGTATATTGATCTAAACGGCGTTGAAATTCTTCGCCTTTTACATCTTGTGTGCCTTTAAAGGCTAAATGTTCAAGTAAATGTGCAAGACCACCTTTGCCTTGTGGATCATTTAATGAACCAGTCAAATAAACCGTATTCATAAAGACTTTACTTTCTTTATCATTCGGTGCAAGTAAAACTCTAAAGCCATTCTCTAGCTTATATTCTTCGATATTATGTTCAGATTTAACAAGGATGGCTTGAGCAAAACTAGACGCACTAAAACCAAGAATACAAAGCGACAAGGTGAGTTTTTTCAACTGCATGAGCATAGGAGAATCCAGAATTTTTTAAATTTTAAACAGTTATAAGCTAAACATCTTAAGAAATTCTGAACAAAATTTATAGTAAAGTTTTGAAAAAAGAGCCGTTTATTTCAACGGCTTTTGTAATGATTTGAACATGTCTAGCTTAAAATCAATTTAAATAAAAATCTCAGCTTGCATAAATAACTGTGCATAGCCTGAAATTTCGATACGTTGACCGTCCTGAATATCACAAAACAATTTTCCACCGCGCGCTGATGCTTGATAACCGATAAGTTGTGTTTTACCCAGCTTTTCAGCCCATAAAGGCGCTAAACCAGTATGCATTGAACCTGTTACAGGATCTTCATCTATCCCTTTATGCGGGGCAAAATAGCGAGCCACATAATCATAATCGTTTGAAGCTGCGGTAATGGTCACATCATAGCCTGCAGACTCCGCAGTTAATGCGGTACTCACATGATATTGTTCTGCAATTTTTCGGATATTGGGTAAGTTTGGTGTTGCATTTATCACGTCTTGTGCAGATTCACAAACTAGAATATAAGCTTGCGCATTGAGGTAGACTTCTTTAAAAGGCTGATCAAAGACATGATTCAATAATTCTGGATAATCGATCACTTTTTGCGGCTGACGAATCGGGAAATTCATCTGGATCTTTCCATCCTCAGCTTGCTGGATGATAAAAATACCCAAATCTTTAACATGAAAATGAATCGTCTTCGCTTGGGTATAATCTTTAAATAAAACGAAAGCTGAAGCTAAGGTTGCATGTCCACAAAAATCGACTTCAACCTGTGGGGTAAACCAGCGAATTTGATAATTTTCATCATCAATGCGTTTTACAAAAGCAGTTTCTGCCAAATTATTTTCTAAGGCAATATTTTGCATCAAAGCATCATCCAGCCAGTCATCTAAGACCAATACAGCAGCAGGATTGCCCTTAAACAATTGTTGTGTAAAAGCATCAACTTGGTACATTTTCATTGTCAAAACTCCTCATTTTAATCTATTCTAAGTGATACTAAAAATGATTACAGATACAGTCTATGTTTTAAAATGGTTACAGTTAAAACTCTAGCTTGATCGTATTGACCATTCAAAATACACCTGTTTTATAGATTCATTTGAAGTTTATAACCTTTCCTAGATCAATAATTATGGAATAAGCACGATGAAAATAAGCATAAAACTCCGAAGCGTCGTTATAAGTAGTCTAATCCTATGTTCTCCACTGACTTTTGCAGCCGATACCATTTGGATTGCTGGAAGCACACATAAAGGGACAGTTACCGTACCGATAGAGAATGGCCCTAATGTGGTTTGGAAATGCGATGGTACTGTATGTCGGATGTCTGGTCCTTGGGGCAATCAACTTTCAATAGACTCATGTCAAAGTTTGGTCTCCCGAATTGGGAAAATCACCTTCTATAAAAATTCTGCTGGAAAAATTTGGACAAAAAATTCAAAAGAATTGGCTGAGTGCAACCAAGCAGCAAAGTAGAACATTTTAGCGCCAGCAGGCCATCATATTTATCAGAAATGTGATCGTGATAAACTGCTATTTATAGTCGTGAATACTTTGCCTTGTTTTAATGAATCAGCGTTTAATGAATCAGAGTATGTTTGATAAACTTTAGTTGAAAAAAAACACCTAAATGTAATTTAGGTGTTTTTTATGGCATTTAAATAATATAGAAAAAAGGGTTAACTATGTTTTAACTCTTCTCTCTCATCTGAAAGCAAGATGCTTTGATCTGTCTGCCCCATCAATTGACTGGTCACAACACCTGCAGTCATCGAACCATCAACATTTAACGCAGTACGCCCCATATCAATCAAAGGTTCAATGGAAATCAGCAAAGCCACCAAAGTCACAGGTAAACCCATAATCGGTAAAACAATCAGTGCAGCAAAGGTTGCACCACCACCGACACCTGCAACGCCAATTGAACTTAAAGTCACCACGCAAGCTAAAGTTAAAATCCAGATCGGATCAAGTGGATTAATCCCCACTGTTGGGGCAACCATCACCGCAAGCATTGCTGGATATAAACCCGCACAACCATTTTGCCCAATCGTTGTACCAAATGAAGCAGAAAAGCTGGCAATAGACTCAGGCACACCCAAACGGCGAGTTTGTGCTTCAATATTTAATGGAATACTTGCCGCACTCGAACGGCTGGTAAAAGCAAAGGTTAATACAGGTAAAACCTTTTTAAAGAATCGGATTGGATTAACGCCTGTCAGCAGCAATACAATTGCATGTACTGCAAACATGATAGCTAGACCCAGATAAGAGGCAACCAAGAAACCACCGAGATTAACAATGTCAGCGGCTTTAGAACTTGCCACAACTTTTGTAATCAAGGCAAATACACCATAAGGTGTAAGCGTCATCACCAATCGAACTAACTTCATCACCCACGCTTGCAAAGTATCAATTGCAGTGACGATACGTTGGCCTTTTTCGGCATCATCTCTGATCAGGTTAAGCCCGGCCAAACCGAGCATCGTAGCAAAGATCACCACACTAATGATTGAGGTTGGATGTGCCCCAGTGAGTTCAGCAAATGGATTTGTCGGCAAAAAAGATAAAATAAAATCAGGTACATTTAAGTCTGTGACTTTACCAATATATTCTGATTGAATTGCTTCAAGACGTGCTGTTTCCTGTGTCCCCTGTACAAGACCAGCTGCACTTAATCCAAATAGATTGACCACAAACATGCCAACCAAAGCGGCAATAAACGTGGTGATTAATAATGTACCAATACTAAAAATACTAATCTTGCCTAATGAGGATGCATTATGTAACTTAATCACAGCACTCAGGATCGAGACCAGCACTAATGGCATCACCACCATTTGCAAAAGCTTAACATAACCATTTCCAACGATATTAAACCATTGAATAGACTCAGTTAAAATTTCAGAATTTGTACCATAAACCCAATGTAATCCTAGCCCAAATACCACACCTAAACATAAACCGGCAAACACTTTTTTAGCAAGACTCCAATCTGTCTTTCTGGTTTGCATCAGCAGTATGATCAAGGCAATGAATATGACAATATTCAAAATGAGCGTATAGTTCATTCGAGTTCCAATAGTTTTGATCGTTTTATTATAAGCTTATTGTGAAATATCCAATAGTCTTTAGCATTTTTTGATATTTAAGTGTTGTTTTCTCAACATGCACTATTAATAATAAAAACATGACTTTAGCGCACTCATGAATTTTTTGTATAAGCTTATACAAATAAAGACTAACACCCAGAATATAGGCCATCTCATGAATTCACATATCCAAACTGTTGAACTTTCTAAGGCTTATCGCCTGTTAAATCACGGTCCAACCGTGCTTGTCTCAGCCCAGTATGAAAACGAAAAAAATGTCATGGCAGCAGCTTGGGCTTGTGCCTTAGAACTTGTGCCTGCCAAAGTGAGTGTGGTTTTAGATAAAAGTACAAAAACTCGTGAATTAGTTGAAAAGTCAGGGCATTTCATCCTACAAGTACCGACACTTAAACAACTTAAACTGGTACAACAATTAGGCTCAATCAGTCAGTTTAATGATCCTGAAAAACTCTCACACTGCCATACGCCACTTTTCCAATTTGAGGGATTTCAGCTCCCTGCGGTTGAAGGCTGCGCTGCATGGTTGATATGTGAACTGATTCCTGAACCGCATAATCAACAAAGCCATGATTTATTTATAGGCAAAGTCGTCGCTGCGTATGCGGATGATCGTGTATTTCGCAATGGTCACTGGTATTACCATGAAGTTGGCGCTGAATGGAAAAGCCTACATCATGTTGCAGGTGGACATTACTATACGATCGGAGACCCTGTAGATGCCAATCTATAATCTATAGGCTTAATCCTTACGAAATTTGCTTGTCGATGGGTCAATCTGTTCTAAATCACGTTTAATTCATAATTGTTCAATAATCTAAACAGACTGAGCCCATCATATTAATCATACTTATCGCAGAGTAAGCTTCGATTTTACCAACTGGTTAAGTTATGTGAATAAGCACTGATTATTCCCAAACTAAATACTGATTATTTATTGTCATTTTTTTAAATTCACCTTAAGGTGAATTAACGGAAAATGGATAATCTGCACAATGACCAAGATCGGATCGAATAAAATTCAGCTGAGTATCTTTCTATGCCTGTGTATGTGTTTAGGCATTGGCATTCTCCGATTTTCCTATACTGCATTATTGCCCTCTACCCGTCTTGCTTATCATTGGGACTCCAGTTTTGCCAGTATATTAAGCAGTGCAAATTTGTTGGGGTATTTAATTGGTGCATTTTGTGCAATGAAACTGCCTCAAAACTTTACCATGCCTCGATATATCATTTTGGCGGCATTTTCTGGAACGGTGAGTTTACTCAGTTGTGCTTTTTCAGGTCTTCCCGAAAGCTGGTATGTCTTTTGGCGTGTCATTTCTGGCATCAGTGGTGGCTTATTGATGATTCTAGCACCCAGTATCGTTGCACATTGCAGCAAACCTGAAGAACGTTTAACCATCAACTTCATTGGCTTTAGTGGTATTGGCATTGGGGTATTATTGGCAACCCTGTTTTTGCCTTATCTCGACAGAATCAACACACAATCTGCATGGATGATTTTATTTGTATTCTCTGCTGTTATTTGTTTGATCATTGTTTATTTACTCAATCTGTTTAAAGATCATCTAGATCATATCAGCGTAACAAACAATCAAACGGGGGCAGTCAATGGTATGTATTTTAGTTTGCTGATTGTCTATGCTTCAAGCGCTTTTGCCTATGTTCCCCACTCATTGTTTTGGATTGATTATCTTAAAAACACCCTGCATCTTAATCTATATCTTATTAACTTGAATTGGATTTTGTATGGTTCAGGCAGTGCCTTAGGTGCAATCAGTGCTTACTTACTGGCACGAAAATTTGGCAATTTTACCGCATTAAAAATATTATATAGCCTATATGTCTTGGCAATCTTTATTGCTATTTTTTCAACCCATCCAATCCTTACCTATACCTCATCCTTTTTTACTGGTTTGCTTAATCCTGCTGTGGTTTTCCTTACTTCATATACCATTTTACACCTTTATCATGTGGCCTATAAAAAACTATGGAGCATAGCGACATTAGCTTTTGCCGTAACCCAATTGGTTGGTGGAATCTGTTTTAGTAGCTTGCAACATTGGGGTGTCTCCTATCATCAGCAATTTATACTTGCCTCATGTGTACTTGCTGTAGGTACAGCACAATTTTTTATCTATTCTCAAACCCATCAAGCACAACTGCATAAAAGCTAAAATAAATGATCATGTTGTGTGAATCATATCGCTATTAAAAGCTTCTCCTCCCCTTTGAAGAAGATGAGGATGAGGGTGCTTTATCTTAATCTATGCTTTAAAAAAGGACAGATGAAAGAAGCCTAGTGCTTCGTTTTAGAATCGCGCCAATCTAAACACGCTAAGCTTTATCCACCATAAAATAATCGGCTTTGCACAAAGAAATAATTTAAATATCAATCTCAAACACATAAGTTTTAGCTTTCACTTAAAGCACTTTGCTCACAGTTATTGACCATTTGGCATATAAATTGCTCTTTGTAATGCAGGGATCGCAAAGTCATAAAGGTTTTAAGATGAATACTGAAATTAAAAAAATTCAGCCTGAAGATGAAGTTTTAAGTGCGGGAAAGAACCTGACATTTGGTTTACAGCATGTACTCACCATGTATGGTGGTCTGATTGCGGCACCTTTGGTCGTAGGTACGGCGATTGGTCTAAATGCAGCTGAAATTGCCTTATTAATTACGGCATCTATTCTTGTGGGTGGTTTGGCAACATTACTACAAACGCTTGGACTAAAGTGGTTTGGTGCAAAACTTCCAATTGTACAAGGCACTTCATTTGCTGCTGTCGCAAGCATGATCGCGATTGGTACAACTGGGGGAAATATTCAAACGATTTTCGGTGCTGTGATTGTCAGTTCTATTTTCGGGATATTGATTACCCCCTTTTTCTCAAAAATAGTGCGTTTCTTTCCACCGATTGTGACGGGTTCAATTATTACCATTATCGGGATTTCACTTTTACCTGTTGCAATCCGCTGGATTATGGGCGGTAACCCTAAAGCACCCGAATGGGGCTCCCTAGAAAATATAGGGATTGCAGCCTTTACCCTCGGCGTACTACTTGTGGTGAGTCGCTTTGGTTCAGCTACAATGGCGCGCCTAGGCGTACTCATCTCAATTATTGTTGGTGCAATTTTTACCATCCTGCTTGGTGTTGCCAACTTTTCAAAAGTGGCCAATGGTGATTTATTTGCTTTCCCACATCTATTTGCTTTTGGTCTACCCAGCTTTGAAATGTCCGCGATCTTAACCATGTGTATCGTGACCATCGTAATCCTTACTGAAACAACAGCCAGCCTTTTAGCGATTGGTGAAATTGTTGATACAAAAATGGATAGTCATCGTTTGGCAGATGGTTTAAGAGCAGACATGCTATCTTCTGCGATTGCGCCATTATTTGGTTCATTTATGCAATGTGCTTTTGTTCAAAACGTAGGACTGGTTGCCATTTCAGGTGTTAAAAGTCGTTTTGTGGTAGCAACAGGTGGTGCTATTTTAGTTGTACTGGGTTTATTACCAATTTTCGGACGCTTAATTGCTGCGATTCCGATGCCTGTTTTAGGTGGCGCAGGTATTGTTTTATTTGGTAGCGTTGCAGCAAGCGGTATTCGTACATTATCTAAAGTGGATTATCAAACCCAATCCAATCTTATCATTGTTGCTGTGTCGATCTGTGTCGGCTTAATTCCTTTAATCAGCCCTGATTTCTTTCATGCCTTTCCCAAAGTATTCCAAACTTTATTTCATTCAGGAATAAGCGCGACATGTATAGCGGCAGTTTTACTCAATATTTTCTTTAATCACCTTTCATTTGGTAAAAAACCAGTTAGATCTTCAGTCAAAAATGTACAAACGGCCATACATTGAGATAAAAAAGCAGAGCTTGAATTGAAGCTCTGCTTTTTTACTTACCACGCTCTATTTAACCGCCAAGAAAAGCAAAAGACTGCATGCTTTTCTTAAAACCATTATTTTGTGGTTGGCATATGCTTTTTAATAAAGGCAACCAATTCAGGATTTTTTTCAACAATCGCTTGAGTATGGCTGGCATCTTTCACAGGTAAGAACGTTACATCTGTACCCATATCTTTTAAACGTTGTTGCAATCCTTCCGTCACAGGATAAGGTACTGCCATATCAGCAGTCCCCTGGATAATCATCACAGGACTATTAATTTTTTTGGTTGCAGGTTGGTTCTCAGCTAAGAATTTTTTTACTGTCGGATTTTCTTGGAAATTATCGACTAATCCAGGATAGTCTAAAACAGTTTTTCCGCCATTCTTAACAATATAATCACGGATATCATCGGCAAATTTATTATGCAATTCATCTAGACATAAGCCATTTTCACCCGTTGAACCTTCCGCAAATTCTGCAATATTTTTTGAACGATCTTTGAAAACTTCTCGATAATTAAATTTAGGTTCATAAGCAGTCACACCAACTGTAGTATAAGCAGCATATGCCAATAATTCAGCATAAACTTCAACAGCAGTACCCACTGGAGCTGTTCCAGCTTGTTCTTTTTGAAGGATATCTCGAATTGCTTGTGGCGCAACGACAGAAATAATATAACCCAAACTTGAGGCAGGTGCGCCTGCGACAGCCCCTTTATAGTTAGAGTCGGTATTGGAAAACTCAGCAGTTCCTAAAGAACCATGCCCACCCTGAGATTGGCCGACAGACATCCATTGACCATTGATCTGATTACCATAACGCTCTTTATATGCTTTCACTGCATAAATCGCTGAGTTAGCTTCACTCTTTAGATTTAAATACGGATGCATACCCGGTGTGCCCAAGCCTTCATAATCAGGAGCAATAATCACATAACCTTCATTTAACAGGCTTTGCGCCATATTTTTAAATCGTGGGTTAAACTTATTTCGACTTGGTGCGCAACTATCACCAACACCAACCGTGCCATGCTCCCAAACCACAACTTTCCAACCATCTGCAGGTCGTGCCGTTTTGGGAATAAAAACCATTGCTGTAGCTTTCTTGGTTTCATTGAGTACATTAGGCATATTATAGGTCATGACTTTGACTGATGCGGCCTCATTGATTACATCAGAATTATATGTGTTTTCAGACACATAATTCTTATTTGACCCCCAGTTATTCCAGTTATTATCGTCATCATTACATGCGGTTAAAAATAATGCTGAACCGCAGGTTATTGCCAATAATGTCCGTTTAAATATTGCTTTCATTACTAAGTCCTCAGTTTTTATTGTTTGAACAGATCCTCGTTCACCACTAATTAAGCATAAAAAAAAGCATCTTGCTAGGATACTTTTAACCAAAGAGTAAAATAACACATAGATATAAATGCTTAGCTTTAATTTAAATTCACTTAAAGCAAAGCAATAAAATTCCAACAAATGTCATAAACCAACCTAAGAGTTACAACCAAGTACATTATTATGGAGCATAGAAATACCCTAAGAAGCTGTCATCTCGAATGCACTTGAGATAAATAAATATGATGCTTTATATAAATAGCCTTAATCAAAAGCCAATCAAATCTTCGATAAAATTCTAAAATAGCCATATATAAATATAAAAAAGCAGAGCTTTAATTAAAACTCTGCTTTTTGTAGATTGTTACTCTCAATTGAACTGCTAAGAAAAGCAAATGACTTATGATTCTGTTAAAACCATTATTTGGTTGTTGGCATATGCTTTTTAATAAAATTAACTAAATCAGCGTTCTTTTGAACTATCGCATCGGAATGCAACGCACCATCCGCACGAACAAAAGTAACATCTGTTCCCATCGCTTTTAAATCTTCTTGTAATTTAAATGTAACGTCATAAGGAACTGAAGTATCAGCAGTTCCCTGAATAATCATCACAGGACTATTAATTTTTTTCGTTGCTGGTTGATTATCGACTAAGAATTTTTTCACCGTCGGATTTTCTTGGAAATTATTAACTAAGCCTGGATAATCTAAAACGGTTTTACCACTATTGTTCTTGAGATAGTCTTTAATATCGTCAATAAATTTCTTCTGCATATCGAGAAAACATAAACCGTTTTCACCTGTTGAACCTTCAGCTAATGCTGCAATATCTCTTGAACGCTCTTTATACAACTCTCGATAGTTAAACTTAGGTTCATAAGCAGTCACACCAGCCGTAGTATAAGACGCATAGGTCAATAACGTAGCAGAAACCTCAGTCGCAGCATCCACCTTCCCATCTTTAAGTAGTCCTTGAATTGCTTTAGGAGCAATATCAGAAATAATCAGCCCCAAACTTGAGGCTGGCGCGCCTGCCACAGCACCTTTAAAATTGGCATCGCTATTAGCATACTCGGCCGTACCTAAAGACGCTTGTCCGCCCTGAGATTGCCCCACGGACATCCATTGACCATTGATCTGATTACCATAGCGCTCTTTATACGCTTTCATGGCATAAATTGCTGAAGTTGCTTCACTTTTTAGATTTAAATACGGATGCATGCCGGGTGTTCCCAAACCTTCATAATCAGGCCCAATTACGACATAGCCCTCTGCTAAAAGGCTCTTTACCATCACTTTAAATCGTTCATTGATTACATTTCTACTCGGTGCACAACCATCACCATTACCAACCGTACCATGCACCCAAACCACAACCTTCCAACCATCAGCAGGCTGTTTAGTTTTGGGCATAAAAACCAATGCTGATTCTTTTTTTATTTTTCCGAGTACGTTCGGCATATTATAGGTCATGACTTTGATCGACGCTGCTTCATTCAGCACCTCTAAATTATATGCACTTTCAGACACATAATTTTTATTTGAACCCCAGTTATCCTTGTCATCATCATCATTACACGCAGTTAAAAATAACGCTGAACCACAAGTAATTGCCAATAACGTCCGTTTAAATAATATTCTCATTAAAAATTCCTCAATTTTTTATTGTTTGAACAGCTCCGTGTTCACCCTTAATTAAGCATAAATAAATGCGTCTTGCTACAATATTTTTTAATAAAACAGAGGAATATCTCACATTTATAAATTATTATTTTTCTTTATCTCGTGAAATTTCATCAATATTTCGTATTATTATAAATACAGATGAAATTTCAAAAGTGGTTTATTTTAATAATTTAAATTCAAAATAATGCAATAAAAATACCAACAAAAATGATTAAACCAACCCAACGGTTATGTCTAAATGCCCAAAAGCATAGTTGTGGATCGCGCGCTTTGGTTTTTGTCCATTGATAAATAAAATCTGCAACAACTAATAACAATGCAATCAAGCCAAATGGAATCAATATATTTTCTAAATACAATGCTGTACCAATTAACAATATACTGGTCAATTGCAATAAAGAGATGATCTGAATATCGTATTTTCCAAAAAGAATGGCAGTTGATTTCACGCCAATTTTTAAATCATATTCACGATCTGTAATTGCATATTGGGTATCATATGCCACCGTCCATGCTAAATTGCCAAAATAAAGCAACCAACAGGTCCAATCTAAAGGTTTTCCCATTGCGGTAAATGACATTGGAATACCCCAAGAAAATGCCATCCCTAAGACCACTTGTGGTAAATGGGTATAACGCTTCATAAAGGGATAAATAAAGGCGAGGACTAATCCTACAAGCGCACAGTAAAAAGTTGCGATCGGTAAGAAAAATAAAGTACACGCACTGGCGGCCACCAAACCAATGAACACCCAAATCGCTTCTTTGGCTGAGATCACCCCAGTAGCCAGAGGGCGATTTTTAGTTCGTTCCACATGTGCATCTACTTTGCGATCAGCAAAATCATTGATCGCACAACCAGCTGCGCGCATAAAAATTGTCCCCAAGACCATTGCAACCAGTGTCACAATATCGGGGATACCTTCTGCAGCAATCCATAATGCCCACATGGTCGGCCATAAAACCAATTCTGTCCCAACTGGTTTATCAAAACGACACAGATAATAATAAGCTTCTAAGCGTTGTTGCCAAGTGGTGTGTTGCGCGATCGACATGACAGTCCTTCAATACTCTATTTTGAAATATGCTGTTGTTGCAAAAATTGCTCAAAGGCAGGTAAAAAAGTTTCTTGAACAATAAATTTACAACCATGCCAAGTATAACAACTTTGACGTGTCCAACCTTCTGCTAATTTTAAAACACGCCGTTCACACAATGGATTGGTGCGTTGAAATAAGAATTTTCCGATCGGCTTGGTTCGAATATGCTTAAACAAACGTGCTTTGCCATGGATACTGAGAATGGGAAAAATACTTTTTGCTTTTACCCATGGCTGTGCATCGCAACCAAATAAGTAACTTTCACGTACCCATGAGGTATGTTGCTGTGGCATCTGCATCCATTGACTATCCAGCACACTCATTCTTTGATAATGCTCTTGAATCGGTTGAACTTTAAAAACACCACCCGCGACATAAGTCAACTGCTGAGTCAGTGAACCTTGTGCATACAACCATGTTTTTAATTCAGGAGGAAACTTCTTATCCCGTATTGTGCATGATTGTTTCAATGTTCAGCCCTTCAAATTTAGGATGACTTAGTGTAACTGAAATTTTTTGTTTTGTTTAAATTGATCGTCTAAATCCTAAAATTGAATGACAAATCCATCAAAATAAAAACAGGGAAACGCGAGATTCAAGTGAAAATTAAAATATCTTTATTTCATCAACTTCACACCAACTGGTTTTCTCTTTTAATCACTATTTTGATTTGTATCACTTTCTGCTACATTTTAAATATTAAACTGATCTCAGGTATTTTAGGGCCTCGCATAATGAATATAAAAACAGCACTACAACTCAGCATTTTATGCATTCCTTCAACATATAGCTTTGCACTCAACTTGTCCAACTCACCGATTCAACAAGTCACGCTATATCCTACACTGGCAAAAATTGAACGAACCATTCCTGTACAAGCTGGGGAACAACTCGTTACCCTGAATGGGCTTGCGGCAAACTTCAATATCGATCAACTGCAATATCAGAGTAGTAATATTGAAGTCAATGCGGTTTCTCATACAGATAGCGCACTGGATAAACCCGCTGGAAATGAGTCGTCTCAATTACGCAATAATATAGAGGATATTAAAAAGAAAATTTCTGAGCAAAACTCAATTATTCAAGCGGCTGAATTACAAAATAAGTTTTTAGAAAATGTCATTAAAGGCTCTGCGCCAAAAGTACGCAAACAAGCCTATGAGGCCTTTATTGCCATTGATCAAGCCAAAGCAGAAAAAGAAAAGTTACAACAACGTTTACAAGAACTTGAACAAGACTTAAATGCCATTGGCGACAGCGAGTTTAACCAACGCACACTGAAGTTTTATGTCAATGCCCCACAACGTGGTGAAATTAAAATTAGCTATATGGTGCCTTATGCACGTTGGCAACCGATATATAAAGCCGAATTAAACACCCAAACCAAGCAAATTAAACTCACCCGTATGGCAATGATTGCACAAAAAACTGGGGAAGACTGGAACAATGTTAAATTGGCATTGTCCACAGCAACACCGCAAAACTACGTTCAACAAGTGCAGCCACAACAATGGTGGGTCAACTATTATGAACCAGAACCTGTACGACCAATTTATCCAGTTGCACCTGCACCTATGGCCTTAGCTGAAATGAGTTATGATGAAAAGTCGACAGCTAGGGCCAAAAAAGTTCCCCCGCAATTTCCACAATTTCAAGCGGCTGATTTAAATTTTAGTACTGAATTCCGTTCAGAAACCAAAGCATCCATTCCCAGCAGCCAACAGCAAATCTTTTTACCTTTAAGTACAGAACAATATGCCGCAAAACTTTCAGTTTGGGCTATTCCTAAGCAAAGCACTCAAGCGACAATTAACGCTGAAATTTCAAAGCTTGATCAAAATTGGCCTTCTGGGACAGTAAAACTATATCGTGATGGCGACTATATTGGACAAAGAGCTTGGAGCAATAGCGCAGATGAAGCACTTCAAATGAGCTTTGGTACAGATGATCAAATTCAAGTTAAAGTGACTGATTTAACCGACAAGAAAAATCCAGTCAAAGGTACTCAATCGGAAACCATCCGAAAACAGCAATATTCAGTGCAAAACTTACATAGCTACCCAATTCAAGTCACTATTTTTGAACCTGAACCACAAAGCCAGAACGGTAAACTCAGCACACAATCTAGCTATAATATCCCACCGACTGCAACACAATGGAATGGGCAACCCAATATCAACCAATGGCAAATTGATTTAAATCCGAAACAGATTTATAAATTAGATATTCAACATCAATTTAAATATCCAAGCAAAGGAAGAACTTCGGGTTTTTAACTTTAATCTTTTAGGCAAAATTTAGCCCAGTGATCACTGGGCTTTTATTTTAGTCTCATAGATATCGTTACATTTGATACTTATTAGAGATAATCGCCTGCTCTTTCAGGCTGATACAATATTTTTTCAATTTTAACTTTCATCAAGTGACCATCAGGTTGCGGCCATTCAATTTCCTGCCCTTCAGCCAAACCAAGAATTGCAGTACCGACCGGTGCAACCACATTGACCTGCCCTGTCTCACCACGAAAATCATGCGGATAGACTAAAGTAATTTCGGTTGCTTCCGTCGAGGGCGCAATAGTGATTAACACTTTTGCATTCATGGTCACCACATTGGGCGGCATATCTTGAGGCGCAACCACATCTGCTCGTGCCAATTCCTCTTCTAAATGCTGCATTGTCACAGTCAACTTCGACTGATGTTCCAGCATCGTTTCTAAGCGATGTAAATCTTGTTCTGAAATAATAATATTTGGTTTACTAGCCATGTGCCTAATTCCTTCGATCTTTCACATCATTTGGGTATAGCAGCGATGTTTATAATGGGTCTGTTTACATTTCATAAATGAATTAAGCCACAAGCCGTAAATTACAGCATACAACCTGTATGTCGGAAACGTGAAACGAAGTATCAATAAACTCCCATAATCTACTTCTTTTATAACAGATATTTTCTGCAATGTTTAAGCTTTTCAACTTATTCAACAACCATAAAAAAAGCCCCCTTGAGAGGAGGCCTTCTCAAGTTAATGCTTATTTAGCATAAACGGGGAATTTTGCACAAACCGTTTCAACTTTTGCTTTCACAGCATTGATAACAGCTTCATCACCTTTTGCATCTAGGATATCCGCAATCCAACCAGCCAAGTCGCGAACTTCAGCTTCACCAAAACCACGTGTTGTTACTGCTGGCGTACCGATACGGATACCTGAAGTAACAAATGGAGAACGTGGATCATTTGGTACCGCATTTTTGTTTACCGTAATATGAGCAGCGCCTAACCAAGCATCAGCATCTTTACCTGTCACATCTTGCTTAATTAAAGACAACAAGAATAAATGGTTTTCTGTACCACCAGATACAACATCATAACCACGTGAAATCAATACTTCAGCCATCGCTTTAGCATTTATCACCACTTGTTTTTGGTATTCTTTGTATTCAGGCATCATTGCTTCTTTAAAGCAAATTGCTTTTGCTGCTATAGCATGAACCAATGGACCACCTTGGTTACCTGGGAATACAGCAGATTGAAGTTTTTTCTCAATTTCTTCGTTTGCTTTTGCAAGGATTAAACCAGAACGAGGGCCACGCAAAGTTTTATGCGTAGTTGTCGTTGTTACATCAGCAATTTGAACTGGGCTTGGGTATACACCTGCGGCAACTAGACCAGCAACGTGAGCCATATCTACAAATAAATATGCACCAACTTTATCCGCAATTTCGCGGAAACGTTGCCAATCTACAATTTGGCTATATGCAGAGAAACCCGCAACAATCATACGTGGTTTATGCTCTACAGCTAAACGCTCAACTTCTTCGTAATCAATTTCACCAGTTTCTACATTTAAACCATATTGAACAGCATTATATGATTTACCAGAGAAGTTGACTTTAGCACCGTGAGTCAAATGACCACCATGTGCCAAGCTCATACCTAAAACAGTATCGCCTGGGTTGAGTAAAGCAAGATAAACTGCTGAGTTTGCTTGAGAACCTGCGTGTGGCTGAACATTTGCATAGTCAGCACCAAATAATGCTTTAGCACGATCGATCGCCAATTGTTCGATCACATCAACATATTCACAACCGCCATAATAGCGCTTGCCAGGGTAACCTTCCGCATATTTGTTAGTGAGTTTTGACCCTTGTGCTTCCATAACAGCTGGTGAGCAATAGTTTTCAGATGCGATTAACTCAATATGAGCTTCTTGACGGGCATCTTCTTGAGTGATTGCTTGAGCAATTTCTGGATCAAATTCAGAAATAGAGATATTGGCGAACATTAGCGAGGTCCTATGAATTAGGGCTTTTAAGCCGTGCTAAGATTGCGCGTATTGTAGCATGAAGTTTGTAATTAAACAGAATGAAGTTTGCTCCGTTTTAAATAAAATGGCTCATGTTGAAAACATAAGCCATTTGCTAAAACCTACAATTTAAAATAGTTATTGTGCTGCAAACATTCCTTTGACATCAGCCACAATATTGTCAATATTTAAGGCATAAGCCGTACTATGATCCCAAGCAGGATTGGTAATGTAATTCACCTGCGTCGTCAGTGCTTTAGCTGTACCATATAAAGTATCTGTTGCCACTTTCGGTACAGTTGTATCTGCTCCACCCTGATAGATAATCACAGGCGTTTTGATTTGAACTTGCAACGGTTGAGAATCTTTCTCTAAGAAAGTTTTAACGACTGGCAAAGACATAAAGGTATCGGTTGTTCTTGGATAGTTTTTCAATGATCCATTGACTGCCGCATACTGCCCCATTGCTACGCCAAACTGTTGACCAAGGGTATCGTAACAAACAGATTCAGCATTTTTTGCAATTGCATCTGTTGGTACTTTAAACACTTGACTGTAATCTAAAGTAGGATTTGAATTACGTAAACCCGCTGCAATCAACGCAGTAAATGTATCCAATGATGCATAGACTGGAATTTGTTGAGCTGGTGTCCCATCTATAACTGATAGTTGACCCGCATTTAAAATTAAACTCAATTGTGAAGCAGGTGCGACAGCAACTGTACCTTTATAATCTAAATTTGCACGATCAGCATATTGTGCAGCACCTAAAGCTGCTTGCCCGCCTTGAGAGTGTCCAACAGTCACCCATTTTTTCGACACTTTATTGCCTAACCAATTACGTGTTGCAACCACCGCATCTGTAATCGAATAGCCTTCACTTTTTACATTTAAGAATGGATGTAATTCAGTGCCACTCGGTTCGCCTAAACCTTCATAATCTGGTGCAACAACCACATAGCCTTCTGCAAGGAATTTAGAAATCATGCCTTTAATATAAACATTCGTCGCATTACGGCTTGGTGCACATTGATCTGCGACACCTGTTGTACCATGTGCCCAAACGACGATAGGCCAACCCGAAGCTGGTGGTGCAGTTTTAGGAGTAAACACCAATGAAGTCGCTTGAACTTCAGTCCCTTTAACCCCTTTCATCTTATAAGTCATCACCACACTATCCGCAGCCACAGCAGAAAAATCTGTCTTGGTATATGCTGTAGGCGTGCCAACAACTGGATTTGCAATCTTATTTACATCAGTATTGGAAGGTGACTCATATGAATTTCCCCCACTACCACCGTTATTACATGCAGATAAAACTAAACCTGAACTGAGAATTAAAATTGATAATACATTTTTTTTCATGTGACTTATTCCTTAAAGCACAATTTTTTCAAAGTTATATATACGGCTTAACGCGTATAATTATTTCATAAATACGTCAAAAAAATCTGTTAAGCAAGTTTTTTACTCATTATTTTTAAATATTATTTGATGCTAAAAAATGTTAACTTTATCTTAAAATTCCAATCAAAGAAATGTCAGTTTCTTACCCATTGATGTCAATATTGAAAATTATGATTATTTTAAATATGAATATATTTAACTTAAAATCAAAACCATATAATAGAAAACTTTGATCTCCCCCTTAATTATTTTTAATTTCCACATTGTTCTCATCTGATTACTTACCACAACAATAACAGCCTATCTTTGTAGTAAGACACCGAAGAATAACAGAAAATATAAATAATGAGAGCAAAAATATTTTTCCAAATGATCAATTTTTTCAAGCTAAAATGTAGCGCGAAGCTATATAAAAGAATACCCCTATTAGCAAGAATAAGGGTATTTTGCATTATGATTAAAATACTGGACACTCAAAAATTAATTGGCAAGTAGCGTCTTTATATCTTCTAATAGCTTTCCATTGTCAACATTAACCGTATATATACTAAAGTGATCCCAAGTCGGATCCGTTCTGTAATCAATTTTGGTGGTTAAAGCCCGTGCTTGCGCCACCAAGGCATCTGTTGCCTGTGGTAACACGATAGTATCGCCCCCTCCTTGATAAATAATAATCGGGGTTTTAATCACTGTTTGTAATGGTTGCGAATCCTTTTCCAAAAATTGTTTTACAATTGGATCATTTTTAAAACCTTCCTTTTTACGCGAAGAAAAACCTTTTAGACTATTTCCATTTGCAAGCGCATATTGTGATACAGGCCCCCCCATAAATGCAAAACCCAACTCAAAAAGACATTTCGATTCTGCTTGCTCAGCAGCAAATTTATCAGTCGGTGACTTAAATATTTTACTGTATACAGGTTCAGTTGGATAAACACTTTTCATCCCCGCAGCCATATAAAACGTAAGAGTATCTAGGATGGAATATCCGAGTGCTTGAGTGAATGACAAATCCTCCATTTCCGCTATAGCCATTTCCGACAAAGTTTCAATCAACCCCAAATTATTTGCAGGTGCGATTGCTACGGCCCCCTTATAATCCATATTGGCACGCGTTGCATACTGAGCCGCACCTAATGCTGCATGACCACCTTGTGAGTGCCCTACAATCGCCCATTTATTCGAGACCTTATTACCTAACCAGCTTTTGGTTGCCACCACCGCATCTGTAATTGAATAGGCTTCACTTTTTACATGCAAAAATGGATGCATTTCATTACCACCAGGCTCACCTAACCCTTCATAATCTGGTGCAACCACCACATAGCCTTCTTTGACAAAACTATCGATCATGTTATAGGTCGACCTATTTTCACCTAAAAGCGAAGTGGTAATTAATTTCTGTCTACTCGGTGCACAAGCATCAGCAACACCCGCAGCACCATGTGCCCAAACCACAATCGGCCAACCGCCAGTAGGCGATGCAGTTTTGGGGGTAAATACCAATGCGGTTGCCTGAGTTTCTTGCCCTGTGATGCCTTTCATTTTATAGGTCATCACCACACTCTCAGCTGCATTTGGTGGATTATCTTGCGGAGTCTGATATGGCTTTGGCGTATTTACCACTGGGTTTTGAATATTGTTTACATCTGCATTTACATTTGGACTTGTGGTTGAATTATTGCTCTTATTATCACTACCACCACAGGCAGTTAAGAATAGAGAGGATCCAGCCAACATAACCGAGAGTAAATTTAATTTCATTTGATTCATCCTTGCCTATAATATTTTTTATTACATCAGTGTCAGCACATTCAATTTGCTAACCCTAATCAACGAGTCGCCAGCCAGATGCATAACAAATGTTTATTTTATTAGTTACATCACATTGTGCATTTTTAAGCTAAGCTTCATTATATTTATACTGGAAATATAAATTTGCAAGTGAAATTTAACATTTAAATTATCTGAATTATTTTTTACCTATTCGCTTAAAAATATTTAATTCACAGAAATATTGCATTATTTTATATAAGCTTATATTTACCTTAAAACCATTTTAAAATGTTATTAAATTCACACAATCTGCAAATATCGTGAATTCAAGTTGTTATAGAAATATATTTTTTCTCGCTTTAGTTTAAATAAATTCTTCTCAATATTTAGTTTTATTGTTTAATTTTCAACTAATTTTAAATACTTAATATTTAGACTTTTTAGTCAACACATATTAAAAAACTACGCCGATGATGATTAAATTAAAAGCTAATGCTGATTACGATGGGAATAATCAATGACCAGATCACAACAAAGTTTCTAAAGTCATCTTTTTCTAAGATTGAAACATGATTCAAAGCGACATAAAAAATACCCCTATTTTTGATAACAGGGGTACTTTTACATTATAAGGATTAAAACGTGAAACACTTAAAATTAATTAGCAAGCAAGGTCTTAATATCCTCTAGCAGTTGTCCATTATCGACATTCGCTGTGAATGAACCAGTATGACTCCAACTCGAATTGGTTCGATAATCAATTTTGGTGGTTAAAGCACGTGCCTGTGCCACCAAAGCATCCGTTGCCTGTGGTAATACAACAGTGTCGCTACCTCCCTGATAAATAATAATCGGGGTTTTAATCACAGTTTGCAGCGGCTGTGAATCTTTATCTAAAAATTGTCTTACGATTGGATTATTCTTGTAGCCTTCATTTTTACGCGGATAATCTTTAAGACTCCCATTCTTAATATTATAAAGAGTCATCGGTAGTGCAAAAGCAGCCCCCATTCCTGCAATACATTCTTTTTCTGCTTTCTCAGCAATTTTATCAGTTGGTGTTTTAAATATAATACTGTATGCGGCTTCAGTTGGATTTACTGCCTTTATCCCAGCTGCCATATAAGCTGTTAAAGTATCTAGTGCAGCATAACCGCCTATTTGAATTACCCCATCCTGATTTGCTAAAGCCATTTCTGACAAGTTTTCAATCAATTCCAAATTATTTGCGGGTGCCATTGCAACTGCACCCTTATAGTCCATATTGGCACGGGCTGCATATTGTGCGGCACCTAATGCTGCATGACCACCTTGCGAGAGCCCAGCAACAGCCCATTTGTTGGATGCTTTATTACCTAACCAACTTTTGGTTGCAACTACAGCATCCGTAATTGAATAAGCTTCACTTTTTAAATTTAAAAATGCATGGATTTCCTTCTCGCTAGGCTCACCCAACCCTTCATAATCAGGTGCAACCACCACATAACCTTCTTTAACAAAGTTATCGACCATTTTTTGGGTATGCACATCTATTCCAGCCACAAATAATTTATTTTGACTTGGTGCACACTTGTCAGCAACACCTGTCGTTCCATGTGCCCAAGCCACAATCGGCCAACCTCCAGAAGGTGGAGCTGTTTTGGGGGTAAACACCAATGCTGTTGCCTGAGTTTCTTGCCCAGTGATGCCTTTCATTTTATAGGTCATCACCACACTCTCATCCGCATTTGGCGGAAGAACATCATTTTTAATATTATAGGGTACTGGTGTGTTCACCACTGGATTTTCAATCTTGTTCACATCTACATCTGAACTTGTCGATGAATGATCACTATTGTCATCACCACCACAGGCTGTTAGAAATAGCGTAGATCCAGTCAATAACACTGAAAGTAATTTTAATTTCATATAATTCTTCCTTTTTATCATTTTTTCTATCACTTCAGCAGGGTCAACCAATCGTTTGCCTACGCTGATCCAATAGATCACTCATCTTAGTTTAATGTTTGTGTTGTTATTACTTCATAATACCTTGCAATATTTAAGCTAGGCTTTATTACAATTATGACATAAATATAAATTTAGCAAGTGAAATTTAATCATTAAAATATATTAGATTATCTCATTAATTTAAATTTCTATTAATTAACTAAATGAATTTAAATTGATTTTCCATTCACCAAATTACGCACACTGCTTACTAACGCTCTATATTTAATATATTCTTGGTGTTTTTAACTATAAATAAATACTTATCAATAATCATTTATATTATTTATATTTCAATTAATTTTTAAGAATAAATATGTAAATTTTTCAAACAATTCATATTAAAGAAACTGATTCTAAGTGTGATTTGACCCAAAGCCAGTGGTATCTTGACTGAGTATCGCCCAATCAATGAGCACTCTTTTGATAGAAGCATTAAACGAGATTAATCACATGAATAACAAAGAGGTTGGTCAAAAAATAATTTCCTAGTAGGCTTTTTAAAGATTAAAGCCCCATCTTGATAATATAAAAATACCCTTATTCTCCGTATAAGGGTATTTTTATATTATGGGGGATTAAAACACCAAGCACTGAAAAATTAATTGGCAAGCAGCATTTTAATATCTTTTAACAACTGACCATTTTCAACATTAACTGAGTATACGCTAGAGTGATCCCAATCTGGATTCGTTCTATAATCAATTTTGGTGGTTAAAGCCCGTGCTTGCGCCACCAAGGCATCGGTTGCTTGTGGTAATACGACAGTATCCTTACCTCCTTGATAAATAATAATCGGGGTTTTAATCATAGTTTGAAGCGGTTGTGAATCTTTATCTAGAAATTGCCTGACGATTGGATCATTCTTATAACCTTCATTTTTACGTGGATAATCTTTGATACTCCATTCATTTTTTTCTGAATAATCTTCCATTGCCACTAAAAAAGTCCCCCCTAATTCTATAAGACATAGCAATTCTGCTTGCTCAGCAATTTTATCTGTTGGCGACTTAAATATTTTACTGTATACAGGCTCGGTCGGATAAACACTTTTCATACCCGCTGCCATGAAGGCTGTTAAAGTATCTAACATAATATAGCCAAATGCTGGTGCACTATTATTCGCCAAAGCCATCTCCGACAAGGTTTCTATCATTTCCAGATTATTTGCAGGTGCAGCTGCGACTAGCCCCTTATAATCCATATTGGCACGCGCTGCATACTGTGCCGCACCTAATGCCGCATGACCACCTTGCGAATGCCCCAAAATAGCCCATTTATTGGAAACTTTATTGCCTAGCCAACTTTTGGTTGCCACCACAGCATCCGTAATCGAATAAGCTTCGCTTTTTAAATGCAAAAATGGATGTATCTCATTACTACTAGGCTCACCTAAACCTTCATAATCTGGGGCAACCACCACATAACCTTCTTTAACAAAGCTATCGATCATATTATAGGTAGACCAATCTTTTGCACCTAAAAGCGAAGCCGTAATTAAGCGATTTTTACTTGGTGCACACTCGTCGGCAACCCCTGTAGTTCCATGCGCCCAAACCACAATTGGCCAACCGCCAGCTGGCGGTGCAGTTTTCGGGGTAAATACCAATGTTGTTGCTTGAGTTTCTTTCCCCTTGATACCTTGCATTTTATAAGTCATTACCACACTTTCTGCTGCATTTGGTGGAAGTATAAAGTCCTTAACGTCAATGAAATACGGTTTTGGTGTATTCACCACTGGATTTTGAATCTTGTTGACATCCACATTTGAACTTATGGTTGAATTATCCCCCTTGTCATCACTACCTCCACAGGCAGTTAGAAACAGACCAGATCCAACTAACATGATTGAGAGTAAATTTAATTTCATATCGTTCATCCTTGTTTATCATTTTTCACTTGAGTGTTAACAAATCATTTGTCGACACCAACCCCTTAATCATTAATCTTTTGCTTCATGACATTTTTGTAATTACGTCACACCGTGCAATATTTAAGCTAGGCTTTACTATGATTAAGCTATAAATACAAATTTAGCAAGTTACATTTAACCTTTAAATGCTTTTATTTAATTTAATCATTTAAATATTTAATATACAATTAATTGAAAATAAAGTATTTTCCAATTTGTTTACTCCAAGTATATTGTGAAATATCACTTATACAGAACAGCTTAAATTGTGAAAAATTTCTTATCAATCTTTAGCCTTTTGTTTAAATTCAAACTGGCCTAAAAACATTCATTTTAAATTTTTAGATAATTCACATTTAAAAAACAAATTCTGAGTGTGATTTAATCAAAAGACAGCACTTATCTTGATTTTAGATGACTTTAATTTGTATTTAGTGGCTAAAAAAGCTAGTTTAATAAGGCGCTCCTTCTTATCTATTTGTTGAGGAACAAAGCTATGCAAGCAATCATTTTAGATACTGAAACTCACACACTCAATGGATTGCCCATTGAAATTGCTTATGCACCGATTCAAATTCAAGAAGGGAAATTAAGCTTAGATCGTGAACAAATGTTCGATCAACTTTATAGTATCGGAAATGAAAAAATTTCTTTCGGCTCAATGGCGGTTCACCACATTCTAGAATCGGATCTTGCGGGGCAACCTAATTTTTCCAGCTTTGAACTTCCTCAGCAAACCCTTTACATCATTGGACACAATATTGATTATGATATTCGCGCAATCCAACAATGTGGTGTAGAGACATCTCACATCAAAGCCATTTGTACGCTGGCACTTGCTCGGCTTGTTTGGCCCGATGCTGAAGCACATAATATATCAGCACTAATCTATATGATCAGTAAAGGCAGTGAGAAAGCACGTGAAATGTTAAAAGGTGCACATCGTGCGGATGCCGATATTATTTTAACGGCAAATATTCTCATGCATATTATTTATCAGTTGAAAATTCAAACCATTGAAGAATTATATGAGGTCTCAGAAGATGCGCGTATCCCACGCAGTATCAACTTTGGTAAGCATCGTGGTACAGCGATTTCAGAATTACCCAAAGACTATGTGCAATGGCTGCTTCGTCAAGATGAGCTTGATCCTTATTTACGCAAAGCTTTAGAGAATGCAAATATCGTCACACTTTAAGCTGGTGATTTGTAACAATAAAGTCATATTAGTGTAATTTTCATTCTTTACTCTAGGGTCAATTTATTGGGGAATAATTTGACTCATGGATCATTATTTTAAAACTGATTTGGGAATTCAGGCATTAAAACAGCGCTCATTTCAACTCACTGCTCGCCAAAGACAGTTACTGCTTCTTATTGGTACAGATGATTTTAAAATTTTGAATAGTGCACTGAAGCAACGACTTGCAACACCAGAACTTATTCAACAATTAGAAGAGCTTGGTCTAATTTTTCAGAATCAAGTAAATGGTGCGCCTCAAATTAAGTCAAAAATAACATCAGAATCATCTAAGTTTGAACAATCAAATCAACTCCCTCCTTCAAATCTTACAAGTGAAATTGGCTTTAAACCGTCGCCTAAAGTAGTTAAAAATCCAACAATTATTAGCGATACACAGCTCAGTCAAAATACAAAATCAGCAGATCCAAACCCCATCCAGCAAAGCGTTAGCACTGTCACATCTACACACGTAGCGCATGCCGAAATTACGCCTGAACTAAATTATATAAATTTTGATGACATCAAACAAAAAATGTCTACCCTGCTACAGACGCATTGCGGCTTGATGACCAAACAATTGGTCATGCAAATACAGCAAGCAAAATCAATTCGAGATATTAAATTTTGCCAAATGCAATGGATTACCGCACTTCAAGAAAGTCGAATCTCTCCCCAAGAATTAAACCAAACCATGCAACAAATCAATTATTCACTCCAACATTTACAATCATCTTAAATCGATCCTAAATATTTATTTCAATGCGCTTAGAATGACAAATGAAGTGCTTTAAAGTCATTCTAAGTCTTTTTATTTAAGGGTATTTTTGATTTATTCTCGAATATCAAAACTTTAAAGCCCAATAAGCTACCGCCAATAAATCAAAGTTTTATGTATATTAAAGATGATTTAAAAGCACAATATTATCCCAACTTTGCAATTTTAAATGAGAGAAATACAGATCAATTTTTAAACCCTCTTAAGCTTATTCCCAGACATTCATATCTCTTTACAAAATCACATTGTCTGTTTTACAAGCATTATGTAGAATCATGAGCAAGCCAATGATTTAAAACAATTAGACAATTATGACTCAATACCTTACAAAATCGACCAACCAAACAGCTTTAGAACTTTCAAATTTTTACCCAACGTTTGAACAATGTTTAAATGCTGTATCCAATATTAAATATCAAAAAGATTTACGTATCAAAAGCGATCCTATTTCATCTCAACATATTTTGGTTGAAAGCTATTCTCGAGGAACACTTCAAGATAAGTTTAAAATTGAAAAAAATGCAATTGAGCATGCAAACAAAAACCGTTTGGCCTTATATCATCTTGTTGCTGTCACACTCGATCATTTTAAAGCTGCTTAATATTCACACAACCTTTTAAACTGATTAAAAATAAAACGTGTTGGGCTTTTCACCCAACACGTTTTTTAATTGATGATAACAATTAGCTGACTTGTTCAATTACACGATAAATACTGTCACTTTCTTTGCTTTCAAAAAGCAACTCTATACTTGGTAAGATCTTCTCGCCATCAACAACGATATGATCAATTTTTTGGAACAATGATAAATTATCTGTGTCTTCATGCTCTTGCAGCTTATTTAACCAAGCCATCGCATTCAGCTCATTACTATATTGATCCTTGACCCTTACTGTAATCATTTCAGTCATTTTTCTGTCCTCTTTTTTATATACTGTTTTCTTATAGCATGCGCCAAACTAAAAATTAGCTTAAAGTTGTTAGATTTTATGGCAATGTTAAAAATTAGCTACATTACTATTTTTTTTATTTATAAAATAGAGAGTTGCTTTGAATACTTTGTGTAAATACAGCTTGATTCAATTATTTCATGACGTTTCAAAAATCAGAAAAAGAAAAGCCCGCATTTCTGCGAGCTTTTTATGTTGGAAAGCTAGTGCTTATTTTTTATTTGAACTGGAGTCACAAATTCAACAAGCCGTCATTGATCTGTCCAACTACTTCGTAGCGTCTTAGCGACCTACTGTAGTTTTAATATAGTCAGATGCGCTTTGATCTGCAAGATGCAGTAACATTATTGAACGATATCACAGCAATTTTGAAATTGAATATTTTTTTAATTGGTAGATAATAGATAAATTTGATTGACTATAATTTAATATCTATCAACCTGAAAAAATCTAAATAACACTAAACAAAAACTAGCCAGTAAAAATTATTTTATAAAAATAACCTATAAACCTACCACGCTAGATTACCTATTACATTGATTATCATTAAGATTTATATATCATTAAATCTCTTTTCATAAATCAAAAAGCGATCATGTTGAGTGAATTATATTGGTATTGATAGCCCCCTTTCCCACTATTTATCTAAACACATTTTCTCGATTTCACTTTTATTGCTGTAATTCAAGCGATTTTTAAAACACCTACAATATTGTCTAGACTGCGTGTACTTTAAATTTTCAGGAATAAGTATACCGAAACATTCCGTCTCAATATGTCCTTTTTGTGATAAAGGAAGCTCTGCTTTACTGAGCAAAATACCAAGACCAAATGCAATAAGCATGGCAAAAAAGATTAAACCTTTATAATGGATGATTTGCTTGACCATGAGTGGCTAAATTTATAGAACATGATGAAGCTAATCCTAGCTTAAACTTTCCTGTTTTTTTAATTATTTTTAAAAATAATTGAATAAAAAATAAGGGAGTTAACATGCGCTGATCTTTTAAAGCAAAATAAATATACAGGTCTATCAGCTAAAATTTTTCAACAGCTTATGCCACTTTTGAGCGCGACTTATTTTATTCTATATGATTGCTTAAAAACTTTAATTTTCAAACAAATATAGCGCATGGAATAATCATGAAAAATAGAAGCAATGATCATTTTCATTTTAACGTATTATTTTTATTCTCTAAAAGCACTAGAAATATCAAATAAATCTTACGGCTCAATAAAGTATTTATAAATAGAGAAAATTGCTCTCTATTTATTTTTTTCTATGGGTAATTTAGTTGAATATTCAGCATCATGCTTATCTAAATATTCACGAATCAATTGACGAACAACTTGAGATGGCTTTAAATCCTGACGATTACATAATTCTTCAAAAGCTTGTTTTTTATTTGGATCAATCAAAATTGTTAATCTTGCTGTTTTATTTTCCATACCATATTTCCTTAAATTTTTTAGCTATAGAATTGTAATAATATTTACAAGATTTTCAATGAAATTTTTTATCTCACAATAATCTTAGCTTAATGCATGACTTTGAGTTTAAATTATTTATTTTTGTTTAATCCCTGATTTTATCAATAAATCTATTATAAATTATGGTGAATATTTTTTGAATATTTTGATTTTATAATCAAAAATCACCCAACAGGCTATCACAACAGCGCTGATGCAATAGCCAAAACATTGATGCTTATGAGAAATCTAATTCTTTTTCAAAAACTCTGAGTTCGTGTCGTGCCATCGCTAAATTAGATTTTTGGCGATCTAATACTAGATATAAAAATAAGCTACTGTTTTTATCCAGTGGCCTCAATAAGTGATACTGCTTTCCTAATGTAATTAAAATATCATCAATCGTGTCGCGTAATTTTAACGCTTCTGCCGTTTTCATTTTCGCTTTTAAAACCTCCGTATTTCCAGCGGCAGCAAGTTCCAAATCAATTCCTGTTCCATATGAAGCCAATGATAAGCCACTTGTACTATCAACAAGTGCCGCAGCAGTGAATCCGTCAATTTCTGATAAAGGTGTTAAGTCAATTTTAGCCATTTATATATGCCTTTTATTAAGTAAAAATAATATGAGTCGCTTTTAAAACATCCTCATGTTTAAAAAGTATCATAAAATTATAATATAATATTATTTTATGATAATAATTTGTAACTTTTTTTAATTTAAACAAACAGTTAGATCACTATTACTCTATAATTAAAATATTTTATTTAATCTAAAAAACACTTATTACGTTTAAGTTCTGCATAAAAAACATGAATTTAAGCATAAATAAATCACTTATTTTTTTATAAAAAAAACACATAAAATTAAAATAAAGAATAAAATAATTTAAATACAAATATTTAGACTAAAACTCTAATTTACAGCAAAATTAACAAGAAAATATTTTAAAACTTTATTATTTATTCATATACGATATCTATTAAGGTATTTATTATATTTCTTTTCATTTATATATTTAGCATGACCTGCCATCAACCTTATTTCCATATTAAAAAATAAGATGCTTAAAATATAGACGATATATGCTATATCATTGTACCCCCTGACGAACGATCTCTACAACTCCTCTTTCAAACTTGGTTTTTAGACGCCCTCTAGCAGAATATTATTTACAAGATGATTTGATGATTTATTTTAGAATTAACCAAGGTCAGAGCATCTTTTTAGTTCTAAACAATGCTTCATCTATAAGGGCAAAGAAATAGAACACCAAACTCTATCAGACTTTAAAAACCTGGTTAACCCATGAATATCAGGTCTTTTTTGTTAAGCCATCAACCAAATTTTATAAAATTCCTGAATATCCGACTCTAAAAACTCATCACAGTCACTGTCGTATACAAATGTTTTTTGTTCTAATAAATATTCAGCTTGATGTTCCATCAAATATTTCTTTAAAAATTTTTTAAATTCATTGGCACGCTCAGGAAAAATATGCTCTCCATCATAAAAAATCATCATAATTACCTCTATAAAATCACAAAGCCTCGCCTACAGTTTACATAAAAATGCTAATTAACTCAAACTAAACAATATTAAAGTGAAATATATCACTTTATTTTGGTGTTTTATTATCACCATATTTCATATAGCGTGCTTAACAAGCTATTTATTTTTAAGCTATGAAATTGCCTAAATTATGCTTATTAATTAAAATGCTGAATTGATTCATTCAAGGTTATTTTTATAATTTTAAAATAAATCAATGATATAAAAATTCAACACACAATAACTCAAATATGCCAATCATTTTTATTCTATTCAATTTTTTTAATATCCTATCAGTAGTGATCTTAATTTTAACGATATTAAAAAGTTGAAATAAGTGTATATTAGGTAAAACACAAGCTAGTCGATAGAGCTAACATGAAATTTGAGATAACAACAGAAATTTTGATCAATGCACCCATTGATATCGTTTGGAAAACCCTAACAAATTTTGAAGATTATAAAAATTGGAATCCGTTTATCATTGATGTTTCAGGAGAAATCCATAAAGGTGGCAAAATCAATGTCACCATACAAAATGATGCGACAAGTAAAATGTCTTTCAAAGCAGTTGTACTTGAAAATCAAAAAAATAAACAATTTAGTTGGCGCGGAAAATTATTGGTGAAGGGTGTATTTGATGGGGAACATAAATTTAGATTAGAACAAATAACTCCGGTTCAAACAAGATTGATCCATAGTGAAGCCTTTAGTGGGATTTTAGTAAAACCGTTCCTAAACAATTTACAGACAAAAACTAAGCATGGTTTTCAACGAATGAATAATGCACTTAAGCTAAAGCTAGAGAGCGAATAGAATACTTCAGCTAGCAAATGGCTTTAAGTAAACCCAAAGTCACTTCATCTCTATACTTGGGATCAATACAGTTAGGCCTCATCTTGTATAAAGCCCCATAAGATTAATAAAACCATCGAACAGTTCATATTTTAGGAGGATCATATTGGAGATTAAGTTTGACCGTTTAAGCAATGTGAGCAGGTCTGAAATTATTGAATTAAATACAAATGAACATGTCCTTAAGCAAATGCCTTTAGCCAAGGGCGTTATTTTTGATGAAGATCAATGTAATGCTTGGGTCAATGAAAAAGAAAAACAATGGAAAGAATATGGCTATGGTCCTTGGGCATTTATTGTTGATGGCCAATTTGCAGGCTGGGGAGGCTTACAATATGAACATGGTGATGCCGACTTAGCATTAGTACTGCACCCTCAATATTGGGGCATTGGTAAACAAATTTTTGATAAAATTATAAACAAGGCATTTAACCAAATGGGCTTTGAATCGATCACGATTTTATTACCGCCAACACGGAGAAAGTTAACAGGGATCTACTCACTAGGATTTAAATTGGATGGTGAGGTCACTATAAGCAATGAACATTTTTTCAGATATCGGCTTAATAAATCTTCTATCAAAAGAATCGAGTAAGCACTATCCTAAAATACTTACGTGGCGCTTTATAAAAAGCAGATCAGCATGCATTAGATACTAATTACTGTTTTGTCCCTATTGCTGATCTTATGGCATTAAGCATCGACACTATTCTGAGCAGGATTTCCAAGATACTGCTTATTTTGTTTTATTGATTTTTTCTTTAGACAAGATAAATAAATCTTCATTTAGATGAGCAAATCTTTCTGTCAACCATTCATGAGTATCATTGAGCGCTTGATTATAAAAGTGATGTCCAAATTCTTCCACAATGAAATCAAATAAAAACTGTGCTGGAAAGTTTCCAAGGTCTAAGTCTAGTTCCTTTAAGGCGTATTTTTTTAATGAGCTGATTAATTGTTCACGTGTAAACTCATCAAATGTAATTATTTGCTTCTTAGCCATAGTCTTCATTTCAGAAATATCAAAAACTTATTACAATACTTATATAAGGTTTTTTCAATCTTATCGCGTCTTAAGATGACGTTGATCTTGAATTTTGATCATCATCTTCAGCGTTAAAAATTGCTTCAATTGATAAGTTAAATAGTTTCGCAATTTTAAACGCCAAAGGTAAGCTAGGATCATAACGCTGTTTTTCAATCGCATTAATTGTCTGCCGAGAGACCCCCAAATATTCTGCTAATTGCTGCTGAGACCAGCCTTGTTTCGCTCTTAATTCAGATAAATTATTTTTCATCGATAGCGCCAGCTTCCAATTGCAATACCAACACCCCAAAGCGTTGCCATTAAAGGCCATACAAAAAACATAGAAAGGTGTGGAAAGCCAATATTTTCAAGAAAACCATAGCTAAATGTAATGAGTGCTGTACCTACAAATGCAAGTGCAAAAGCTTGTAATTGGATGTGTTGTTGCATTTCGTCTAAACGTGCTAATTGTCTGAGTACACTCCAGCCCACCAATATACAAGGGATTATAGGCAATAATGTCACAAAAATTTGTGTTGAATAGTGAATGTTCTCATTCTTTAAATATTTTAATGAACAGATAAGCACAACAATATAAAGCAGCATTGATGCGCTAAACTCAATCAGAGATCTATATTTTTTCATACGGCCCATGTAAAGTAAACTTTACATAAATTTAGATCAAATAGCGTATAATGTAAAGCATACTTTACATATTGTTTTTATTCTTAACTTAGACAGTAAGCTTGAAATTCGCCTTCAATTGTCTTTTTCGCATCATTTACCCACTCTTTAATTCGAAATTTCTAAAGCTAACTGATTTAAAAGCATAAAAAAAACCTAGTAAGCATGAAGCAAACTAGGCTATAAACTTTGAATCTTTTTCCGTTGGTAGCGGGAGCTGGATTTGAACCAACGACCTTCGGGTTATGAGCCCGACGAGCTACCAGACTGCTCCATCCCGCATCAACGAAGCACCTTTATACGCCTTAAATACAAGGAATACAACCTTTATTCAATATATGTTTAAAAGAATTATTGATGGGCATCCAGAACATTCTAAAAGCATTCATTGTTGACTGGTTATCGTATGGTCTTTTCGCTTCAAAAACACGCTGACTGAATCTTTTAATAAAAATTAAAAACCTAATATTTCGAGAGCAATCTATTATACTTTTATGCTTATCATGGCATCTTTAGCTCTTACCCAAATAACAGTTTAATTAAACCAATCATTGATATAGCATAAGAAAGCCCACTAAAAAGTGGGCTTATTTTTTGGAGGCGCATGAATGATGTGTGAGTCGCACAGCAATTCAATAAAAGTATATCAGCCTTTATTTATTAATTAAATTAAACTATGTAACAAAAATTACCCAAAGTGTGCTGCAATACAATGTTCAAATAAACAGCGAAGATTTGCGTTAGTTTCTATGTAAATTTAAGCGATTAAAAAGCCACCCGTAGGTGGCTCGATTTAGATCATAGGTTCCAAAATCTTATAAATTTTACCATTCTTGCTACTTTCAAAAAGCATTTCGAAGTTAGGACGCAAAAGTTCATTTTCAACAATAATATATTTGATACGTTCATGAGTTTTATTTGGATTTATCACAACATCATCTAATGTTGCCTCAACTGCGTAACACTTACCAAATTGATCCTTTACATTTATATCGAGTTTATTCATAAAAAACACCTTAAAAAATTAAATAAAAACAGCTAAAACTGTTAACCAAAACATTCAATGATTATTAAATTTATGCTTGTACATCAAACGCAATTCAATATACTGCAAAAACAGTAAATTATTATAAAAATTTTTATTTACTTACATTTTAAGTGTTTATCCCAAAACCACTTCAGATACTACTCAGGTTTTTTTAGGATCTATTGCTTTTATCTCCTTTAAATCATCAAGATGAAGATCAAAAATACTTTCAATCATTTTTACTTTGGATTCACTGGTATCCTCAGAAGTTTCAATCAAGTATTTTTTTGTTTGTTGGGTAAATTGAAAATAGTCTTCATAACTCACTGTTCCATTTTTCATTAGAAAACTGACTAAATTTCCGATGAGCAATCTTGTGACTTGATCACCCTCTAAAGTCGCCTCAACTAACTTCCCTGCTAAAATTAACTTTTTCATATCGCGATCATCCATTGTATCTTTCACTTAATTTAACAAATTCATTTTTACTTGTCATATCAATAAAATTTTTCATTGATTAAGTGAACTCAGCCGTAATCAGCCTTTTAGCCTTTATTACTAGAAATACATCAATGCCAATATTTGAGTATAATATGCATTTAATTGAATACAATTAAACAATCCTCCTCTTTTTATATCTCTGCTGCACTTTTAGAAATAAACTCCAGCAAATGCTAATGTTACAAACATTAAAACTGGCTTTACTTTCAGTTCTTATCTCATAAAAAAAGCCCTACATTTCTGTAAGGCTTTACCTTAATTTTGCGCTGACTAAGGATTTTTGTTATTTATTATTAGTAAAATAACAATTTAAATTTACTTCAAAATCAAATTATCGTCAACCCTTTCATTGCCGATATAAAAAAATACCCACCGATAGAGTAAGTGGGTATATAAACTTGTGATAAATGTTAAGATAAACTTAATTTACATAACAAGAGTCTCATTTTCAATACCATTCATCGGCTATTTAAATTTCAAAACAACGCAAATAAAAGAGTTAATTTACTCACTGATCAGAATTTCCTTTATCCACAAATAAAAGTTATACAATAACAGTAAAAATAGGCAGCCAACGCAACATAGAGGGTGCAAAAAAATAATTATATAACACTGATTTTAAATGTTTTTAATTAAACTATTTAAAAGTATGGCATAAAACTGAAAGATGCTGAATTCTATTTGATGATTCAAATTATTGTACTTTATCAAACACATTGAAAGAAAAAGGTCCTATACATTTATCTCGACTATTTTACTGCGTTTTTATTATTAAAGAACAGATGTATAGTATCCGTGACCATTGGAGAGAGTGGTCTATATCACAATAAAGAAACTCCATATTAACCTGCATGATGCGGGTTTCTTTTTGTTTATTAATCTAGAGATAGGAGAGCATTCATAAACTATTCAGAATTTAAAAGACTTGATTTATACAGCAATTGATTAGATTTGCTTAATTTTTTTGGTGATAAGCGAATGATGGATCTTTTAAATAGGTCCAGTGTTTTAATAATAATATAGAAAAAGTTATAGAAATAATTGAAATGTATAAATATGAATTAAGATAAAAATTTAGAGTTAAAAAAAGCACGATATCGTGCTTTTTTTACAACTTACTCTGAATTATAGCGGAGTAATGTTTACAGCGTTAGGACCTTTAGGACCTTGAGTGATACTGAATTCAACTTGTTGACCTTCAGCAAGAGTTTTAAAGCCCGAGTTAGCGATTTCGCTGAAATGAGCAAAAACGTCTGGACCTGATTCTTGTTGAATGAAACCGAAACCTTTAGTTTCGTTGAACCATTTAACTGTACCTTTCACAACATTTGAGTTTGACATAATCAATCCTACTGAGATTTAAAAATTTTAAGTCATTTTATGACTAGTGATAACGTCGAAAATAATAAAGAATTGAACTTAAAATCTGAATAAAACGAAGGATTATGACTAAAACTGCGATACTTAGAGAAGATTTACCAAAACATGACTTTTTTCTAGTTGGCTTTACTTTACAGGAAAAAAATAAATAATCAAGCCTTCTTATACATATTTAACTTTATTATGGATAAAGAATGACTTATCTATTTAGAACAGCTCTCATGTGAGAGCTTTCTCAAATAACTTACTTTTCTTAATCGCTGATAACAAGCCAATTAGATTTCTATTTCACAAGAAAAAACACCAATGTTCTATACATCAATTTTTCTTATGCTTACTTTATGCTTACTTCTTAAATGGCCAGCGGAGTTGGGCCAAATATTGGTTGGGTATTTGACTACGCACACCAACTTGATCATCTTTAATTTTTTGATCTTCATAGTGAAAACTTCTAAACAAGATGTCCCAAAATATGAACACTTCTCCAAAATTCTTACGACCAAATCCATGTTTATGATGTATGCGATTTACTTCAGCTACAGCAAAAATATATTTGAAAGGGCCAACACTATAATCAATATTTGCATGCTGAAAAAACAAATGTACGGCCATAAATATCATCCAACACCCGATCAGCAAACTTGGCACACCCAAAAGCGCGAGGATGATCAAACTAGGTCCAGCAAGTACGATTGCACTCAGGGGATGCCGCTTTTCAGCATTTAACCAATATAAACGGCGTGATTGATGATGAATCGCATGCAATTTCCATAAAAACCGATACTTGTGGCTTAGGTAATGCATGAACCATAGTCCAAAATCAATCACCACAGCAACAATCAGTATTTGCCAAAATACCGAAATTTGATCAGGCCATAATCGTGGAATAAATCGAAAAAGATCAAACCATTCAATAATTTTTGAGACAGAAACGATCAAAAATAAATTAAAAATTGCATGGATGATATCTGTAACAAAATCTTGATGTGTATCCAACCACTTTGCTTGATAAGGCAAAGAATGCTCAACCCATGCAATCATTACGCCACTTAGCAAGATGAACAATATTGAACTTGGCCAATACGGGACTTGCCCTGAGACGATGAACATCATCATCCATACGGTTAACAGCATACAAAACGGATAAAATAAATATCGCAGAGATATTTTAACAAAAGCGCTCATTTATAACTCCAATCAACAGAATACGTTTTAGGAGTATGCTGACTGGCTGGATAGAAAAATTGAACGAAACCGCTATATCTCTTATAGCTTTTGATCTGATAAAAGCAATATTGGCATTTGCTCAATAGATGGAATAAATTTTAATAGTGAAGGTTGAATGCCAAACATTTGTTTGCAGGTTCGACTAAAATGCGCCTGATCAGAAAAATGAGCGTGATGAGCCATGCTGGTTAAATTAATATCCTGATCTATGGCTTGAAAACTTTGCAATAAGCGTAACCATTTCCGATAACTACGATAAGAAATACCAAAATTGTCACTAAACCAATGACTAAAACGGCTTTCTGAAAGATTGAATTGTGTGGCGATTTGTTTAAGTGTCAAATTCTGTTGATGATTGAGAATAAGAAATTTTGCAAGACGCTCTTCTCTAACTGACTGAGCTTTGAGATTAGATCCACTGCAATAACTTAAAAGCTTTTGGAAAGATTCAAATATTTGATTTTGTTCTATAAAATATGCTCTAAGAATAGACACCAAACTTTCAGGCAATAGCGTAATCGGTGAATCTGGTTGTAGGTAAGCTTGTAAATAATGCTGTATGACATCAGCAAGAAAATGTGTTTGATCGATATAGATCGAACAGTAAGTTCCTGGTAATAAATGATGTAAAGTATTTGCTGCGATATATACCCCACTACTCCATATACAATGATCTTCAGCAATAACCTGAATCCGCTCTCCCTGTTCCTTTGCAAAGCTTAGCTGATGTGCGTGATGACAATGTGGAGTATTATCACCAACAGCTCCCTCAAAATAGTCAATGCCATATCCAATTGCTATTCTGCCCATCCAATATTTAGCAGGTAATTTATATAGGTTAGATTGAGCCATAGAATACTTATGCTAAAAGTGAAAACTCAATAAATAACATTATTTTATTTACCTTCAAATACCCAGCACAAATAAGCAGATTGATTTAGCTCACTTTTCATTTCTTTCTATTCTAAAATGCTTGAATTCAATGCAATAAATTTTAAGCATAAAAAAACCTAGTAAGCATGAAGCAAACTAGGCTATAAACTTTGAATCTTTTTTCGTTGGTAGCGGGAGCTGGATTTGAACCAACGACCTTCGGGTTATGAGCCCGACGAGCTACCAGACTGCTCCATCCCGCATCAACGAAGTGACTTTATACGCCTTAAAGGCAAGTAATACAACCTTTATTGAATATATATGTCAAAAAGCCCTATTTAATTATCCTATTCACACAAAATTTATACTTTATGCATTGTTTCCAAGTGTGCTTAGATAAATACAGAAACAGAAAATTTGTGAGTGATTAGATTGAATCTCTTTCGCTAGATCCACAACATCATATTTAGCACCAAACATCGCTAATCTCTATGCCATGATCCAAGTTGCTAAATAGCAAAGTATCCTTAAGCACCTATCAACATAACGACCAACACGATAATAAGAAATTATTCTAAGATATTTCAACACATCAAAACTCATAAAAGCCCACCTTTTGATGAGCTTTTAGATCCATTTGTATTTACTTATACACCCATACCCCAGAAGGGATATTACCAAATAAATGTATAAGCAAAGTAAGAACAATAAACATAGAAAAGAAGAATGCGATGTTTATAGATTTAGATATCATGTAATCACCCTTATTTTATTGTTGTTGCTTTTTTATACACTAATAACGTGAAATTTTCAATCATTAACATGAATATAAATAAATCACATTAAAATCTAAGACTCTATAATGAGCATAAATAGTAAAACATTTTATGATAATTACATCTACTCTCCTCCTTATAAATACCTCTTACCTTATAAATATCTTTTAGAGCATTATAGTTTAACTATATATAGCAATTTTTGGCGTAAAAAAGACGCTTTAAGCGCCTCACCATAAACTTCATTATTTACAACCTATTTCAACTTATATTGCTTAATCATCTACTCAATCTCAAAAAAATGCTTTTCTGTGACTATTTTTATCTTTATCTCTTTATAATATCTAATCATTGGGTCATTTGCATCTTTGCTGATTTTATCTAAAAACTTATTCTCTTTCATTAATTTAGAATAAGTTTTATAACCTATAATTAATCTTTGTGGATCCTTAGTTTCTTTAAAATCATCAATTTGCTTATTGAGTTCTTTTAGATTAATACCCATGTTGGCTACCCTCAATTGTTTTATGCAATATAACACTCATTTATGACATTTTTTTGGCGAGTGAAGAAAAATTAAGCGATTAAAAATGCCTCACATTTCTGCAAGGCATTCTTCAATATTTTGCTCTATCTTTCATCAATCTTTAAAAACCGTGACTTCACTCTAGTGACTACATCAACTTATGATTCAGTGATAAATAAGGGATGATTCGCTTTATAAATCGCTAATTTTTTTATTTCATTTTCCAAATAATCTACTGGTTCTTCTTTCCACATCGCTTTTCCACTATCAAAATCTGAATTTGTTAAAGCCCAAGAAGAAATCAAACTGTAAATAAATGTATTGTCGGCAAAAATTAATTTTGTTCTATTGCTCTTATCGCTAGTAAATACTTTGTGTGTAGGTAAGGACCCAAATATACCCACGTGGGTATACAAATATGTAAAGGTTTCATTCATCGTAATCATTACTCTTGTCATTAATCACTATACTAGCGCATTCAGCCGTGTTTTATGAACTTTGAGCAAAATTCTAAATCCTTAACCGCTTAAGGATTTTATTAAAAAATATTCCACTAAGGCTATGCTATAAATAATTTAAACACTAAGGCAAAAAAAACCTGCATCTTTGGGGAAAGAATGCAGGCAAAAACCGATGATTCGGTGATAAAAGGAATACCTACTATTTTACTAGGGTTTGATTTTATTTGTCAGTGGCAATATATAACAAGTGCTATAGCTTGCTTTTAATTGGTGAAAAATACTCAATATAAAGGTGAATAAGAGAGTTAAAATCTATAGATACTCAGCTTAATCACAGTATTACAAGTGATTTGATAGACATGCCCTATACTTAAGCACCTTATATTTAGCTACTAATTTATATTTTTCATATTCTAATTTATCAAATAGCTGGCTATAAAAACTTCACCAACAAAGCAACACTATTTAAAGTATTTCCAAAAGATCAGTTCTCTTTTTAGTGTTCAAATTACTTTTATATTTTTCAATTTTAAAAATTACAAATCGTCACCCATCAATGGCTTATATTGATCAATTCATAACTTTCATCGTGATGTTGATTCTAATCCCCCTTAAACCTTACTCAAGTCTAAAATTGTCATGTTGCCCCAATACACTGCACCTGTATCAATGTAGTAGCAATTATCTCGCTTGATAGGTGTTTTTGTGACGGTATGCCCCATGATGACCATATCCACACCTTGAACTTTAGTATATTTCAGATTCTCTAAATCAAAGCGTTCTCTGCCCCACATTGCAGCTTCCGTAGGTAATCGCTTAGCTTCAATTGCATATCTGACAGCATCAAAATCACCAAGGTTATGCTTAAACAACTCCCAGTCATTTTGCTCAATATGCCCATGTACAAAGCCAAACTTGCGACCGCTATGTGTTATTTCAAGTGCAATCGGTAGCTGCTTAAATTTGTTTATAATTTTATGTTGAGTTTGAGCATCCAAATCATAAAACCACTCTCCGCCATTGGCGATATGGCAACGGCGAAAGGACTCATTAAACAAACCTTTAATACATAAGTCCTCATGATTCCCTCGAATTGAAGTAAACCAAGTTTGATCGATTAGATTCACACATTCAATATTTTGAATGCCACGATCAACCAGATCACCAACAGCAACTAATAAATCGTTTTCAAAGTTAAAGCCTATTTCAATCAACCGGTTTATCAGTAAGTCGTAACAACCATGAATATCACCAACTACATAGAGCTTACCTTTGATTGTTTTATTCCAAATTTTGACTAAGTTCATGACGCTGTCCTTATTAAGCGGATTTTCAACCATTTACTACAATGTCCTATCTATAAAATTGTTTTGCTGTACACCACATTGATGTATAAATAATTTTGCTTGCATAGCTTTGGATAATTAATATGAGCTATACATCGATTTTTATTTTCAGTAATAACCCATTTGCTTGAGATTAAGCAGGCTTTTAACAGCTTTAAAAATACATTGGCTGGAAATGAATCAGACCTATTTTGAATGCTTTACATCACCAGTAGCGTTAGTTTGGAGAAATATGAATACTTAGAATTGCATGTTTTTTGATAAGTCTTATTCTTATATAGTCTAAATAACAATATCTTCTAATTAAGCCATCTATAAAGGTTAGCCACCGCCATCATTTTTAACTTTCTAGATTTTTCTTATGAGTCGAAATTTAAGCTTTTATTTTTGAGTCTGTGAGACTTACAACGAGTTTAGCCATTTTGAGGGTACATTTTTATTGGATTTTGCGGTATACCGTATAAAGTACCGTTAAAAAATTGAGCAGTGGACATACATCATACGATGAAATGAGACAATAAATTCTATCAATGTCTTTAATATAGGTGTTATTGAGACAAATTGGAACAGCAAGATGGTACGCCCAGCGGGACTCGAACCCACTCCACAGGCTTCGGAAACCTGTACTCTATCCAGTTAAGCTATGGGCGCTTAAATTGAGATGGCACATCATAACAAAAAAAACCGCGAGGTAAAGCATTTATAAAACAACTCTTTTGATTGATGCTCATGCTTTAAACAATGTTGCATATTTGCAATGCAGAATTCCTTCTAACTTACTTGGTTTATTTAAAAAGATCGCTCACAATACACACTCCATAAACCAAGTGAGAATTTCATGACTGATGCTCTGACGTTAAGAGATTTATCTAAAACCTATAGAAATGGATTCCAAGCACTCAAAGGAATCAATTTGACTGTTCCAGAAGGAGAGTTTTATGCACTTTTAGGACCAAATGGCGCTGGTAAATCGACAACAATCAGTATTATCAGTTCCTTGGCACGGAAAACCTCAGGTACTGTGGAAATTTTTGGTCATGATTTAGATACCCACCCTTCACATGCAAAACAATGTCTAGGTGTCGTTCCTCAAGAATTTAACTTCGGTCAATTTGAAAAAATCTTCGACATCTTAGTCACTCAAGCGGGTTATTACGGTATTCCGCCTAAAATTGCACAACAACGTGCTGAAGAATATTTAGAAAAATTAGGTTTATGGGATAAGCGTAATACTCAGGGGCGCATGTTGTCTGGTGGTATGAAACGCCGTTTAATGATTGCGCGAGCCATGATGCATGAACCTAAACTTTTGATTTTAGATGAACCCACTGCAGGTGTAGACATCGAGTTACGCCGTTCAATGTGGGATTTTCTTACAGAAATGAATGAAAAAGGCACCTCGATCATTTTAACCACGCACTACTTAGAAGAAGCAGAAATGCTTTGTCGTCAGATTGCGATTATTGACCGTGGTGTTATCAAAGAAGATACATCGATGAAAGCATTCTTAAACCAATTGAGTGAAGAATCTTTTATTTTCGATTTAGAAAATCCGATTGAACCAATCATGATTGATATCATTGGTGTGAGGTTTAATCTGATTGACCCAATGACCTTAGAAGTCACGATGGATAAAGCGCATTCTTTAAATGATTTATTTCAGCTTTTAGAAGCGCAAGGCATTCGTGTTCGCAGTATGCGCAATAAATCAAATCGTCTTGAAGAGTTATTTGTGAAACTGGTTGAGAAAAATCTTGAAGGAGTTGCAGAATGAATTTTACTCAACTACGTATTGCACTCTATACATTAGTTCAAAAAGAAATCCGCCGCTTTATGCGAATTTGGCCGCAAACCTTATTACCGCCTGCGATTACCATGAGCTTGTACTTTGTGATTTTTGGTAATTTGGTCGGTTCTCGTATTGGGCAAATGGGTGGATTTAGCTATATGCAATTCATCGTGCCGGGTCTTATCATGATGGCGGTAATTACAAACAGTTATGCCAACGTATCTTCAAGTTTCTTTAGTGCTAAATTCCAAAAAAGTATCGAAGAACTGATCATGAGTCCAGTTCCATTACATATGGTCTTATGTGGTTATGTGATTGGTGGTGTTGCCCGTGGCGTTCTTGTTGGGGCAATTGTCACTGCAATGAGTTTGTTTTTTACTGACCTTTATATACATAATATTTTCGTCACGATATATACCGTAATTATTACCTCGTTATTGTTTTCTTTAGGGGGTTTTATCAATGCTGTATATGCAAAATCGTTTGATGATATTTCGATTATCCCAACCTTTGTATTAACACCCATCACCTACTTAGGCGGTGTATTTTACTCTATTAGTGCTTTAAGTCCATTTTGGCAAAATCTGTCTTTAATTAACCCGATTGTATATATGGTCAATGCTTTCCGTTTCGGAATTTTAGGTCATAGTGATGTCAATGTTTCATTGTCTTTACTTATCGTGACCCTTTTCTGTGGCGTACTTTATGCAATTGCCTACTATTTACTTTCTCGTGGTTCAGGAATGCGTGAATAATGTCTGTTGAAAAATCTTTATTGGGTAAAGAAACCGATTACCCAACTACCTATCAACCCGAAGTTCTTTTCCCAATCGCTCGTGCACAAGCACGTGAGCAATATGCGGATGTAGCGGGTATATATAAAGGTCAAGATTGGTGGCATGTATTCGAAATTTCTTGGCTCAATAGCAAAGGGATCCCGCAAGTTGCCATTGGGCGTATTGCACTCCCAGCAACATCACCAAATTTGATTGAATCAAAGTCGTTAAAGCTCTACTTTAATAGTATGAACTTTACCCAGTTTGACTCTCATCAAGCTTTTATCAATACCGTTGAAAAAGACTTATCTGCTGCTGCACAAGCCCCAGTGACGCTAACTTTATTTCAAGTTGATGATTTAGAGATTAGCAAACCAACGGGTATTTGTATTGATGATCAAGAACCTGACCAGCTGGTCAATCATCCAGATGCAAGCCTTTTGGCCTTTGATCAACAAAATACACAACACGGTGAAAACGTTGAAATTCAACTGTATTCACACTTATTAAGAAGCAATTGCCCTGTGACTGGACAACCAGATTGGGGAACTGTTTTTATCCGATACCAAGGTAAAAAACCTTGTTATCGTAGTATTTTAGCTTATATTATCTCGTATCGTCAGCATAACGGTTTTCACGAACAATGCGTGGAACAAATCTTTGCAGATATTTGGCAAAATTTAAAACCTGAAAAGCTGATGGTGTATGCAACATATACACGTCGTGGCGGTTTAGATATTAACCCATGTCGTGTATCTGATGAATCATGGATGCCAAGCCCAATTCGATTGGCGCGACAATAAACATTGAGGTTGAAAACATGCCTTTTTTTGGTTTTGTACCTTCTGAAGAACTATTAAAGAACATTCAGACCGGTATTGAGAAAAAAAACTCTAACGAACCACTTTACCCTTTACGTGATCAAACTGCCTTACTCATTAATGAAGAAATTATTGATACGCTTTTGATTGAACTTGTTCGTCGCTTCCCTGCAAGTGACAAACGAGATACTGCTGAAAAATTAGCAGGCTATGTCAAATCGACTGTTGCTGTGTTACTTAAACAATTATTAAGTAAAGCAGACAATGATGTGGTTCGTCAGTCTGTAGAGTTTTCAGAACGTAGTCTATTTAAAGATCCACAAGGTCAATTCCGTGTCGGTGTGAATTTAGACGCAAGTTTAGTCACCAATCTTAAAAATAGCTTTGCTGAAGTTCAAGCAAATGGTGATGTAAATCGCGCTGTATTGTCTGAACAATTCAAACAATTCTCAGATGCAACGATTAACCATTTTATGCGTGATTTTAATAAAACGCTGGATTTGGGTATGATCAAACGTAAGGCTGCGGATATTGGCGCTTCTGCTGTAGGCAAAGCAGTGCATATGGCAATTGATAAGTTGATTCCAAATTTAAATAAAGATGAAATCACAGCTGTTGCAGAATATTACGATACTTTATTTTTTAATTGATCGTTAAAATTCGATTGGATTTTTAAATATAAAAAATGCCCTTCTTTGTAAGGGCATTTTTTATAAAGTTACTGAGCTATGCTTTTAAGGATAATAATTAACTATTAAATTCATAAACTTAAAATCATTATAAAATACTATCCCTAGATCCATCTAAGACCTTTTCAAATTCAAAACCATTTAATTCAATCTCTTTAACCCACTATTTTCTAATTTAAATATTTCAAGCTCAAAATAATCACAAAATTCAGGTCATAATTTTGTTGCAAAGTATTGATATTCATTGCCTTCAGGGGGGATTGTGATAGCATGCGCAAAACACATTTCCCGCACAAAATAGACCAATGGCACCAAGCTCTCAATATAAATTTTTACGTCAATCTCCTCGTGATGGTCTGAGTACTGCCATGATCCCCTCACGCTGGCAAAAACTCCATATTGACCCTTGGTTGAGCTTATTTCTAATTTTAAACGCGATGCTCGGTTTAACCGTCCTTTATAGTGCGTCTGCTCAAGATATGGGGCTGGTTTCCAAACAAGCCATGAGCTTTGGTATCGGTTTTCTCGTCATGTGTGGTTTAGCCCAAATTCCCCCTAAAGTTTATCAAGCTTTTGCCCCCTACTTTTATCTCTTCGGACTGGTCTGCTTAGTCGCTGTTAAAGTCTTTGGTGAGGTTCGCATGGGTGCTCAACGCTGGATAGGGATTCCTGGTTTTGGCAGTGTGCAACCCAGTGAATTTTTAAAAATTGGTATGCCATTGATGATTGCATGGTTTTTATCCCGTAATCCTCTACCACCTAGTTTTAAAAATGTGTTTTTATCACTGATCATGATCGGCATTCCTTTTATCCTTATTGCAGAACAACCCGATTTAGGCACATCACTGCTCATCTTAGCCAGTGGGATTTTTGTGCTATTTCTGAGTGGTCTTTCTTGGAAAATGATTTTAGGTGCCGTGAGTGCTGTTGCAGTAGTAATTCCAGTCGCTTGGGAATTTCTACTACACGACTATCAACGACAACGTGTTTTAACTTTATTTAATCCAGAAGCCGATGCCTTAGGCACAGGCTGGAACATCATTCAGTCTAAAACAGCGATTGGTTCGGGTGGATTTATGGGTAAAGGTTATTTGGAAGGCACTCAATCGCACTTACATTTTTTACCTGAAGGCCATACTGACTTTATTATTGCCGCATTTTCTGAAGAATTCGGTCTGATTGGTATCCTACTTCTGATCATCATTTATTTTTGTATTATCTTTAGAACCTTTCAAATGAGTTTACAATGCTTCCATAATTTTGGTCGACTTGTAGCCGGTACTTTTGCTTTGTCATTTTTTGTTTATGTATTTGTAAATGCGGGCATGGTCAGTGGTATTTTACCTGTAGTCGGTGTGCCATTACCTTTTATGAGTTATGGTGGTACTGCAATTATTACTTTAATGGCCACTTTTGGCATTGTGATGTCTATACATACGCATCGTTAATTTTTTATCATAAATAATTAGGAAATATAACCTATGTTTACTTTTGGGCTTTTACAGAAGGTTAAAAACATCACTTTTTGTGCAGCTGCATTTTCACTGACCAGTTTCTGCCAAGCCAATGATTTTGCCAGCAACCCTGAATACAATAATTTTAAAGCCAAAACCATGCAAACCTATGGTTTAAGTAGCGAACAAATTGATTGGGCAATGAATGGCTCACGCAATTTACCCAATATCATCAGCATTATGGAACGACCAGGTGAAAGTAAGCCTTGGTATCAGTACAAAACTAATTTCTTAGCTGAAGGCACCATCCAACGTGGTGTGCGTTTTAAACAACAATATGCAGATACACTGAATCGCGCAGAACAGCAGTTTGGGGTGCCTCAAGCAATCATCCTAGGCATTCTAGGGGTCGAAACAGGTTATGGCTCAAATAAGGGCTCCTTTATCATCCGTGATGCACTTGCAACCCTCGGTTTTGGTTATCCCCGCCGTGCGCAATATTTCCAAGATGAGTTGGGTGCTTTAATTGCATGGTCATATAAAGATGGCGTTCCAACCAATTCGATTGTTGGGTCTTATGCAGGTGCAGTAGGTTATCCGCAATTTATGCCAAGTAATGTGTCTAAATTTGGCGTGGATTACGATGGAAATGGTCATGTTGACTTACGTAACTCTGCGGTCGATGCGATTGGTTCAATTGCCAACTATCTGGCTCAACATGGCTGGCAGCGTGATCGCCCTATTGCGTTTTTAGCGCGTTATACAGGGAACACTCCTGAAGCAGTTATTGCAAAAGATTTAACTCAGCCTGTTCCCTATGGATCACTTAAAAATTTAGGGATTTCTCCATTAAATCCAATCGTCAAAATTGATGACTTAGATTTGGTTAATGTGATTCAATTACAGGACAGCAATGGCCCTATTTATTATATTACTTATCCTAATTTTCAAGTGATTACGACATATAATAGAAGCCGTATGTATGCCACCGCTTTATGGCTTTTAGGCACCGAAATTGTAAGTCGTTAAGACTTGCAATTTCCTAAACAATAAATAAGTCAAGATTTTTTTATGTTAATTTGATCACATTTAATACTTTTTTCATACCTTGTTACAGTATTGATTATTTTTTAATCAAAACCTGTAAGATTTTGTCCTTTTTGTAACTGTTTCTTAAATAATGCTAGACACATTTATTCCAGCTTGAATATTATCCTTTCCGTTAAATGCAGTTGCACAAGTGAATTTACAGACCTCTATGGTTAATTTTCAGCGACTTAGAAAGTTAAAATTGAGGTTCCAAGGAGTTAAACGATGCATGCTTCACTAAAATATATGATGGCCCTGACCATGGGTCTGAGTATGACGCAGGTCAACTCAGAAATGGTTCAGTCATCATACTTAAACAATGATTCGGATAGTTCGAGTCTAGCTTCTCGTGTGATTAGCAAAGATTCAACAAATTTCAACTCTCATTTTTCAAACCTAAACAGTTTGTCAATTACTGAACGTTCTGGCGATCAAGTCCGTCGTCAAACTATTGCAGCAAAGATTCAAGTTCCTGAAGATGAGCCTTCAGTAATTGATAAACTTAATGAAGTTGCTTCAAACACAGTTCGCAAATTTAGCCAAACTGGTGTTGCATCTTGGTACGGTCGTCAGTTCCACGGCCGTAAAACCGCAAGCGGTGATACATTCGATATGAATGATTTGACTGCTGCACACCGTAGCTTGCCATTAAACTGCTTTATTCGTGTAACCAATAAAGACAATGGTAAAAGCGTAGTGGTTAAAGTCAACGATCGTGGTCCTTTCCATGGTAACCGTGTACTTGACCTCTCTTACGGCGCTGCTAAGCGTTTAGGTATTACAAATTCAGGAACAGCACGCGTTAATATTGAACGCGTAGATGGTCCAAACTCGTAAATCACTGCATGCATTTAACAAAAGCCACTTTCCAGTGGCTTTTTTATTGCAAAAATAAAAATACAGATGTCCGAATTGCCCCCTTAACTTTCCAGTTATGCCCCTTTTCTTTCAATACATTCCAGATAAAATAAAATGCGAGTCGATACAGGATGTATCACTAAACAGAAAACGAAAACCGAAGTTTAAATTCTAAAAGTAAAAAAGTGAGCCATGCATGGACGTGAACAGCAAAACGCCAAACTTCGCGCATATATCTCTCAGCAAAACCCAAAAAATAATCGCACTTGGTTTTGCCACGCAAGGCTTGGGTTATGCCAGCGTCATGACTGCGCTTCCTACAATCAAAAGCCGATACAGACTTTCAGATGATCAACTGTCGATTATTATCCTTGGCGTCTGTATTGCAGCAGCACTGGGTTCTATTTTGGCAGATCGACTCGCTGTAAAACTAGGTTCAAGGCTGGCTATTGTTATCGGCTTGCTATTTGAAGCCATCGGTATTGCAATTGCAGCATTTAGTCCCAGTGCCATGATCATGGTCGCTAGTTTTTTACTTTATGGGCTTGGACTTGGATGTTTAGATGCTGCATTGAATATGCAAGCTGTCATGATGGAACAAAAACTTGGAAAAAGCGCCTTAGGCGGTTTTTTTGCCTGTTATACCGCTGCTGCTTTCCTTGGTGCGTTAATCATGTCCGCGACAGTCTCAACCACACTTGGGGCAACAGCGGCATTGTGCATTGCTGTCATGATGTGTTTGATTACATCGCAAGTTTCAAAACGGTGGTTATTTCAACAAAAAGAAAATGCTGCCCTACACCCTCAACAACGATCACCAATTCCGCATAAACAATTGCTTATTTTTGGTGTGATCATTCTCATCGCCTTTACTGTCGACTCAGCAATCAGCACGTGGAGTTCAATTTATCTTAAAGATATTTTAGCAAGCTCAGCCACAGTCGCACCATTGGGTTATGCCGCTTACCAAATGGGTATTTTACTCACACGTTTAAGTCTAGATTATCTTTTAAAATTTAAAAGCGCTGCATGGGTTGCATTCATCACAACGCTGATTGGTGCAACAGGCTGTGCCATAGCTGGCTTAGGGCATTCATTGGCGATTGTCATTGCTGGTTTTGCACTGGCTGGTGTTGCGGTAGGCGCATTAGTCCCGCTGACATTTTCAGCAGCAGGTCGTCTAGATGAAAATCGACGCGATGAAATTATCGCACGGGTGAATATTTTTAATTATGGTGGGGCTGTAGCAGGAGCTGTGATTGTTGGCTTACTTGCTGCTCCTATCGGTTATGGTCCCTCATTTATTGGTTTAGCACTGGCGCTGTTATCTGTGATTTATTTTAGAAAAAGATTTATTTAGGCTGTATATAAATAAAAAATCGTTTAGGATGAATCAAGATCATTGCTCAAATGCAAAAACACTTATCATTTTTTAAACACATATCAAACCTATACGCAGATCAAAATCTTTGCTAGGTTGAATAAAATAAACAATTCAATTCATCTGTTTTGAGCAATATTTAATAAAACAAAATTGGGGATTATTCATGTTTCAAATCAGTAGCCCATCAAAACTTGTCCGTGCAATTGTACCCATCATTTGCGTAATTGGTATCGGCTCGCTTACTGGCTGTACCACAGTATCTCCAACAAACACGAATACCCCTGCTGATCTTGCAACATTGACACAAACAAATACGCTATTTTACGGTGGCTCAATTTTAACCATGCAGGGCATGTCACCTCATTATGTCGAAGCGCTAGTGGTCAAGGATGGAAGAATTGTCTTTGCAGGCGATTTAAAACAAGCGCAAAAATTAAAACAAAAAAATACCCAAGAGATTAACTTAAACAGTCATACCCTGCTGCCTGGTTTTATTGATGCACATAGCCATTTAAATAGTGTAGGTCTACAGCAAACTGTGGCAAATCTCTACCCTACGCCCGATGGTAATGTTTCAGATATTGCATCATTGATTCATGAACTTTCACTATGGCAACAAAACAATCCTGACTTTATCAAAGCAACCTCAGGCTGGATTATTGGAAATGGTTATGATGACGCCCAAATTAAAGAAAAACGACATCCTACAGCAGATGATTTAGACTTGGTTTCCACCAATCACCCAATTATTGTTTTACATCAGTCAGGACACTTAGCCTCTGTCAATCATAAGGCTCTTGAACTTTTAAACATCAATAAAAATACCCCAAATCCAACTGGCGGTATTATTCGCCGTAAAGCAAATTCTCAAGAGCCAAATGGTGTACTTGAAGAAGCTGCTGTTTTTTCAGCAATGGCAACTGCATTTAGTAAAGTTCCACCTGAAATCATGCAAAATATGGCAAAAACAGCACTGAATACCTATATCAAAAATGGCTATACCACTGTACAAGAAGGTCGTGCTGATCATGGTACAGCTGAATTATGGCGAAGTTTTGCGGCCATCAATCAATTGAATATTGATGTCGTGGTTTATCCAGATATCATCAATGAAAAAGATTACATGCTGAAAAATGGCAGTAGTCTCAATTATCAAAATCATTTTAGAATTGGTGGGGTTAAAATCAGCCTAGATGGCTCCCCACAAGGCAAAACCGCATGGCTAACGCAACCTTACTTCATCCCACCAGAGGGAAAACCTAAAGACTATCGTGGTTATCCAGCCTATCCAGATACAAAAATGGTTCAAGATGCAATTAATCTGGCTTATAAGAACCATTGGCAAATTCTTGCACATGCCAATGGTGATGCTGCAATTGACCAATATCTCGCAACTATTGAGACAGCCAATGCACAATATGGCCAAGCAGATCGCCGCAATGTGATTATTCATGCGCAAACCATGCGTGAGGATCAATTAGATCAAGCCAAGAAATTAGGGCTTATTCCTTCATTCTTCTCATTACATACTTACTACTGGGGCGATTGGCATAAACACGAAACACTCGGTGCAGAACGTGCCAACCGAATTTCTCCAACAGGTTCAGCATTAAGAAAAAGTATGATTTTTACTGAGCACCATGATGCTCCAGTCATCCCTCCTAAAAATATGATGGTGATTGATGCAACCGTCAATCGTACCACCCGTTCTGGAGATGTATTAGGTGAGGATCAAAAGGTCAGCCCTTATATTGCATTAAAATCAGTCACAGATTGGGCCGCATACCAATACTTTGAAGAAAAAGACAAAGGTACCTTAGAAAAAGGCAAATTGGCGGATCTTGTGGTGATAGATCAAGACCCATTAAAAGTGCCCACTCAAAAGATTAAAGACATCAAAATATTGGCAACCTATAAAGAAGGTCAATTGATTTATCAAAGTCCCCAATAAGAATCAGTAAGGACTAGTCGGGATAGGACATGCTTAATTCGAAATTTTTAATCATACTATTGGGCCTAAGTGGTTTTGCTTATGGAGATATCGCTATTTTCAAAGCCACTTTTCCTGATCTAAAAACCAACCAAGCACCTCACCCACAACACCAACTTGAAAAACTTCCCGCAGCCACACTCAGCAATAATGTAACAGTGGATATCTTTATTGCTGCAATTCCCAATCCTTTTAACGATACAGGATTCTACAAAGATGATTCCGTCTGTAAGACCAACAATACCCAACAAGTAAAATGTCAGTTCAGTTATAAATTATCTGCGACTCAAGCAAAAAACTTTAAAATCATCTTACTGCCCGGTATGGGTCCTGTACTTGCCCCCCTATCATGGCAAGTGATCAGCACGAATATGGGACCTTCTGGTGTTGCGTATGCTGTGCTGGCAAGCCGTAAAAAAGATGAAGTCATCACCATTTATAATTCTTCCGCTTGTGTTGGCTGTGCCATGCATAACGCAAGTTTATATTTCCCCAATGTCAAAAAACTTCGTTTAGACAATGAATTTGGTGCAATTGAAGATAAAAATCATTTGTTAAACATCGTCAAAGCCAATAAAAATAAAGTGTATTTTAGCTATCAAATTCCCAACTACCCCAACAAAACACATGGGATCGCCTATTATGCCGATGAAAGCGATGGCAACGATGTCACCAATTTTCAGGAAATCAAAGTCACAGTTAAACCAGAACATCAAACATGGGCACGTGATATTTTAAATTTCTATCAGGCCACACATTGAAATCTCCCTGACCAGCACTTGGTTTTATTTAAAGCCGGTATTTTGACCAAAACATTATTCTGATTTATATTGTTTTCAGTAAAAATAAATATAGCCAACCACATGCATGGAGCGCCAAATGAAAACAATCACAGAATGGTTTGATGAATATAGCGAAAGTCATCAAAACAAAACCAATAAAGCCATCCATTGGGCTTGTGTCCCCGCGATCTTATTTGCCATCATTGGAATTCTTGCACATTTTAGTGCTTTGCTTACCGCACTGCTTCTGGTTCTTACCCTCGTTTTCTATACCCGTTTGGATATTGTTCTTGCTGTAGCAATGACCGCATTAATTGCAGTCATGGCATGGATCATTTACTTACTTCCTGTTGGTGTTGGTTTCTATATTGGGGGGTTTATTTTGGCTTGGATTGGTCAATTTTATGGTCACAAAGTCGAAGGTAAAAAGCCTTCTTTCTTTAAAGACCTTCAATTCCTCCTCATTGGCCCTGTATGGTGTATGGACGCTTATCTTGGTAAAGTGCTACCCAAATGGAAAACACGCCAGAAACTGGCTTTTTAGCTCAAATAAACCAGAGGGAAAATCCAATTCGGCTTTTCCCTCTGTTTTTTTCAATTTAACAGATAAAATAACCCGTAAAAGCACAATAAACTTAAAGCTAAATTGACTAGAATTTTCTTAGAAATAAGCGCTAAAACAACACAGATCATTGCTGTTAAAAAATAGGCATCCAAAGGCAATGCACGCAATTGATCTCCATTAAAAAATACAATTGGTGCACAAATTGCAGTCAGTAAACATGGTGCTGAATACTGCAACATATTTCCAATTACACGAGGTAATTTCAGGGCGATTTTAGGTTCCAAGAAAAAGTAACGGTTAATCAATACAATGCCTGCCAAAGTTAACAATAAAGTCCATGTCATTTTGCTACTCCTATGTTTTTTACTCCGACGATCTTTGCCGTACACATCGCACTAAACATCCCCAAAATCCCTGATAGCACAATACCCCCTTCAAATTGAAAATATTTAAAAATACAGGCAGATAGCAAGGTACACATGACGCCTACCAAAGTTGCGCTATTTTTCACCATAGGCACAATAATCAAAATAAATACCGCAACAATTGAAAAATCTAAATGTAAGCTTTCTAAATTTGGAATTGATTTAGCCAGTACAATTCCTAACACACTAAATAGGCACCAAGCCAAATAAAAACACAGCCCAGCACCAAACAAATAAGCAAAGCTGCGCTGTTTATCTTTGCCAATGCCGACAGCAAACAGCTCATCTGTCAGCAAGAAGCCAATTAATATGCGTTGCTTAAACGGAAAGCGACTGACATCTTGACGAAAATTAAGCGCATAAATTAAATGCTGACTGGTTAAGAAAAATACCGTAATCATAATCGTCAAGGCAGATGCATGTGACATGACTAAACCTAAACTCACCAACTGTGCTGCACCTGCAAATACAACAGCGGACATTGAGAATGCTTGTGCAAAGCTTAATCCAGCATTGATTGCCATTGAGCCAGCCAGAATACCCCAAGGCAGTACGGCGATAGATAAAGGTAAAATATCGACCACACCTTGGAAAAAAGCCTTTTTATTTTGCTTAGACTTCGGCTCAATCTCGGCAGTATAAGATTCAAATTGATCACTCATTTGCAAAATCCAAATCTAAGAATTTAATCAGTATCTTATAAATGCTCAGTGATCGCTTGGATGAAATTGCTATTTGGTGAGGGGCTGTGAGCGTTTAAATGGTTATTTCCGAATACATTTATTAAATATTTAAGGTACTTAAATATTGAGAAGGCGTAACCCCGACTGCTTTTTTAAAATGTCGATTAAAATGACTTTGATCTGAAAAACCACTATTTTGGGCAGTCATTGCAATACTCTGACCTTGTTTTAATAATTGGCGCGCTTTCTGTAAGCGGACCTGAACCAACCAGCTATGCGGTGGTAATCCCGTATATTTTTTAAATTCACGTAAAAAATGCCAAGGGCTTAATCCTACATATGTCGCCAAATCAGTGAGCGAATAATCATGCTCAGGAAAACTGCTTAATAAATCTTTGACTATTTCAACTTTCCGTTGTGCTTCTGGTAATTCAGCAGGTGTTAATTTGGCACGACCATAACGACTGATTAAGCGGGCTAAAGTGGATAAATACATACTCTCTTTCAGTAAAGTATTTTCTTTTTGTTCTAATAAATCAAAAAGTAAACAGAGTTGCTGTGCCAATCCAACATCTTGCACAACAGCTTGTGGGAACCACGGTACGCTATTTTTAACACTAAAAAAATCTTGCCCTGCATCTAACAACATTTCTGGCGTTGGATAAATTGCACGGTATTTCCAGCCTGACTCAACAGCAGATGAACCTGTATGAATTTCATCGGCATTGACTAAAATAATATCACCCTTCGGTGCTGTATGTAACTGCCCAGTCCGATAAAAACTCTGTGCACCATCTTCAATCACACCAATACAATAACCTTCATGCACATGCTTTGAAAATTGCTTATGGTGATACTGTGCTTTTAACAATTCTAATCCACCCAATTCTTTTAGGTGAAAGTAGCTTGCCCACTCCTGCATTTTTTCTATTCAGACTTTTGATAATAATTTAAAAATAGCATGTTTATAAAAAGCGTATAGAACAAAATTGCTATCTATACGCTTAAACAAGACCTAATCTTTTGTGCATCTAAGAAAATAACCAATAGATTACTGATAGGTTTTTCCATTATGTTTTAGCCAACCATCTTGATGACGACGCTTTGGATCATGGTGTGTCCAATGCATTACACCACCTTGATTGCTATATTCATATTCGCCAAAAAATTCGACAGTATCGCCTTTGCGTAAATTATCTATGCGTGGTGCTAAATCAATATTATGTGCAACCAGTACAGTTAAACCATTATCCAGCGCAAGAATAAATTTTTGATGACGTGAACCTTCATTATCATCACGCAACACGGCTTTTACTCGACCAATGGATTGTACTTGAACATTACTGAGTTTTGCATCATAGGCTTTTCGAATAACCTCAAGACCATTTTGATTTTGACTATTGGCAGACGGCTTATCTTTAAATTGGTTATCTTTACCCTGCTCATCCACTTGCTGTGTATTGTCTTGTGAATGATTGTTTTGCTGATCGATCGATTCAACTTTAGAGGGTTCAGTTGTTTGATTTTTTTGTTGATTGAGATCAACCCCTAGATATGCTGCGACGATCACTGCGATTACAGCACCAATACCAAGTTGAGTTTTATTCGCCATAAAGTTTGAGTCTAATCAATGTTCATTGTGGAATTATAAAAGAATAATCTTTTAGATATGTATGAATTAATTCTTCTGAATCTACTTCAATTAAATTACAGACAAAAAAAACCCCTCTAAGGAGGGGTTTTCAATAATTATACTCAGTGAGTAAAAATTATTTAGCAGCCGCTTGAGCAGCAGCAACTTCTTCTGCAAAGCTCATTTCAGCTTTCTTCTCAATACCTTCACCTACTTCGAAGCGAACGAATTGAGCTACAGTTGTTGCAGTCGCTTTCAATACTTCAGCAACTTTTTTGTCGTTGTCAATTACGTATTGTTGACGCTCAAGAACAACTTCGTTCAAGTATTTTTCAACTGAACCAGTCACCATTTTTTCAACGATGTTTGCTGGCTTACCAGATTCAATCGCTTTAGCTTCAGCAATTTCTTTCTCTTTCGCGATAAGATCAGCAGAAACATCTTCAGCAGTTACAGCAACTGGGTTGAACGCAGCAACGTGCATTGCAATACCTTTACCAGTTTCAGCAGAACCTGTGTAAGAAACAACAACACCGATTTTTAAACCGTGTTTGTAAACTGCAAGGTTTTCACCTTCAACAATTGCAGCACGACGAACTTGGATGTTTTCACCGATTTTTTGAACAAGCGCAATACGAGCTTCTTCAACAGTTGAACCATCTTCAAGTTTCAATTCAGCAATTTGAGCAGCATCAGTTACACCAGCAGCAAGTGCAGCAGCAGCAACTTTCGCAGAGAAACCAGCAAAGTTTTCGTCTTTCGCAACGAAGTCAGTTTGACAGTTTACTTCTAAAAGAATTGCTTTATTACCTTCTTGAGCAATTGTGATCGCGCCATCAGCAGCAATGTTACCAGCTTTTTTAGCTGCTTTTGCTTGACCTGATTTACGAAGATTATCAATCGCTAATTCGATGTCACCGTCTGCTTCTGTTAATGCTTTTTTGCATTCCATCATTGCAAGACCAGTACGGTCACGTAATTCTTTTACCATGCTCGCAGTAACTGCAGTCATGTTGTTCTCCTAAATACGGTAGAATATGAATCTGTTCAACAAAAACGGCCCAAAGGTTCCTCTGGGCCGCTTTGCTTTCTCGACGCTCAATTTGTCATCATTTTAAATCACAAAAATGACAAGCTTGCGTCAAAACGCATTAAGCCTCAGGAGCTTCTTTCGCAGCTTCTTCGCCTTTAGCTTGAGCATTCGCTTGAGTTTGAGCGTATTCTTTACCAGCAAGAATTGCATCAGCCATTGCAGAAGCATAAAGTGTAACAGCACGGATCGCATCGTCATTACCAGGAATAACGAAATCTACGTTATCTGGGTTAGAGTTTGTATCAACGATACCGATTACTGGAATACCAAGGTTTTTAGCTTCTTTAATCGCGATTGCTTCGTGATCAACGTCGATGATGAACAATGCGTCAGGTAAACCACCCATGTTCTTAACACCGCCTAAAGAGCGTTCAAGTTTTTCCATTTCACGAGCGCGTTCTAATGCTTCACGTTTAGTAAGTTTAGCAAAAGTACCATCTTGTGATTGAGTTTGAAGATCTTTCAAACGGTTGATTGACTGACGAAGAGTTTTCCAGTTAGTCAACATACCACCCAACCAACGGTGATCAACATAAGGCTGACCAGCGCGTTGAGCTTGTTCACGAATGATGTTAGAAGCAGCACGTTTTGTACCAACGAACAATACTTTGTTCTTTTTGCTTGCTAGATTGTTAACAAAATTCAAAGCATCATTTAACGCAGGAACAGTATGTTCAAGGTTGATGATGTGAATACGGTTACGCGCACCAAAAATGTATTGACGCATTTTTGGGTTCCAGAAGCGAGTTTGGTGACCAAAGTGCGCGCCAGCTTGAAGAAGGTCGCGCATGCTTACGTTGTAATCTGCCATTTTCTTTACCTTAAAAGTTTGGGTTAGGCCTCCATATGTCCGCATTCTCCACCCTTTCAGGCACCCAGAGTAATGTGACGACATATGTGCGGATTTTTAAATTACCCTTATCAATATTTCCATAAACCATTCACAAAGAAAGTCACAGAAAGCATTTGATAAATTGGGCGGCTATTTATACCATAGTCACATACAAATTTCCAAAAGTTTTTAAAGATCATGAACAGTACTTACGAAGCACCACGTCGATTAATCAAAACCGCAGATGAAATTGAAAAGATGCGTGTTGCAGGTCGATTGGCTGCAGAAGTTTTGGATATGATCAAACCGCATATCAAACCAGGTGTTAGTACACTTGAATTGGATACGATTTGTCATGACTATATTGTCAACAAACAAGACGCTATACCTGCATGTTTAGGTTATGGTGCTGCGCCTGGTCGCCCTGCATTCCAACATGTGATTTGTACTTCTGTAAATCATGTGGTATGTCACGGCATTCCATCTGCGAGTAAAATTTTAAAGAAAGGCGATATTCTCAATATTGATGTCACTGTGATTAAAGATGGTTATCACGGCGATACCAATATGATGTATGTGGTTGGTGGTGAAACATCGATTATTGCTGAACGTTTATGTAAAGTTGCTCAAGAAGCAATGTACCGTGGTATGGAAACGGTGAAACCGGGCTCAACCATTGGTGATATCGGCGCAGCGATTCAAAAATATGTTGAATCAGAACGCTTTAGTGTAGTGCGTGAATACTGTGGTCATGGTATTGGTACGGTATTCCATGATGAGCCTCAAGTCCTTCACTATGGTCAACCCAATTCAGGCATGGTTTTAGAAGAAGGTATGACCTTTACCATTGAACCAATGGTCAACGCTGGTGTTTGGCAAACACGTTTAATGGGTGATAAATGGACGGTGGTGACCAAAGACCATAGTCTTTCAGCTCAATATGAACATACCCTGCTGGTGACCAAAGACGGTGTAGAAGTTTTAACCGCACGCCCTGAAGAAGATCTATCTCGTTTTCAAAAATAACGAAAGTCATTGACTAAAATGACTTATGCTGCTTAACAAAAGGTCATATTTATATGGCCTTTTTTTATGGCTTGAGTTTTTCCTTATCTGCCAAGTCAATGTTTTATGGTTATTTTTAGTATTGATCATGGTCTATTTTTAGCATGTAATATCATGACAACATGATTACAGTTGTATTACATTTATAAACCTACGATAAATAAAACATTAAAAAAAGAACATTCACTTAAAAAAAGCCTTTGTAAAGACTACATTAATTAACAGCAAAAACTTCTAATAATAAAAACGCATAAAAATTAGTATCAATTACGGACATGGAGTCCAAACCTATGAAAAAATCATTACTTTGCATCATGACCTCATGCATGACTTTACCGATGATGGCGCATGCAGATTCACCTTATTTTAGTCTGAAAGATGGTGATGGATTTAAACGCTTTTCTGTTTCAGCAGGTTGGCTACATGCAATGCCACAGGGTAACGCTAATCCTATCAAAGTGAATACTGCCGTTGCAGAAGGAACACAATCTAAAGTAGGTGATATTTCTAAAAAAGCAGTTTTAGACGCAGCAGTTAAAGAATCCAATCCTTTTCTTTATGGCGCAATCGGCCTTTTGGGTGACACGATTCCTGGCGCTTTAACGGGCACAGCCACAGTCAATGGTCTATCCAGTTGGACCTCTGAAGGCACTGGTCTAACAGCAAAAGATGTTGATACTTTTGGTCTGATGGGAAATTACTACTTCACTGATAATCTTTCATTAGAGTTTAAAGCAGGTGTTCCGCCTAAAGTTGAGATAGAAGGCAAAGGCCAAATCTATGCACCATTGACCGGTAAAGATTCTACACCACTTGGCAGTATTGACTTAAAAAAAGATATTGCAATTACTGATTTAACAAAACATTCAAAAGCAGCATCTGCAACTGCATGGTTGCCAGCGGCAGAACTACATTATCAATTTGGTAAATCTGGTGTAAATAAACTTCGGCCTTATGTTGGTGTAGGTGTCATGTATGCACATTTTACTCACCTAAAAGTCGATAATGGCGTAAAAGACGATCTGATTGCAGCAGGTCACATGATCCAGAACGTATTAGATGGACAGGCTGGAGCAGCACTAGATGGCAAAAAATCATCTGCAAATCCTGTAGTTAAAGTAGAAGCAGATGATGCTTGGGCACCTATGGCAACACTGGGTGCAACCTATGATTTTAATGATCGCTGGTTTGGAGTAGGCTCTGTCACTTATGCACCAATGAGTAGTGATGCGACCATTACCATTTCAGACTCAAATACCAACAAACAACTTGTCACAGCCAAAACCAAAATTGATATTGATCCTCTGATTACTTATGTCGGTGTGGGTTATCGCTTCTAAAAGCTAAATTTATTTTCATTAAATTGTGCTGACTGATCACTAAAATTTATCGATTGATAAATTTTTATTCTATCGCTAAGTCCCATTGAATCATCTACAATTCTCATATGATGATTCAATGGATAGCTTATGTCAGTACAACAGGACGACACGCGTTTCTCTAAACCACTCATTTATATGCTTATTGGAAGTGCTTTTATTCTGGCACTCTCTTTAGGTGTACGTCACGGTTTTGGGCTTTATCTTGTACCCATGAGCCATGAGTTTGGTTGGAGTCATCAGGTTTTTAGTTTAGCCATTGCCATACAAAATCTATTCTGGGGCGCAGTACAACCTTTTACTGGTGCGCTTGCAGATAGATATGGAAGTAAGAAGATTGTTGCGATAGGCGGGGTGCTCTACACCATTGGCCTATTGTTAATGTCTATCAGTTCAAATGTGCTGTTACTGGATATCAGTGTTGGCTTAATTATCGGCTTAGCTCTCTCTGCAACATCATTCTCGGTATTACTTTCAGCCGTAGGACGAGCAGCGCATCCAAGCAAGCGTAGTATGGCAATGGGAATTGCCAGTGCAGCTGGTTCATTTGGGCAATTCATTATGTTGCCAACCACCCTGCTTCTCATTAAAAATTTCGGCTGGTCATCTGCGCTGGTCATTACAGCAATGCTCATCGTGTTGATTGTTCCATTGGCATGGATGCTTAAAGCTCCTATGTATGTACCGCCAAATGCAATTAAACAAGCGATAAAACCCAATTTAAGCTTTAAACAGATTCTTAAAATTGCCTTTCAGCATAAACCCTTTTTATGGTTGGCCTTTGGTTTCTCAGTGTGTGGGTTCCAAGTGGTTTTTTTAGGCATTCACCTGCCGGGTTATTTGATTGATCATGGTTTTGATGCCTCCACTGGAACGATCTTTCTCGCATTGGTTGGTCTATTTAATATTATCGGAACCTATACCGCTGGTTGGCTTGGTGGCAAGTATTCTAAACCGCATCTGCTTATGGGTTTATATGGTTTACGTGGCATTGCGATTGTTGCCTTTCTCATGCTGCCGTTAAGTATTTGGACTGTTTACGCCTTTGGTATCGTTATGGGGATCTTATGGCTTTCGACTGTACCCCTAACCAATGGTATTGTGGCCAATATGTTTGGTGTGAAATACTTAACCATGCTAAGCGGTCTGGTGTTTTTCACTCACCAAATCGGTTCTTTTTTTGGTGGATGGCTAGGCGGTTTAAATCATGATATAACGGGTAACTACAACATCATTTGGGGATGCTCAATTGCCTTGTGTATAGTCGGTGTTATTGTGCATTTCTTTGTTAATGAAGAGGCTGTGGTTAATGACTAACTCATTCTCGTGGTTCAAGCTCAGTATCTGGTTGGTTATTGTTATTCTGTTCGGGCTGTCAAGTATGCTGTGGTTGAACACGCCTGAATTATTTGAATATTTTAATATGGCTTTTTGTGCGCATTAACCCATTGTCCAATAGCTAGATTGATTGCTTTCTTTCAAAGCCCTAACTGCTTTTAGGGCTTTGTTTTGTAATAATTAGCAGTTCAACATTTTTAATTTAAACCTTGTTGAAACAAAGCCTGTTTTGAACCTCACCCAAGATATCAAAAGTTCACTGAAATTCAGCGCTATCTTCTGCAAATAGAAAGCAGACCCGCCTTTCAAACGGCTTTAGTGAAAGGACAATGGCCTGCTGACACATTTAAATCGTATTGGTCTAAAGCAGACCAGAAGCAACCTTAAAATCAATTTTCTAAGTCGCGACTACGCTTTTCCCAATCTTTATTAGGCTGATTTTCGCGAGTTTACTCGTCCTTGGATCACTGCCTTGATATTATTTTTTGCATAATTAAAGAAAACCTTGAGTGGAGAAAGCTTAGGATTTGGCTTCTTCCCTTCACCAATCGCTTTAAACTGCGCGGCATACCACAGAATTTCCATGATCGCCATTTTATCAACAAAAGGGATACCAGTTTTGATTTGTTCTACTGCATATCGAACGTCCTGACCAGCAATCAAGTTGTTGCTGACTTCAGGTTCTACCGCAAGAGGACGTGCAATCCCAATAAATTCACACGCACCACTGTCTAAAGCCGCATTCATTCCTTGCGCTGTACGGAAACCACCTGTCACCATAAGATGACATTTGACCTCTTTACGAATTTTTTCTGCAAAATCTAAGAAATATGCTTCACGTGCAATCGTACTTTGCTTACGTTTATCCGCTTTTGCGCCTGCCATTGCTGGTGCTTCATAGGTACCACCAGAAATTTCGATCAAATCGATCCCTGCTGTATCAATGGCTTTAAATACTTGAACCACTTCTTCTTCTGTGATTCCACCACGCTGGAAATCTGCAGAGTTCAGTTTGACTGAAATAATAAAGTTTTCTGAGGTTTTAGCACGCACTGCAGCATAAATTTCTAATAAGAAACGCATACGGTTTTCAATTGAACCGCCCCATTGATCTTGACGTTTATTGGTCAATGGTGAAAGAAATTGACTGATTAAATAACCATGTGCACCATGTAACTGTACACCTTCAAAACCTGCTTTTTCACAGATCCGTGCAGCTTCAGCAAATCGTTGAATAATATCTAAAATTTCTGCTTCATTAAGTGCACGTGGCGTACCAAATGTCGTTGCCAACATTGGACTAAAAGGCACTGCTGAAGGCGCGACAGTTTCTTTATTGAGTCCTTTTGGACACTGGCGACCTGGATGTGATAACTGAATCAATTGTACCATCCCGTGCTTTTTACCCACATTTGCCCATTCAGTCAGTTTGGCAAGATCACGTTCAGTTTCAACTACAACAACACCTGGCTCATTCTTCGCACGGAAATCAACCATCACATTCCCCGTAATGGCACAACCCAAGCCGCCTTTCCCCCAAGCATCATATAAACCTAAATGCAATTGGTTCGGTTGCCCTGCATGGTTGGCCAATGCTTCACTCATCGCACCTTTAATGATTCGGTTTTTAAATCGCGTGTTTTTTATTTCTAATGCTTGTGCAAGATGGCTCATGGTCAAATCTCTTTAGTGATTAGAGCTTTTACTCTAATTTAAATTTATAATAGTTCAAGCGTAAATCTGACAATGCATTTTGTCAACTTTGTTAATGTGAATATTTTTTGAACCAGAGTCATCAATACAGCGTTAATACTGACTCGCTGCAATTAATCGCTTGGTATAGTCATTTAAAGGTTTATCAAATAAGGCTTGAGTGTCTTGAAACTCGATAACTTTAGCATCTTTTAATACCAAAACTTTCTGACAAAGTGCTTTTACAACCTGCAAATCATGACTAATAAACAAATAACTCATTTGATAATCCTGTTGCAACTGACGCAGTAATTTTACAATCGCACGTTGTGTGGTTCGGTCAAGTGCTGAGGTTGGTTCATCGAGAATCAGTAATTTAGGGCGTAATACCACAGCACGTGCTAAAGCCACACGTTGCCGTTGACCGCCAGACAATTCATGCGGATAACGCTGTTTAACTGTTATCGGGAGATCTACTTTGTCTAAAATTTCATTGATACGAATCAACATTTCAGCTTCTTTTAGGTGTTTTAGTGCCAAGCCCTCTCGAATAATCTGATCTACAGTCATACGTGGATTTAAACTGCTTAACGGATCTTGAAATACAATTTGAAAATTGGATCGCAGTGGGCGTAATTTACGCTGGCTTAATCGGTTCAAGTCCTGATTGAGTAGGAAAACATTGCCTGAGCACTGTATAAGTCGTGCGATTGCCAGTGCCAAAGAAGTTTTACCAGAACCGCTTTCTCCAACAATCCCGATGGACTCAGCGCGATCTAAACGTAAATTGATCGGTTGAACAGCAACAAAATAATCTTTAACTCGATTAAATATGCCCTTTCTTATTGGAAATTTCACCCCAACACGATGTAGAGATAAAACTAAATTACGTTTATGCGGTAAAGCATTGGCTTCACCAAAATCATGATCCAATAAATATTGGGTATAGTTGGCTTTAGGGTTTTGAAAAATATTTCGAACTGTGCCTTTTTCTTCAACCTGCCCCTGATTCATCACAATCACTTGATTGGCATATTTACGCACCAAATTCAAGTCATGACTGACTAAAATCATGGCCATTTTATGGTTTAGAATAAGCAGTTGTAATAAGTTTAAAACTTGCGATTGTAATGTGACATCTAAGGCTGTTGTCGGCTCATCCGCGATAATAATTTCAGGCTTTTGTGCCAAAACTGATGCAATCAAAACACGTTGTCGTTGACCACCTGATAACTCATGTGGATAACGATTCAACTTATCCTCAGGTTCGTCCATTCCGACATCACACAATAAGTCATAGACACGTTTTCTGACTTTTTCCTTAGACATTCCATCTAAAAGTAAAGTCTCACCAATAATCCGCTCAACCTTGTGTAACGGGTTGAGTGCAGTCATCGGTTCTTGAAAAATCATGGCAATTTTTTTACCACGGATCGCCAAATGCGCATTTTGATTAAGAGACAATAGGTTTTGCTCATCATATAACGCTTGTCCAGTCACAGTTAAATTTTCAGGAAGTAAGCCAAGTAGTGCCAAACCACTGATTGATTTGCCTGAACCACTCTCCCCGACAATCGCAACAGTTTCCCCGACATGTAGGTCAAAGTTAAGATTATTGACCAGCACCTCTTTACGCTGATTTTCAATATGCAGATGTTGGACAGACAACAACAAAGATGGATCATTTTTGACGTCTTGGATCGAATGCATCGCGTGTCGCCTCCCCAATATAAATCAATAAAGATAGCACCAAGGCCAAAGTAAAAAATCCAGATAAAGCCAGCCACGGCGCATTTAAATTATTTTTACCTTGTAATAACAATTCACCGAGGGAGGCTGCATCTGGTGGTAGCCCATAACCTAAAAAATCCAATGCAGTAAGTGCGGTAATATTTGCAGTCAGCATAAATGGAAGTTGAGATAAACTTGAACTGATCACATTGGGCAAGATATGTCGGAACATAATCACCAAATCACTCACCCCTAAGGCACGTGCTGCTTGAACATAATCTAAATGACGGGCGCGAAGAAATTCTGCACGGACTATACCGACCAACTCTGTCCAGCCAAAAATCAACATAATCAGAAATAGCCAATAAACACTCGGGGTAAATATACTGACCAAGATGATCACCATAAATAAAGTCGGCAAACCACCCCAAACTTCAAGCAGACGTTGCCCAATTAAATCCACCCATCCGCCATAATAGCCCTGTATCGCCCCAACAATAATTCCAATAAATGCAGCAAATAGTGTCAATGCCAAACCAAACAACAGTGATATACGCAGACCATAAAGAATACGGGTAAATACATCACGCCCTTGATCATCTGTACCTAACCAGTTTTGTACGGTGGGTGGTGATGGAACAGGAACGGCTAAATCTAAATTGGGAGTTTGGTAGGAATAACGAACCAGCGGCCAAATCGACCAACCTTTTTCCTCAATCAACTGCTGAACCACCGGATCACGATAATCAGCTTCTGTTTCAAAGACCCCACCAAAATGTGTTTCAGGATAAGCCTTTAAAACTGGCATGTAATAATGCTGATCGTATTTGACCAATAAGGGCTTATCATTGGCAATAAATTCGGCAGAAATTGAAAGAATAAATAAAACAATAAATACGATGAAACAGACAAAACCCAAGCGATTTTTCTTAAATTTCTGTATTCGTACTTGCATGATCGGTGACATTATTTTGCACCTCTCGATTCAAAATCAATTCGCGGATCAATCACACGATAAACCACATCACAGATTAAACGTAAAATCAGCCCAAATAAGGTTAGAAAGAACAAAGCACCAAAAATCACCGGATAATCACGTTGTTGCACGGCTTCAAAACCCAGCAAGCCTAAGCCATCCAAGTTAAAAATAATTTCAATCAGTAGATTTCCAACAAAGAACACCCCAACCAATACTTCAGGCAAGCCGGCAACAATCACCAACAATGCATTACGAAATACGTGTTTATATAACACATCATTTTCAGTTAAGCCTTTTGCTCGTGCTGCAAGCACATACTGCTTATTGAGTTCTTCCATAAATGAATATTTTGTCAGATAGGTTAAACTTGCAAATCCGCCCAACACCATGGACAGCAAAGGTAAAGCCATGTGCCAAAAATAATCTGCTATTTTTTCAAATAAATTGAGACTGTGAAAGTTATCTGAAACAAAGCCTTGTAACGGAAACCATTGTAAATAAGAACCACCAGCAAAAAATACGATCAACAATATTGCAAATACAAAAGCGGGAACGGCATAGCCCACAGCCAAAAGCAATGAAGTTGATTTATCAAAAAATAAGCCATGTTGTTTGGCTTTTTTAATCCCTAAAGGAATTGAGATTAAATAAATTAAAAAAGTGCTCCACGCACCCAAGGAAATGGTGACTGGCATTTTTTCCCATAACAGCTCAGTCACCGGCTTATCTTTAAAAAAACTTGTGCCAAAATCTAAAGCTAAATAGTTTTTTAACATCAACCAGAATCGTTCATGTGCAGGTCGATCAAAGCCATATTGCTGTTTGATTTTATTGACCATATCTTCGCTTAAGCCCTGTGCACCACGATACTCATGGTTATTGACCGAAGATGATAGCCCCCCAGCAGTCATGTTGACTCCTTGGAAGTTTTCCGCTTGTTGAATCGCTTGTTCAACAGGCCCTCCAGGTGCAATTTGAACCACAACAAAATTGATCAAGAGAACAAAGAACAATGTCGGGATGATCAGTAACAGCCTTTTGAGTATATATGTGCCCATTGAAACGATGTTCCTTATGACCTCATGAGGGTAGATATGTCAATTTAAACATCACTCACGTTGAGCCATCGATGTTTTAACCATGAAGATTTGAAATTATGCGTTTAAACTGCTCATTTTTTTAAATATTGCTCTACTTTTTTCGCTTGATCTGCATCTACCCACCAATACTCTAAACCGAGGGATAATTTTGGTTTAACTTTGGGTTGCTGATACATATTCCAATAAGCATACCAGTTTTTATCATTGCCATAAGTCAGAATTTGATAATAGCCTGCACGTAATACCCGATCCAGTGCTCGGGTACGAAGCACCAATTGTTCACGGTTCGGTGCGTAAATAATCTGTTGAATCAGCTGATCGACCACTGGGCTTTTGACACCCGCATAATTGTAATTGCCCACTTCATCGGCAGCTTTACTGCCCCACATCTGTGCCTGTTCAGCCCCCGGTGTTAATGATTGCGGCATATCGATAGCGGTCATCTGAAAATCTAAACGGCGCATACGCTCTGTATATTGCGGTAAATCGACTTGACGAATATTTGCCTGAATCCCAAGTTTTTTTAAATTACGAATATACGGCAACAAAGTCCTTAGTGCACCATCTTGATGAATCAGAAATTCAATTTGAATGGGGCGACCTTGTTTATCCACCAATTGTCCATTGTGAAAACGATAACCCGCCTTTAATAGCATCGAACGTGCAATCAATAAATTTTGTCGGTTAAATCCACTGGCATCTGAAACTGGATATTTCCAATCTGCCAATACACCTTGCCGTTGTAATGCGGGCAATTGCTTTAAATAAGGCGTTAAAATTGCAAGTTCTTTCGCGCTTGGCTTTCCAGTCGCAGCAAGCTCACTGTTTTGAAAGTGGCTTTGCAAGCGAATATTTTGACCATATAACAATGCTTTGTTGATCCATTCAAAATCATAAGCATAGGTTAATGCTTGGCGAAAATTGAGATCATTGAATGGCGCCTTTCGGGTATTAAAAACCAAACTTTGCGTGAGTGCTGGTGTTTCAATCTTAGAAATATACTTTTTCACCAAACCTTGTTTTACCGCAGGAAAATTATATTCGGTGACCCAATTACGGGCATTTTTTTCTTGATAAAAGCGATATTGTCCAGATTTAAACCCTTCAAAAGCGATTTCGGGGCTTCGATAATAAACATATTTCATGCGATCAAAGTTATAACGACCACGATTGATGGCTAAGTCCTTTGCCCAATAATTTGGATTGCGCTTATAGCTAATACTGCGCCCAGAATCAATACGTTCAATCAGATAAGGCCCCGATCCTAAAATCGGCTGCAAGGTCACTTTGCTATAGTCTTTATTTTTCCAATCTGCTTTTGAATAAATCGCAATTTTTGCCAAAATAAAGGGCATGTCTGCATTGTGGTCTGATTTAAATGTCATTTTCACTCGGTATTTAGACAATACCTCAGTCTTGGCTAAATCAGACAGATACATTTGAAAGCCTAAATTGGCTTTGCTCTGAATGGTATCAAAACTAAATTTAACATCCTCAGCCGTGACGGGTGAACCATCACTAAAACGAGCTTTAGGATTTAAATGGAAAATAACAAATTTGGTTTTAACAGGATCATAAGTGACTTTTTCAGCGAGAAGTGGATATAACACACCTGGCTCATCCAGTGAGCTATCCATTAAGCTATCAAATAGATAATTAATCCCTTCAGTTGAACTGCCTTTGCCATTCATACTATTGAGATTATCAAAGGTGCCTATACTCGCTGTACTGATATAGCCGCCTTTGGGTGCATTGCTATTGGCATAAGGCATCGCCTGAGCTTTGACATATAGTGGAGCATTATGTACAGCAATATATGCTGTTGTCTGTAGAGCAGCATCAACATTTATAGTTGCAACACATAATCCCAATGCCAGCCCGATCGGGCTGACACATGCAAAACTTAGGCGCATTCCCCTATTTTCCTTTATTCAAAAAAGTTTTTGAAAGGTTAAGCTTTAAACGTCGTTCCAATAAAATGGCGCTTAAAGATTCGGAACTTTAATAATGCTGCCAATGCGTAATGAAGCGTTTGGTTTTATTTCATTCATCTCAGCAAGTGCACTGGTATCAATCCCAAACTTGCTGGCTAAACGAATCAATGAATCACCGCTTTTCACTTTGTATTCAGTCACTGTTTTAGGAATACGAATAGATTGTCCACGTTGTAAACCCGCACGTGGGCTCAGATCATTCAATTCAGCCAGTTCTTGAACTGACATACCAACACGATTTGCAATCGCATTTAACGACTCACCAGACTTCACCGCATAGCTTTCAGTATTCTTACTCGAAGCTTTAGCTGTTGCTTTCGCAGTCGCCTTTAGGTCTTCTTTTTCTTTAGATAGCGTGGATTTACTGGGTAATTCCCCATCAAGCTTTAAGCGTTGTCCAATATCCAAAGCCTGATTACGCGACAAACCATTTAATTCACTTAAATAAGACAATTGCAGTTTATATTTTTTTGCAACGCTTGCCAGTGTTTCACCTGATTTGACCACATGGATATCTTTACTAGAGCCTTCTGATTTCGACTCATTTCTCGCTTGTGCTTTCTCTTTACTGCTAGTTTCAGGCGTGCCAGTCAACTTCAATTTCTGCCCAACAAACAAACCAGATGTACTTTTTAAACCATTTAAATCGGCAATTTGGTTAACTTGCAAATTATACTTATTTGCCAGCGCAATTAGGCTATCCCCAGATTGCACAGTATAGGTTTCTGGTGTTGTTGTTCCAGCAGGGATCTTAATGATTTGACCCACAAGCAAGTTTTTAGATGTCGAAATTTTGTTTAACTCAGCTAATTCTGCCAAGCTTAATTTAGACTGAACCGCAATACTGGATAAACTATCGCCACTTTGAACTTTATAGTTCTCAGTTTTATAGGTTGTTTCAGCTTTTACATTCTTAAACTTACTTTGATCAATCACTTTAGAGTCAAGTTTAGCTTCTGGCTCATTGACTTCACTGAGTGGCACATTGATCTTTTGCCCCACAAATAAGCTACTTGAGGTATCTAGACCTGGAGTCAAATCAGCGAGTTCATGTACAGATAAAGCATAACGATCGGCAATCACTTTAAGATATTCGCCACGTTTAACTGCATAAGCCTTAGTCTTGATTTTTGCAACAGGCTTAGAGGTATCCGCACGAACCACTGCTTTATTGATTTCAGATAATTTATCATCTGAAGCATCTTTAAGCTTTAATTTCTGACCGACAAATAAATTACTGTTGGTATTCAGATTATTATAATTTGCCAATTGTGAAACAGATAAATCAAACTGATTTGCCACACTGGTTAAACTGTCATTTGGTTTAACCACATAATTGGCTGGAGCTGAATCCGTGGTTTTGCGAGAAACCACAGGTGTATCAATTTGTGGTTTGGCATCATATAAATACAAAGTCGCCCCAACAAATAAAGTTCCGTTTGGATCAACTTGGTTCCATTTGGCAATATCGCGCCAATTTACGCCATTCTTTAAAGCAATCGTTGCTAAAGTATCCCCTGCCAAAACGGTATAAGTACTGCGTTTACCTCTTGGTGGTTCAACCACAACTTCAGTTTCGGTTTTCTTAAAGTTCTTATCCTGATTCAGTTTGGCTTCTTCCGAGTTTGCAGGTGTGGTATCTGCTAAACCTTTAGGATATGAGAATCCAACCGTATTTTCTTTACCTTGAACTTCTGCAACAGATTGACTGGTTTGAATTGCAGTCAGCTTAATTTTACCATCATACGGGTCAAGCACTTCTGTCCCTTGTGGTGCAATCGCCTTAATCTCTTTAACCACTTCTTCTTTTTCGGCTTGAGTGGCTTGAGGTTCTAAAACTTGTTTAACCGTTTCCTTTTCGCCTTCAGCTTTTACTGCGGCAAGAATTTGTGCTTTTTCACGTGCAGAAATTGGCGGCTCTGCGGCAACAGGTTTCACATTGGCTGCATTGGTCACAGCAACAGGAATACGTGGCGCACTTGGAATATCAGCATTGGCAGCAAATTGCGCTAATGCATCTGAGCCTTGTGGTGTATTTTTGAGCGTACTCAATGAACCTGTGGTTGTCGTGGTGGTTTTTGCTGTTGTTAAAGCAGGTGGCGTCGCTTTACTTGGAGTAATCGATTGAGTCACTGTCGAGGTGACCGCTGTAGGCGTTAAAGTCCGTGTAGCTGTGGTTGGCGCAGTATTGCTTGCCCATAAACCGCTATCAGAACCCGGTTTTAACGCTCTTAATTTTGCATCAATGGTCGGACTAAGATCCGCAGGAATCAAAATACGTAAAGTACTCGAAGGGTCAACAAATTCACCACGATGACCAGGATTTAAAGCATATAATTCAGCGCGACTTAAATTGGTAATTGAAGCAATTTGATTGAGTTGTACGCCCGGTGGAACTGCAACTTCTCTAAAGTGCGGACGATTGGCAATCGGCGGTAAGCTCACCCCATATTTCGATGGGCTTTTAATAATCTGCGCCACGGCTAAAAAGCGTGGTACATAGTTCATGGTTTCTTGCGGTAAACGCAATGACCAATAGTCTGTTGGCAAGCCCGCAGCTTGGTTACGGTTAATTGCTTGCTGGATACGCCCTGGGCCTGCGTTATAGGCAGCCAGAGCCAACTCCCAAGAACCGAATTGATTATATAAACTGCCTAAAAACTCATAAGCGGCACGTGTTGATTCAACCACATCACGACGCCCGTCGTATAAACTGGTTTGTCTTAAACCATAAATTTTCCCTGTACTTGGGATAAATTGCCACATCCCAGCTGCGGCGGCACTACTGGTTGCTGCTGGGTCATAAGAACTTTCAATAATCGGCAATAGTGCTAATTCAGTAGGTAAACCACGACGTTCAGCTTCTTTCACGGTATGGTAAAGATAGCGTGATGCACGAGCACTTAGACGGTCAATATAAGGTTGGCGGGAAACAAACCAGCTCCGTTGCGCATCAATACGAGGATCCCAATGGTTTTCATCCATTTTAAAACCGACTGACATCCGCTTCCATACGTCACCATGTTTTAAAATCAATAGGCGATCGCCCTCTACCGCGCGTATATCAGTTGCAGAAAGTAGATCTTCTAGAGAATCCAGACTGCTGGCATCTAACATGCCTGCTGACTTTGATGTTTGAACTTTTGATGTTGTCGACGTCGAAGAACACCCTGCAGTCAACCCTAATGCTGCGAATGCAGATGTTAATAAGGATAATTTAAAGAAAACAGTCGCAGTAGGTTGCCACAGCATTGTGGTAGGTTTAAACATAAGAGTTCCGAACAACATTTAGTAAATTATTTTATCATTGCCATTTTAGTAGAGCTAAACGCGCTTACAAGGCAAATTTTGAATGCGAATTGCATACAAATGTTACAAGAAATTAAAAAAATCTCAGTTCATGCGTAGAAAACGCCGATTTGCGTATACAATAAATTCTTAAACCACGATGTTCAACTCTTAATTCACTTTCATTGGTTATTACTATGTCACAAACAATCACACTTTATGTCGATGGTGCTTGTAAAGGCAACCCAGGTCCTGGTGGCTGGGGCGCTTATATCATCACTGAAACAGAAGAACATAAGTTGTGTGGTGGTGAACTTGATACAACCAATAACCGCATGGAACTTACCGCAGCCATTGAAGGGATCGCATTTTGCCCAACCGAAGCAAAATTAGTGCTTTGGACCGATTCCAACTATGTAAAACTTGGCATTACCGAATGGATTGAAGGGTGGAAAAAGAAAAACTGGAAAGATGTAAAAAACCCAGATCTTTGGAAAAAACTCGATCAAACCTGCCAAGGTCGCGAAATTGAATGGAACTGGATTAAAGGTCATGCTGGACATGCAGGCAATGAAATGGCAGATCAATTGGCGAATTTAGGTACTCAGCAAATACTCGACGCAAAAAAAAACACCACTGGGCCAAGCAAATTGACTGAACCCTTGGCAGTGGCTGATGATAAAAAAAAACATGAAAAAGACTGGCTGCTTGACGATCCCTTTGGATTTGACCTGATTGAATCAGATGAAATGATAGAATCAGAAATTAGCCCTCAGCAGGATGTCATGCCAGCTCATGAAATTGAGATGGAAGAACCATCTAACCAAGATATCAATGAAAATGATGAGCCAGCAATGAGCCAACCCGCAATGCGAGATATTCATCCACAAATTGTGATTACACCTGCGACGGTCCAGTTACATGGCCCTAAACAGTTTATTCTGGATACCGAGACCACCGGTTTCTATTATCAGGACAGTGACCGAATTGTTGAAGTTGGCGCAATTGAAATGGTCAATCGTAAACTGACTGGCAGTTCGATTCATATCTATATAAATCCAGAAAAACCAGTTGGCGATTCAGAAGCCATCCATGGTATTACCGATGAGTTTTTAAAAGATAAGCCAAAATATAACGAAATTGCGCAAGTTTTATTTGACTACTTAAAAGGCAGTGAAATTATTGCGCATAATGCAAGCTTCGATATGAACTTCTTAGATATGGAGTTCAAGCGCAGTGGTCTACAGGCACTCTCAGAAGTATGTGAAGTAACTGATACCTTGGCGATGGCGAAAAGCAAACATCCTGGGCAAAAGAACTCTTTGGATGCCTTAGTTCGCCGTTATGAAATTCCGCAACGAGATCGTACTTTCCATGGTGCCTTACTCGATGCTGAAATTTTATCTGACGTTTATCTCGCCATGACAGGCGGTCAAGTATCCTTTGACATGGATGCTCTTTCTGCACATACTGATCAGGCGCAAAGAAATACAACTCGGAAAAAAATTGAAATCAATGCCCCAATCATTTTACCTTCAGATGAAGAATTAGAAGCGCATGAGAACTGGGTCAAACAATTTCAAGAAAAACATGGGGAAGCCTGCATTTTTGCAAAATAAAATTTGAAATTGATGGCTATTTTTTCTGTAAAGATGGTCTTCTTCGGCTATATTAAAACTTAGAAAATTAGCCTCATTTTGAGGCTATGAAATAAAACATTCAGATACCCAGGATAGGTGCAGATCAATGTCTTACCAAACCTCTATACATTTTGATCCGACAGCATTACTTATTATTAAAAAAGAAGTCGATAATTCAATTTTACAGGTAGAATCTGCTGTCAGTAGTTTAGTTGAAGACCAAACTTTACCCTTCGGTATTGATGATGCTTTGCTTCAATTTGAACAATGTGTAAATGTGCTGATGCTCATCGATATGCCGCATGTTGCTAAAATTGCGCAACTCTCTGCAGCGGTGATGCGTAAAGTGATGCAAAACCCTCGTGAGATCAATACCCAAGAAGTGATCGCTTTGAGTGAAGGCACCACCATGCTCAAACGCTATATTGAGTTTATTTGCCTTCGTGAAGTCAGAGCGCCACAATTCTTACATGACACCTTAAATCGCTTAGAACTTTCTTTAGGTCTAGAGCTGACACCAGAAGGCCAAGCAATTATTCCTCTGCTTGACTGTGTAACACCGAATTTTAACTTGCCGCAATCACCTGAGTTAGAGCGTTCAGTGTATGTACATAAACTTTATAAATTATGCCTACATAAACTGCTCAAACAGCAAGAAACAGATTTAGATTTACAGGGTATCAAGCTGGTTGGGTCTTATTTGGCAAATGCAGCCAAAGGCCAAGCAAGTGAACAATATTGGGCTTTGGCTGCAGTTGCTTTAAATCACATTGAAAACATCATTCTCAATGACACACGCCTCAGAACGTTAATCAGTATTGAAACCAATATGTCTTTATTCTTTAAAGATCTAAGCGGATTCAAGCCATCTTTATTAGATACTGCCAATATCCTAAGTATTTGTATCAGCCAAGAAGATGAAATATCACAACACATCCGTGAACAGATCAATGTTGGCGAAGATATTCTGACTGACACGCAATTACAAATATTCAGCCGCCATTTATATGGCCCTGATTTTGAAACCATTCATAGTGTGAGCCAACTGATTACGGATGAAATGTCGCAAATCCGTAATGATATTGAGTTTAACTACAAAAATATGAGTGATGAAAAAACGCAAGAATTGAAAAGCAAACTGACTGATCTTGCGCATGTATTTAAAGTCTTGAATCTCAATGAAGCCTATAGTGGACTGAAACAACAGGCTGATCTACTGTCTCAAGACAACATGCTCAAAGATGAAAATTATGCGCAGCAGTTGATGAACAGTATTTTATCAGCGATGAATTCGATTGGTATCTTAGAGCGTAATTACACATCGAGTCGTTTACAGTTAAAAGTGAATAACTTGCAGATTTCATTAGATCGTCTAGATGAAGCACATGCAGCATTATTGACTGAGACCAAAGCGCTGGTTGATTTAAGCTCACAAACATTGGTGCAATATTTACAAGATCCTCCAAGCACAAGTTTAGACCAACTTCCATCACAATTAAGTGAAATTGGTGGTGCACTGTTGTTCCTTGCGGCAAAAGATGGTCAAAAAGCATTGTTACTCTCTGCGGAGTTTATTCAAACGGGTCTTAACAAAGAGCACGTGTTTAACCTTGCACAAGTCAATAAACTGCTTGATGTTTTAGCCAGTGCAGACATGATGATTGAAAATCTACAAAACAAACAACCTGTTTTACAAGCCATGTTTGATGTAGCATTAACAAGTAGTCAAAATTTAAAATCGGTAGCCTAATGTCAGAATTATCACTTGCATATATCTTTCACCATCAACAACTTTTAGTGGATGAAAATTTACAACTACCTAAAGTTGAAAAGTTAGCAAGTGATATCAGCTTTAACTCGGGTGATCAGATTATTGCCCGAGATCTTTTTATCGAAGATCAAATTCCAGAGGGATATCAACTGATCCCGATTCGTCAATTGATTTCACAATGGACCAAATCTGAGTTTGAACAAGCCAGTCGTGCAGTACAGTTGCTAGAGTGGCGAAGAAACCATAAGTTTTGTAGCCACTGTGGTCACGAAACCGAGGTTCATCCCACTGAATATGCTATGGTCTGCCCTAGCTGTCGTTATCACCAATACCCGCGTGTACAACCGTGTATTATCACCGTGATTACTCGTGGCGATAACGAAATTCTATTGGCAAAAAATGCCAAGAATAAAAGCAAGATGTATGGCCTTATTGCGGGTTTTGTTGAAGTCGGTGAAACACTGGAAGAAGCAGTCAAAAGAGAAACGTTGGAAGAAGTTGGCCTACATGTCAAAAATGTCCAATATTTATCCAGCCAACCTTGGCCTTTTCCAAGTAATCTTATGCTGGCCTTTAAGGCAGAATATGAATCTGGTGAAATCGTCTTGCAAGAAGAAGAAATTAGTGAGGCTCAGTTCTTTAAGTTTGATCAGTTACCCGAAACGCCTTTTAGTGGCAGTATCGCCCATGCCATGATTGAACATGTAATTCACAATAAACCGATGCATAAAGACTGATCTTGATTAAAACATGTTCAAATCAAAAATGCCTAGCGATTGCTAGGCATTTTTCATTGCTTCATTTAAAACCTTAATAATTTCAGGCCGGGTTTTATAGAATCGACTAAATAAACTTGAAACACTGCCCATAATTGAAATATGACCAGTTTTAGGTATCGTGTAAATTTCACAATGATTGCCTTGTTCAAGTAATTGCTGTTTAAAATCTAAAGAGTTTTTAGCTTTAACGATTTGATCATTTTCTGCCAAGAACAAATAATGCTTTACCTCATTTTTTTCAACAAAATAATACGGCATTACTTGTTGATAAGGAATGCTTTGATCAAACGCATTCTCGGCTAAAGCATCGCCTTTATAATCGAAATGATAAGGTCCAGCGATTCCAATCAAAGCTTTGATATTTTGTTTGATGGCCAATTGGTAGTGCTTTGGATGATAAAGCAAAGACGCAATATTAAATGCGCCTGCTGAATGCCCCATCAAGGCAATTTTATCCATTGAAATACCAAAACGTGCTTGTTGTTGCTCCAAATAATTCAATGCAACAGCAAGATCATCAATATAGCTTGGAAATTTATGCTCAGGTGCCAAATGATAGTTCAGCACTGCCACGTTATAGCCAAAACGGCTAAACCCCTCGCCTACAAATTTATAAGCACTTTTATCCCCATGACTCCATGCCCCACCATGAACAAAAAGAATCAACGCATTCTGTTGCTTTTTATTAGAAATATATAAATCTAAACGTTGTCTCGCCTTTAAGCCATAGGCAATATTATGCTGAATGGAATAGCCCTTTTTAGGGGTCAAGCCATTAATGGTAATACTGCCTAAATCGTATAAACGAAAATCTTGATAGTGCGATTTAAATTGAGATTTTAGTTGTTCAAACTGCTTTCCAAATCTAACTTTTAAAAACTTTAACCTATTGTTGAATAACATTATTGTTTGGCTCTGTAGCATTAGGATCAATCGCAACAGGTGTCTGTACATCAGGTTGTTGTTGTACATTATTTACCACAGGTGCTGTGAAAGATGAAGGTTGGACCGAATTATTCGCTTGTTCGACATTATCAATCAAGGTCACAATTTTAGTCACATTTCCAACTTTTTGTAAAACATCATTTAAATCTGCAATTTCAGCATTGTTTAAACGACCTAAAACATACAACACTCCGTCTTCTGTATGAATCAAGACTTTATTGTCTGAAACCACAGGCGCTTTCATCACTAAACCACGGGTATTCACAGTGACCGATGCATCTTGCATGATAGTGCTATAACCGATTTGATTACCTACAGTCAGGTAATTATGGACTGCTTTTACATCGCTCATCGCTCGTAGATTATCTTCTGCCAACTGCTTTAAATGCGCATCTGGCACTTGCCCTGTCAATAAGACATTGCTATGAAAACTATTAATATTGACACGAGATTGCTTAAATCGGGCATCCAACTTATACAAGTTGATTTTCGCAGTTCGCTCAATAGAAGAATCAATAAACACTTGTCCTAAAGATCGAACACCACTATCTGTTCCCACTGGTGAAGAACCAGTACCACCTGAGATAAAACTCGCGCAACCAGACAAACTTGCTACACACATCATGGTGATGACAATACGTTTTAACACTCAGCAAGACTCCTATTAATTTTAGCCTGCTAAACAACCCATTTAAACGTCGTTAACATGCTGGAAAATATATTTATTTTTGAAATAACCGTACATAAATTTCAGTCACAGATTAATCAAGTCTGCATCTAAAGTAAATGCATTTTCAATCCAAGATTGATCATAAGAGATTTTACTGAGGTCTTGCTGTACGTTTTTTGCAATTTTATGATGTAAATCAAAACCAATCACATCGAAACGGCAATAATATTGTTCATATTGTGGATATTCTTGTAAAAATTTAAACGCCGTTTTAATCATTTTTTGTTGTTTTGATTGATTTACAGCTTCAAAAGCATGCCCCATCTGTGTCGGTGTTCTTGCTTTCACCTCAACAAAAATTAGCTCTTGTTTAGACTGCGCAATAATATCTATTTCACCAAAGCGCGAGAAATAGTTCAATTTTATGATGTCGTAGCCATGTTGAAGCAGTAATTTCACTGCTTCTTGCTCCGCCCATTGCCCTAAATTATTTTTTGCCATGAGAAGCCTATCATCACAAAGGCACTAAATTATTTTTTGAGCGTTCAAAACATTGCGGAATACGCTCAACACGATTTCCATCAATTTTAATTTTTCCAGTGCGACCATTAAAGGTTAAGCTTTTTACATTCGGATCCAAAACAAATTGTTCAGCAATATGCCAAGCATCTCCACCAAAGGCATATAAACGCTGATACGGTAACGAGGTCGGTTTATCTTTATAAGCTTTGACGACATCATCCCATTCGGCAATGTATAAGGCTGGAACATCACAGAATTTCATCCCTTTAGGCAAGGCCTTTTTTTCATCGACAGCAATGGCTTGGGTATAAATTTTTTTCTTCTGCAATTTGGGAAAACTGGTCAACCATTGGTTTGAACCTAACAGTAAAATACCCTCTAGATCCGAAATCGACTTTGGCATATGCTCTACAGGATCCACTTCACCCATATAATTGGCAAATAATGCATTTAAAAAGCTAATAGATTCCGCTTCTGTGCCTTTTTCACGCACCACATAGAGTTTGCTGACTTTATCATGCTGGATATAATCAAGCAGCGCCAATGCATCGTCATTTTTAGAAAGGCTATATTGCCAAACACTTTTATCGCTAGGATAAACTTCATTGAGTGCCAACACAGGTACTTTAGGCTTTAAATTAATTAAAGCCTCAACATCAGGACGAGCCAAAGGCCCAATAATCATTTTAGTCTTTTTATTGACATGCTGTTTTAACAGGGCTTTGATGGTCTTTTGATCTGAATCGACAAATTTTAATGGTATTTCATTCTTCGAGGCCTGCGCGGCACTTAATATTCCTTGTTTAATACTCAAACCCGCTCGCGACATAGGGCCTGTTTCAGGTAATATAACCAGAATTTCTGCGTGAACTTGGATTGTAAATCCAACCATTCCCAACACAACCACTCTTTTAATACTGTTCAACACTAACTTATTCTTCATGGAGACCTTTATGAGTGCTCAATTATTCGTCGTAGCGACCCCAATTGGGCACTTAGATGATATGACTTTTCGTTCTATTGAAGTTTTAAAGTCTGTTTCTGTTATTGCGGCAGAAGATACACGTCAATCTGCTCAATTATTAAAGCACTATAATATCTCAACTCCGCTCACAGCGTGTCATGATCACAATGAAAGTAACAAAATTGATATACTTATCGAAAAATTAAAAAGCGGTCAGAATATTGCTCTGGTCAGTGATGCTGGTACACCATTGATTAGTGACCCTGGTTTTAAATTGGTACGTGCCGCTCAGGAAAATGGTATCCGCGTCATTCCTGTACCGGGTGCATGTGCTGCTATTGCTGCGCTAAGTGCGGTGGGTTTACCGAGTGATCGTTTTAGCTTTGAAGGCTTTTTATCGTCAAAACAATCGCAACGATTGATTCAATTAGAAAAATTAAAACATGAATCACAAACCATGATTATCTATGAAGCGCCTCATCGTATTTTAGATAGTGTCAAAGATATGGCTGATGTTTTTGGCGCAGATCGCCCTGTTGGTTTTGCACGTGAAATTACCAAAACATTTGAAACGATTAAAAAGATGACTTTGGGCGAGTTGGTGACATTTATTGAAAATGATCGCAATCAGCAAAAAGGTGAAATTGTTTTAGTTATTGGTGGTGCACCAGATGCCAAAGATCAAGATGTTGAACAAGAGAAATTAGATCAACTTTTAAATCGCTTATTACAAGATTTATCGGTCAAAGCGGCATCACAACTGGCTGCGGATCTAACAGGCATCAAAAAGAAAATCGCCTATCAACGTGCTTTAGAGCTGACTAATCAACAATAATTTTATTTCTTGAGTTGAGAAATGCCTGTATAAGCTTTTCTCAACCTGCTTTTCTACAAGCGACTGGTTGCTCTGGTCGCTTTTGTACCTGCCTTAATTTTTAAAACACAATAATTTTTAATCCCTCACTGATCAATCTGGCACTTATAAAAGCTGATGCAGAAAAAACAATCAAAAGCACAACATTACTGATGATTTACTCCGCCTTGCTTTTAAAGTGATTGACAAAAATCAATAAAAATAAAATGATTATTTGATTAAAAATTCAAGAGAAAAATCACAAATAATGATCAATTCAAAATTTAGATTTAATCATCTAAAAGAGAAAATAGACAGCATCCCAACCAAATTTAAAAAAGCACCTTTCGGTGCTTTTAAAATCAATCTTTAGCAGATTCATCTGGTGGAACTTCGGTAATTCTCCCACCGCGCGCTAAAAATGCAGCGACTTCATCTTCCAACGCTTCACGCTGTCTTTTTTTCGCTGTCACAGTGAGTGTTTCAGCTTCAGCTAAATCTGTATCTGAAACTGTCGAATCACTTGCCGCAGCACCTTTTTCAGCCGCTTTAGCTTCATCATCGTCTACTGCATGATCTTCTGAATTATCATCATAATCATTTGTATCTGTCATCTTTAACTCCCCATCAATGACGTCAATGTACCATCCGAAAAATGGTGATGTTTTACAGAGAAATGTATCAAGCTCTTCGCCATTCGACTAGTATCTAGATACACAAAATCGTGTTTTTTTTCATCAAATTCGTAATGTTGTTTAAATGATTGGTTAAAAAATATCAGAAATCCAATTAAATGGCATATTGCGTGCTTTTTAAATTTGCCAACCCATTGGCTTGTGCCATAAATTGATCTTTTAAAAATGGCATATTTTCAACTTGTTTTAAGCCAAAGTTACGCGCCCAAACCAATGGAAATATTTCCGCAGTTTCTAAAAAACCAATCATCGACATACTATGCATCATGGCATCGTTTTGCCCTTTACGCTGGTGTTCATAACGCTTTAAGGTTTGTTCATGCGCCCATACGCCACGCTGTTTATCTTTAAGTAATACATCACACAGAATAGCAGCATCTAAACACCCAATATTTACGCCTTGTCCTGCTAAAGGATGAATCACATGCGCTGCATCACCAATCAAAGCCAGCCCATCTTTTACATAACGTTGTGCTGCACGTGCCTTAAGTGGAAATTGAGCCCGCGGTGTCGCTTCAATGATCTTGCCCAACATATGATGACTTTCACGTGTCAGTAATTCACAAAAATCAGCATCATCTAAGCGCGCATATTCTTCTGCATAATCATCAGGTAAGGTCCAAACGATTGAAATCCAGTGTTCAGCTTGCTCAGGCTTTAAACTTGCCATCGGTAAAAATGCCAATGGGCCAGTCGGATGGAAAATCTGACGAGCCACATATTGGTGCGGTTGTGTGGTACGAATCGCACATGTCAAACCGGCTTGTTGATAATCTAAAACATCAAGATCGATAAATGCTTGATCACGAACAAATGAGTTTGCGCCATCTGCGCCAATCACTAATTTGGTCTTTAGCTCAGTCCCATCTGCAAGTTTAATGATCCAACAACCTACACCCTGCTCTACTCGCACAACTTTAACTTGAGTACGATAATCTTGCAGTTGCTCCAACATTTCCTGTTGGATGGCAAGGTTTAATAAACTTGGTTCAACCATTGAACCTAAGCTTTGCTCAGCTGTGGGAAAGCTTTCTGAGGCTTGCCCAAAATTAATTTCGCCATAGCCATTTTTATTCCAGACTTGCATACCGGTATAGGGCATTTGACGAGCGATTTTCTCCCACACATTCACTGTTTTTAATAGATGAATCGTGGCTTGGCTCAGCGCTAAAACCCGCGGATTAGCAACAGCTAAAGTCTTTTCAGCATTTAAAATAGGGGCTGCATCTAAAACTGTAGCTTGCACACCGCCCTGTGCTAAAAGCAATGCGGTTAAGCCACCCACCAGACCACCACCAACAATCACCACATCTAACATATCTTGCTGTGTCATGCTTTTAATCCCATCGCATAATTGGCAACCAAAGGCTTAATCCCCGGAATCACATCAAAAGCCACCAAGCCAGTATTACGCAATAATTTTAACACTGGATTTTGATTACTAAATCCACGCACTACAGAATCACAAAATTTAATCACACGCTGCTGATCAGTTAAGCGAGATTGTTCATAGGCCTTTAACATCTCAGGTTGACCAATATCATCAGATTGCGCAATTTGCGTTGTGATATAACGCATCAGGACATCTGCGTCACGCATACACAAGTTAAAACCTTGTCCAGCAACAGGATGAATCGTATGTGCAGCATTGCCCATCAAAATCACCCGACCCACCGCTTGTTTTTCAGCAAGCACTTGTGCCAATGGGAAGCTAAAACGTTTGCCTGTTTTTTGGAATTTTCCTGCACGATCACCATAAGTTTGCTGTAAAGCATCAAGGAAATGTTGGTCATTTTCATCACCTAACCATTCATCTTCTGTGCCTTTTTTCACTGGCCAAACCACTGAACGACGACATTCCCCAGGCAGTGGAAGCAATGCCAATGGACCTAAATGGCTAAAGCGTTCAAAGCCCACTTGATGATGTGGTTTAGAGGTTTGTACTGTTGTGACAATTGCCACCTGATCATAATCATGTACATCCACCCCAACACCTAAAGCTTGGCGACAGAAAGAATCACGACCGTCTGCAGCAATCAACAGTTTGGCTTTAAGTGAATGGGTATATTCTTCACCACGATTGGCTTCAACATATACATAGTCACCCTCTTGTTTTAGTGAGGTGACTTGTACACCATCAATCAATTCAATTAAAGCTTGCTGGCGAACTTGAGTCAGTAGTACACGGCCTAGCCATGCATTTTCAATCACTTGCCCAAAACTTTCGACTTTTTCTTGATCTGCGACTAAGCGTGCTTTACCAAAACTGCCTTGTTCAGTGATATGCACTTCGAGGATAGGAGTTGCATGTTCTTGCAAGGCCTCCCAAAGACCAAGTTTTTGATAAATTTGTACGGTACGACGTGATAGCGCGGTATTCCGTGCATCAAAACTGGAATGATAGGGTGCAAGATTGGCATCATCATAATTTGGATATTTCACAGCCTCTAAAAGCTTTACCGCAATATTGGCTTTTGCCAACATTAGAGCCAAGCTCAGCCCAACCATTCCACCGCCGACGATGATGACTTCTTGTTGCATGCTTTTATCCTTTCTATATGTGATTCAGCGTACTGAATACTTATAATCTTGATTGATTTCATATTACATCAAGCAAAGTCATTTTTATATTGAAATAGGAAATTGTTGGCTGTATTTGTACTGAATCAATACGCTATTTTTAACATAAGTATGAAAATTAAAAATTCTAGCCAAGAATTAAGCATGTTATTTAGCTCGACCGATATGGCACTTTAAAGGTATTGTTTAAATATGCAACATCAATAAAAGTGCTGAATCATTACTTGAGTATTGTTATTTATGAACTTACTTGACTAACATCTATTTTTTAATTTATTTCAATCATAAAACCTAGACAATCTCTCTTATTATCTCCCAAAGCTGGAAATATAGCCCAATGCTTTAACAAGGTTGTTTCAGTAAATCCTGTTTCAATCAGAACGTTTCGTGATTTCACATTTTCTGCATCACAAAAAGTCTCAATTCTTTTAAGCCTACTGTTAGTTTTTAAATAGACAATGACAGCAGTGATTGCCTCTCTCATAAAGCCTTGCCCTTGAAATTTACTTCCAAGCCCAAAATGAATTTCACCGTGATCTCCTTTGTGAATAAACATCACAAGCCCCATGGCTAAATTAGTTTTGCGCTCGCCAATAATCCAAGCAAAATCTTTATCATTATTTTCCCATTTTGTACCACTCCAATTTTCAAACATACACTTGGTTTGCTCAATATTGGCATGTGGTCGCCTTTGTAAGTATTTCGAAGACTCCCTGTCTCCGCAATACTCATGAAAAAGTGGAATTTCATTACCTTCAACAAACTTGCGTAGAATCAAACGATTTGTTTCTACTGGCTTAGCTAAAACGGTGTAAGTATCCATACATACTCACCTTTCAAATTAAAAACTTATACTGACTTTGCCATCAACGCTTCAATATCTTCAATCGATTTCACCACATTTTTGGTCAAGACCAATGGCCCCTGTTCAGTAGCAACCACATCATCTTCAATCCGAATACCGATACCACGCCATTTTGCATCCACTGTCTCATCATCAGGTGCAATATATAAACCTGGTTCTACGGTAACAACCATACCCTGCTCATAGCTACGCCATTGACCATTTTCATCTTTATATGCGCCAACATCATGCACATCCATACCAAGCCAATGCCCTGTACCATGCATATAAAACTGACGATAGCGTTCAGATTCAATAATTTGCTCAACATCACCTTGCATAATGCCAAGGTTGACCAAACCTTCTACCATAATCCGTACTGCAACATTATGCGGTTCTTTATAAGAATGACCGATTTGAATTGCATCTATCGCAGCAATTTGTGCATCTAAAATAATTTGATATAGCGCTTTTTGTTCAGGGCTAAACTTACCATTTACAGGAAAAGTACGGGTGATGTCTGAGGCATAGCATTCATACTCAGCAGCCGCATCGATCAACACCAAATCACCATCTTTTAAGAGTTGGTTGTTCTCAACATAATGTAAAATACAGCCATTTTTCCCACCACCCACAATACTGTTATAGGCAGGTACACAACCATTCTGACCAAAGATATAATTCAGCTCAGCTTCTAAAGCATATTCCATCATGTCTGGATGAACTTTTTTCATGGCACGTGTATGAGCATCTGCACTGATATTTGAGGCGATTTGCATCAATTCAATTTCTTGAACCGACTTATGCAAACGCATTTCATCTAAGATTTGATCAAGTTGAATCAACTGCGCTGGAACGCCAAAACCACGTCCAGATTCATTGGCTTTGGTAATCCAAGTACTGACCTTGGCATCAAAATCTGCACGTTGACCAATACGATAAAATAATTTTTCTTTATTTAAAATTTTGGCAATAATTTCTTCGTCAAGCAGATCAATCGCATAAGCTTCATCTGCTTCATAATCATCGACTGCACCGTCAATTCCAGCACGGTAACCATTCCAGATTTCCATCTCATGATTACGTTCACGACAGAACAAACTATAGATATATTCCTCACCAGTTTCATCTGTTTCTATGACTGCAACTGCTTGTGGCTCTGCAAAACCGGTTAAATAGAAAAAGCTACTGTCCGCACGAAACTTATAATCAGCATCTCGGTTACGCATGACTTCTGGACTGGTTGAGATAATTGCAATGCTATTGGGACCCATTTGCTCAGCGAGGCGGTCACGACGTTCCTGAAAATCTGCTTGAGTTAATTTCATTCTCTATTCAGCTTGTATTTCAGATGATTAATTTGGAAGAAGCTTTAACTTACAATTACACTTAGATGAATGCAAATACTGATGCCTCAATATTTGCATATTTTAAAATAATTTTATTATTTCTCTCGTTCTGCGCTCAATTGCGACCACAAAACAAGCAAATCATTCCAAACTAAAAAATTTAACCCTTTACATCACTACTTTATTCAACTTCGATGTTTTTAAAGCGAATAAAAAAGCACTGTACAGGGAGCTGTAGAACCTACTACTCATCAAACATAAATGTTCTAAAGTTTAAGTTTCTTAGCTTTTTTTCTTAGTTTTAGCTTGGGCGATGTGGAGTAAACATCTCTACAACATTGTTACTTTCGGAAGCATCAATTGCCTGTTTCATTTTGCTATGAAAATTTTGCAATAGAGGGCTTTCTGACACTGGAACTTTTTTTCGTCCCATTGATAATGACACAGGGATCAAGCGTACAAATTCATACAATTCAAGATAGCTTGCTTCACCTTCATCATCGTCATCTGATTCATCAAACTCAACAGATGCAACATCTTGTAAACTTTCAATGAGCTCTTGCTCATCTGCGCGAATATGACCAGAAGCCAATCCAAAGCCAAGCACAACCCCTGCACACCAATCTGCCAGTGATTGTACACGCTCAGCCAATGTATGCTCGTCATCTGGGAGCATTGGAAGATAGTCTAAATCATCGTCTGAAAGCGCATGTGATACATCCTCAGCTTCATCAGACAATAGAGCAACCGCTTCATCGTCTAATTTTGGCACATCAAGCGTAGATAAAATTTGTAACCATTCATCTCGAGTCGGAACTTCAGTAACACAAACTATACCTGTCAGTAAGCCATGTAACTCACTCGGGCTTGAAATTTCCTCAATCCCCTCAAAATTTTGATTCCAATCTGACCAACCTGAAATATCGTCTTGCATTCGTTTATCCAATCTCTATACTTCTGTATATATTACCTTTGATTGCAAATCTGTGCGACCCGTTATGTTAGAACAATTACAGCGTCTACAGACGCATATTGGTGTTTTAAAAACACGAATTGAAACTGTTGAGAAAGAAAATGCATCGCTGTTAAAAGAAAAGGATAACAGCGAAGAGCAATCTCATGCTCAAATTAGCCATAAAAATAGCATTATCACCCAAAAACAAGATGAAATTGATACGCTCACTGAGCAACTCTCTCAGTTACAAAATCAGTTTCAACAGCTCAATACAGATGCCACATCTTTAGCAGAGCGTTATGGGCGTTTGGAAAAAAGCTGTACCGATTTAAAAAATCGTTTTCAGGAAATTTTGGCTGAACGTAATGAATTACGTGTGGTTAAAGAAAAAATGGCAAATGAACAACGCCATCACTTACAAGACATCAAAGGTCTTCAAGATGAGCGTGAACGTTTAATTCAAAAAAATGAACATGCCAAAACAAAAGTGGAAGCCATTATTCAACGCCTTTCTATTTTAGGAACTGAACAAGATCACCATGCGCAAGAAATCCAACAGCTTGCTCATCCATCAGAGTCTAATGAGGAAGTATGAGTATGTCTGAACATGTGACTGTAGAATTACGCTTAATCGAACAAAGTTTCCGTTTAGGCACCACAACAGATAAGCAACCAGAACTCGAACGTGCTGGTCGACTTTTAAATGAAAAGTTTCAAGAATTTCGCCGTAAAGCCCCCAATGTTGAACATAATAAATTGGTGATCATGGTGGCTTTAGAATTGATGCAAGAAGTTTTAGGCATGAATAAATCGTTACAAGAATATGCACAATGCGAACGTTTATTAGCGACCATGTTAGAAGATGTTGAAAAAGCGGGATAAACCGCTTTTTTTTCGTGCAATTGATTGGTTTTTTTATACTGTATTTATAAATTATGAGCATTGGTGATTTGCCACAATCCCCAAATTATGTATACTTAATATAACTCTAGGGTGTTCGCCAGTACGTCTATTCCCCTGCCGATACTTAAACTTATGGATGTGTTCTGTATATTTTGAGTGTATGCCCACCTTGAGTGGGAAACCCATTAAGTGTACGTCACGTCCACCTTGAACTCATCGGGTTCAGGGTAACGACCATGCAGCGGCATCTCTGGAGTGTTTTATTTTAAAATCATCATAAGATAAAAATTATAAACATATGTTGTAATATACCTTTGATTCTATTTCCAAAAATATAGCCCTGATAGATCATAGTGAAACAACTATTTATTCTGTTTGATCCACTCTATAAGCTGATTAAGTCGAATCTACAGCATTATTCAAAAACCCAACTGACTCCAAACATAGCTTTTCCCATTCAGCTGAAAATTCCTCTTCCGCTTTTTGTTTACCTAAATTTGTAGCATATACAGGTTTTGATTCTGCATCAGCAATGATGACTTTTAAATTTTTTGCATTATTACTTAGTTCGCCTTTTAAATTAAATGCTGTATTCAAATCAACACCAAACTGTCTTAACTGCATGATCATTCCAGCGCTATCTGCAATAAGTTTGCAATGATCTACTTGATTTTCATCAATTTCTTGGCTAAATAATAAAAGGAATAAAATTCTCAATTTCATTTTTATAATCCTTAGAATTTTCTAATCATATTGATTATATGCATAGATTTCGTCTAGAGCCATGCTTTCAAGCGATCTACTAAAATCTCGAACATCATCGTTTATGCACGATATAAATTAGATATTTATTTTTAGATAATATGCTTATCCATATTGATCATTTCATTCTATATGGATTTATTTTTATTGATGAGCATAATTTCTTTTCATTATTTCACTCAAATGCATAAATCTACATCACCTGCATTTCCCGCCCACTAGAGCTAAAATATATAGCTATGCCCTATACAAGATCGATACTTTAAACTTATGTTACTACCTCTGAATTGCTATAAATCATCTAAGCCTAAGAAAAATATAGAAACAACACCAATCCAAGAGCAATCAAAGATATGATTAGCCATACATTTATACAATTAAAGCTTTTGATGAAATTCCACATTTTGCTATCCCTTAGAAATGGCTAAGGAATTCTACTTTTTGGGGTTTAATTTAAAAATTATAAATTAGTCTGAGCTACAAAAAAATTCGACTGTAAAATAAGTATTTAAATATATGGTAATTATCCCAAGGTATTCATTTAAATATTTATAGACATTCCTTATAACTCATTGTAAAACTTTTCAAAAACTCACCTTGAGCATTATTTAATTGATAAACAATATTGCCTTGTGTTGTTTTTTTAAATACTTCAGACTCAAATAAATCGCTTTTACTACAGATGTTGTTTTTGGTCAGATTTTTATATTTGTTTTCATCAAATTTCTCGGTTAGATCTTCTGTAGACTCAATCCCCTTTAAATCAGATACAAGCAACAATCCATTGCTAGTTAACCTAATTCTAGAAATGTTTGTTAAATCATCTGATTGATTGGGCTTAATGTTCGAAAAATTGTGATTGATCACTTTGACTAAGCCATTATACAATTCGAGATTAATGATATTGAATTGATCATCAACTGCACCAACTTGCAAAAAAGGTTCGTCTAATGAGCTTTGCGCTTTCAATTCAGCACATAGTAAAAAACTGAATATAAACAATAAATATCGCAACTTGGTTCTCCTCATCAACAATCCAGCCGTTGAAGTAAAACACTGCAAATACAAATTTAAGTTAATATATAACGATTGCTAGATTCACTATACCTATAAACGGTCACAAACTTGTTGGTACTCACTGTCTATATCCCTCCTTTATCCATTAAAAGAAAAAGTGAGATAACTGCATAGGTTCAAAATTAATTCTTTCAAATACTAAAAAGCTCATCTTTCGATGAGCTTAGATCTAAAAATTATGAGTTGTTCCACTCACCAGATTGAACACCCAACTCATCATCACCCGTCATCAGAACTGCTGTTAAAATTGGAACTGCTAAAATAACAGGGAAAAGCACAATCCATAGATCAATGGATAGCTGATTCGAAAAAACAAAATGAATCACGATCGCGATTAAAGCCAATATTCCAAACAATATACTTGCGAATCGAGTGGCAAATTTTAAAAGCATTTTTTATTCCCCTTGTAATTAAAAATTTTTACTCTATTTACTCTCATAGTTATGTCCTATTTTTAGAAATTAAGCAAAGCACTTTGAGGTAAAACAGCCTCTCTTTTGAGGTATATTTACAAAAACCATAAAAAATATATGGATTTCTATAAAACTTAGCACTTTTTGTAGTTTTTATCTTTTTCCTTATGTCTGTTATGAATGAAAATTTCTCTTTTAAGTGATTAGATTTTCTCTTCAGATAGCTTGATATAGGCAAATAAGTTGAATTCCAAAATGAACTCTTTTTAGCCAAGTTTTTTGCGACTTTTTGAAATGGACATAATGAATATCAATAGCTGGATGAATCACGGATCATATTGATTAACGCCTTAAGTGTAGTGGATACATGACGATAGCCTGGATAATAAAGGCTAAGACCACGATAGACTGGGCTAAACTTTTCCAAAACGATACTTAATTGCTGATTTTCCACAGCATTTTTTACCAAATGATCAGGTACAAATGCGATACCAATACCATCTATTGCAGCATCAACCATTAATGTTTGATCTGTAAGTGTTAATGGCCCTTTGACATCTATCTTTTCAATAATGCCATTCATATCAAATTCCCAGCGAAAAATTAAGCCACTATCAAAACGGAAACGAATGCAATCATGTTCATAAAGATCATGCGGAACAAGTGGCGTAGAATTTTTTAATAAATAGTCTGGGGATGCGACAGCAACAAAGCGTGCGGTTTCAGTCAAACGGATTGCAACCATTTCTTTAGGTATATCGTCTGCAAGGCGTATGCCTGCATCAAAATTTTCTTCAACGATATTGGTTAATTTACCATCACAAACAATATCTAAATGAACCAATGGATAGTGTTGTAAGAACTTTTTAAGAATGGGTTTTAAAACCAGTCTAACCGCCCCTTCACTGGCATTGATTCTAAGTACACCACTCGGCTGATCTCTAAAATCATCTAAATGATTTAGCGCATTTGAAATATTTTCCATGGATGGTCGAAGTGAATGAACCAATTGGATTCCGGCATCAGTCAAAGAAACACTGCGTGTGGTTCGATTAAAAAGCCGAACATTTAAGCGGCTTTCCAAACCTTTTATGGCATGACTAATTGCTGAAGGTGTGACGTTTAACTCAACCGAAGCTGCACGGAAGTTTCGATGAGAGGCCACAGATAAAAAAATTGTTAAAGCAAAGAGTTCACCGCTTTTCAATTGATGAGCCATTTTCACTATTCTATAAAGTTTTATGAGATTGTTCTCAATAATATATTTATATAGGCTGAATGGGTACTCAAAATTAATGACGATAAGGAAAATTACAATGCCCAAACATGGTAACTATGCTGTAGAAAAAATAACATTTGATTCACATGGTGATGCAGTGGTTGGCGATTTATATAAACCAAATACCGAAGGAAAACTCCCCGCTGTTATTATTCTTGGGCCATATTCTTTTCAAAAAGAACAGGCACCCACTCAGTATGCGACACGTTTAGCAGATGAAGGCTTTATCACCCTCGCATTTGATCCAAGAACTGTTGGTGAGAGCCAAGGTATGCCACGTCGCCTTGAAAATCCAAAAATGAAAAACGAAGATGTCATTGCTGCAATTGATTACATCTTTACCCGTAACGATGTCGATACCGATAAAATATTTCTATTAGGGGTTTGCCAAGGTGGACCTGAAATGCTGGATATCGCGTCTTATGAAGCACGTGTCAAAGCCGTTGTTTCTGTTACTGGATATTATCGAGATAGAGAAACTGATTTATTTATGCTTGCAGCAGGTGTGACAGAAAATCCATTTAATATTGAATCAGCACCAACGATCGAAGAATTAGAAGCCTTATTAGCGATCCGTTTAAAGAAAGCACAGGATGCCAAAGTTCTTTACGAAACAACAGGTGAAGTTATCTATCAACCATTAGTTTCCCCAGACCTTGGTGATCGTGTCAAAGGCTCGAATGCAGGTTTACCTGGCCCAATTATATGGAGCTGGTATGGAGCATGGACGCTAAAAAACTGGGAGAATCGTTATGCGATTATGAGTGATCTTGATCATTTTTCTTATTCAACTGTAGCTGGCGTTGCAAAACTAAATAAACCCGCGCTTATCATTCATTCGGATACCTGTATGAATCCAGCAGCGGCTCGACGTCATTTTGATTCAATTCCAACATCAGATAAAAAGCTTATCTGGGAAAATGGAACCAATCATTTCCAGTATTACGAGCAACCCGATATTGTAGATAGAACAGTTGCACATGCGACAGATTGGTTTTATCAACATCAAAATTAAGATCAAATACCTTTAGTCGGATATGAAAAGAGAATCCTTTTAACGCTGCATCGACAATCAACTAAGCGTCATTAAGTTTTGTATGGACAACTCCCTCCTTTCACAAAGGTGAGAAGTCGTCACTTTGCAAAGGGCAAGGATTTAAAAATTCTTTATCATTTCCTTGCCGGCCTAGACAGCATCTTTTCAGTGTCCGTTTCTACCTTAAATTTTACGATTGTCATACCCACATTAAAAAACCACCGAATCGGTGGTTTTTCATTAAAATTAATGTACTGCTTCTGCTGAAGACTCTTTATGATCATCATCTTTGGTTTTGGCTAAACTTTTACCCTTGGTTTTTTGAGGATTATTTTTATGTGACTGATAGTAGCAAGCAATTGCAATTCCAGTCCCTAATAATGCTACGGTCTTTAACATGGTATACCTCATACTGAATTGAATAACGTCTATTAGGAATAACATTAAATTTCTAATAAAGTATTTCGATATGTGAGTTATGCAAGTTTATGTGAAGCTTTATTACATTTGATTTCAAAGATTCAGATAAATCATCTAAATTTCAGTGTTATGGCTGATTTAAAGTATTTCGGTATTTAACCAAACAGTCACATGGTAAGTTTTTATTATGAGATTTTAATTCCAGCTTAATCATTCTAAAACCATCTAATATTCATCAATCAACACTGATCAGAAATCCTTCTTTAATTTTCGATATCTTTTATATTCGTTCACCCATATAAAAAGCCCATCTTACGATGAGCTTTTCTAAAACATTCATTACGATTTATATCGCAATACGATAAAGTTGATTTTGATTAAGATAGAAAGATGAACCATCAATATTAAATTGACGATCGTCACCAGATTCTAATTCAATCTTTTTCCCTACTTCGACCCAACTCATACCAGTACGGTTGCTTTGTTGTCTTTTTAAAGGAACGATCTTTACGCGAATTTCATCGCCATTTACTGCAGAGGCTATTGTCCAGCCATTTAAAATATTCATTTTTTCACTCAATTGTTTTGAGCTTTTGCAAACAGAGAAGTATTTAACTATTAAGACCAACAGATATATTTTTGGAACTAACGATAAGAAGGCATCTAACCTTAATTTAAACTTTTGATATTTACATCAGCTTGATATTGCAGAAGTCAGAGTTGAAGCCAACCTTCAAGTCTTGCTTATATATTAAGCACATCTGCTTTAGTATTTTTCATAGTACGCTAATTTAACAGATTATGCAACTTAAATAACATTTGATTATTTTAAATTAAAAGTTCCTATTTATAAAATCAATTTGTGATGTTTATGTACAGGCCTATATTTAGGGAATATTTATATCACCATTTAAAACAATACAATACAAATATTTGATATTTTTATAAATATATTTTGTCGATATAAACTCAGTTTAGCCAACATATCTCCACATATGGCTCTCACAACTACCTTAGTGTAAGTGGATTAAAAGACTATTATCCAGACTCACTTAACAATTTGAGAAGATTATAATGTCATTTAAAAGTTTTTCACAAAATTCAGCTCAAGCAAATTCAGATACTAAAAACGTTGAGCAAACTCCGCCTAAAGATGCGCCACAAGCAACTCCTGGTGCTACACCACCTAATCCAAATCAGGACAACAAAGAGGTTAAGCAACCTGATACAAATAAGCCTAAATAACACCAAGGGCTTTTGATATTTCATAAATGGCTTACGTTGTAGGCTAAGAATGAACAGACCTTAAAGCTTAATCTATAAAAACTTACCGATGTTTGGTAAGTTTTTTTCGTTATTGGTTATATAAATTCAGACTGTATCAACTCAAAATATTCAGCTTTCTCCATGACGTAAAAAAGCCCACAATAGTGCGGGCTTTTTAGATCGGCATGCTGCGATCTCATGCTCAGCGTTAACTGCTTAGGTTTTAAATCTATTTAGAGGGAATACGCAATTCCTGTAACAACCTAAACACTTCCGTTTCGCTTACGGATTCGATCAAATCTAAGTTAACACAGATCAGCAGATGAAAGCGGATAAAATATATTTGATTACGCTTTATTTAATAAAGTTTCGCCACACTCAATTCAAATCGTGAGTTTGTATAAATATAAAGCCAAAGTTCTCAGTAAAACTTATAATACCATCACTCTTTCAAATCCAATAAATTATTTAATTAATTGATTTTAAATAACAATAAATTAATATTACCAACATTTACCCCCCTACTCTGCACTTTACAAAGAATCGTTTATTTTAATTTTAACCATCTACTGTAAAACCATCAAAAAACCAATGATCTCAAAGAAGATCAGCCATGCTTAGCCTACAAAGCGTAAACCCACACCCGGTTCAGTCACAATATATTTGGGTTGTACCGCATTATCATTCAGTTTTCCACGCAATTTGGCCACCAAAATTCTTAAATAATGGGTATCTTCCTGATGAGTTGGTCCCCATAAATCACTGAGAATTTGTGGTTGAGTAATCAACTGCCCCTTATGTTGCGCCAATAAAGTCAGCAATTGATATTCCTTACGTGTCAGCGCAATCAGTTGTTGGTTAAGAAATACCTGTCTTTGGGCAAAATCAATTTTTAAAAAACCATCATCAAAAAAAGCGGATTCCACAGCAACGTTTTGAAATTGTCTGAGTAATACGCGGATCCGCGCCATAAGCTCCTGAACACTAAAAGGTTTCGTCACATAATCATTGGCGCCAGCATCCAGTAATTTGACTTTTTCCTCTTCATTAGAACGAACCGACAAAACAATCACAGGGACATGCGACCATGCTCGCAACTCAGATAAGACTTCTAGACCATCTAAATCAGGCAGTCCTAAATCTAAAATAATTAAATCAGCGCCTTGCAAAGCCAAAAGCTCTAAGCCCTTTTGACCATTTTCGGCCAGTAGGGTTTTATAGCCCTGTGCTCTAAGTGCAATATCGAGAAACTTACGAATTTGAGTTTCATCATCAATAATCAATACATTGGTCATGGAACTTGTCGATACATTGTGTTCTGGCATGCTATTTCCTAAAATCAATATGTGCACTTATCCAATCTGCTGAATCGGCAATTGCATACGGATGCAGGTGCCTTGATTATTCTTGGCTGAAGATGCCGAAATTTCACCCATATGTGCACCAATAATGGCTTTAACAATGGTTAAGCCCAATCCCGTACCATACTGCCCGCGATCGCCACGTTCCATAGTATAGAACATATCAAAAATACGCTCTCGTTCATCTTCTGGAATGCCTAAACCTTGATCGCTAATTGAGATTTCAATTTCGTTTTCATTGAGTTGTAAGACTTTAATCGTTACCGCTTTATTCTCTGGGGAAAACTTGGCTGCATTTTCCAATACATTAAAAATCGCTTGTTCGATCAAAGCAGCATGAACAAATAGGCTCAAGGTTTGCTCTGGTAAATCAACCTCAACAAGACTATGCGGCATGTAGCGTTTTAAACGGCGTACCGCTGAACCAATCAACTCATCGACACCAATCCAATCTCGTTTAAGACTTAAACCTTCATGCCCTAGCCGTGTCATATCCAATAAATTCTGAATATAACGATCCAGTCGTTCGCCTTCCAAATGAATGGCTTCCAATAAGCTGTCTTGATCTTGTTCATCCATCGAATGCCGATAATTACTCAAAGTATCAGCTGCACCAATCATAGAGGCTAAAGGTGAACGTAAATCATGAGAGACGGAGGATAACAAGGCCGAACGTAATCTCTCGGTTTCTGAACTGACATTGGCGATTTCCAATGCTTTAGTGAGTTGGGTTCGAGAAATTGCTTGAGCAATATATTCAACCATGGTTTCAGTCAGTTGCTTCTGTTCAGTATTTAAAACCGATACATTTTTAAGAAACTTAACCCCGACCACACCAAAACACTGTTTGGAAGCCAATAATGGTAAAAACCACCAATCATTTTCAGTTAATGTTTGGGTAAACCGTCCCGATGGTTGATGGTTCTTAAATGTCCAATCTGCTGAAATTTTTTCTTTATTGTTAATGACCTCAAGTGATGATGTTGATGATTCTGGGAAATAAAACCAGATTTCGGCATTTAAATTTTTACTTAAACTGTTTTCTGCAATCTCCTGCACTTGCTTTAAATCGATCGCGGTAGACAGCTTTTGACCTAAATCCTGCATAATGCTGTTATAACTATTTGCAGTCTTTAAAGCCGTTACCTGTTCTCTCAGTCTTGATGCCAAACGGCTTGAAATCAGTGCAGCGCCAAGAAAAGCAACCACGGTAATCACACCCTGATGTGCAGAAATTTGTAAAGTAAATTTGGGTGAAATAAAGAAAAAGTTATAAGCAAAAAAGAACAACAGTGCTGAAAGCACAGCGGCCAGCATTCGTGTTTTAGATGCCACAAAAACCACAGCGGTGATAAAAATCACCGAAAGCTCTTCAATCCCTAAATACTTTTCACCTAAACTGGCAATCACAATACTGATCATAGTGGTGGATAACACATAAAACATTTCTCTTAAACTTAGAAATGAATGCGTATCTTGAAAAAATGATTGCTGACGATGTTCTGCAAGAATTGGGACGATACTCAATTCAAAACTTGGCTGGTATTTAAGTAATTGATCAACAAAATTTACAACACCGAATGTAAAGGCTTTACGATGTGATTGTGCCAATACCAAAGTTGAAATCCCTCGATCCATCACATAATCAAACAGCGTTTTTGCATGTTGCTGACCATAAAGGATTTCAGTCATCCCACCCAATTGACGGGTGAGGTTTAAAGCGCGTTCAATTTCTCGACTGGATAAATTGTCTTGTTTTTCAGTTATTTTTGAATCTTTAGAAAAGACCACCACCGTCCAATTTGCCTGACGATTTTCGGCAATACGACAACCTGCCCGAACCAAAGCCTCTGCCTGCCCATTGCCCTCAATCATAATTAAAATATGATTTTTTAAAGGAATGGGCACAAGCCCTTGTATAGCAAAATTTTCTCGAACATCGGTATCGACATGACTAGCAACCGTCTGCATTGCCAATTCACGCAATGCGGTCAGATTTGAACTGTTGAAGAATCTTTGCAAAGCTTGTTCAGCTTGCTCAGGTACATAGACTTTGCCCTGATTTAAACGCTCAAGTAATTCATTAACTGGTAAATCAATTAATCGAATATCACGGATCCGTTCAAAGACCCGATCAGGTACGGTTTCAGTCACCCGAATACCCGTAATTTGACAGACCACATCATTTAAACTTTCGAGATGCTGAATATTCATCGTGGTAAATACATCAATACCCGCATCCAGCAATTCATTGATGTCTTGCCAACGTTTTTCATGACGACTATTTGGCATATTGCTATGCGCGAATTCATCCACTAAAACAATACTGGGTTTGCTTGCCAGCACAGCATCAAGATCCATTTCTTCAAGAGAATGTCCTTGATACTCAATTGCCTTTCTTGGAATGATCACCAAACCTGAGATGAGATTTTCAGTTTCAATGCGACCATGGGTTTCAACATAGCCGATCACAATGTTGATCCCTTGCAAAGCCAGTTCGTGCGCACGCACTAACATTGCAAAAGTCTTCCCCACACCGGGTGCAGCCCCTAAAAATATAGTGAGGCGCCCAGATTGATAACGCTGAGTGTGTTGCAGTAAAACATCTGCTTTATTATTTCTATAATCGCTCATCGTCGTCTGCTTGTTTAAAAATTACATCACTGTGGTGTTTCTTTACGACCATTCAATACAGCAAAAAACACAGGCCAGCAAAGAAACACAGTCGTTTGATTCAACTTGAAATATCTACGATCTAAAGCAAAAGAGAGAATATTGTAAATTTATACGAAAATAAAATCCCAATAATGCCCGCTTTTCAACAATCATAGAGAATCAATTACATCAGCGCTGATTCATTTTGCTTTGATGATCTCAATCTATCTATTGAGTTCCAATTTGATCCAAAGCCAAATTTAATTCAAGTACATTGACTCTGGCTTGCCCTAAAATTCCAAATGTCGGTTGTATGCTATTGTCTAGCAGCAACCTTAGCACATCCTGTTCTGGCAAATGTCTTGCTTTGGCAATGCGTTTTACTTGAATCATTGCAGATTGCACACTAATTTCAGGATCAATTCCGCTGCCTGAAGCCGTGACCAAATCCGCAGGAATCGCGCTTTTTTCAACGTGATCCTGTATCACAATTTTGTTTAAACGTTCCTCTACTGCTTTGTGTAAATCAGGATTGGTTCGTGCCATATTACTTCCTGCCATGGCCATTGGATCATAATTGGCAGCAGAAGGTCGTGTATGAAAATATTGTGCTTGTACAAAAGGCTGTGCAACCAGTTGAGAACCGACAACTCGGTCATTTTCAACAATCAAACTGCCATTGGCTTGTTCATCAAAAAGAACTTGTCCCAGCCCTGTTGCCGCAGCACTGTAGACAAAACCACATAAACCCAACGCAACAATGGTTAATCCAAACGATGCTCGTGTTAATCCACCGAATGATGACTCAACCAATCGATTATTTTCAGTATTCATTTTTATCATCCTCAAAACTCTAAAGTGCCAATAAGGGACTGATCATTAGATCAATCAGCTTGATCGCAATAAATGGCAACAACACACCACCTACACCGTAGATCAGCATATTTCGACGTAATAATTGCGTTGATGTTGAAGGCTTAAACTTCACTCCACGTAAAGCAATTGGAATCAATAATGGAATAATGATGGCATTGAAAATCAGTGCAGAGAGAATTGCACTTTCTGAACTTCCCAAGCGCATCACATTTAAGGTTTGCATTTGAGGAATGGCTGCGACAAATAAAGCCGGTAAAATTGCAAAGTATTTGGAAACGTCATTGGCCAATGAAAAGGTGGTCAATGCGCCACGCGTAATCAACTGCTGTTTACCAATCTCAACAACCGACAATAATTTGGTTGGATCTGAATCCAAGTCCACCATATTGCCCGCTTCTTTTGCCGCTTGGGTCCCTGAGTTCATCGCCAAACCAATATCCGCTTGTGCCAAAGCAGGTGCATCATTGGTACCATCGCCAACCATAGCGACCAAATGACCTTTATTCTGTTCATGACGAATACAATTTAACTTATCTTCAGGTTTCGCTTCAGCGATGTAGTCATCGACACCTGCTTCCGCTGCAATGGCAGCAGCAGTCAGCGGGTTATCCCCTGTGACCATGACAGTTTTTATACCCATTTCACGTAAGCGAGCAAATTTTTCCTTGATGCCTTGTTTAATCACATCTGAAAGTTCAATCACCCCCAGAATATTTTGATCTTTTGCCACCACTAACGGCGTTGCACCTTTTGATGCAACCTGTTCTACCCGCGTTTTAAGCTCACTATGATGTTCAATATTCTGTGAAGCAAATTTAATAATCGCATCTACTGCCCCTTTACGGATTTGCTGTCCATTTGATAAATTTATACCAGAGATCCGAGTTGCGGCATTAAAGGCAATAAACTCGACCTGTTCCGGTTCAACAATATGCTCCCCTTGCTCTTTTGCCAAAACCACAATGGATTTACCCTCTGGTGTTGGGTCAGCAAGTGAGGTCAATATCGCAGCTTGACGCAGTTCTGACTCAGTCACCCCAGTCAGTGGGAAAAATGCTGTTGCCTGACGGTCACCATAGGTGATGGTTCCTGTTTTATCGAGTAACAATACATCTACATCACCCGCCACTTCGACAGCTTTACCCGATTTGGCAATCACATTGGCTTTTAACGCCCGATTCATCCCCGCAATACCGATTGCAGGCAACAAGCCACCGATGGTGGTTGGAATTAAACACACCAACAAAGCCACCAAGAGAATCGGGTTAATTTCAATTTTTAAGAAATGCCCAATAAAAGGTAAACTCACCACCACTGCGATAAAGGTCACAGTCATCACAGTCAATAAAATACCCAGAGCGATCTCGTTTGGTGTTTTTTGACGATTGGAACCCTCAACCAAAGCAATCATTCGATCAAGAAAGCTATTACCCGCTTCAGCCGTCACTTGCACCACGATACGATCGGTTAAAACTTTAGTTCCCCCAATCACACCCGACTTATCGGTACCTGCTTCACGTAAAACGGGTGCTGACTCACCTGTTACCGCAGCTTCATTAATAGTCGCAAAACCATGAACAATTTCACCATCCGCAGGCACCAGTTCTCCTGCACGGACTTCAATCAGATCATTCATTTTTAATAAGGTTGCAGCAACTTGCACGCCCTCTAAATCATCTTTAGAACTCAGTCGACGTGCAGTTAAATTTTGACGTGCTTGTCTTAAGGAAGAGGCTTGACCTCGACCTTTGGCTTCGGCAATCGCTTCGGCATAGTTGGCAAATAATACGGTGATAAATAAAATCAACGTCACCACTAAACCAAATACAGTATCAGCTTGACCCGTTAAAGTACTGACCAGTGTGATGAGGGTGCCTAGCCATACAATCGCCATCACTGGATTTTTAATTGCATGTTGTGGCAACAATTTAATCAAGGCATTTTTCCAAGCTTCACCTTGGAATAAAGTTGATGATTTATTTTGCGTAGATTGTTTTGAATGATTCATTTTATTCACCCTAGCCTTGTACCAATAACAGCTGATCAGCGATCGGTCCTAAAACAAGGACTGGCATAAATTGTAATAAGGTCAACATCACCACAATAGCAATCAGAGTGAAAGCAAAGGTTGGCGTTTCCACTTTTAAACTACCACTACTTTCAGGGGCTTGACGCTTTGCAGCTAAACGAGAAGCAATCATTAAAGGAATGATCAATGTTGGAAAACGTCCAAGTAGTAAAGCGATGACACAGCTCACGTTCCACCACACGGTATTGTCCGCTAAACCTTCAAAACCAGAACCATTATTGGCAAAGGCCGAAACATACTCATACAACACTTGTGAAATGGCATGATATTGCGGATTGCTATTGCCTGTAATTTCAGGGAAAAACAAAGCAACTGAGCTTAAACCGAGAATCGTAATCGGCTGAATCAAAATCACCACAGCAAGTAATTTGATTTCCCCTGCTTCAATTTTGCGGCCAAATAATTCAGGTGTACGACCTGTCATCAAACCTGCAATAAATACAGCCAAAAACAGATAGATCATAAATTGCTGTAAGCCACAGCCGATCCCGCCCCAAATCGCATTAATCAGCATATTCGCCAGCGCCACTAAACCTGTTAATGGCGATGCAGAGTCATGCATCATATTGACGGAACCATTGTTGACCTGTGTGGTTATGGCGGCCCACAATGCGGAAGATGCTTCACCAAAACGCACTTCCTTTCCTTCCATGGCATAAATTTGCATCGCGGTAGATGACAGGCTTTCAGACCAAATCGCCGCTGTAGCTGAAACAACCGACATCAGCAACATTGAGCCAAAAACAAAGGCAGCAAATTTTGCGCGTTTGGTTAAAAAACCTAACATAAAAATCACTGCGACAGGGATAAGTAGAATCGCGATCATTTCTAAGAAATTTGAAAATGGTGTTGGATTTTCCAATGGCACACTACTGTTAGGTCCATACCAACCCCCACCATTACTACCCAATTGCTTAATCGCAACCATGGGTGCAACTGGACCCAGTGGAATTTTTTGAGTTTTTAATTCAGTGGTTTGGTCAATCACTTGAACTTCTGGGCCACCTTGAAAGGTTGATGGCACACCTTGGCTATTGAGTAATAATGACCAAATCATGCATAACGGAATTAAAAAACGAAAGGTTGGACGGATCACGTCGGCCCAATAATTACCCACATTGATTTTTTCAACTTTATTTTGAAAGCTTAGGTTTTGATCTGTTTCTGACAAAGCATTCGATTGCGGATAAAACAAGGCACGTACGGTTGCAACCACCATTGCCAACCCCATCATTGGAGTAATGATTTGCAATCCAACGATTCCAATCATCTGTGATAAATATGACAGTTGCGCCTGACCTGAATAGTGCTGTTGGTTGGTATTGGTCAGAAATGAAATCATGGTATGCAGGGCTAAATCCCATGACATATTCGGCGCATTGTTTGGATTGAGTGGCAAGCTTGCTTGGCACATAAACAACACCCAAGTCACCAATCCAATGACGATACAGCTCGTCACAAAGCTAAGTGAATAGGTCTTCGCATTCATCCCTTGATCAGGATGTGTACCCAAAACACGATAAATCGGTTTTTCAATCCAGTTAAAAATTGGATCAATTTTCATCTCTCGGTTTTGCATAATACAAGCAAGATACTTCCCTAAAGGAAAAGCCAAAAGCACTACTATTACCAAGACTAAGATAAACTCTAACATGACATTTCCCCCCAACTTGATTGGCTCAAATTAAAAATGTCGATATTGCAATGATTTATATGTTTTTGAAGTACGCATAATTTTGGATGCTGTACTTGTTGATGCGCTATATATTTAGCACTCATCTTTTTCATCCTAAACGCTGGGATATTCCACAACTCAGTATCCGCAAATACCCCGTAAACTCTCTATTTACAGTCAGATCAGCCGCGTAAAAATTTCGTAAAATTTTGTCTTTTTTGATTTATAAACAGCGTTAAATACATTACAAAGGTTCAAATTTTAGAACGCTTGTTTATTTTATTTATGGAAAATTTTGAACTACTTAAAGCATTGTTTTTGGGGTTAATCGAAGGCTTAACTGAATTTTTACCTATCTCAAGTACAGGACATCTGATCTTATTTGGTCATCTTATTGATTTTCACTCAGATTCTGGACGCGTATTTGAAGTGGTGATCCAATTGGGTGCAATTTTGGCCGTATGTTGGCTGTATCGACAAAAAATCATCGAACTAATTCGCGGCTTTTTTTCTGGCGATGTTGCAGCCAGACGTTTTGCGATTAATGTCTTAGTTGCTTTTATTCCTGCTGTGGTGATTGGTGTCTTAGCAGTAGATTTTATTAAACAAGTGCTGTTTAGTCCTTTGGTTGTGGCTTTTGCTTTAATTATCGGGGGCTTTATTATTTTTGCTGTAGAAGCCAGAAAGTTTGAACCTAAAACCATTGAAGCCACAGACATTACCTTAAAACAAGCAATTCTGGTTGGATTTGCCCAATGTCTTGCCATGATTCCGGGAACATCACGTTCAGGCGCCACCATTATTGGTGGGATGTTGTCTGGTTTATCACGTAAAGCGGCAACCGAATTTTCTTTTTTCCTTGCAATGCCAACTATGTTAGGTGCTGCAACCTATGATTTAATTCGAAATGCAGATGTTTTAACCTCAGATAACCTGATTAATATTTCAGTGGGGTTTGTTGCTGCATTTATTGCTGCGCTTTTGGTGGTAAAAGCTTTGGTCAAATTTGTTGAAAAACATACTTTGAGAGTGTTTGCTTGGTACCGTGTGGTATTGGGTATTATTTTATTGTTTGTGTTTTTATAATCATGTGAATTAATAGCAGATAAGTTTAAGTCTGCTTATGTTATTTTTTATCGTATTGACCCACTTACATTGTGGGTCTTTTTTTGCTTAGATGTTTATATTTAACTGTGATGGTTATTTAACAGACTTCTTTTATCAATCATTTTTAAAAGCATCAATCAACATAAAAGCACCCTCATCCTAGCCTTCTCCCAGCGGGAGAAGGGACTTTCAATACCGATATGATTCACTCCACATGATCATTTTTTGATTGATGAAAAATCTTTAATAGTAAATATTAAAAGACTGAAAAACTAAGACTAGAACCCTTAGACTATCTGTATAGGCAAATTATCAATTTAGATAAACAATAACGTAGGTCAAATTAAGAATCAGCTAAAACCATTAAATTCTTTATATATTTCATCAAGCCTTTGACGATCTAATGCTCAAGTATTTTCATCTTCAGCAAGATCTTCAAATTGTATTTCATCATTGATGCCTACTTGATAACCAAAATCATTTTGGCTATTAAAACCATATTGGCTTTCATTGTCATATGAGTTGCTATAACTGTTTTGTTGATCAAATTTTGCAAGGGAGGCTTTGATATTTGAACGTGGATGACGTGTAGGCAGAACAGTAGAAATCGAATGTTTATAAATAATTTGCATTTGACCTACACTGTTCCTTAATAGCACAACATATGAATCAAAAGATTCAATATGCCCCTGTAATTTAATTCCATTGGTCAGAAAAAAAAAACTGGAATATGTTTTTTTCGGAGAGAATTTAACAATGGATCTTGTAAAGTTTGAATTTTAGACATATTAATCTCCCAAAACTTTTAAATACTAAAAAATATCGTTCTTAAATAAAATTTATAATTAGACGCATCCTGCGAATTTTACTTTCCTGATCAAAATAGACGAATAAACTATGTCATCTATCCCCTAATCTTTGAATTTCAACGTAAATATTTATATAGTTTACTTACTAGGTGTAGCAGGCATCATCATTTTTGAATGATCCATCTTCATCATCACATGCGCCATATCGACCCCGCTCGATTGCGCGTTTTGCGCCATATCTGATGAATGTACATGCTGTCGTTCTGCATGATCATTATTGGGCTTTTTGGCTTCATTCTGTGCATTACAAGGCTTTAGAGAACATTGCATTTGCATTTTTACTGCTGCTTGAGGATCCGTTTTATTCGGTATTTTAGAAGCATCTGCCCAAGATTGAGTTGCAATCATTAGCGTACCCATACAAAACACTTTTATTAAACTTCGATGTAAAATCACTCGCATTTGTACCTCTCCAAGCTTGAGATTCTTACTCGTACAATATAGCGCCCTATTGAACATTAAGATGACTTGAAAGTGACATTTATGTAATCTATACCTTTCTTTAGTTTTATCACGCTATTATATTTTTAAAGAGTATTCTAGGAATCAAACATGAGAATATTATTAGTTGAAGATGAGCAAAAAACTGGGGACTACCTTAAACAAGGTTTATCTGAAGCGGGTTATATTACTGACTGGGTTACAGATGGACTCACAGGTAAACAATATGCGCTTTCTGAAGATTACGATGTCATCATATTAGATGTGATGCTACCCGGTGTAGATGGCTGGCATATTATAGAAGCTGTCCGTAAAAATGGAAAAACCATGCCCATTTTATTCTTGACAGCGCGAGATCAAATTGAAGACCGCGTAAAAGGCTTAGAGTTGGGTGCGGATGATTATCTGGTAAAGCCTTTCGCTTTTGCTGAACTTCTCGCAAGAATAAAAAGTTTACTGCGTCGAGGACAACAAAGAGAAGACAGTAACTTAATTAGTATTGCCAATCTAGAACTTGATATCAGAAAACGACGTGTAACGCGTGAAGGACAACGTATCGACCTGACTGCGAAAGAGTTTGCGTTGATGGAATTATTTATGCGTAGACGTGGAGAAATTTTGCCTAGAGCACTGATTGCCTCTCAAGTCTGGGATATGAACTTTGACAGTGACACTAATGTTGTCGAAGTTGCAATTAAACGCTTAAGAAATAAAATTGACAGTAACTTCACCCCTAAACTGATTCAGAATATTCGAGGTATGGGGTATGTGCTTGAGGTAGAAGATGAGGCGTAAGCTGTTCAATGCGATCAGTTTTCGAATCGCCATTATTTTTTCCCTCTCCACTGTAACGATTTTAATTATCATGGGCTTCGTGATACACCTCGGAGTCACACAACACTTTGAAAGTGAAGATCGGGTATTACTCGAAGGAAAAATTCAGCTTATACAAAATCTATTAAAACAACATCCAACCAACTCGAAAGAACTCAATGTAGCATTAAAAGATTCACTGATTGGACATGATAATCTGATTGTGCAAGTTGAACGGCCTGTGAATCAAATTGTATTTAATTCCGCACAAATGGCGATCGCACCACAAGTCATTGCGAATCCAGATCTGGATCAATGGATTAGATGGGAAGTCCAAGATAAAAATTATCGTGGACTGGTCTATCAAAATATTTTTGAAGACGATGAAGATGCACAATCTACCCAAATTATTGTTGCAATTGATACTTCAGAACACATGCTTTTTTTAAATGAATTTAAACATCAGCTATTTTATATTTGTTTAATTGCCGCACTGTGTTTAATGTTTTTAGGATGGTTTGCTGTTTGGCGAGGATTGCGCCCGATCAAAAAAATAGCCAAAGTTGCAGAAAGCATTTCTGCTCAGAATTTGTCTGAACGTTTAGAAGTCGAGAATACCCCAACAGAACTAAAATCATTAACCATCGCATTTAATGAAATGCTGGATCGTTTAGAATCGGCTTTAGAAAAACTTTCCGACTTTTCATCGGATCTTGCGCATGAAATTCGTACCCCGATCAACAATCTAATGACGCAAACACAAGTATGTTTATCCCGCAGTCGAGATATCGATGCCTATAAAGAAGTCTTATTTTCAAATTTAGAAGAATTTGAACATCTGGCAAGAATCGTTTCAGATATGTTGTTTTTGGCAAAAGCAGAAAATGGCCTTAACCTTAAAAACCTACAAACCATTCATCTATATGAAGAATTCAACACTTTATTTGAGTTTTATGATGCTTTAGCAGCAGAAAAAAATATGATGTTTCACCTCTTTGGTAGCGGAAAGGTCAATGCAAATATTGCAATGTTGCGCCGTGCGCTGAGTAATTTAATCTCCAACGCAATTAAATATGGTAAGCCGAACTCTGTCATTCAGATTAAATGTCAACAAACAGAAGATCACACCAGTTTTTCAATTGAAAATGAAGGTCCTACATTATCCCCTGAACAACTGTCTAGATTATTTGACCGTTTCTATCGAACAGATGCCTCTAGACAACGAGTTGAAGATGGTACAGGTTTAGGTCTTGCGATCACCAAGTCTATATTGACGCTACATGGTGCAACTATCCAAGCAGAATCACGAGATGGTTTAGTGATCTTCACCATTATTTTTAAAAATGAATATCTACCAACATGATATGCCTAGCAAAAGTACCATAAATAAAAATCACATCTTTCAAGCAGCTGGTAAAAACACAGCTGCAAAAAGTTGAACAAGATCCAATATTAAAAATCTTAATTTTTTTCCGACTAATACATATTCAATTTATTCTAAAAATCTTTTAACATCATCAATTGTTTAGATTACCTAAATAACAAAAGTGTAATTTTAAAGTCATTCTAATGTATATCATCCTCTTCAATAATTAAGGTCTACACACAACAGTAAAAGGAATATTCAATGAAATCCTCTCCAAATAACATGACCAAACTACGTAATGCTCTCTTCACTGCAGTGATGCTCATTACTGCGACCAATGCTATGGCTCATGTTGATTTAAGCAGCAGTACACCTGCAATGAATGCATCCATTACAACTGCACCTAAAAGTTTAGTGCTTAATTTTAGTGGAGAAGTGATGTTAATGAATATTAAGTTACTGGATGCACAACGAACTAATATTCCACTTAACTATAAAGTGAATCATGATCTAAAAAAAATATTTACTGTCCCTGTTCCCGCGCTTAAAAAAGGCAAATATTTCGTTGTTTGGACAACAATGGGCAAGGATGGGCATAACATGAACAATGAATATAGTTTCACAATTAAATAAAAACTAAAGAAATTGAATATTGATGAACAACATTTCATGAAGTGACTGAACTGTTGTTAGGGTGTGTTGACATTTCATCAATGGCCTATGCGGTCTTAAACAAAGGCGAATTGTCAACAGACTCCAATAAAGGAAAAGCGATAATGTCCGAATTCTGGATCTGGTCAACTTGGCTAATAAAAGTTAGCTTATATTTAAGTACTGCTTTTATGATTGGTGGTGCTTTTTGTTATTTTTTACTCTGGCGTTATACCAGCATCAAACCTATACTGCTTAAATATATCAGCTTAGGTGCAGCGTTAGGTCTGCTTGCAAGTACTTTAGGCTTTTTTATTTTGGTTGGTAGCTTTGCCAACACTGGTCTTTCTGGCATTTTTGATCAAACCTATATCAATATCCTTTTAAATACAGACACTGGGCAAATACACATTGTCAGAATCATCAGTTTCGCCTTGATTTTGCTTATTTTAACGATCAAATTGGTTAAACAGACCACCCATATTGCCACTTTAGAAAAAATATTATTTAGCATATTACTTGTCCCGATTCTTTATAGCTTTTCTCAAATAGGGCATGTCACCAACTTACCAATTTTTGCCCAGATTCTACTCGGCATTCATGTTTTTTTCATGTCGTTATGGATGGGCTCACTCTATCCATTATGGAAAATGAGCCATAAAATCAGTGGGCGATCGTTAAGAAAACTCATGGAAGCATTTGGGCGAATTGCAGCCTTTGTTGTCGGAATCTTAATTCTCTGTGGTATCACCATTGCACTGTTATTATTTAAAGATTTAAATACTTTAATCTATACCTCATACGGTCATGGCTTTACTCTCAAACTCGCATTAGTGGGGAGTATTTTATTACTTGCCGCTTTCAATAAATGGTTTCTTACCCCACGACTTGAAGAACCGTTATTTGCACAATATTTAAGTTGTGCCATTTTATTTGAAATGTATCTGGGTTTGTTGATTCTACTCACTACCAGCTACATCACAACAGTGGTTGGGATTGATTAAAAATATGGATATGAATAAACATCTAGAGTATAGCTTTAGATGATTTTTCAAATGAGATGAAACCTTATAAGTCATTGAATTGAGAACATTATCTTGCGCTATAAACAAAACAATGTATTGTTCTTTCCCAGATAAAAAATGATCATGTTGAATAAATTATCTGGGTATTGAAAGTCCCTTCTCCCTCTGGGAGAAGGCTAGGATGAGGGCGCTTTTATGTTGATTGATGCTTTAAAATGATTGATAAAAGAAGCCTTATATAAGCAATAATGAACTATGATTAAAACAAAGAGTATCAGCAAAACATCGTTCAAGAAAATATCTTTTTAGGGCTGTTCATAAACTAAATTTTTATTTGCAACAATGGCTTATAAAAACTGGAATTGTTTTACTTGACCTTACCATTATGTCAAAGTTTAGGATTTAGATCATGGAATAAGACTTATAGGTATGACTTATGGAAAATAGATCACATGATCGTGTTTCTGATTTGAAAAGCAGTTTACAAATCAAAGGTATGAGCTGTGCAAGTTGTGTCAGTCGAATAGAAACAGCACTTAAAAAAGTCGATGGCGTAACCCAAGCATCTGTGAATTTAGCCACTGAACGTGCAGAAATTACATCTTACACTCCCATTGACCGAGAGGCATTGATCAAAGCTGTTGAACATGCTGGATATGAAGTTGCTGATGCAGCCACTGAGTTGTCTATTGATGGAATGACCTGTGCCTCATGTGTCAGTCGTGTTGAAAAAGCGCTAAAAGCCGTTCCCGGTGTCAAAGAGGCTAATGTAAATCTTGCAACTGAACGTGCAACAATCACGGGCACTGCCAATGTTGCAGCTTTAATCGCAGCGATTGATAAGGCGGGTTATGATGCCAAAGAAATTCAAACCGCTATCCCAGATCAAACAGAACACTTAGAGAAAAAAGATCAAGAACGCGCTGAACTAAAACGAGACCTTATACTTGCCACTATTTTTGCATTACCTGTTTTTATTTTAGAAATGGGTTCGCACCTTATTCCGGGCATGCACCATCTGATTGCTCAGACCATCGGTATACAAAATAGCTGGTATTTACAGTTTATTCTAACCACACTGGTTTTGGTGATTCCCGGACGAAGATTCTATATACACGGATTACCGGCTTTATTGCGTTTAGCCCCAGATATGAACTCGCTGGTTGCTGTAGGTACCTTGGCAGCATATCTATTTTCCATTGTCGCGACATTTATACCCCGTATCTTACCGGCTGGAACGGTTAATGTTTATTATGAAGCCGCTGCGGTTATCGTTGCCTTAATTTTACTCGGTCGTTTTCTTGAAGCAAAAGCCAAAGGACGTACTTCTGAAGCCATTCAACGTTTAGTTAGTTTACAAGCTAAAGTGGCACATGTTTCTCGTGATAATCAAATTGTAGATATTCCAATCGACCAAGTTGTGGTGGGTGACTTTATTATTGTCAAACCGGGTGAACGTGTTCCTGTTGATGGAAAAGTCGTTGAAGGCAAAAGCTTTGTAGATGAGTCAATGATTACCGGTGAACCGATCCCTGTCGAGAAAAAAATAGACAGTGAAGTGGTCGGTGGCACTATCAATCAAAATGGAACATTAAGCTTTAAAGCTGTCGCTGTAGGCGGCGAAACTATGCTTGCACAAATCATTCGTTTGGTTGAGCAGGCACAAGGTTCAAAAATGCCGATTCAAGCTGTAGTTGATAAAATCACCTTATGGTTTGTACCAGCTGTAATGGCTGCCGCTGTACTGACATTCTTAATCTGGCTTATTTTCGGCCCTTCCCCTGCTTTAACTTTCGCTTTGGTCAATGCCGTTGCTGTACTGATTATTGCCTGCCCTTGTGCAATGGGATTGGCAACGCCAACCTCGATTATGGTCGGGACAGGTCGTGGTGCTGAACTCGGCGTATTGTTCCGTAAAGGCGAAGCATTACAATTACTTAAAGATGCTAAAGTTGTTGCTGTAGATAAAACGGGGACATTAACCGAAGGCCATCCTGTACTTACAGATTTTGAAGTCACTGAATTTTTTCAACGTGATCATGTCTTAAGCATGGTGGCAGCCGTTGAATCTCGTTCTGAGCATCCGATTGCCAAAGCCATCGTAGATGCTGCAATCAAAGAAAATCTGACCTTACCCAAAGTGAATCAATTTGATTCTGTGACAGGTATGGGGGTCTATGCAAATATAGATGAAAATGGAGACATTCATATTGGTGCAGATCGCTATATGCTACAACTTAATATTGATATTTCACCTTTTACAAGTACGGCACAACGTTTAGGTGACGAAGGTAAATCACCACTTTATGTAGCAATCAATGGCAAGTTGGCAGGGATAATTGCAGTTGCGGATCCGATTAAATCAACCACGCCAAGTGCAATTAAAGCCTTACATCAACTCGGTCTTAAAGTTGCGATGGTGACTGGTGATAATGCCCGAACTGCACAAGCGATTGCTCGCCAGTTAGGGATTGACGAAGTGATTGCGGAAGTTCTACCTGAAGGAAAAGTAACAGCGGTACAAAGCCTTAAAGCCAAATATGGCAATATTGCATTTGTCGGTGATGGGATCAATGATGCACCCGCTTTGGCTGAAGCCGATGTTGGTCTTGCGATTGGTACAGGTACGGATGTTGCGATTGAGTCGGCAGATGTTGTATTAATGTCAGGTAACTTGCAAGGTGTTGCCAACGCCATTGCATTATCTAAAGCCACTATCGGCAATATTCATCAGAATTTATTCTGGGCATTTGCTTACAATACCATGCTGATTCCAGTTGCCGCTGGGCTACTCTATCCTGCTTATGGAATCCTGCTTTCGCCAATATTTGCAGCAGGTGCAATGGCTTTATCCAGTGTATTCGTGTTGGCCAATGCCTTACGTTTACGTCGTTTTCAACCCGCTTCTACTTTCGAGTAGAAGCTTGTAGAGAGAATCACAATGAATATTGGAAAACTATCTCAAACTGTTGGAATATCTGCCAAAATGATTCGTTATTATGAACAGATTGGTCTGATTCCAGCCGTGGGTCGAAGTAATGCTGGGTATCGCTCCTATTCTGACCAAGATGCTGAACGGCTAAAGTTTATTCGAAGTTCAAGATCGCTTGGATTTTCAGTTGCAGAGATCGCGGATCTTTTAGATTTGTGGAACAATAAAAATCGACACAGTGCAGATGTAAAGCAACTCGCACTCTCGCATATCGAAAAATTGGAAATCCGTATTACGGAATTACAAAAGATGACCAATACTTTGCAAAATTTAATCAATTGTTGTGCTGGTGATCATCGACCGAATTGTCCGATTCTTGAGGGATTGCAAAAACAAGATATTGAACTTCAAGAAAACTACCATCAAAATGATTCTCTCTCTGTTTCACCACTTGCACAGCAAAAAGCTAAATAGGATTTAAAATCCTCTCCCGCTTGCGAAGTATTGCTTCTTCACCTTTTTTAAAGAAAGAGGGCTTACACTGCCCCATCTTACAGTGAAAGGTTTAATTTAACTTGCGCAGGCGATACCTTACTTTTGAAAGATCAAAAGTAACAAAAATCTTTTGCTATGCGAGGGGTACTTCCTATACCCCCGCCTAGCGGCGACATCCTTGTCGCCTTGCGATAGCTACACCGTGTAGGATTCAATGATGAAGAGCGGTTTAATTTCTGCTTAGTTGATTTATATCACTCCGCTAATTCGGTTTCATTCGATTTTAAACCCATAAAAAAACTGCAATCGCGTAACGATTGCAGTTCCATTTTTTAAACAGTTCTAGCTTATTTCAGACTATAGGCAATCACATAGTCACCATGATCAGGAGATTGTCGAGCACCGCCCGCAGTCACCATCACATATTGTGTACCTGTTTTAGGTGAAACATAGCTGATTGGCGTTCCTTGGCTACCGACAGGTAAACGTGATTTCCACAACTCTTTACCTGAAGATGAATCCAAGGCACGTAAGTAGTAATCTTGCGTTGCTGCAAAGAAGACTAAACCACCTTGTGTTGCCATTGGTCCACCAATGGTAGGCATACCAATCGGTGCTTTTAATCCCATTTTTATCCCCATAGGTCCAGTGTCTTCGACTGTTCCCATCGGTACTTGCCAAGCGATCTGACGTGTTTTCATATCAATCGCAGTCATGGTGCCATAAGGCGGTTTTTGACATGGAATATTCAACTTCGACCAGAAGCGATCTTTATTGACTTTATAGGGTGTACCTTTCATCGGTACAGCGCCCATACCTGTATTGACCTTTTCACCACCATTTGCCTGAATTGCCAAATCTTCAGGTGTTTGTTCAATCAATTGAATCCATAAACCTAAACGCATGTCGTTGACAAACATATATTGATGGCTTGGATCAAAAGCAATACTGCCCCAGTTCATGCCACCCAAAGAGCCGGGGAAACTTAAAGATTTATCTGTACCCGGTGCAGTATATAAGCCTTCATAACGCATAGATTTAAAGCCGATACGACACATAAGCTGGTCAAATGGTGTTGCACCCCACATATCCGATTCAGTCAAGGTTTGATTACCAATTTGTGGCATTTCAACTGAACGTGGTTGGGTTGGGCTATATTGTTCATCTGGAATATCCGCAGCTTTCACTGGCTGTTCAATCACTTTGGTTAATGGTTTGCCTGTTAAGCGATCCAATACAAAGAATTGTCCCGATTTGGTTCCAATAACCACAGCAGGTTGATTCTTACCATTTTGCATTGGGAAATCGACCAAGCTTGGTTGCATCGGTAAATCAAAATCCCATAAGTCATTATGGACGGTTTGATAGACCCATTTTTCTTTACCTGTTGTTGCATCTAAAGCCAAGACAGATGAATTGTATTTATGATCTAAAGGTTGACGATTGCCTCCCCAAACATCCACAGATGAGCTACCCATTGGCAAAAATACTGTGTTCATTTTTGGGTCATATGACATTGCAGCCCAAGAGTTTGCTGAACTGCGTTTATAAGTTTCGCCTTCTTTTAACACATAGTTTGGATCAGGATTACGTGGATCAAATGCCCAGCGCAATTGACCTGTGATCACATCATAAGCACGAATCACCCCACCCGGCATATCTGCGGCAAGGTTGTCTGCAATACGACTACCCACCACAATCACTGTGCCCGCAATAGTTGGTGCAGAAGTCACTTCAAAACGTGGCGCGGTGGTTCCTTCACCCAAACCTTTGAGTAAATCAACCGTTCCATCAACACCAAAATCTTTACAACGCTCACCAGTATCAGCATTGACTGCAATTAAACGACCATCTGGTGTGTTGGTATAAACACGACGTAGACAAGCGGTATTATTAGCGACAGCTTGAACAGGAGTTGCACCAGCCAAAGTCGGTTGGGTTAATGCTTGGGTTGAATCGAAGTAAGCCACACCACGACAACGTTCCCATGCATCCGATTTAGAGTTTACTTCGGCTTTCCAAAGCTGTTTACCTGAGTCAGCTTCTAAAGCAAAAATATTGTTATGTGGTGTACATAAGAAAATCTTATTGCCCACCTGTAACGGGGTCATTTGATCTTCTGCACCATTGCCTGAACCCGTGGTGAAATCACCTGTACGAAAACGCCATGCTTCTTTGAGTTGATGGACATTATCACGGGTAATTTGATCAAGTGCAGCAAAGCGACTGCCGCCTGCATCCTGACCATAATTCTGCCAATTGCTTTGTTTCATGTCCGCTTGAACAGGAACCAATGGCAATGCCTGACCAGTTGCGGCAACCGTTGGATGTGGTTGGAACATTTGATAAAGCCCAATCAACATGCCTAAAACTGTGAGTGCACCTAAGCCATAAGCTGGCAAGCTCGCACTCGGTTGAAACTGGTAACGGCGAATCGCGGGCAAAGTAAACATCAATGCAGCAAATAAACCTGCTGGAAACATCAGTCTAGAAAATAAAGGCCAAAATTCCCAACCTGCATCTAGCAATGACCAAATAATTGTGCCCACAAAAACCAAACTAAATAACCAGACACCGAGCGTTTTTTTCTTAAATATAAATATCGCCGATGCCAGTGTGAATACACCAGAAATCACGAAATACCATGATCCTCCAAGTGTTACCAGCTTAGCACCACCAACGGTAAAGAATAGCCCTGTCACAAGTAAAGCCAAAGCTAATATAAAACACCATATTTTTAATACGGTATGTGTCCTTGTAGACTCAGTCATAGGTCATACTCCTAGATTAGAAATTCACACGCATACTCAAACCAGCAACCCATGCATCATCCACTTCTTTTACACCCGCAGGCTGATGGATATATTGTAGGTTGGGTCGTAGCATGACCGCAGGTGACCATTGGTAGGTATAGTTCAGTTCAACATTGAGCTCATCACGTTGTACGGGCACATAATCTGTTGCGAACCTATCGTACTGGTCATAGCCACGGCTGTTGTTGGTTGCAATTTGGCGATCTTTATAACGATCATTGACCATATAATTTGCAATACCAAATCCCATTGAATCATTTGGGCGACTGTCAAAAGGCCCTTTGTACCAGAAAGCAAGTTGTTGGGTACTTTGTACTGCCGTGGTGGCTTTATCATTGACCACAGCATTAAAGCTTACGAACAAACCACGTTTAGGATCTTGGCCTTTTTGGCTCAGTTGTTGTTGTGCATTGAGCCAAAAACTATGTTTGCTATCATGCACCTTGCCTGCAATCGCAATATCATTGGCTTCTGCTGTCGAGTACAACGCACCGACTTTATACTCGCCTGCTAAACCATCAAATGCTGCTAGTTTTGGACGCCATGCCAGTTCTACTGGAATAGTGGCGCCTTTAACATTTCGCATATCCAAGTTAAAACCATCGTTTTTGCCGGTTTTAATGTTGTCAGGATTGACTTCATAAACACCGACACCCAATGTCCACTCAGGTGCAAATTGGTATTTCACATTGGTTCCCCATAAACCTACGGGTAAGTTGTACCAAATTGAACCAATGGATTTACCCAGTTGTCCGCCACAAAGTAATAAGTTTTGGAATTCACATTGTGAACCATTAAAGTCATCCGACATGCCCATACGACCAATCTTGAATTGAACGGTATTGTCAGCAAAGCCTTTTTTGACCCATGCTTGGGTCAGGCGCCAGATTTTGCCTCGTCCATAGATTTCTTGTGAATTGCCCAAAGCACTGGAACGTGGGTCTTTAATGCTTTCTAAAGTTAAAGCATTACCATCACGCTTGGTGATTAAGATATTGGCTGTGGTATCTTTCCAGCCTGCGATTTTATTTAAATCAAAGTTTGCACCCAACGCCAATTGCGCTGCATTTTCAAAGCTGTTGTTGTCGTGATAGCCACCGTCTAAATTGGTTGCAGCTTGGCTCATGATAGATGCAGTAAATTTATAGCCGTCTTTTTCCAGTTGTTGGCGTTGCCCATTCCAATCGCCCAATAACCATTGACGATCTTGTGACCAAGCTTGCTCAGCAAAACTACTCTGAGCCATACACACTGCAACTGCCAAACAACTCAGTTTGATCGATAATCCATTTGAACTCATATTAAGCATCCTTACTTTTATTTAAGTTTTACCGCTGAGCTAAGTTCAGATGTTGCACCTAGACGATCTGTGATATTTGCTGTAACAGATGCAACTTTCATTGTCGGTTTCCAAGTCACGCTTGCTGTGCCTTGGGCATTGGTTGCAACAGTGCTTGAGCCTAAGTAAAACTCGGCTTCATTTGCGCTTGCTTGTGAGTTTCCAAAAAATTCAACTTGATAACGTTGATTTGGTTGTCCTTTTACTTCTACCGCAATTTGACCTTTTGCTAGGGTCAATTTAGGTGCTTGAATATTTTGATTTGGTTGTGGATTACAGCCTTGTTCATTGGGTTGCTGGCAGGTCTTTTGTAAGTTTGCTGGATCAATTTTTACACCATGACCACGTGAACCGACAAAGTGCGCATGTTCTAATCCCGGAATATCAAAAATGATTGCACCTAAACGTTGATTGGGCACACAGCTTCCCCCCGCTTCACAGCGTTTGATGTCTTTGCCATTATTCCAAATTTGATTTTTAGTTAATGTGATACGTGCATTGGCATCTTTTTCTGAACGAATCGCAACACCGACTCGATTGCCATGGACTTTATTGCTGTCAAAAATATTGCCATCACCGGTGAGGTTAAAGCCGTTGGAGTTATTGGTGAGTTCGTTATAGGCAATATAATTGCGTTTGCCCCAGTTGATCTGTAAACCATCTGAATAGTTTTCAAACTTGTTGCCAATCACGGCATTGTCATTGCCCCATAGAATTTCAATGCCTTGTGATGGCTCTGGGTTTGCAGCAGTTGAAATAAAGTGATTATTGGCAACCAAGTTAAATGCAGCACCACGGGTTAACTCAAGTCCATCACCATTGTCTTGGAAATAGTTATTTAGCACTTTGTTGTTATTGGTGGTGGTCGCAGTCGGATTACCTTTGCCATCATCCCCTGTCAACATCACCCCTGCACCGCCATAGTTGTGCATAATACGGTTATTTTGGATCAGGTTATTGCTGGCACGGTTCATCAAGATACCAATACAAAAACGACGAATCTCTAGCCCTTGAATGCTGACTCCGTTGATGTCACGTAACACAATTCCCGGCAAAGTTGTGGTACGAACATTGGTTCCGAACTGCCCTTCAACCGCACCCGGGCAAGCTTCAACCCCTGTACCTTTAATATAATTTGAGCCATCAATCGCGATAAACTCACCTGTTTTTGCCCACTGCGTACCGATGATTTTTACTGGTGCTTTAATTTCTGGCAGTGGGCTGTTGACCTTAATGGCATAGGGTGCTTGTCCAACCGCTTGAATCAGAATCTCACTGGCTTCACTCGGCTTGCTGTTGGCTTGCTCAATCGCCCAACGCAATGAACCTTTTTCATGATCATCCTGATAGCGATCCACCACATAGCTTTCAGCCATTGCCAAACCAGAAACCGCTAAGCCAAGTGCCAATGTCGTTAAACGTAATGAAATCATTTTCATGTCTAAAAATTCCTTTTAATTTATGGTGTAGGTTGAACGGTTTTTAATAACTGTTTGAGTTGAGTCACATCAATTTGACCGGGCGCAGAAGCTTCACCGATCATGCCAAAACTAAAGCTGCCGCCCATATTGGCTGTGGCAATTCGAGAAATGGTCCCGAGTTTTCCCATCGACATGGTGAGCAATGGTTTTTTAGATTGCTGACTGACTTTTAAGGTCGCATTCATCAAAGTAAATACATCTTGTTTGCTTTGTGGCATCACTGCAATTTTAAGAATATCTGCGCCAAGCTGATCTTGTTTAAGCAAGCGTTGAACGATTTCTGCTTCATCAGGTGTCTTTTTAAAATCGTGATTGGACATCACAATCAATACTTTTTTCTCATGTGCCAATTTAACGGTGTTTTTCACCACTTGCTGATCTCGGAACATTTCAACATCCAACATATCCATAAAGGGTTGGCGTAAATAAGCTTGATAGGTTTTGTCATAATCTGCATCGCTGATGGTCAGTTGCCCGCCTTCGTTATGGGTACGAATGGTGGCGATCATGGGTTTAGCCCCTAAAATCTGTTTAAGCTCATGTCCTAAAGCAATCACTTGCTTAGTGTCACTGGCAAAGTTGAGGAGGTCTATGCGGAACTCTGCCAAATCAGCATCTGGATTGCTGGCAATAACTTTTGCTTGTGCTAAGGCTTGTTCTTTGGTTTTTGCTGTAATCGGGACGATGGTTTTTACTGGGAGTTTTGCCAATTCTGCAAGTTCAACTGGGCTTGGTGAAATAGATTCTGCCTGTGTCATTTGAAGGGGCAATATGGGGCTAAGTGCAAGCATCAATGCTGCAAGTTTTTGTAGTTTCATTTTCATCTTCCTGAATAAATTATCCGTTTGTATATCGCGTTTTCGCTTGATTGCGATTTAATTTAGGTGCTTTTCGTCTATCTAAATCCCTCCTAATCCCTCCCTTGCGGAACCTCAATCGTTCCTTACCTTTTTAAAAGGGAGGAGTATCGCGAATCTCAAGACTTCAATAACTTCATATCATGTCCACCTTTTAAAAAAGGAGGCATGTCACAAATCTCAAAGCTTCAATAAGTTCGTGACAAGCCCCCTTTAAAAAGAGATTTAGGCGATTCCTAGATATCAAAAAATACGGTTTCGTCTTCACCTTGAATTCGAATATCAAAGCGATACACGATTTCATCGTCTACTTCACTGCGTTTTGCAATCAGGGTTTGGCGGCGGACTGCCCACTCAATACTGTTGAGTACAGGATCATTGGCGTTCGCTTCAACTTCATCGTCAAAATAAATACGGGTATGCAAACCAATATTGATTCCACGAGCAAAGAGTGCGACGGCAATATGTGGTGCTTGGATTGAGCCTTTACGCCCTGCTACAGCCCCCGGTTTAATGGTGTCAAAACTCCAAAAACCTGTTTCAAAATTTGCGCCTGTACGCCCCCAGCCCTGAAAATGAGCATCGGCTGTTTTGCCTTGGGTATCTGCCTGACTTGGATAAACCCCATTGGCATCGGCTTGCCAGATTTCCAATAAGACATCTCGTAATGGTAAACCCAGTCCATCAAACACTTGACCTTCAATGCGGATGCGTTGACCTTGGGTTTGGTCTTTCACCAACTGGTTATCGAAGCTATGTTCAAATACTTCAATATTGGCTTGTTGTGGCAATAAACCGATATGTACATAAGGACCACCTGTTTGTGATGGGGTTTCCTTAATTTCCTGAAAATTCCATGCATTCATTGTGTGAGTTCCTTAAGTCAAATCATTTTCAAAATAAGTCGCACGACGACCACGCAGATGAATATCAAAGCGGTAACAACGACTATCTGATTCAATGAAATTGTTTTTATCTTCTAATGCGATCAAGGCACGACGCTGATCTTCAGATGGAATGGTTTTTAAAATCGGGCAAGTATCTATCAGGGTATCGCCCTCAAAATAGAACTGCGAAATCAAACGTTGTGCCCAACCATCGGCAATCAATGAAAAATGGATATGCGCTGGACGCCATTCATTGATTCGGTTACGCCACGGATATGGTCCCGGTTTAATGGTACGGAAAATATAAAAACCATTTTCATCGGTTAAGGTACGACCACAGCCACCAAAGTTAGGATCCATTGCGCCAATAAATTTGTCATTTGGATGGCGATAACGACCCGATGCGTTGGCTTGCCAAACTTCCAATAAGGCGTTTTTCACAGGGCGACCAAACTGGTCACGCACATAACCATGCACAATAATTCGCTCACCGACTGGGAGTCCTTCTTTGGCATAGTTCAAAATCAAATCATTGTCTTTTGCACCAAAAATTTCAGGTGAAAAATGCGGTGAAGTGACTTCAGTTAATGTTTCATTAATCGAGATCAATGCATTTTTGGGCGAGCGTAATACACTGGTTTTATAGCCTGGTGTATATGCTGGCGGGTGATCTTCTGTATTCCGTTGCGGATATGCACCCAATGTATGACTTAACATGCCTATCTCCTTAATCCTGTTGTTGTGCAGCGACAGGTTGCACTTCTATTCCGAGTTCTTTAAAAACGTCTTCAGCCATGTGCATTGCAGCATTTGCGGCTGGTAGTCCTGCATACAGTGAGCTGTGTAAAATCAGTTCTTTGAGTTCGTCCTTGGTAACACCATTGTTAAAGCAAGCACGTAGATGCATTCTGAGTTCATCTTCTCGTCCCAATGCCAATAAGATGGCAATGGTGACTAAACTGCGGGTATGCCGTGGTAAACCTTCACGTGACCACACCTCACCCCAAGCAAAGCGGCTAATAAAGTTTTGAAAATCTTGGTTAAAGTCATTCAAATTTTCTAAAGAACGACCGACATGTTTTTCACCCAAGACTTCGGTGCGGACCTGTAGTCCTTGTTGGTAACGTTGTTCATCATTCATTGAAATTGTCCCTCTTTATGATCTTATGTCTGATCTTGAGAAAGTTAGCTTGCATCGGTATGCGCCACTAAGGATTTAACAAAAATTGCCACAGCCGCAGCGGTTGCAGGAATCATCAATAAGCTTAAAATTGCGGTAAATGACCAATCATTGCCCAGCAAAACAGCACCAATCCAAGCCCCAAACACTGCGCCAAAACGACCGATCCCTGTCATCCATGCCACACCTGTTGCACGACATTGAGTTGGGTAAAAACGGGCACTTAATGCTGGCATTGCAGATTGCGCACCATTGATTGCAACCCCTGCACATAACACCAAAATGGCCAATAATGTTGGGTTGCTGAGGCTTTGACCTACGGCAACAGCAAACAAGCCTGCGATAAAATAGAATGCTGAAATAATGCGGTTTGGGTTAAAACGATCCATTGCCCAACCAATAAATAACGCACTCAACACACCACCAAACTGGAATAGACCGCCAATAAATGCCGCGCGTTCCATGGTTGCGCCGGTTTCACGCATCAAGGTTGGTAACCAACTGGTCAGTAGATAAATCACCACCAAGCCCATAAAGTAGGTTGACCATAACAACACTGTGCCTTTAGCAAATTTTTGGGAAAACAACATGCCAAATACATTTTTCTTTTGTGCCACAGCAGGCTGTTCTTCTGGGATATAAAAGCTGTCAGCAAGCTGTACTTTTTCAGGCGCAATATGGCTCAGGATTTTGCGAACTTTTGCAGCATCTCGACCTTTAACAATCAAGAAGCGATATGACTCAGGTAACAGCACAATCACCAATACCATCAGGATCAACGGTGAAATACCACCGAGCAAAAATAAGCTGTGCCAACCAAAGGCAGGAATCAGCCAACTACTGACAAAACCACCTGTGGCCATACCCAAGTTATAACCACAAAACATACAGGTCACGAGCAGTGAACGAACACGGTTCGGGCAGTATTCTGAAAACAATGTGGTGGCGTTTGGCATTGCTGCGCCTAGACCAATACCCGTTAAAAAGCGCAGTACAACCAAACTGTCTAAGTTTGGCGCATATGCGGATGCCAAGGTAAAGCCACCAAAAATCAACATTGAAATGGTTAATACAATCTTGCGTCCAAAACGATCCGCAGTAGGTCCTGAAACCAATGCACCAATGATCATTCCACCCAGTGCTGCACTCATCACAGGTCCAAGTTGAGAGCGATCAATCCCCCAATCTTGTGCCAAAGCAGGTGCAATAAAGCCCATCGCAGCCGTATCAATTCCATCAACAAATACAATGAGAAAACAAATAATTGCAATCATCCATTGATACTTGCTGATCGGTGCATCATTAATGAGTGCCTGAGCATCCATACTATTTTTTGGGGCAGCAAATTCCTGTGCCATAGTTGCCTCCTTGTAGGCGAATTCCTTTCTAACCCTTGACGGTTATATGTTCTGAATAAACTTGGACAATGCCTGATTGAACACTTGTGGTTGTTCAATATTGGACAAATGAGAAGCTGCCAAGATTTCAAGTTGACTGGTTGGAATGGATTGATGCATAAACTCTGCATCCTGAACCGTCGTTACAGGGTCATATTGGCCTGCGATAATTAAAGTCGGGATTTGAATTTGATTTAGCTGATCTCGAACATCGGCATCCGCCAATGCTCGACACGCATTGGCATAGCCTTGTGCAGGCGTCACAGCTAAACTTTGAATGGTTTTTTGAGCAAGCACATCATGTGCATAATCAAAATGCTCACTAAACCAACGTGTATGTGTGGTTTTGACAATTTCAGCCAGTCCGTGTTGCTCAACGTTATCGGCACGGGTAGTCCATGCTTCAGCTGTACCAATTTTTGCGGCTGAGTTTGCAACGGTGATGCTATAAAAACGCTCAGGGTATTCAATTGCCAATGTAAGTGCAGTAATACCACCCATTGAAATTCCACAAAAATGTGCTTTTTCAATATGCCATGTATCTAATATATCAATCACATCGTCTGCAAAGTTTTGCAGTGTACTGTTGGCAATCACATCACTCGCACCATGCCCACGGGTATCATAAGTGATGATCTGATAGTGTTGCGCCAAAGCATCTACTTGCGCTTGCCACATACCATGATCCGTTCCGAGTGAGTTAGAAAATATAATCACTGGTGCATCTTTTACGCCTTGGATTTGAACCGCAAGTTGCTGTCCTTGACGATTGTTAATTTTCATACTGATTTTCATCATTTAGACACTCCTTGTGCTGCTTGTAGTACGGCATCAATTTGTGCCTGAATATTGCCCAAATAAGCGGCTGGTTTGAAAATCTCATCTAATGCCTGTGCACTTAGATGGACATTCACCTCAGTCATTGCTGACAATACTGTTTTTAAATGCTGCTGTTGCGCGATGGCTTGCTGACAAGCTTGCTCAACCAAATGATGCGCATTTAAGCGCCCAATTTTGGGTGCCAGTGCCATCATTGCCGCTTCTGCCATGATCAAGCCCTGAGTACACTCAAGATTACGTTGCATGGCTTGTGCATCGACTTGCATATGTTCAAGCACATCTGTCGTGCGTTCTAAAGCGCCTGCGCATAACTGGAAAATTTCAGGAATCACTAACCATTCTGCATGCCAAGTGCCTAAAGCACGTTCATGTTCTTGCAGCATATTTTGGTAGACACTTGCCATTAATGCTGGGACACGGTTGGCTGCTGCAAGTACGCAAGCTGCTGCAACTGGATTACGTTTATGTGGCATGGTGGATGAGCCACCACGACCTTTTGCAGTGGGTTCAAAGACTTCAGCAATTTCAGTTTGCATCAGCAAAGACCAGTCTTTTGCCATCTTGCCGACATTACCGACGATCAGGGCAAGTACACTGGCAATTTCAACGATACGGTCACGCTCACCATGCCATGTACACTCAGGTGAGGTTAAATTCAACGCCGCAGCATAGGCTTTAACCACAGCTGAACCTTGATCTTGTAATGATGCCAATGAACCTACAGCCCCGCCGAGTTGAGCAGTAAGCACGCGGCTTTTCATCTCGTTTAGACGATCAAGATCACGTTTAAATGCTGCAGCCCAACGTGCAAACTTATGTCCTAAGGTGATCGGTAAAGCTTGTTGCAACCATGTGCGACCGATCATGACTTGGGCACGATACTGTTGTGCTTGGTCTAATGAAACTTGATAAGCCAGTTGTAATTGTTTTTCGATCAGCCCTAATGCATCACGGCATTGCAGAATCGTCGCTGTATCAATAATGTCTTGGCTGGTTGCGCCCCAATGCACATAACGCGCTGTGTCTTCATCGTGTTGTTTTACAATCGCAGTAAATTGCTTTACCAAAGGAATCGCAATATTTCCCGCAAGTGCTGTGGCCGTTGCCAATGCTTCAAAATCAATTTTTGCTAAGGCCTGTTGTCCAACTTGTTCAATGATGCTGGCAGCGGATGGTGGAATCACACCCACTTGTGCCTGTGCTTTTGCCAAAGCCACTTCGGCTTGGATCATATAACCCAATAAGGCATGATCGCTAAAGATTGCTGTGACATCAGGCTGATAAAATAAGCTGGCGTATAACTGGCTCATCAGATACCTCACTCAACACGTTGAATAATTAATGCAATACCTTGCCCTACCCCAATACACATTGAACATAGGGCATATTTACCTTTGATCTGTTCAAGTTGATTTAAGGCAGTGGTCACCAGTCTGGCACCTGATGCACCCAAAGGATGACCTAAAGCAATTGCACCGCCATTGGGATTGACGCGTGCATCATCATCTGCCAAACCTAAATCACGGGTTACCGCCAAAGCTTGGGCAGCAAAGGCTTCATTCAGCTCAATCACATCCATTTGCGCTAAACTAAGATCAGCTTGTTTAAGCAGTTTCTTGATTGCAGGCGCGGGTGCAAAGCCCATAATTCGTGGTTCAACACCTACCGTGGTTGCTGCAATAATTTTGCCACGTGGTTTTAATTGGTATTTTTCTACAGCTTCATCTGAGGCGATCAATAACGCCGCTGCACCATCATTAATTCCAGACGCATTTCCCGCCGTGACCGTACTATCAGCTTTGACCACACCTTTGAGTTTTGTCAGTGCGGCTAAAGTGGTTGATGCACGTGGATGTTCATCGGTATCCACAAGCACAGCATCGCCTTTACGCTGTGGAATAGTGATAGGCACAATCTCATTTTTGAAAAAGCCTTGAGCTTGTGCTGCCGCAGTACGTTGTTGGCTGTTGAGCGCAAACTGATCTTGATCCGCACGGTTAATATTGAATTGTTCTGCCACGTTTTCAGCGGTTTGTGGCATGCTGTCCACACCATACAATTCTTTAAGTTTTGGATTGATAAAACGCCAGCCCATGGTGGTGTCTTCAATCTTTTGACTGCGTCCAAAAGCACTGTCCGACTTGCCCATCACATAGGGCGCACGGCTCATGCTTTCTACACCACCGGCAATGATTAAATCTGCTTCATTGGCTTTAATGGCGCGAGCTGCCATGGCAATCGCATCCAGTGACGATCCACATAGACGGTTCACAGTGGTTGCTGGCACTTGGTATGGCACACCTGCCAATAATGCTGACATACGCCCGACATTACGGTTATCTTCCCCAGCCTGATTGGCACAGCCATAGATCACATCATCGACTTGCTGCCAATCTACCGTTGGATTACGTTGTATCAATGCTTGAATTGGAATTGCACCGAGGTCATCTGCGCGTACTGGCGCAAGACCACCGGCATAACGACCAAATGGGGTACGGATGGCATCTATGATGTAAGCGTTTTTCATGTGTCTTTCCTTTTATATTGAATCCCCCCTTGCGAAGCAGTGCTTCTCACCTTTTTAAAGAGAGACTTTCTCTCTTATCTTTATGAAAGAGAAGAACTCCTCCCTTTCTTAAAGGGAGGTAGGGAGGGATTTATTATCCCTGTGTCGCATCAATCAATTGAGCACCCGTCAAAGCCTGTAATTCTTCAAAGCTCAGACCTGCAACTTTTTCAAGCACTTTTAAGCCATCTGTGGTCACATCAATCACGCATAAGTCAGTATAAATACGATCAACACAATGCTTACCTGTCACTGGATAGCTCAGCTCTTCAACAATCTTAGGCTCACCTTGCTTGGTCACATGATCTGTAGTGATAAAGACTTTCTTGGCCCCTACAGCCAAATCCATTGCACCACCCACCGCAGGAATCGCATCTGGCGCACCGGTATGCCAATTGGCAAGGTCGCCATTAGCCGCCACTTGGAATGCGCCCAATACAGCAATATCCAGATGTCCGCCACGCATCATGGCAAAAGAATCACCATGATGGAAAAACGAACCACCCGTTAGCATAGTCACATATTCCTTACCAGCATTAATCAGCTCAGGATCTTCTTCACCTTTGGCGGGTGGAGGACCAAAAGCCAATAAACCATTTTCAGAATGTAGAAATACATCTTTGTCTGTTGGCAGATATTTTGAAATCTTGGTCGGTAAACCAATGCCTAAATTGACATAAGCACCATCGGGAATATCTTGGGCAACACGTTCAGCAATTTGGTCACGGCTTAGTTTTTGGTAGCTCATTGTTATTCTCCATTACCATTGGCTGCATCAACTGCAACCACATGCTGAACAAAAATTCCTGGGGTAATAATGTGTTCAGGATCGAGTTGACCTAATTCAACCACCTCTGAAACCTGTGCAATGGTGACATCTGCAGCCATCGCCATGATTGGACCAAAGTTACGTGCTGATTTGTTATAAACCAAGTTGCCCCAACGGTCGCCTTGATGTGCTTTAATCAGTGCAAAGTCTGCTTTAATCGGATATTCAAGCACGTAGTCTTTGCCATCGATATGACGAGTTTCTTTGCCGTCTGCCAATAAGGTGCCAAAACCTGTTGGGGTAAACACTGCACCTAAACCCATTCCTGCAGCTTGAATACGACACGCGAGATTACCTTGAGGAACCAGTTCCAGTTCGATCTTGCCCGCATGGTAGAGTTCATCAAATACCCAAGAGTCCGACTGACGTGGGAAAGAACAAATGATTTTACGGACTGCACCCGATTTAAGCAGTTTAGCCAGACCGTAATCGCCATTGCCTGCATTATTATTGACAATCACCAGATCTTTAACGCCAAGTTCAATCAGCCCATCGATCAGCTCTGCGGGCTGTCCTGCTGTTCCAAAGCCACCAATCATAATGGTTGCACCATCTTTGATTTGTGATAGAACCTCGGTCAATGAGGTGGCGTTTTTATCAATCATCTGACTACTTCCTGTACTATGAATCACTCATTTTTTTCATCCTAGAAACCGATGAAACATAAGTTGAGTGTTTTGTTCGGATTTCTTATCTTTATTCTTGATAAATTTTGTATTTACTTCTAGGCTTAAAGACAGAATTTGTTCGATCATCATTTTTTATGTTCGATGATCGAACATTATCCCACTAAAACAGTCTGATTTTGATTGAGTATAATTTTAATGCAATTGGCTTTAAAATAAGGATCTGCGTTATGGATGATGAACACAACAAAACCACCCGATTAATCCATCATGCTGAAAATAAAAAGATCATTCGCCATGAAGATTTTATTGCAGGGATTGCAAAAGGTTTGGCAATTTTGGAATGTTTTGGGCCTGAACGACACCGCTTGAATATCAGCACTGCGGCTGAAAAAACCGGAATGACCCGTGCAGCAGCGCGTCGCCAGTTACTCACATTAGAATACTTAGGCTATTTAGACTTTGATGGACATTACTATTATTTAACCCCGAAAATCCTTAAATTCTCTGGTGCTTATTTAGATGGCTCCCCTTTACCTAAAATTTGCCAACCCTTATTAAATTTATTGACCAATCAAACCTCACTGATTTATTCCGTCATGGTGCTAGATGGTTATGAAGCGATTACCATTGCACGTAGTGCTGCACACCAACAAACAGACCGTGTTAATCCATATGGCTTACATTTAGGTAATCGCCTGCCAGCACATGCAACCTCTGCGGGGAAAATTTTGTTGGCACATTTAAATGTCGAAGAACAAAAACAGTGGCTTACCCAGTATCCATTAAAGCGTCTTACTAAATATACCTATACTGACAGTGAAGCCTTTATAGAATTACTGCATGAGATTAAAGAACAGGACTGGTGTTATTCCTGTGAAGAACATGAATTGGGGGTGCATGCTGTAGCCGTTCCAATTTATGACTCGAATGCGGTTGTTGTTTCCGCACTCAATATTGTCTCTCCTACCATACGTACAACCAAAGATTATTTAATTACGCATATTTTACCCTTACTGCAAGAAACAGCGCGGGATTTACGCCAAGTGATTTAATGGCTATTGAGATAACAAATTCGAGGGAGTTTCAAGGATGCTTCCCTGATCCATATACATTACCTGTGTATAGAGTACTAAGGTGAATGGAATAGTTTCAGCACCTAGATTTTGAGTGTGAATTAGTCACTGCAAGGCTTGATCAACTGAGATCAAGCCTTTGTCTACCCCTCAATCATAAACGATCACAACCTGATTTATTGGTAGCCGCCAACATGTGGAATGTTTTTTTGCACATCAAACAAATGAACCAAGGCTGGTAAAATCGCAATCAATGACTCTTTAGCGCCTTGGCGACTGCCCGGCAAAGTAATCACCAAACTCGTGTCTATATAGCCTGCAACGCCTCGACTAAGTGCCGCATAAGGGGTACGTCTCTGACCAAAACTACGCGAAGCTTCCATTAAGCCGGGGATTTCGCGTTGGAGTAAAGGTTGAATGGTCTCCACCGTTAAGTCTTTTGGGCCTAGTCCTGTTCCACCAACCGTCAAAATCAGCGGATAATGATTTTTTTGTTGTTCAATTAACGCCAATAGCTGTTCTGGAGAATCAGCAATCACTTGATAGTTCAGCTGACTAAAATTGGCTTGTTCAAGAATTTCTAAAACATTTTGCCCTGCTGTATCAGGTTTTTTTCCTGAAGCAACGGTATCTGATAAAACAATCACTGATGCAGATAAAGTCTGTTTGAGCGTTCGGGTAAAATGCGATTTACCGCCTTTTTTCAGTTGTAATTTACATTGGTCAAGGCATAAGTCTTCAGGTTCGCAGTGTGGTTTAAGCATATCGTATAGAGTTAAGCCTGCCAAACTGACTGCGGTAAGCGCTTCCATTTCTACGCCCGTAGGGCCAATGGTTTCAACCGTTGCAATAATTTCAACATGTTGTTCATGTAACTCATATTCAACATCTGCACGATATATCGGTAAAGGGTGACATAAAGGAATCAGTTCATCTGTGCGTTTTGCTGCCAAAATTCCAGCAATACGTGCCGTTTTTAGTGCATCACCCTTTTCGGTATTTCCTGTGCGTAACAGTTCTATGCAGTGTGCAGGCGCATATAAAATTCCTGTTGCTACTGCTGTCCGATAGCTATCTGCTTTCATCCCTACATTTTTCATTGCCTGTTCCTGATATGGCGGTATTTTTTACATGACAAAACATACTTTGTGAAGAACACTCTTTGTTAAGTTTGCTCGATATGTTTTTACATATGCCATTGATAAATTGTCTGTTCACACTGTTTGCTTAACAACACTTGCTGTTCAGCTTCATGATCCTTTTGTTGACTACTGTATTCTGAATGCGTGTGCCCTAAATGTGTAGATTTGGAATGATGTGCAAAAGAATGCTGAGGTTGATTGTGCTGAGATAAATGATCATCAGAAGCGCCATGTTCATGTTCACAGTCATGGTGGTGAAATGAATCCTTTTGTACTGAATGATCTTGTTCCACATCATCTTTTCGAATACAGCAACCCGCAACATATTGACTAGTGCCATCCAGATAAAATTCTTCTTTCCATACGGGAACCTCATGTTTTACCCGTTCTACTGCTTCTTCACAGGCAGCAAATGCTTCACGGCGATGCGCTGCATAAGCAATCGCAATAATGGCTTTTTCACCGATGTTTAAAGCACCAATACGATGAATGACTCGTACATAAGCCACCGCAAATTTTTGTTGAATCTCTTGCTCAATTTGACGAATCATTTTTTCTGAAACAGGCGCATAGGCGGTATATTTCAGCGCTTTGACCGCTTTGCCTTCATGATGATTACGTACTGTTCCAATAAAGATGCCAATGCCACCGCATTCAGGAAAGTCTTGAATCGGGTCAAAACTGTCTTGGGTTAAAGGGGTATCCTGAATTCTGTTGAATTGTTTAAGCGTTTGTTCAAATGTATGCATATCAACCTCCCGCAACAGGTGACAGTAAAACCACAGTACTATCCGATGTTAATAAGGTCTGACGTGGGATAATGTCTTCGCCTATTGCACATGCACAACGCTCAAGCATGTTTCCTGCATGGGGATAAGCGCGTACCACATAATTCAAAATATCCGAAATCCTCATTTCAGACTCACATTGCAGGGTTAAATCAGTCGGCAGTAAACGTTCAATTGCACCAAAGCATTCAATTTTTACGATCATCTGCTGCTGGATATCTTTGAATTGATTGGCGATATTTGCCAAGTCTTGTGTATTTAAAATTTTAAATTGATCTAACATATTAACCTCCAATCATATACATACTGATTTTTCGAGATGATGAATGTTTTAATTTTGGCTGTTGATGAATCTCCTCAAAGCCTTGTTTCTTCTGCCAAATATAATCAGACAAAGTATCTTGTAATTGTCTATGCTGTGGCGAATCTAATGTTATTGGCGAATATACAGCTGCATTTGGTGAACTGGTTTGCGCTAATCGGAGAGGCTCTAAAACAGGTGAATCTTGATTCAATGCCTTAATTTGTGCTTTTAGGTTGATCCCCTTTGGCGCAAATAGACAATTATAAAAATCACCTTGTGCGGTTAAACGCACACGGTCACATGTGCCACAAAATGAATTGGTAATGGTCGAAATGATGCCAATCGGATAACCATCAATAAAATACTGCCGTGCAGGCTCGGAAGACTGTCCTTGCTGTAAAGTGACAACAAAGTCCTGCTTTAATTGAGCTAAAATTTCTTGCTCACTGACAATATCGGCTTGCGACCAAAGCCCAGCGCCATCCAAAGGCATAAATTCAATAAATCGCACGGTAAAATAGTGTTGAATTGACCAGTGTGCTAAGGGCAAAATCTGATCATCATTGATGCCTTTGATCAATACAGCATTGATCTTGATCTTAAAGCCTGCTTGTTGTGCTGCGACAATGCCCGCTAAGACGGGATGTAGTTCTTTTTGAGTCAGTGCCTTAAATTGTGCTGGATCTAGACTATCCAGACTGATATTCAAGTCATCTAAACCCGCTTGTTTTAACTGGCTTGCGTATTGTTTAAGATAGTGCGCATTGCTGGTCATTGAGATACGTTTGAGCCCCAGTTTTCTTAATTTTTGTAGCTCATCAATAAAGTGCACCACACCTTGACGCATTAACGGCTCACCACCTGTGATCCGAATCTGTTCAATGCCATGCCGCACCATAAACTCACAAAACACATAAAGTTCTTCAAAACTGAGTAAATCGTGTTTTTTCATCCATTCAGGATGTCCGGGCATACAATAGAGACACTTAAAATTACAGCGATCTGTCACTGAAATTCGGAGTTTACGCTTGCTACGACCATATTGATCGACAAAAGCCGTACCCACTTCGTATTGTGTCATTGCATTCATTTACACATCCCAAGCACGATTTAAATTCAAGATTGTTTAAAACTTAAAATCTGCGCTATTTTATTGATATTGAAATTGCAAAAAGTGTTCCAACTTTGATCATTCACTAATACGCTTAAGCTAAAATCTGCTCGAATTCTCTCAAAAATAGAGATTTGCAAAAAACGAGTCCAAACCAAGCCAATCAATGTAAAAACTTGAGCTGTTGATATTGCTGTAATTCGTCCAAAGAATTGATGCTGTGAAAAAACAGTGCATGATTTTCAAATAACGCTTCCTGAGCGTGCAAATCAGAAAAACATACCTTTAAACTGCGTTGTCCTTGTTCAAGATGAGTGCAGATTTGATTTAAAGCACTGCGCTTTAACAAGCAAAATGGATATAAGGCTTTGCCATTGATATTGACATAAGCCACTTGTGCCAAAGGATGACCCACTAAAGCCATATGTAAGCTTTCAATAACATCAGGTGGAATAAATGTCACATCACAGGGCACAAAAAGTACATAGTCAGATGTCACATAAGACCAGGCACTTTTTATTCCCATCAACGGGCCATAAAAGCCTTTTTCATCATCCTGATAGCAATACAAACTGGGAATAAGTTTTTGATAAATTGAATAATCACGGTGGCTATTGACCCAGACCTGCGCGACTCGATTTTTTAGTTGTTGGTGGATCTTGATCAATTGAATTTGATCATCGAACTTCTGTAATAGTTTATTGATTCCATTCATACGCCTTGCCTGACCACCTGCAAGAATGACAAGATCAGTTTGTGGATATTGCTTGGCTTTCTTGGGTTTTATAATTCTTTTCATTGTGTAAGCTCCGCTTGACAGGCTTTAATCAATCCGCGAATTTCAGGTAGACATGAACCACAATTACCGCCTGCTTTTAGACATGCAGTCACTTGTTTTTCATGATTAATATTGTTTTCTTTAATAGTTTGAATAATTCGATTTTTGCCCACCTTAAAGCAACTACATACCAATGGCCCTTCACTATTGCCCATCGACATGGCTTGTCCAGCAAGTAACGCTTTACGATGCATCGCACTTAAACGATCACGCTTAAATAAACTGGCAACCCAATCACGATCAGGCAATAAGGCTTTGGGTGCAATATATAAACTTGCAATAAGGCGACCTTCTTTTAACACCACACTATGGCTGATGTGTGCAGTTTGATCTTCCAAGTTAAGCCATTCAAAACTTTCATCCTCAAAGGGTAAAAGTTGTTTGAGATGTTGGGTAGTTTGGGTAAAACGACGACGATCCGCCAATTCATAGCGCACTGCTTTGGCGGTCTGAATTTTTGTCCACCACACCGTATTTTCGATGCTATTTTTAACAATGTGTTCATACCCTTCACGGACATAAAATACCCCTTGCCACTGGGTATAAAATGGCTGAATCAACACAGGGGTATGTTTGAATTCTGGCTCGCCTGAAATTGCATCTACCACTGGATTGACTACTTTGCCAATACGGGCATCCGAAGCAAATTGATCATTCCAATGAATCGGGGCAAAAATCTGCCCACGGCGGATATTGTCACTGAGTACAGTACGCAAGACACAATTACCCCAAGCCGATTTGATTTCGACCAATTCGCCTTCTTTCAAGCCATATTTCAATGCATCATTGGGATGAATTTCACAAAAGGGTTCTGCTTTATGGGTGCTTAAATTGGCAGATAGACCTGTGCGGGTCATGGTATGCCACTGATCTCGAATCCGTCCTGTATTGAGAATTAAAGGATATTCAGTATTGCTTTGATGGACTGGATCTATCGCCATCGTGGCAATAAATTTAGCTTTGCCATCTGCATGGCTAAACTGCCCCTGTGAAAACAATTGTGCGAATGCATGCTCAGCCTGATTGCGCATGATCACAGGCCATTGAATGGGCGCCAATTGATCATATTCATCCAATGAAAGATCAGTTAAACCTTGTAAATTGAAGTAACGAAAGCTTTGTGCATTTGATCGCGCATTAATCTCTGCATTTTGATAGGCAGATAACAATGCATGTTCTTTAAAAATCTCGTGGCTATTTGCAAAATCAAAGCCAGTAAATCCAAGCTTTTTAGCCACTTGTGCCACAGCCCACCAATCCGCTTTGGCCTGCTCAGGTGGGTCTAAAAAAGCACGTTGTCGTGAAATACGGCGTTCTGAATTGGTGACCGTACCATCCTTTTCGCCCCACCCCAATGCAGGTAAGAGCACATCGGCAAACTGAGTGGTGTCGGTATCTTTGCAAATATCAGAGACCACAACAAACTCACAACTGTTTAAAGCACGTTTGACCTGATCGGCATTGGGGAGGCTGACCACCGGATTGGTCGCCATAATCCAAATGGCTTTAATCTTGCCACTTTCCACTGCTTCAAAAAGATCAACGGCTTTTAATCCAACGTGTTTGGCAATGCTTGGACTGTTCCAAAAACTTTGCACAAGCTGTTGATGTTGTTGATTGTCTAAGTCCATGTGTGCTGCCAGCATATTGGCAAGACCACCCACTTCACGCCCACCCATTGCATTAGGTTGTCCTGTCATAGAGAACGGTGCTGCGCCCAACTTTCCAATTTTACCCGTCAACAAATGACAATTAATGATGCTATTGGCTTTGTCCACACCACGTGAAGACTGGTTTACCCCCATTGAAAATAGGGTCATGACTTTTTCAGTTTGGGCAAACTTTTCAAAAAAGAGCTGGAGTTTTTCTAGCGAAATTCCTGTTTTCACTGCAACATCTTGGATATCTGTTTCAGCTTGCGAACTTTTTAGTGCCGTATCTAGCCCTTGGGTATGAGCCTCAACAAATGCGCTATCCGCATAACCCTGTTGATGTAAATATTGTAATAACCCATTAAACAAGGAAACATCTTGACCAATCAAAATAGGCAAATGCAAATCAGCTGCTTCACATGTGGCAGTAAAGCGTGGATCTATCACCACCACAAATAAATCACTTTGCTTTTGTTGTCTTAATTCTTTGGCTTTCATGATGCGTTGATACATCACGGGATGACACCATGCTGTATTTGAACCGACCAAAATCACCATGTCAGTATGTTCAAAATCATCATAACTTGCAGGTACTAGATCCTCACCAAAAGCACGCTTATGTGCGGCAACCGCCGAAGACATACACAATCTTGAATTGGTATCGATATTGGCTGTGCCCAAATAGCCTTTAACGAATTTATTTACCACATAATAGTCTTCCGTCAACAACTGACCCGAAACATAAAATGCGACACTGTCACGACCATATTGCTCGATATAGTGTTGGAATTTATTGGCAATTAAATCTGTTGCGCTATCCCAATTTGTGACTTGCTGATGGGGATGACGCCCAAGCATCGGATGTAAAACACGTGTGCCCAACCCCAGCGTATCGGATAAATTACTGCCTTTAATACACAGTTTTCCGTAATTCGAGGGATGATTGACATCGCCAACCACAGACACTTTTGGTCCTAGCGTGGTGTCTTGCACTGTTGCTGTGACACCACAGCCTACACCACAGTAAGGACAAGTGGTTTGTGCGCTTGTGATCTTATGTTCTGTGGAGCTAGGCAGTTCCATTACAGGGATACTATTCATTGCTGCTGTGCTCCTCAATGCTATACATTCACTTGAATATGGCTTTCAGTTTTAATCGCCCCCTCCTGTTAAGATGAAGGGGGTTAAGCGATATAAATCAGCCTGCTTTTTTTAATGCAAAATCCCGACCAAATAACAATTTATTGCGAATCGAAGAAATTGGGGTTTTATCAGCAATCAATTCAGCGTACCAAGTGCCATCCTCTGTATCACCAAACAGTACCGCACCAACGACTTTATCCTTTTGAATAATAATGCGTTTGTAGATTTGACGTTTTTCATCATTCAGAATAATGTCTTCGAAATCTTCTAGAGGTTGACTGTTTTCTAAATCAATGCGGCCTGCTGAAAAAACATCACAACCACTGACTTTTAACTGGGTTGGAACAGTCGGTGCTTTAAAGGTCAAACTGCCGTGTTCGGCCAAATGTGATGCACAAATAAAGGCTTGACCCCATAAAGGTTCTACCAAACCAAAAGTTTGGTTACGATGCTCAATACATTCACCCACTGCATAAATACTTGGATCATAGGTTTGCATGGTGTCATTGACCAACACACCGCGATTACAGCGTAAACCCGCACTTTGTGCCAAAGCCATATTTGGGCGAATACCCACGGCAAAAACCACCAGATCTGCATCTAAAAGCGTGCCATCTTTTAACCGAACCTGGGTGACATGACCATTTTCACCGAGTAATTCTTCTGTATTGGCTTCTGTGATGATCGGAATGCCCTTTTGCTCAATTGCTGTTTTCAACATTTGACTGGCTTTAGCATCAAGTTGGCGATCCATAATGCGATCCATCAAATGCAAAACCGTCACATTCATACCACGTTGCTTTAAACCATATGCGGCTTCTAGCCCCAATAGACCACCACCAATCACCACGGCATTGTTTTTAGATTTGCAGTAGTCGAGCATATTATTGACATCATAAATATCACGAAAGCTCAACACGCCATCCAAATCTGAGCCTTTGACTGGTGGAATAAATGGTTTTGAACCCGTTGCTAAAATCAAACGGTCATAGCTCACCACCACACCTTTTTCGGTATAGACTTGCTTACGGGGACGGTCAATACGTACCGCAGCATCACCCGCAATAAAGCGAATATTTTTATCGGCATACCATGAATGGGGATGTAGCATAATGTCGTCAATGGTTTTATCCCCTGATAAGACAGGCGACAGCATAATCCGGTTATAGTTACCCCAAGGCTCCTCACCAATCACCGTCACGTCGTAACGATCAGGTGCCATATCAAGCAAATCTTCCAAGCAACGCATCCCTGCCAATCCGTTCCCCACCAGAACTAAATTGATTTTTTCCTGAGCCGTACCATTATTGGTGATATAAGTTTTTTGTGGGGTTGGACTGACCCAAACCCGACCATTTTCAATTTTGCTTGGAAAAACCAATAATTTTTGATCTTTGTCTTCTAAACAACGGCCTGTAGCTAAACTAAAATGTTGCTTATAAATCGGTGATGCAACTACACGTTCACCTTGTAAATCACCAATAATTCCACGTGACATGACAAAGGCTTTGCTAAATGGGTCTTGGTTGCTCAGCGCATATACACGCTTTTCACTGCCTACCCGAAAAATAGCCACTTGTTGTTGCCCGAGTAATGCACCTACACCTGTATTGGGCGTAATGTCTTGCAATGCACAAATATCCAGCCAATCGAGTTCATTCATATCTTTTAAAATGGTCATTGTATTTATCCTTTTAACAACGTTGATCAGATCTTCCACGAGACTTGTTTTTAAGCTGTGGAATAAGGCCAATAAAAGCAAGTGTTCATATGCTTATGCTTCAACTACAGGAATACGGCTCTGATCACGTTCTGATTCAGTTTTTGGGCGAATTTGCCCACGGACTTTGGCAAACTGAATATGTGGATCTTGCTGTTGCTCAGCTTTGGCATTAATAAAGGTCACAAAACGTTTACGTACTTCAGGATCTTCCACCGCAGTGCGCCATTCGTCTTGATAAGTGCCTACCACATGGCTCATTCGACGTTCAAGTTCAGCAGCAACCCCTAAGGAATCATGCACAACAACATCTTTAAGATAATCCAAACCACCTTCCATATTGTCACGCCATACTGAAGTTCGTTGTAAACGATCCGCTGTTTGGATATAGAACATAAAAAAGCGGTCGATATATTGAATTAAAGTTTGCGTATCTAGGTCAGAAGCTAAAAGTTCTGCATGGCGAGGTTTCATTCCCCCATTGCCACAAACATATAAGTTCCAGCCTTTTTCAGTGGCAATCACCCCAACATCTTTGCTTTGTGCTTCGGCACACTCACGGGTACAGCCCGAAACTGCCATTTTTAATTTATGTGGGGAACGCAAACCTTTGTAGCGATTTTCAAGGAAGATGGCTAAACCGACCGAGTCATCGACACCATAACGACACCATGTGCTCCCCACACAAGATTTAACAGTACGTAATGACTTGCCATAGGCATGACCAGACTCAAAACCAGCATTGATCAGCTTTTCCCAAATTTCTGGCAATTGATGGACTTGTGCTCCAAATAAGTCTACCCGTTGCCCACCGGTTAGCTTGGTATATAAACCATATTCTTTGGCAATCTGACCGACTGCAATCAAACCATCTGGCGTCACTTCACCGCCTGCCATACGTGGTACAACAGAATAAGAACCATCTTTTTGAATATTGCCTAGATAGTAGTCATTACTGTCTTGCAACCCAGCATGATTTGAGGTGAGAACAAAGTCATTCCAGCAAGATGCCAAGATATTGGCCGCTGTCGGTTTGCAAATATCACAACCTAAACCATGCCCATGTTGTTGAATCAAATCATCAAAGCTTTTAATTTCATTGACCCGTACCAAGTGATACAACTCTTGGCGTGAGTAAGCAAAGTGTTCACAAAGATGATTATTGACCGTTACCCCTTGGCGTTGTAATTCAGATTTTAAAACTTGGGTCACTAAGGGTGCACATCCACCACATGCGGTTGCGGCTTTGGTACATTTTTTTAACGCACCTAATGAGGTCGAACCCTCTGCAATTGCACTACAAATATCTGCTTTAGAAACGTTATTACATGAACAAATCGTGGCACTGTCTGGCAATAAATCTACACCACTACCTCCCGCTTTTGCTGAAGATTGTGCATAGCCCGGCATGATTAAACTTTCTGGATTTTCAGGTACAGCCAATCCATTGAGCATCATTTGCAATAAGTCGTTATATTCTTTGGCGCAACCGACCAGTACCGCACCTAGTAATTGGGTTTTCTCTGCATTGACCACGATCTTTTTATAGACCATTGCATCCTCATCGGCATAGAAATAGCTCAATGCATTTGCAGTCATGGCATGAGCATCGCCTACCGATGCCACATCGACACCCATCAGTTTTAGCTTGGTGCTCATGTCTGCGCCAGCAAATGTAGGGCAACTTTGTTGCATCACATGCTTTGCCGCAATCCTTGCCATGTCATAACCGGGCGCCACTAAACCATAAATTTTATTGTTCCATAAGGCACATTCACCAATTGCATAAATGTCTGCATCTGAGGTTTGGCAATAATCGTTGATCACAATACCGCCACGCTCACCTAAAGCTAAACCACTTTGGCGCGCCAATTCATCACGTGGGCGAATCCCTGCTGAAAATAGAATAATATCTGTTTCAAGCTCTGAACCATCTGCAAACTTCATCACATGGGTGCTATTCACACCGTCTTCTATAGATGAAGTGGCCTTTTGGGTATGGACTTTCACGCCTAAATTTTCAATCTTGGCGCGTAAAACTTTTCCGCCCAAATCATCAATTTGTACTGCCATTAAACGGGGTGCAAATTCAACAACATGGGTTTCCAAGTCTAAATCACGAAGCGCTTTGGCAGCTTCCAAACCCAACAAACCACCGCCAATGACCACACCAGATTTTGCCGATAAACTCGCTGCCCGAATCGCATCCAAGTCATCAATGGTACGGTAAACAAAACAGTTGTTACGGTCGTGACCTGAAATTGGTGGAACAAAAGCATAGGAACCCGTCGCAAGCACCAATTTGTCATAGCTAATCACATCGCCATGATTGGTGGTAATGCATTTATTGCAGGTATCTATATCAGTGGCTTTGGTGTTTAAGCGCAGGTCGATACCATAAGCATCGGCAAAGTCAGCACGACAGAGGGTTAAATCTTTTGCAGACTTCCCTGTAAAATATTCAGTCAAATGTACACGGTCATAAGCTAAACGGGGTTCTTCTGCTAAAATCGTGATTTCAACTTCATCACCTGCATGTTCCAGCACAGATTCAATAAATTTGTGCCCAACCATTCCATGACCAATCATCACTAATTTCATATCGATTCTCCTCGATTGTTTTTGCTCTTGTTATTCAATTAAGTCGCACTGTTTTGTTTAAGACTTACAGCATTTTGTTCCATGCTATTTCGCTCAAGTACCGCAGCTTCAAATAACTTTTGCTCTTTCTCTTTATGTTCAACCGAAAAACGGATCATCAATACACAACTTGCAGCAATCACCACCAAACCACCTAAAACCATCAGCGTCGTTTGAATATCCAACATGCCTTTTAATAAGAAACCAGCAGCAACAGCACCGACATTACCGCCTGCACCGATAATGCCAGCCACACCCCCCAAAGCATCGCGATCAATAAATGGAACCAGTGCATAGGTCGCACCGCAAGCCATATGGGTAAATAAAGCAAATACTGTCATGACCAAAATCGCCAGAATTGCGGTATTCATTTGAGAAAAGACAATCAGAAATACGCCTTCTAACAGGATCATGGCAAACAATACTTTAGTACGACCATCGAGACCTTTTTTAGTCGCCACCTTGTCTGAAACAATACCGCCAAGTGCACGGGCAAACAGTGCCAGTAAACCAAAAATCCCTGCGGCCATACCCGCTTCTTTTAAACCAAATTTGAAATGATCCACGTAGTACATTGCGACAATGTTGTGAATAAAAATTTCGATACCAAAACAAGCAGCATAAGCACCAAATAGAATCCAGACACGGTAGTTTTTTGCAGCATGTATTAAAATCGCCATACCACCTTTTTTATCACTGCCTACATGCAGACCTTGCGCACGAAGTTCTTTAAAATCACCTTGTGGGCAATCTTGAGTAAACTTCCAATACATTGCACCGACGATTAACATCATCACACCAGGTACAATCAGCGCAATTCTCCACCCCATGGCTTGTTCAACACCAAACATCACCAGTGCAGCAAGCATCAATGGCATCAAGGCTTGAGTTGCTCCACCACCCGCATTGCCCCAACCTGCGGTGGTTGCATTTGCAGTTCCCACCACATTTGGCGCAAACATAATACTGGTGTGATATTGCGTGATGACAAAGCTGGCACCAATTGCACCAATCAATAGACGGAAAAATAGAAAGGATTCATAACTATTGGCAGATGCCACACCAAATACAGGGATACTGCCGATAATCAGTAATGCGGTATAGGTTTTACGAGGACCGTATTTATCGCATAAGGGACCGACAATCAGACGTACTAAAATGGTGATGGCAACCGCGGCAATATTGATATTGGCAATTTGATCTTTAGTCAGATGGAATTCACCTGCAATAACAGGCATTAACGGCGCACAGGCAAACCATGCAAAGAAACAGACAAAAAAGGCGAGCCAACTCATATGGAAGGCCCGCATTGCTGCGCTGCTAAAATTGAAAAGATGAATTTTTGTCGCTTTTTTCGCATCTAAATTTGAAGACATAGCTTCGATCTCCTGAACTGAACGCATATAAGTTGCTGTTATGCACGAGGCATATCAGTAACGATCAGAACGGACGTCGTTGGCCGTCTTACAAATTTTGAAAGTCTTCTTTGACTTGGATTAAATCAATGCATAGTTCATGCCAGTTTTATATTTTGGCTATATATTTTTTTATTTTGCTTGAATACTCAGTACTTATGATTTAATGGTCGTGCATAAATAGCGCAATCAACCATCATGTTTTCTGTCTGTGCGGATAAAATGTAAATCATAAAACTGCATGTTTAGGAGGCAAATTGCGTCAATAAAGTGCATCACTTTTCTTTAACATCCTGCGACTATGATTTTAAACAGCAAATTTAATCCGAGATATTGGCATCTAAATTGCTTATATGCTGAAAGTTCATGTCAGGACAGATCTGAGTAGCGACATGCCAAAATTAAGAATTGCCCTGATCGATGATGATATAGAGCGGGCATCTTTTATCAAATCATCTTTGATCGAACATGGTTTCGAGGTGGTCGCATGCCTGATGATTGACCATTTAAACAGTACAGATCTTCAACACTTACATGCCGATGTGATTTTGCTGGATATGGACCACCCACATCGAGATATTATTGAAAGCTGCGTAAGTCAGTTTGATTTGCCCACTGTGCTTTTCACTAAAAACTCGCAAAAAGACACCATTAAAAGTGCCATTGAAGCAGGTGTAACTGCCTATATTGTCGATGGTATTGATCCTGAAAAACTGGAAAGTATTTTAGAAATTTCGATTGAGCAATTTAAAAAACATAAAAAACTGTTAAAAGATCTCAATGAAACCAAATGCAAACTAGCAGACCGAAAAGATATTGAAAAAGCCAAAGTGATGCTGATGCAGATGCATCAAATTGAAGAAGAACAAGCCTTCAGTTTGTTACGAAAAAATGCCATGAGTCACCGTATCACCATGGGGGAAATGGCAAGAAAGTTAATCGATGCTCAAGCCTTGCTACAAGCTAATTTCAAGGAATAAACAATGAACATACTTGAAACCACGGACATTCAATTAGGCTATATTCCTTTGCTGGATTGCACTGCAATACTTTGGGCACAACATCAAGGCTATTTTAGCGAGCAAGGCCTCAATGTTACGTTGGTGAAAGAACCTTCATGGGCCAGTTTACGTGACCGTTTAGCTTTTGGTATTTTAGATGCCGCACATTGTCTTTCTGCCATGCTTCCTGCTGCTGCGACAGGCAATGATCAACTGGGTATTCCCTTACAAACCTCATTGGTGTTGAGTACCAATCGTGCATTTATCAGCTTGAGCCAAAAATTGTGTTATGAATTAAAAATTCACATGCAAGATAGCGCGCAAGAGTCAGCAGCAAAAGTGGTTCAAGCCTTAAAACAAGGCGATAAAATACAACTGGCCCATGTGTTTAAACAGTCCATCCACCATTATTGTTTAAGAGAATGGTTGGCTTTGGCAGATCAAGAGCTAGCCAAAAAATATCAACCATCCACACTGCCCCCTTCCTATATGGTGGATGCGATTTCATCACAACTCATTGATGGATTCTGCGTCGGTGAACCTTGGAATATCCAAGCGCAGATTGAAGGTTATAGTTATGTGATTGCCGAGAGTAAACAGATTATTCCTGAAGTCGCGGACAAAGTTTTGGCGACCACCCATGAATGGGCAAACAAGCATCCGAATACCTTAAATGCATTGCAGACAGCGATTCAGCAAGCACAGCATGATTTAAGTACCTTGCAATCACTACAACCCATATGGCACATGTTAGAAGACAGCGAGATTATCCGCTTCAACTGTTCACATTTGGTGCATACCTATGCGTTTCATAAAATACAAAATATTATTCGCTCTTTTGGTACACAAGACCGACCTAAACCAGATGATTTTGAATGGATTATTCAACAAATGTGTAAATGGGATAACTTAGAACTGGATACGGCACAAATCAAAAATATTTCGACACAATGCACAGGACATTTAATTGAATAGGCTAATGAAATTTTTAATCGTTAAATATTATTTTTTTTAATAGATTCAAAAGTATGAGCCAATGTCCATATCTTATTCTAAAAGATTACTAGACATTGGCACATGTTTACAGCTTAGAATTTAACGATATCGCCTTTTAAAGCCACACTCGCAAGTGCTGTACCTTTATAACATTGGTATGTGGTGGTGTTTTTTGATTCATTTGCTTTGAAATAGCTCACAATATTGGTCACTGCATTAGCACCTTTATCTTTTGCTGCGCTTTGCAATTGGATTAATGCTGAACGTAATACATGATCACAAGCCTTTTCCGCAGACTTTCCAAAACCATTGGTTTTTTTATTGCTAACAACCGCTTTTTCTAAAACTTGACCGCCAGATTTAGTCCCAGCAAGATAAAATTTTACCGATCCATCTAAAAATCCATCAGCCACAGCTCGATCTACAGCTTCTTTAAAATTGAGATTATGGACAGTGTCCGCAGCTTGTGCAGAGACGATTCCAGCAAAGCATAAAGTTGAAACAACAACCAAGTGTTTAAATGACATCGTTTTTTCCTCTTTTAAGTATGTTTTAAAATAATGGAGGTGTTGATCCCTCCGAATGCAAAATTATTGGTCATGATGGTTTTTGCATTCATCTCTCGTGGCTCTCGCACGATATAATCCAAATCACCACATAATGGGTCAATTTCATCCAAATTTAAAGTATGGATAAACTGTTGGCGTTGCAGCATTTCTATACTCAGCCAAGCTTCGATTGCACCACATGCACCAAGAGTATGTCCAAAATAACTTTTTAATGAGCTGATCGGTTTTTTACCAAATATACGTGCAGTGGCTTGAGTTTCTGCAACATCGCCTTGATCTGTCGAAGTCCCATGTGCGTTAATATAATCAATCTCTTGCGCAGAAATTGCGGCATCTTTAAGTGCCATGCGCATACATCTTTCCATCATTTCTGAATTTGGACGAGTGACATGCTCACCATCAGTATTGCTGGCATAACCGATGACTTCTGCATAGATCGTTGCACCACGTGCCAGTGCATGTTCATATTCTTCTAGCACTAAACAGCCAGCACCTTCACCAATCACCAAACCATCACGATTTTTATCAAATGGACGTGGTGTTTTTTCAGGTGTATCGTTCATCCCACTGGTGGCTAACAACACATCAAATACTGCTGAACCTGTCGCGCTGAGTTCCTCAGCACCACCCGCAAGCATCAGCTTTTGTTTACCTAATTTAATCGCCTCAAATGCCTGTCCGATTGCCATTGAACCTGAAGTACAGGCACTTGAAGTGGGTAAGGTTAAACCTTTTAAACCAAAATAAACCGTCATATTCACAGCGCTGGTATGTGACATCATTCGGATATACGTGGTCGCATTTAACTGACTCATGTCGTTGTCTATGAGCATTTTCCCAAACTCTTTGACTGCATCGACACTCCCCGCAGAGGAGCCAAAAGCAACCCCAGCATCACCACTTTTCAAAATAGGATGATCGATCAAGCCTGCATCTGCTAATGCTTTTTCAGCACAAATCACCGACATCAATGCAACTCGTCCCATCCCTCGCGTCACTTTACGATTAAAATGTTTAGGAACCTCAAAATGCGCTACTGGGCCTGCAATTTTGCAACGTAGATCGGTATAAATATCCCAATCAGGCATCACACGAATGCCATTTTTTGACGCTTGGAATTGGGCAAAAATTTCATCTGCCGTTTCACCCAGTGAGGTGATTCCCGACATTCCCGTCACAACAACACGTTTCATTAAATCAGTCCCCCATTCACCGAAATCACTTGCCGAGTAATATAGCTTGCGTGATCAGAGCAAAGGAAGTTCACCGTATGCGCCACTTCATCGACCTGTCCCATACGTTGTAATGGAATCATTTTTAAAGCATGTTCTTTTACTTCTTCTGTGACCATTTCCGTTTCAATCAATCCCGGTGCAACGCAATTCACCGTAATTTTTCTTTTTGCCAGTTCTAAAGCCAAAGCTTTGGTCGCACCAATCAATCCCGCTTTTGCCGCACTATAATTGACTTGACCACGATTCCCCATAATGCCAGAAACAGAAGAAAGCGTGACAATACGCCCGCCATGTTTTAGGCGAATCATCGGCATCACTAAAGGTTTTAATACATTATAAAAACCATCCAATGAGGTCGAAATTACTTCATCCCAGTCATTGTCAGTTAAAGCTGGAAATGCGCCATCATGAGTTAAACCAGCATTTAGCACCACACCATAAAATGCACCATAAAGCTCGATATCTTGTTCCAGTATCTGTCGGGTGTTTTCACGTTGTGTGACATCAAAAAGTAGCGCATAACTGTTTTGACCCAAAGCTTGGATTTCAGCGACCACTTGCTCAGCATCAGCACGTCTAGAACGTGCATGCACCACCACATCAAAGCCAGATTTTGCTAAAGCTAAAGCAATTGCTTTGCCAATCCCTCGACTAGATCCCGTCACTAATATTCTTCTCGACACACTTAATTCCTACTTATTGCTCAGCTTTCACAGGTGGTTCATAAACACTTAAAACTGCGCTAATTTTATGTTCTTCATAGCTTATTTCACAAGAGAATTGTGCCAAGCCTTCATGTAAATATTGTTGTTCAGCTCGAATGGTCAATGTTTTACCAAATTCAAAATAAGCCAAAGGTAAATTTAATTTGCGTGTTCCGAGCAAATAGCCGATTTGTGGCGCTTGCCCCGTTTTTTGTCCTTTTGCACCTGCAAAGGCACTAATCGTTTGTGCCATGAGTTCAATACTACTCCAAGTCGGCAAACCATGTTCATCACTAAACATCAATTCAGGTGTAATGGTTAGGTTGGCAAGTGCAAAATTCTCACCTAACTCAAGCAGTTGATCAACAAAAACCATCGGTTTTTCATGCGGAATAAATTGAATAGCATCTAAACTCATCTGATTTCAGTTCCAAAAATAAGGCTGACATTACTACCGCCAAAGGCAAATGAATTACTCATCACAAAACGCACAGGATCAGATTGAGTTAAATCATCCTGTTCAACGTAATGCTGATCATCCAATTCAGGATCAATCACGCCATTTTGATGAAGGGGTAACCAGTTTTGATCTTTAAGCACTTGCGTACAAATATAGGATTCCAATGCACCCGCAGCACCCAAGCAATGTCCGGTTTTATGCTTAGTGCTACTTAATGGAACAGCATAGTCCTGAAAGACCTGTCGGACTGCTTTAATTTCCATATCATCATTGTGTGTGGTTGCGGTGCCATGCAAATTAAGGTATTGAATATCTGAAGCTTTTAACTGTGCCTGATCCAGTGCTTTTTGCATTGCAGTTGCAGCACCTTTGCCTTCTGGATGCGGTGCAGAAATATGCCATGCGTCCATAGATTCCCCCGCAGAAATCAACATGACCGGTGCTGGTTCTTTACTGAGTAAAAATAAGCTTGCAGCCTCACCAATATTGATCCCATCCCGCTGATATCCACATGGGCTACAGATACCTACACTCAAATTTTCCAAGCTGTTAAAACCATTTAAGGTCAGTTTAGCGAGGGTATCTACGCCACCCACCAATACAGCATCGGCAAGCCCTGCATTAAGCAACCGTTGCCCGCTGGCAAAAGCTTTGGCACTTGAAGAACAGGCCGTAGAAATCGTATACGCAAGACCATCCCAGCCCAAATAGATTTGCAAAGCTTTGGCGAGATTACCCATTTCCTGTTTTTGCTGTTGAATCACGGTCTCAGTTTGGCCTTGAAAGTAGGCTTTTAATAAGGGCTCATTGTCCGAAATACCTGACGTTGAGGTCCCAACAATGATCGCAAGGCGCTTTTTATCAAACTTAGCCACATAGTCACGTAACTCAGATTCACATTGTGCAAGCGCAGTTAAGGCAAAACGTAAATTACGCGAGTCATAGTTTTGTAGCGCAACTGGAATATCGCTACATAACGGATGTGCATAAGCACCCACCCATACAGGCTGATCAAAAATCAAAGATTTATTCAGGGTTAAACTGTTTTCCAATGAGGTCAATTGTGCCTTGACCTGTTCAGGATGATCACCTAAAGCAGATAAACTGGCTGAACAATGAATGCCTACAGCGGGATGGTTTAAATCAATCTTTTTTGTCATTTTTTTGCTGATCTTCCACTTCATTTTGCTCTAATGAATTGTCTTTCAAAGTATTTTCCACAGGGCTAAAGATCATTTGATAAGGAACTTGCAGATTATCCAGCTCAATATGATCAGCATGCGTTTTTATCGTTAAAACATTTTTTTGATCGATTTCAATTTCAGTCTGATCAACGCTCTGTTTCACTTTAACATTTTCTAAATGATTTTTTGCAAAATCAGGATAAGTTGCAAATAGAATATCTCGAACCACAAAATCAAAAGGTAACAAACGCATCGGTTTTATCCTTTCATGCACCTGTACTTTTTGACCATCGAAATCCAGTCTAAACAGTTGTTGTCCAGTTAAGCTTAAAGCAAACATTTGCAAGTTTTTCGCCTGCTGTTCTTGGTAGAGTAAAAAGCTAAAACTTTGATTTTTCCAGATGACTTCAACTTGATCTTGACGCTGATAATGTGCCAAGGCTGGATCGACAGACCAAACCACAGGAACCAGACCTTGTGGCTGTGGATACATATTTTGACAGGCACCAAGCACTAACAACAGACTGATGCTCATTGCTTTTAACCAAATTTGCATTATTCGCTCTCAAGTATTTTGCTCTGTTCCAGATCCTGACGACAATACTCAGCCAAGGTATTTAAGCGTTGTCGTGCATTGCGATAGATTGGATTAGTTTCATCCCAAGCATAACCCGCCAATAATGACGCAATCATACGACGGATTTTTTCATTTTGATTTTTTGAAAATACCACATCTTGAAACTCACCGTCGTACCATGCTTCTACATAAGCACGAAATACTTTGATTCCTTTACGCAAAGGTTTTTCATATTCTTGCATCCAGTCTACTTGCCCACCTTGTAAGACTTGATCGACTAAAGGTACTGCCAAACTTGAAGACTTGAGTGCAATGGTCACCCCTGAAGAAAACACAGGATCTAAAAATTCACCCGCATTGCCCAGCAAAGCAAAATTGCGCTGTGCTAAGGTTTTAACATTTGCTGAATAGCCCACCAAAGTACGGATTGGCGTATCAAACTTCATATTACGCAGAACATGCGACAAACTCGGTTCATCTGCAAGAATATCTTTAAATAAAGCCAATAAGGCTTCAGGCTCATCAGAGATATAACCATAATGATCAAAGAAATCCTGTTCAGCAACAATCCCAAATGAACAGCGACCATCCGCAAACGGAATTAACCAATACCATCCACGATGATCTTTTTCATGTACCGTAATCAGGATTTTATTTCGGTCGAATTCAGGATCATCCAAGATCCCATCTTCAATATGACTAAACACCGCACGGCGTACTGGGAAATTTGAAGGGCTTTCCAGATCTAGAAGTTTCGGCAAAATACGACCGAATCCACTGGCATCCAGTAAAAATTTAGCCTGAATTTGATAGATATTTTCCTGCTCATCTTTAACGGTTAATACAGGATGATCAAGCTCTACATCAACTGCAACAACCTCATGTCCAAAACGAATTTCAGCCCCATATTGTTCAGCTTGCTGTGCTAAAAGATGGTCGAAATTGGCACGTCTAATCTGCCATGTCGTTCCAGGACCTTCACTAAATTTTTGAGTAAAATCGTAGTAGCTGCGTTGATGACCACGTAAAAATGCTGCCCCATTTTTAAATTGAAATGCATATTCTTCAACATGTTCACGTACTGTTTCTAATAAGCCCGCCTCTTCTAAAAACACCATACATTGTGGCAAAAGTGATTCACCGATCGAAAAGCGAGGAAAATGCTGCTTTTCAATGATCACCACTTGATAACCTTTGTGTCGAAGCAGTGCTGCTGCGGAACTTCCCGATGGTCCTGCCCCGATGATCACCACATCTGTTTGTTGTAAATCTAAACCCTTCATGAATTCACCTTAATGTTCAGTTCTTTGACTGATTAATTGATTTTGATTTAATTTTGAGTCTGCCGGCGTAAACAGCGTGGCATAGATAAACGAAAAAATTACCCCAAAAAGGACCGTTAACCCAAAACAATGTATTGCATAGGTATGGCTTAACGCCAATAAACCGAATCCCAACAACGTCGACATCATACAGAGAAATAATGCCATCCCGACCACATGCGGATGATCGTGCCCTTGACGGTAGAAAATGGCGTAATCCACACCAATCCCTAAGATGAGAAAAACCCCCATTACACTAAATAGATTAATCTCAACGCCCATCCATGCCTGTAATGCAAAAGTGCTCATCAACGCCAAAGTCACAGGCACCATCAAAGCGAACACCGATTTAATCCCATAGATCAGCATTAAACCGATCGCTAAGGCAATTAATGCATAGACAAAAAGATATTCAGCTTGGATACGATGGTCTTGAAATAAGCTCGATAAATTATGTACAGGACGAACCAGCTTATTCTGCTGATCTTGCAAAGCCTCTACGGCTGTTACATCTTTTATGCCTTGAATCAAAATCAATCTTTGCTGCGGATTAACCTGTAAAAATGCCAAAGGATGGGCAGCAAACTGATCTAAATTTAACAATGTTTGTTGAGACAATCTTGCTTGCCAACTCAGGACATCTTTCGGATCAAGTTGCATCGCGCTTGCATATTCCACCAGTACTGATTTTGGAATTTTCTGTAGCGCTTCAACGTTCTGCTGTTGCTGTTCGAGCGAAGGAATCGTTTGCCCGATTGCTTGAAATCCGTCAATTTTGCCCTGTTGTTTTAACTGAGAAAGCGCAAGGATTAAGTGTTGTTCTTGCCTTGCAAGGTCCTTTGCTGAATTTGCATAAATTGCAAAATAATCACTGCCCTGCGCTTGCCCAAAACGAGAACGGATATATTGATCTTCCTGCTTTAAATGTTGATCCATGCTTTGCAAATTACGCACATCATCATTACTTTTGATCAGCAGCAAACTTGATCCTGAAACCACAAAGATCAAAAAAATCAACAGATAACGCTTTGTTGCGTGCGCTAAAAAATAATTACGCCATGTGCCAATAAAGCTTAATCTGCGTATTGCTGGTTCAGCATTTAAGGCAGGTAAACGCGGTAGTAATAATAGACTGGTGATCCCTGCAGCAGTTAAGCCCACCATTGAAAATACGGCAATCTGCTTAAAGCCCGGAAAAGGGGTAAAACTTAAAAATAAATAAGCCAGCAATGTGGTTGAAAGCCCGATCAACAAACTGGGTAAAATCGGCTTTAATACGGCAAATCCATTGAGATGTCGTTGCTGTGATTGCATCGCCATAAAGTAAAAGGAAAAATCGACACATACCCCAATCAGACTTGCACCAAAAACCAAAGTCATCAGATGTATTTCGGAAAATATCCAGTGGGTTACCGCAAAAGCCACCATTGACCCTGTGGCAACTGCAATAAACTCGGTCAACATCGGGCGAATAGAGCGGAAACCAAACCAGACCAAAAGTAAGACACCGATACTCGAACCCACGCCGATTGTAGAAATTTCATTCTTTGCAGATTGGGTACCAAAATGCGAAAAAACAATTGTTCCAGTCCAGTGCGGTTTCACCCCGATCTTGCTCAATTGCTGATTAACATTAGTCACCCATTGGGCAGTTTGTTCTTGATACTCAATATCATAAGGACTTTTTAAAAGTTCTAAATTAAATAGTCGAGAATAGCCTTGCTCATCAGAAATTGTGGCAAAACCATCTTGTATTTCGATATTTGAATGCTGTTGCAGGCTTGCAAGCCCCATGGCATAACGTGGAAATAATAACAATGGATCTTGTTGAAGCAAGCTTTCAGTAATTGGCATGCCCGGACTCATGATTTGCATCAAACTTTGTTCAGTCAGTGCCGCATAATCCTGTTGTTTTAAGATTGCTTGATCTTGCGAACTAATTAAGCCTGCATGATGTGCATATAAAGTCTTGGCAAAATCTTCAGTATCAACTTGCGCTTTTAATGGCTTAAACAAATTCGACTGTTGGACATCAGCCCTTAATATCTGTGTTGCTTGATCAATTTGTTCAGATGATTTTGCATCAATCACCAAGAACACTTTATTGTTCAATTGCTCACTGACATAGTGTTCAGTTTGCTCAAGCTGTTTGTCCTGCTTTACTTTTGGCAGTAAAGCAAAAATATTGGTCTGGATGTGAATGCCTTTTTGCATCCATGTAAATCCCAGCCCGATCGCAATGATGACTAAAAATATCAACCAAATTGCAGTGAGTTTATTTTGCCAATTGGAAAAGTGCATTCTCAGACGCCGATAAAGTTTGAGGTTGAGCCGTCTGCTGACTAAAATTAATAATCGTCATATTATTGGCTTGTTCAGTAATCACAATACGATTGACATAACGTCCACCTTGCGCATTCACTTTGACAAACAATTTTTTAAACAACGCACTTTTCGGGGTTAATGTGACATCCCAAGCTGATGTTGTGTAATTGGCTGCAACCACATTAAAATTTTTGGCTAAGGCTGTTTCATCGCCTGCCATTAACTGTAAAAACATGGTCGCCACTGAACCATATTGACTGTTATCAATCTCAAGTTGACTCATAGTTCGCTGGGTTTTTTGTAGCAACTTCTTTGGAGTAACAATCAAATCTGCTTGAACAGGCTTTTGAATCTGCCAAATCACCCCTTGGCTTTTGGAAAATAAAACCTGCCCATTTGAGCTAAAAGTTTTATTTAACGAGGTGAGCTTTTTTTGCTGCTCAAAATGGGCGCGAACTACAGGTGTTTGGGAAAGCTGTTGAAAAATTTGCCCAACTTTAGAACTTTCCGCATAACTTGCCAATGGAAGTGCCGTCACAACCATAAACATCATACTGGTGATGATCAGTTTGATTTTATTTTTAAAATTCAACATTTTTCATGCCCCCTATTGGGTCTTAAATTCAGACCATGCATACAGGCGGTCTAAAAATATTTGTGGTGACTGAAAGCACATTTCTCGAGTTTCTATCTCAACTGCCACCTGACTGGTAAAACCTTTGGTGAGGCGTTTACCTGATTCTGCATCAAAAATCTGGTACTCGATTTTCAAACGGTTTTCCCATTCTTTTAAAGTCGCACGTACTCGGATATGCTGCCCAAAAATAATACCTTGCGCATAACGGACATAACTTTCAATCACTGGCCACGCATAACCTGAATCTTTCATTTGATTATAGTTATAGTCAAATTGATCCAGCAATTTGCAACGTGCAATTTCAAAATATTTTAGATAATGCCCATGCCAAACCACATTCATGATATCGACATCATGAAATGGAACATCAATAATGACATCAGCATACATCAGCGTTCTCCTGCTTGTGCTGCAACAGATTGCAGTTTAACAGGCTGAGATTTTCAAGATGATCGACAATCGCTTGCAGTTCTTTTTGCAATGGACGATCTTCTTCAACAAAATGAAATTCTTTCAGTACCCATTGTCTAAATAGACCCAACACTGGGCTTAATTGCAGTGCCAAACCTCTCAGTTCAATTGCTTGAACCGCAGCACAGCTCAATGCAGCAATCACTTGTTCAGTCAATAAAATCACCCGACTGGCATCACGTGCGGCAATCGTGCCCATACTGACTTTATCTTGATTATGGCATTCGGTTGAACGTGAAAAAATTGAAGCAGCAAGTGTTTGCTTAAGTGCTTCGGCAGTCCAAGCTGACACCCCTATCTGTACGGCTTTAAAGCCATGATTGAGTGGTAAGCGATCGGTTTTAGCACCAGTCAAATTACGTGGTAACCCATGATTCATTTTATGATCGACCAACTGTGCAAGCTGACGATCCATCAAATCAGCAATATTGGCAATCATAATTTTTAAGCTATCCATAGCCTGTGCAATATGTCCACCATAGAAATGTCCACCATGTAACACGCGTAAATTGATCGGATCAATTAAAGGATTATCATTACTTGAGTTCAATTCATTTTCAATAAATTGTCTAAGCCAAGTTTTAGAATCTTCAAAGATTCCAATAATATGTGGTGCACAACGCAGCGAATAACGATCTTGCAAACGTGGACTTTGATGCTCTGTTTGTACTTTATCGTTTAACCATTCCCGCAGTTGCTTGGCAATCTCCTGCTGACCTGCATGTGGTTTCTGAGCAAATAACACCTCATCAAAATGGCTTGGATTGCCCTCTAATGCCAACACATTTAATGCTGTAATTAAAGTACTTGCCAAACTAATCTGCTCAGCTTTTTTATAATTTAAACAGGCCATTGCGGTCATTACCGCAGTACCATTCATAATGGCAAGTCCCTCTTTGGGTCTGAGTGCCAAAGGCTGTATCGCATATTCAGCATAAACATCCGCGACTGCCACGATATTACCTTGATAGTAAACATCCCGTTCACCGACCAATGCTCCTGCAATATAGGACAATGGGGTTAAATCACCACTGGCGCCGACTGAACCTTCTGAAGGAATCACTGGAATAATATTTTCATTGAGCATCCAAACCAAACGCTCAAGTAAAGCATGTGATACCCCTGAATAGCCACGTGCCAAAGAGCATAATCGAGTTACCATCACAGCACGAGCAGTGATCAAGTCCAGATTTTGCCCTAAACCACAACCGTGAAAACGAGATAAATGCAAAGGCAATTCATTGACCTGATGTGCAGGCACTTCAACCAAACAAGAATCGCCATAACCTGTGGTTACCCCATAGATGACGCCTTCTTCTTGCAATAATTGATCGAGAAAATCAGCACCTCGTTGAATCAATGCCTGCCAACTTTCAGACTTAGGCAGCGCCACTTTGAGCTGTTGATTTGCGACAGCAACAACCTCTTCAATTGAAAGTGGTTTTTCTCCGATGACAAGTGTCTGCATTTTTATTTGTTCCAAAAATTATAAAAATTAAACCATTGATAAGGTGCATCTACGCAATGCTGTTCGACCAGTTGAACATAGCGTTGTATGACTTCAGCTATGGCTTGGTTGCGGGTTTGTCGCGGAAAATTAAGTTTTTGAGCGATTGAATGGATATGCACATGAAAGTTGTCTTGCTTGCGATAACAGAAAACCGCCAATATCGGCACTTTCAGCAAACTCGCTAAAATCCAAGGTCCTTGCGGCCAAGCGGACTCATCAGCTAAAAATTTAAGATTTTCGACACGTTGCGATTGAACTGGAACGCGATCTGCTGCCACGATGATCCACTCACCCTGATCCAGTTTCTCCTGCAAAAGAATCGCAGTATCAACGCCAAGTTCATCAACCGAAATCAGATGCACATCGGCTTTTTGATTGAGCTTTTTAAGAAATTCATTAAATTTACTGGCATGTTTTTGATAAACCAATACATTGATTTTTTGCTGATGATCAGATTTGATCGCACGTAGCAGTTCGATATTGCCAAAATGCGATACCACAATGATCGCACCTTTTTTATAATTTTCCCGAAAATGCGCATGCCCATGCAAGATCAGCTTTTCTTCTGCGACTTTTCCCAGCCAGCCTTCAATTTTATCCAAAATACACTCACCAAATGTCATCAAATGAATATACGAATGACTCATATTCGGTTGATGTGAAAATGGTGACTTTTCTTGAGCAAAATGATGCAACTTTTGTAAATAAAGTAATGAAGCCTGACGCGCTGTACGAGAAAAGATCCAGTACCACATGATGATGAAATACAGCACCAGCTTACACAAAAAACGCCCACCAAAACTATAAAAGCAAAGCATTAACATCAAAGGTAACATTCCACCCTTTTCTTTAAGCTCACTCCATCGTTTTGTATGTGATTCAGTCATGTGCTGAACCTTTGGTTTTTTGTGCCAACAGTTTAGGTAAGCGAATCAACATGCCTGCAAAAAGTCGCGCATGTGCTTTACTGAGTCCTAAATTATCTTTCCACAAATTAAAATGTGAAATACCTTGTTCTGGATAAATCACAGCAGTAGGTACGTTGATAAACTGAACTTGTTCCCACTTTAGACGCACTAAAATTTCACTGTCAAAACCCATGCGTGGTTGAAATTTTGCTCGATTGAGGATTTGAATGGTTTGATCAAGTGGATAAATACGAAAACCGCACATACTATCTTTGATTTCAAGTGACAGACTATTAATCCAAACCCAGACATGGGTGACATAACGACCATACAAACGCTTTTTAGGCACCGTTTCATCAAAGATCGGCTGTCCCAAAATCATTGCTTGAGGATGTTGTGCTGAGATGGTGATAAATTTTTCAATATCCTGCCAATCGTGCTGCCCATCTGCATCAATTTGTAAAACATGTGTCCAGCCGAGATCTTGTGCTTGATATAAACCTGTCATCACGGCCTGACCTTTGCCTTGATTGGTCGCATGCTCAACCAGATATACATTTTTATGCTGCTGCGCCAATTCTTGCAACAAGGTCGAACATTCAATATCACTACCATCATTGACCAAAACCACTGGCAAACCATAAGGGTGAATATAGTCCAGTAATGCTTTGATATAATGCGGATGGTTATACACAGGAATCACAAAACCCAATCGATATTGCTGCATCATCTATCTCCTAAGCGTTAACCGTAGTAGCAAAAACCAAACGTCCTGATGCTAAAGACTGTTCAGCCTGCTGCAATTGAAAACTGATTTTATCTACTTTACGCTCAAGTTTAAGCAAAACCACGGCATGCGGTTGGATCAATTCCTGAAACTTAATTTGTTCTAATGCTGTACACCAATCTAGATCAGCCCAGATCTCTTTAGCGAACTTTTGAATAAAAGCAATTTGCCCAACACCAGGATAAATCGGTTGACCAGGAAAATGCCCATTAAAAGCAGTCAGTTCAGGAATAAATTCTAATTTAAATTCTGCGCTATTGGCATCAATATGCGATGCTAAAACCACGGGTAAATTTAAGTTTTCAAATAATGATTTCATATAATTTTTATTGAGCTTTGATTGGGAGTTTTTCGGTAATTGGCTTAAAAAACGCCACTGCCTCGGTATCGCAATATATTCCAATTTATCTGCAAGTTGTTGTTTTATTTTTGCGACAAATGCACGCTTATGACTGTGTTTAAGTTCTAATTGAGCTTGTTCAGACAATACCGCCACACATGCCAAAATTTGTCGATGATCCTTTTCAAAGATCAATGTATGACATTCACTGACTTCTAGCAATTCAACAATACCACTTTCAATAGAATCAAGACTTAAACGCTTTTCTTCAAGCTTAACAATACGGTCTAAGCGACCTTGAAGCTGAAACTGAATTTTTCGATCATCAGGCACAGACACTTCGACTTTATCAGCAGTATAGATCCAATCATTGATATACGCATGTTGAGTCAAGACACCCAGTTCACCTGCATCTGTAACGCTAATTTCGACATCTGCAAACGGCGTCCAAAGCGCCTCATCTTGTGTGCGATAGGCAATGCCACCCGTTTCGGAACTACCAAAAATTTCGGTGATACTGGCATTGAGCAGTGGACGTACTCCAGCATCTAATTTACCACCTGAAGAATAAACCACTGAATGCTGTTCAAGTAATACATCAGAGGTCCAACGTTTTAAAAGTGCTGGGCTGGAAACCACATAATGATTTGAACCAAAGTGATCGTGACTTAAATGCTGTAACTTTTTTTGTGCTTCAACCACATCTTCAGGAAATGCCAATTGCGGATTATAAAAAGCTCTGCCACTGGCAAGTGGCCAAAGTAATTTAAACAATAGACCATAAATATGTTGATGACTGACTGTAGCAAGCGCCAGTGCATTTTCTGCTAGATCAAAACTTTGATCTAAACCTTGTACTTCATTAAGCAGCTGTTTTAGGGTGCGTGGAATCTTTTTAGGTTGTCCTGTAGAACCCGAAGTATAAAAAAACACTGCAGCACGATTTAAAAATGCATCCTTTAGATCAATGTGATGAGTATCTTCAACCACAGGATTAATCTGTTTATATTGTCGTTCAATAAAATAAATATTCTGAGCTGCTAAGCTTTTTTCCAAATCACGCACACGATTTGGCGGGAGAATCACCTGTTTATCCGCCAGCAAAACTGCAAAAAATAACACTAAAAAATCATAACTGTCATTTTGCCACAAGGCCCATGCACTTTCAGTGGATTGTTCAATGTGTGTTTTTTCACTCAACACTTCCTGCCAAAATTGGGAAAATGTTTTGACACTAAAATCAGAGGTGATACACAAACATTTTTCAGCATGAATGTGGCTTTGAAAATGACACAACATAAGCGTTTATTTTAACTCGTATGATTTTTAGCTTGATGAATTTTTCGCAGTACAAATTCACCTGCAAATAACAAACCCATCAAAAGATAAGAAATAAAACCATTATAAAGTACCCACATTTGGGTACTGCTAAATAACACTGTATAAAGCGCAATACAGGCATTTAAAATAAAAAAGCCACACCAAACAATCGTAACATTTTTGGTCCAGATCACCCCAGACTCGGGTAAATCAGGTTCAACCAAACGTGCAAAACGCTCAATCATTGAGGGTGGTTTGATTAAGGTGGTCGCAAAAATTATCAACGCGCCCACACTCATCAATACTGGATACAGCTTTAACCAAGCATGATCTTTTAAAATCAAACTCAGCCCACCACAAATAATGGCAAACCAAGTTAATGGCCACATAAGATCGCTTTTTTTAAAAAATAAGCGTGATCCACCGAGCAGAACCAACAAAGCACTCACCCAAATAAAATGACCATGCGCTAGGCTGTAGCCCACGATAAATGGGTAAAGTAGAAATAAGACGGTGACTCCACTGCGGATCAAATGATTCATTCTGCAGACATATTTTGAATCACAACCACAACATCTTGCACTGTTCTGACATTTTTAAAATCTTCAGGTTTAACTTGCTTACCGGTTAATTCTTTAATTTTAACAACTAAATCAATAGCGTCGATGCTATCAACATCCAGATCAGAATACAGGTTTGACTCAAGCTGAATATCAGCAGGTTCAATTTCAAATAGTTCTTCCATCCACTCACGTAGATTTGTTAAGACGATTTCTTCAGATAACATAACGACCTCTTAAGCAGCGCGTTGCGCTTCAACCAAGTCCACTAAACTTTGCACAGAGGCGAAATGTTGCTTGGTTTCCTGTGATTCAGCATTTAAATGAATGTTATAGCGTTTTTTCAAAGCTAAACCTAATTCTAGGGCATCAATAGAATCCAGCCCTAATCCATCACCAAAGAGTGGTGCATTGGTATCAATATCTTCAATTGAAATATCTTCCAAAGCCAGCACATCAATGATCATTTCTTTTAACTCATCAGCAAGATTGCTCATTTGTAGATAACTCTTGTTTAATTAACGCTTGATTAAATAAGTTGTGCAAAAAATGATTGAGCTGTTTCACCTGTTTTGAGTTAACAGCAGCATCATCCAATATATCGTGTACATGTACCGCATCTAACACTTTAATCTGAATGTGAAATGGTTCATTTGGAATGTGATACCACTTTTCATTTTTGGTCAGTGTCGAGGGCGTGCATTCTATCAAAATCGGACGAATTGGAACATTCGCTCGAATCGCAATATTTGATGCACCGCGTTGGAACTCATTCAGTGATGCACCTTTTTCTGTTCGTGTCCCTTCTGGAAATATCAATAATGAGGCTGCATCTTTTTCTTGGAGTTTTTTAACGCAGTCCAAAATAAATTGCTCAGATCCCTCATTTAAAATATAACCTGCACTACGTACTGGCCCCAATGTAAATGGATTGCGCCAAAGTGCTTTTTTTACAATACAGTTGGCCTTTTCCATTAAGCCAATCAAAATCACCACATCAATCAAGGTTGGATGATTTGCAATGACTAACTCTTGACGGCTATGGGCCAGCTTTTCCAAGCCTTCGACCTCATAGGTCATGATGCCCAATTTAACCATCATTTCAGTAAAGCCTTTAAAGCTATATTTAATGGCTTTTTGCGCGCGATCTTGTCTTTTTCTTGTATCAAATGTGCTCACTTTCACCAATGGTGCAACCACACCACCAATCACAATTCCGCCCAAGCCAAAACTTGCAAAACTAAAACCTGTAGCGCCAACACGCCAAGCGTAATTTAACTTTTTCTTTACTTTATTGATATTTAGCATTTGACCCAAGCACCCTTTTCTATCAGGTTTTGATTGTGCCAAAACGCATTAAAATTTTGAGCTTCTAAATATTTGCTTTGTTGCGGTTGCAGATTTTCTACATCGATTTTTAAATTGGCATTTTCTAAACTGACCACTCCAGCCAATGAAAAAGCTTTAAAATTCTGATACTCATCGTATATTTCAGGCAATGCTTGATCATAATAAATCACCAAGGCATTTTTAGCATTGTGGTGGGTTTTTAAATAAGCATAAGCTTCTACTAAAGCTTCAGACCATGACGCAGCCAAACTGGTCGCGAGCGTATCATCTTGACAAAATATAGAATACAAACCTGAAACTGCATTATGTACAGAGGTTGAAAAAAGTGTCGGAGATGGGGTCTGGTCTGAAAGGACGTCTTGTAAAATTTTAAGTGTTTTTTCTTCGTCGCCATATTGTGAGCTCCAAACAATATAGTCGACCCGAATCCCCTGCAAACTTTGAATTGCACTATTTAGTGCAATTTTAGCAATACTTGATAACCGTCTACGTTGCATCGCAGGAATTTTTTCAAGTGCTAAAAATGTATCACCATCTTCGCTCAAAGTGAGCCTAGAAATATTTAATTGAAGCATGTTTTATTCATCAACATCAGCTAATTTAATTGGCTTAAAAAGCCTTCTTTAGACAAATTATAACATTTGAATAACAATAAATACAAAAAATACAATTGAACTTTGTCTAATAATTAGTTTCTTAATTAAAAGATCCTCTTGCAACACTATTTTTACTGCAACAGTTTATTCAATCCCATTTCATCAAGTGGCGTATTATACTTATAAAACGTATTTTGAAAGCTTGTTTACTGTTAATTATCGCTAAGTAATGCTATTTTTTAATGTGACTGTGTTGATGACATACTCAGGGTTTTATACAAAATGTTAATTCGAAATAACACAGTATTTTGAACAGTCGATTGCTCTCTAAACAACATATCTTTGCTACAACAAACCTAAGCCTTGAGCACAGCTATTTATACAACTCTAGATTGTAATTTTCCTGTAATTGCTAATTTTAAATCACAATCAATATTTTAAGCTGAACATTAGATATCTTTCATAAATCAAAAAATGATCATGTGGAGTGAATCAATTGGTATTGAAAGTTCCTTCTCCCTCTGGGAGAAGGCTAGGATGAGGGGGGATTTTATGTTGATCCATGGTTTTAAAAAGGACTTATGAAACAACTTTATTGCTTGGCATTCCTTTGCCATTGCTGATTGATTGCTACACGTCATGATCAGCCAAACATACATCTAACAGATCAGCCTGCTGCACTTTCCGCAACCCATTGTGAAAATTTACTTGGAACACCTTTGGTATTTTCATCAAAGCCAAAGAATTTAACACCATCTTCAGTATCTGAATAAGCCGCCATGACTTTACCTGTTTTGGTATTGATCGCAATGACAGCCTTACTTGCACCCGCCCCACGTGGGTCATAACCACTGCCTACCAGCCAATCACCCTGACGCTGCATTGCACTGGATACCACTAAAGCTGAAGTGAGATTTGCATATGATTTGCCAACTAATTGCTGAAAACGGGCTTTCCACGGTGCTGCCTGTATAACGTCATGCGGGTGTTTACCATCTGGTTTCGCCATACCCGTTGTTGGAACAGGACGTGTACCGCACTTGCTTTTGATTTCTGACTCATAGCCGATATTACCAACTTCTTGCACATCGATAGTACGCCCAACCTTATCGGCACAGTCAGCCCACTGTTGTGGTGTTTTTGCCTGTGCAACAATTGGCGTAATCAGCATGCCCGCCAGTAAGAAACTAACAATTTTCATGATTTATTTCCTTTAAACTTTAAATATGTATTTAATTTAACATCGCGATAACAATGCGCTTTAATAACCTGAGCTTTTAGCCAGTTTAGGGGTATCGGCTTTTTGAACTGATACCAATTTTGCCAGATCAGTACCATCACTTTCGCCCTTATAAACCGCATATTCTCCAACCGTTACAGTTGCATGTCCCGTATAGCCAATATAGCCTTCCTTGGGTCTTTTATTGAGTTTTAATGCCTGAGCTGCCTGTTGAGTATCATTGAAACAAAACCAGCGTGAACGGCGATCATCCGGCTTACGCGGTATCAACTGATCTGAAGGCGCACTGGGATGAAAACAGATAACATCACCTGCCACTTCATCATCAAAATAATATGAATATTCTCCATTTACTGTAATTTGACCACGATATTGATCAAATTCCTGTGTGCTTTTTTGCAGTTTCAAGGCATCTGCATGTGCAAACAAGGGCAAAGCTAAAATACTGCCCAGTAAAAAATTAACCGCTTTCATCATTTTTATCCTTTAAAAAGATCCGATCTTTTATTTAAATATATTTTACTTCAAATACTTATCTCGGGTTTATCACAATAGGAGATGTGACTTAAAGCAGAACCCTATGTATTACCACCAATAAAATATACTGGCGCCCGGCTCGTAATAAGTACTACATGCTGAGTAAACCACTTTACACTCTTGCTTGTTTTTACTTTGACATTCATAAGCAGCTAATGCTTTGGCGCCTGCGGGCGTACGATCAATTCTAATCACAGACTCTTGACCACCTTGAGTCGGATCAGCCAAGGCAACACATTTATTGTTATAGGTAAAGATGACTTCACAATTTTTACCTCCCTTTTTTTGGCAATTTTCCAAGGCTACTTTTTTAGCCCCACGTTCGGTTAGTGTCGCTTGGGCATAACCTGTAGGTCGAGAAGGTGCTGCCTTATCTTCAGCAATCGCGCCCCAACGTTTTTCCCAAAGTGAGGGTTCCCATTTATATGTGCCACCACCGCCACTACCATTACTACCGCCACTTGGAATCGGTGCACACCCTTGCAGGCCTTGCCCACCAATTGGATAATAACCAGGAGGACAATTGCCCTCTGCGGCCACATGGCCTGACCACATCAAAACAACAAACGCCAGCACAAGCGTGTTTGCAATCCCCATGAATTGTTTAAAATAGTGTTGCTCTGTGATCGTGAATGTTTTAAACATAATAAAAGCCCTCATGGCCAATAATCATTAACAAATTGAATGATTACTATCCAAAATAACAAAAAATATATGATCAATTTTCTGATTGATGGAATGTTAATATTTTATCTAACGTTCAAACTTAGATTAAAACTTCTACAACTTTTTTCTGCAAGTCATTTTTATTCATTAAATTTTCTCTAAGCATTCCCATTAAGATTAAATGCAGAGCAGCTAAACACAAACAATTAAATCATGTGAAAAATCAATACAAAAACATGTTTTAAAACAGCAAAATACAGATAAACTTAACCACATCATCCTTAATTAAATCGCCAGTAAACATGCAACACGATATGATGACCCGCCGAAGTTGTGAAAACAATTCAACTGAAGCATTCCATGTATTGGCTAAAAGCAGACTGACCGATTTGAATAAAGCGATAAAACAAAAATCGTAATGTATTTACATAGCAAGGAATAAAATGAAACTGACAAGGATATGTACTTTACTGATATTGCCCATCGTATTAACAGCATGCCAATCCAGCACGGTAAATAAGCTGATAAGAGATCTGCCCTCTCCTGATGGACGTTTTCATGTGGAAGTTCTTCAGTGCCGAGCCAATGATGTAATGTTTGGTGGCGCAACCCAAGTTCAGATTTCAGTTCTGAAAAAAGGTGAAACTGAAAAATGTCGTTCATTTATTCATGCTTTGGCGCAATTCGATGTAAGAACCATCGACTTTGGCGCAAAGGATAATGCTTTGCATATAGCGTGGCTGTCAGACACTGAACTTAGTGCGTGGCATCGTAGTTTTGCAACATCTCAAGGCAAGAATTATATAGGGCCGGATGTACAGCAAAGTCAGGCTAACTCTCCAATTAAAGTGATTTTCTCGCCTTTGGCTGCGCAAATTGGAATACCATCTCAAATAAAAAAATAAAGCGCTATACACAATCAACCGTTGTATAAATCGTCTAGTTTTGATTGCTATTGTTATGCAGCAGAAGCTTATAGGGCAAGTCTGGCTTCCGAGCTCGTTTTGTGATCTAGTTATAATCATCTTTTAACAATCGAACTGCCGATAACGACCTATACACGATGATCCAACCACAATAGTCAAAGCAGTTTAAATTTTCATACTTAAACTCAATCAGTGAAGCTTGATTGTATGTAGTAACTGCTTTTTATGATTAACTGTGAATTTTATGAAATATGTCACTTTTAAGTGCTTTACCTCTTAGCGAGTAATTAATCATATTCTCAAAAAACTGAACTCCTCGGCTTTTAATCACTGCTTCAAGCATCCGTCATATCACATCATCCCAAATCTAAGCTATAAGCACCCTAAAGCACATATACAATAAGAACAGTCCGTCACAAATACTTTTACCATCTTATTTTAACCATATATATAATTGATATTAAATAAAATTCAACTTACATAAAATATTATACCTACCCATTCAATGAGCATTTTTGATCAAAAAACCGTACTCACTTATATCAATAATAAGCAACAACACTGTACACAGCACATCTAAACCAAGCCCTCAGATTAATCATATTAATTCATATACTTTTCATAAAAAATGATAAGGGCGCCAAATACAAATTAATTATGCACAAAATACAAAGTTATCTATTGTGATGTACGTCACTATAACCATGCATTTATTTAAGTACATTACTATTTTATTAAACAGTGCGACTAAGTGTAATTTATTGAAATCATAAAAAATGATTTTAAATAAATATTAAAAATCAACCTTCTAAAATGAATGGGTTTTACTATGAAATTAGCTCTATTAAGTACTGCAACTTTATCTGCTTTAACGCTTTCTGTTTCAGCTTTCGCTGCTGATCCTGTAACTGTTAACGGTGGAACAGTACATTTTACTGGTGAAATCGTAAATGCAGCATGTGCTGTAAGTACAGAATCTTCAAATCAAACTGTTGATTTAGGTCAATACCGTACTGCACGTTTAGCTGTTGCTGGCGATAAAACAACTCCAGTACCGTTCCAAATCAAACTTGTTGACTGTGATCCAACAGTTCAAGCAACTGCTGCTGTTGCATTTTATGGTCAGTCTGTAACGTCTAATGCAAACTTACTTTCAGTTGCTGCTGGTGGTACAAACTCTACTGCTGCAACAAATGTAGGGATTGAGATTGCTGATGACACTTCAAAAATCTTAGGTGTTACTGGTGCTAGTTTCTCTACACCTAAAACATTGATCACTGGTGATAACACACTTCAATTCAGCGCTCGTTATGTTGCGACTGGTGCATCTACACCAGGTCAAGCAAATGCTGATGCAACTTTTGTAGTGAAATATGAATAATTTATCTACTTAAGATAATTATTAAATATTTGATTACATGAGCTTATTTACCATGAAAAAGTATATAACCCTGATTGTTGGAATATTAGTAAGTACTCATATTTACGCAGAAAGTTATGTATTTGGTGGAAGAGCTCATTTTCAGGGAGTTTTGATAAATCAAAGCTGCTCAATCTTGATTGAGAATAATGCTGCTGTATCTATTAAAACTCCCAATTCTCCAATTCAAATCAATTTTTCATTATGCCCTGTAAGCATCTACGACAATCTCGCCATTGGTCTATCTGAACAAAATAAACCAACCCATGAGATGTTTTATACAGATCCAAAAGCAAGAAATGATTTTGATATTAATAAAGAATTAAACATTCAAGATTTTGAACAGCCCCGTCTGGATCAGAAATTTATTCGACAAATTGATCGACCTGAACGTTATGACAGTTTCGCTAAAAATAGGATTGGTATTCTCCTCAACCAAACCTCAGAAAAGCCATCCGCTCAAGCATCGAATATTTTAATTTCTGTTTTTTATCCATAAATGAATTCTAAGGACTTATATGAAACTGAACTTATTTAAAAATGGTGTTCTTAGTATAACCTTAGCCTGCTTAGCATCCACCAGCTTAGCCAATAACAATATTATTGGGGGTATATCACTTGGGGCAACTCGTGTTATTTACCCAACCGATGCCAAGCAAGTTTCATTAGCGATTGTCAACAGCAACAATAAAGAACGCTTTTTAATTAACTCGTGGATTGAAAATAATCTAGATGAAAAATCAAAAGATTTTCTGATTACTCCTCCCTTATTTGTCGCAGAAGCAAATAGCGAAAATACATTAAGAATTGTCAATGTTGCTACCAACTTACCCCAAGATAGAGAGTCGGTATTTTGGGTCAATGTCAAAGCAATTCCTTCGATTGATAAATCGACTTTGATTGACAAGAATATTTTACAACTTGCTGTTTTATCTCGAATCAAACTGTTTGTAAGACCGATAAATCTAAAAACTAAACCTGAAGCCGCATTAGAAACACTTAAGTTTTCAAAATCAGCAGAAGGAATCATGGTGAATAATCCATCTCCATATCATGTTTCTTTTGTGAACGTTTTTGTTGATAACCAAAAAGTGCCAAATGTGATGGCAAGTCCATTTGCCCAAACAAAAATTTCAGCGACTTCAGGCAATAAGCTGAGTTATCAAACGGTCAATGATTACGGTGGTTTAACGGCTAAAGTTGATTTAGAACTGAAGTAATAATTATGAATAGTCTATTTTCAATGCCATACAGTGTTGTATGCGTAAGGAGAAATATCAAGCGATATCCAGTGGGTATCGCAGTGACTATGCTGATTTCAATCGTAGTCCCAAGAACCTGTCATGCAGAACAGGTTTTTAACCCTGCATTTTTAACAGATAACTTATCCAATTCACAAATTTCTGATTTGAGCAGATTTGAGAAATCGACCCATCAATTGCCTGGTGTTTACCGGGTTGATGTGTATGTCAACGATCAATATGCGTTTACCCGCGACATCAATTTTATTGAAAAATCAGGCATTCAAGATACGACTGGTTTATTTCCGTGTTTAGATAGCAAAACATTGCAAGGATTTGGAGTCAATATTGCCCAATACGAGCAATTGTCTAGCTCAAACCCACAATGTGTGGATTTTATTTCAATTATTGAAGGTGCAAACAGCCACTTTCAATTTGATAAACAAAAATTATTGATCAGTTTGCCGCAAGCTTCTTTACGCAACCAAATTCGCGGCTATATTCCACCCGATCAATGGGATGAAGGGATCAACGGCTTTTATACCAACTATATTATTTCGGGTTATGACAACTCTAAAACAGATACCAACAGTTTATTTTTACGTCTGGATAATGGACTCAATATTGGCTCATGGCAGTTCCGACATTCAGGCAGTTTTAACGCCAATTCACACAACGGTAAAACCACAAATCAATGGAATAATTTAAATACCTATGTACAAAAAACCATTATTCCTTTAAAAAGCCAGCTGGTAATTGGTGACGGTTCAACAAGTAGCGAAATTTTTGACAGCTTTGGTTTCCGTGGCGCACATTTGTCGACTTCTGAGGCAATGTATCCTGACAGTCAGCAAGGCTATGCGCCTACAGTTCGTGGGGTTGCAAAAACCAATGCAAAAGTGGTGATTAAACAAAATGGTTTTGTGATCCATCAGGTAAATGTCGCACCCGGACCATTCCTTATCCAAGATTTAAATCCAACCTCAATCAGCGGTGACCTTTTGGTTACGATTGAAGAAAATGACGGTTCGATTCAAAGCTTTCAAGTGCCCTATTCAAGCCTTCCTGTTTTACAACGTGAAGGACGCACAAAATACAGTCTGGTGATTGGTGAGTACCGTAGTGGATTGGATTCTCAAGATAATCCATCATTGTTACAGGCAACTGCAATTCACGGTTTAAAAAATGGTATTTCCGTTTATGCTGGGACGCAATTGTCAGATAAATATAAGAGTGCATTGGTGGGTCTAGGTGCCAACCTAGGAGATTATGGGGCTTTGTCTTTTGACCTTACCCATGCGGACAGTGAGTTGGCAGATCAATCCTCGAGCAGTGGACAGTCTTTGCGCTTTTTATATTCAAAATCATTATTAAGCTCTGGAACAACCTTCCAGTTATTGGGCTATCGATATTCGACCAAGGGTTTTTATACCTTAAATGATGTTGCTTATAATCGTATGAGTGGTTATCACGTTTCCGAAACTCAAGACGGAAATCAAGCCAATACCCCGATCATTACAGATTACTACAACTTATATAATTCTAAAAAAGGTCGCTTTGAAGTCAATATCTCGCATTCACTTGGAAACTATGGTTCTTTATTTGTCTCCGGCAATCAGCAAACCTATTGGGATACCAACAAAAAAAATGAATGGGTTCAAGCGGGTTATGCAAACTCATGGAAAGCACTGAATTATTCATTCTCAGTCAGTCGTAACAAATATTCTGAGATTAATCAAAGTGACACCATGTATGCCATGAATCTGTCCTTCCCATTGGACAAGCTATGGCCGAAAGCGAATTTCCGCAATCATCCAATCCAAAATGCATATAGCACTTTTTCGACCACACAAAATTCAAACGGTAATGAGTCCTATATGGCAGGTTTAAGTGGCACTTTACTGAAAGATCGTAATTTAAGTTATAGCATCAATCAGGGACAAGTCAGTAAGCAAGGTGATATTGGTTCAGTCAGCCTAAATTACAATGGTAGTTACGGTACGGTAGGTGCAGGTTATAGCTACGAAAAGAACTCAAATCAATTTACCTATAACGCATCTGGCGGTATTTTAGCGCACCGTGATGGTATTACCTTTGGTCAGCCTTTAGGTAGCACCTCAATTTTGGTTAAAGCACCCGGCGCCAAAGGTGTAAATATCGAAAACTATACTGGCGTTAAAACCGATTGGCGTGGATATGCCATCGTTCCTTATGCCACTGAGTATCGTGCCAATCGTGTTGCACTCAATTCAAATACTTTCAGTAATAATCTCGAAATCAGCAATAACGTTGAAAATGTCGTCCCAATCAAAGGGGCAATTGCCAGAGCAACGTTTAACACCAGTTTAGGTGTACGAGCACTCATCACCTTATCCCATAACGGCAAGTTTATACCGTATGCAAGTAGTGTGATCGAAAAGGAAAGTTCAGCCACCAGCATCGTTGCAGACGATGGCCGGGTTTATTTAACTGGGCTTCCGCTCAAAGGTACCCTGGAAGTGAATTGGGGCGAATCTGCTGAAGGAAAATGTTTGGCAAACTACGATATTTCAGACATGGACCTCAGCAAACCCGTTATTCAATTTGATCTTGAATGTCAATAAGGAGAGATCATATGAAATTTAAGCTTTTAATTTCCAGTATGTTGCTGCTTGCTTCAGCCCAATCCTTTGCAGTTGTCTGTTGGAACAGTAAAGGGAATGGTGTGGTGGATGACGTTTTTTATGATCTATCCAATAGTTTCAGCAGCTCGAATAACGCTGTAGGTAAAATTGTAGAGCTTAAAAAGAATTTTTCTTCGCAAGTTTATGGAACTTGCCCGGCTCATAATTCCAATATTAGTCGAAATAGAACCATGCGTAGTTATGTTTCCGACCTCTCTGTAATAGAAACGATTGATCGATATAAATACTTACCGATCAACGACTATCTGGTCGGTGCCATGAAAATTACCGATAGCTTTGCGGGGGATTTTTATCCTCCTGCAAATTATGTACAGATGGGTACAGATCCCAATGTAAGTAAAGGCCAACCCTTTGGTATTTGGGATTCAAACTTTACCTTCCGCCTCAAGGTGATTAAACCCTTTATTGATTTTGTGCCTATCCCGAAAAAAACCATGTTTACCGTTTACGTGACAACGGGTTCAGCAGATCCATTAAATATCCCTGTTTATAAGATCAGTTACAGCGGTTCTATTTCGGTTCCACAAAGCTGCAAAATTGGCACAGGTGACTTTTTAGAAATTAAGTTTGGGGAAATCCCAGCCTATGCCTTTAGTCAGGCGGGTCCTGGCAATAAACCCAACAATGTCAATAAACAGAGTCATACCTTAGCGATTCAATGTACCAATATTGATGCACAAGCAATGCTGACACTTCGGCTTGAGGCTGAAAAAGCCACTGGAGATATGATGATCTCAGATAATCCAGATATTGGCTTTAAGATGTCAGATCAAAATGACAATGTGTTGTTACCCAATAATATCAATAGTGTGATTCCATTTAATCTTAAACAACAGCCAGCAAATGTGACCATCAAAGCTTGGCCCGTCAGTATCACTGGAAATAAACCAGAAATTGGTCCGTTTAAGTCTAGAGGATATCTCAGAGTGGATTTTGATTAGGAGACAACAATGGAAAATAGAGCAAGATATATGGCTGCTGCCACAATAATATGTTGTTTAAATATTCATCAGCTCTCTCATGCTCAAAATACCAATGTAGAGCTAGGTCGGGTGAATATTGAGCTTTCAGGAATCGTGACGACAGCAACCTGTGGCGTATTAAGTTCTGAACAAGATAAATATATTCAGCTTGGAAGCGTTGCAAGCAAAGACTTACCCAATATTGGTAGTCAATCAAAACCAACCCCGATTCATTTTGAGATGAGTAACTGTCCGCCAAATGGATCTGTGACCATCACTTTTGAAGGGCCTCGAAATAACGAAAATGCTGAACTTTTAGCGCTCGATGCCTTAGCCAATAAAGCTGAAAATATTGCCATAGAAATCCGAGATCAAGATAAAAAAAGATTGCCTTTAGGCAAGAAAAGCGAAGCTTTTAGCACAGACATCAATGGCAATGTTTCGGCACTCTTTTATGCAAATTATATCGTGACCAAAGCACAAGCCCTCGCAGGGATTGCAAATGCAAATGCTCAGTTTTCTATTCAATATGATTGAGCATATATCACGATTTATTATTGACGGTTAATACGATTGAGTATTCAAACTTTTTAAAGCACAGGGTTAGGAACTCATCCTTTTCATTTGAATGGCATAAAAAATAGCGGAGGACTTTATCTATTTTCATCATTCAAATTCCCACATTGCTTTAAAGAAAAATGAAGACCTCACACATAACGACAAATCTTTGATTACTTTAAATAAAAAATAAATACACAGAAACATCGAATGAATATTGGGAGAATTCATGAAAACTTTTTTTAAAATAAAAAGTGTTAATAAAGGAATGGCACTTTTATTAGACGATTTCTGTAAAAAAAAAGGCTTAGATGTTTCAAGCGATGCTGAATATCCACTCAATGATCAGCTACCGTTTGGCGAATGGCTCAAAAGAATAAAACAAATCAACAAACAATATCCCCAAGTGGGTATTGGATTAGACATCGGTGCTTTGGTTCAGCCCAAACATATCGGCATTGTGGCTTATATGGCTCAGTCGAGTGATACATTATTTGATTATATTGAAATACTGTCTCAATACGAAAAGCTTTGGTTTAATTATATTCCCAAAAAAGTGCTTATTGAGGAAAACCACTTTTCAATCTCATGGGATAAACCTGCATATTTACAAGTGGGTTTATATCTAGAAGAAACCACCATCGTTGAAGATATACAAGTGTCTAGCCTTTTTCACCACTTACAACAACTGACCAATTCAGATGCAAGTGTTTTTCATTGTCTAGAACTTGCCATACCCAAACCCAATGACACAAAAAAATACCAACAACTATTCAATTGCCCGATTAAATTTAATACAAAGCAAACCCGGATTGTCATACCAAATTCTTTATTGGAAACTAAATTAAAATATTATGACCCTATTCTTTTAGAAATATTGTTGAATCATGCCAACATATTACTCAGTAAAATGCCTCAGGAGGATTCTTTCTTAGAATTGGTTAATCTGAGTATGCTACAAGCACTTGAAAATAATAATGTGCAAATTCACTCTATTGCCAAATCATTAAATATTTCTGCGAGAGCACTGCAAAAATATTTAAAAAATAGAGACCTTTCATTTAAAGAAATACTCAGTAATATTCGTCAAAATCTAGCCAAGAAATATCTCCAAAATCAAAACTTATCCATCACAAAAGTTGCCTTTTTACTTGCCTATAAGGACCAAACCTCATTTAATCGTGCTTTTAAAGCTTGGAATGGCGTTTCTCCTTCTACGTGGAGAAAGCAAAATATCAATAAAAAATTAGATGTAAATGAAAAGCATACTGTAAATGAAAGCTTTGAAACGGAGCTCAGTACACCTGATGTTCAACTCAGCTAAAATAAGCCAAATCTCGCTCAAATAACCTAGAACATCCAACTTAAGTTATTGTTTTCTTTTTATAGACTGGCATGATGAAAGCAAAAGTCCATACATAAAAAACAAACTTTGTAGTGTTGGTTTTCCCCTTAACTTACAAAGTTTGCTGCTTGTTCTGCGCTGTTTAATGATGATTTAATCCAAATGGACGGCCATACGCTTCGCGGTTTTATTCTTGCGTGTCACCATCAGACCACAAATCACCACAATGGAGGTTACCCCTAAGGACAAAGTCGTTTCATAACTATATTGAGGCGATAAAAACATATAGCCCAATACACTCATAATCACCACGATGACAAACCACGTCAGCCAAGGAAATAACCACATTTTAAAGGTCACTTGAGCGCCTATTTTTTCCAGTTTAGCTCTTGAGCGTAGTTGTGACACAGCAATGACTAAATAAACCACCAAGGCAATTGAACCCGTTGTTGAAAGTAAAAATCCAAAAACTTGCCCTGGGAACATATAATTCACGGCACAACAAATCAGTCCAACAAAGGTTGAAGCAAACACTGCGATCGTTGGTACACCTGCATCATTAATTTTAGTCACAACTTTCGGCGCTTCTTGACGTGCACCCAATGCAAACAGCATCCGTGAAGAAGTATATACAGCCGCATTCATACAACTTGCCACCGCGATAAACACCACCATGTCCATAATCAATTTGGTTTGCGGCACATTGAGGCTGACCAAGACATACTGAAATGTCCCTAATTTTTGTAAATCAGGCGAACGCCAATCGACTAAAGCCACTGCTAGAAAAATCGAAACAACAAAGAATAAAATAATACGATACAGCACTAAATTGGTAGCACGTTTAATTTTCTCTTGTGGATTTTTAGACTCTGCCGCTGCAATCGACAGAATTTCAACACCAAAAAATGAAAACGCCGAAATTAAAATAGCCGAAAGAACGCCACCCATGCCATGCGGCATAAAACCGCCATTTGAAAATAAATGCCCCACACCACTGACATCACGAGCCAAAGGCCAAAGCCCAAATACAGCCGATGCACCAATCACAATAAACAGCAGTATCGCAACCACTTTAATTAAAGCAAACCAAAACTCAAACTCACCAAAACTTTTAGTACTAAAGAAATTGGCTAAACTGAGTAAAATAATAAAAGCAAAAGCATAAATAGCACTGGAAACTTGAGGAAACCACGCATGTAAAATTTCAGCACCAGCAATTGCTTCGATGGGAATCACTAAAACCCAAAACCACCAATACAACCAGCCCACAGTAAAGCCTGCCCAAGGCCCAATTGCTTTACGCGCATAGGTAGAAAATGAACCTGTATCTGGTTGTGCAACGGCCATTTCACCGAGCATACGCATCACCAGAAAAACGATAATACTGGTAATAATATAAGCCAGTACAGCCGCAGGACCTGCTTTGGCAATTGCAGCTGAAGAGCCGACAAATAAACCTGCACCAATAACGCCACCGATACTAATCATCGTGATATGTCGGTTGGAAAGTCCTTCACCTAATTTTGTTGTTTTAACACCATTCATATTTTATTCCTTAAAAATACTTTTAAAATCGTGATTTACATTATTAAATCCTTATTCAAAAGAGAGAAAATCGATGACCTTCCCTCTATACAGCAAAAATTAATCTAAAGTGGGCATTGAAAACTGCTTGGCTTCACGAACGTGTGTAGATGGCCAACGTTGGGTAATGGTTTTACGGCGCGTATAAAAACGTACTCCATCTGGCCCATAAGCATACAAGTCACCAAATAACGAACGCTTCCAGCCACCAAAACTATGATATGCAACAGGTACGGGCAATGGCACATTTACACCGACCATTCCCACTTGGATATGATGGGTAAAATAGCGTGCGGCTTCCCCATCACGGGTATAAATACAGGTACCATTTCCATACTCATGATCATTGATTAACTGCATCGCTTGTTGCATGGTTTCTACACGAATCACCTGTAAAACAGGACCAAAAATTTCTTGCTGATAACTGGTCATGCCTGATGAAACCTGATCAATTAGCGTCGGGCCAACAAAAAATCCAGTTTCATAGCCGATAGGTTTGGCATCACGACCATCGACAACGATTTTAGCACCTTGCTGTTCAGCACTTTGGATAAAAGCTTGAACTTTATCTTTATGTGCTTGAGAAATGAGCGGTCCAAAGTCATTTTGTTGATTTGCATAATGACCAAACTTGAGTTGTTGCATTTCTTGGCTAAGTTTTTCAATCACCAGATCAGCAATTTCATCGCCAATTGCCACTGCAACAGACAAAGCCATACAGCGTTCACCAGATGAGCCAAAAGCTGCACCTAATAATGAGTTCACCACATTATCGATATCTGCATCAGGCATGATAATGGCATGATTTTTTGCCCCACCTAAGGCCTGACAGCGTTTGCCTGCCGAGGTTGCTGTGCGATAAATATATTCAGCAATCGGGGTTGAACCAACAAAGCTGATCGCTTGAATGTTTGGATGATGTAATAAGGCATCCACTGCTTGTTTATCACCATTGATGACGTTAAACACACCATCGGGTAAACCAGCCTGTTTAAGTAATTCCGCCAAATATAATGCTGCTGATGGGGTTTTTTCAGAGGGTTTTAAAATAAAGCAGTTCCCACAAACAATCGCCATTGGAAACATCCACAATGGGACCATTGCTGGAAAATTAAATGGTGTAATCCCAGCAACCACGCCTAAAGGTTGAAATTCGCTCCATGAATCAATATCTGGGCCAACATTTTTTGAGTATTCACCTTTTAAAAACTCAGGTGCACCACATGCATACTCAACATTTTCAATTCCGCGTTGTAACTCGCCCTGTGCATCATGACAAATTTTTCCATGTTCTTGTCCAATCAACTCACAAAGTTTTTCAGCATTCTCTTCTAGCAGTTGTTTAAACTTAAACATCACTCGTGCACGTTTAATCACAGGGGTATCACGCCATGCTGGAAAAGCCTGTTGTGCAATTTGAACCACCTGATTGACCAATGCAGTATCGGCAAGCGCAACTTCTTTGCTGATCTTGCCTGTTGCTGGATGGTATACAGCTTGTGTTCTTGAGGTCTTGGTTACAAGTCCCCCTTGAATAAAATGCCCAACCAGCGTGATCGGTTGTACTGCTTCAGCTGTCTCAGTATTAGACAACTCGCCACCACTAAAATTTTCTAAATTGTTCATTACCTTTCCTTGTCTATTTGTTCCGTGTTTATTTGCTTAGGGACTCATCCTATTTATTTCACTTGATAAAGTGCCTCGCCTACAGCATTCATTAAACGGGTTAATTGTGCTTCTGTGGTGTTAAACATTGGGCCAAACTGAAGGGTATCGCCGCCAAAACGCACATAGAAACCTGCTTTCCACAGTTTCATTCCAATTTCAAAACCTCGAATCGTGGCATCACCATCACGCGGTGCCAATTGCAACGCACCAATCAATCCGCAGTTACGGATGTCGACAATATAGGGGGAACCTTTTAATTCATGGACAAGCTTTTCAAAACTTGGTGCTAAGTCAGCAGATTGAGAAATTAAATTTTCTTGTTCAAGTACATTCAGCGTTGCTAGAGCAGCGGCACAGGCAACAGGATGGGCCGAATAGGTATAGCCATGGGTGAATTCAATCGCATGTTCAGGTAGGTCTTGCTGCATAAATGCATTGTAAATTTCACGGCTTGCCACCACCCCACCTAACGGAATTGCGCCATTGGTAATCTGTTTAGCAAAGGTCAAAAGGTCTGGTGTAACCCCAAAATATTCTGCCGCAGTCCATTTACCGATACGCCCAAAGCCAGTAATCACCTCATCAAAAATCAGTAAAATATCGTGTTGGTCACAAATTTCTCTCAAGCGTTGTAAATAACCAACTGGTGGCACGATACAGCCTGCTGAACCTGAAATAGGCTCTACAATCACTGCTGCAATATTAGAAGCATCATGTAATTCAATCAGCTTGAGCATTTCATCTGCCAGCTCAACCCCACCCGTCTCAGCACAGCCTTTGCTAAAGCTTAAATGCGCCTGTAAGGTATGAGGCAAATGATCCACATCCATCAATTGACCAAACATTTTACGATTTCCGCCAATGCCGCCTAGGCTGGTCCCTGCGACGTTTACACCGTGATAGCCACGCGCTCGTCCAATCAATTTGGTTTTGCTTGATTTGCCTTGAATGCGCCAATATGCGCGTGCCATCTTGATCGCAGTGTCCACAGATTCAGAACCTGAATCGGTAAAAAAGACATGTTGCAGTTTTTCAGGCATCAGCTGAACAATTTTTTCAGCCAATTGAAAAGATAAAGGATGTCCAAATTGGAATGCAGGTGAATAGTCCAGTTTTGCCAATTGCTTACTCACAGCCTGTTGGATTTCAGGTCGTGTATGCCCTGCACCACACGTCCATAGCCCTGACAATGAGTCATAAATCTCACGCCCAGTACTGTCTATTAAATACGATCCTTTTGCACCCACGATCATACGCGGATCTTTATGGAAATTACGATTTGCAGAAAATGGCATCCAATGGGCTTGATAATTTAAATTCATCTGCTCATTTGACTGACTGGCTTCCAATGCGTCATCGCGGTCATTTGATGTATCGATATCAAACATAAGTACTCTTCTTGTTTTGTGGTTATCTCTTGAGTGTACAAAGCGAGATAGTTTTGATAAATTCAAAATATCTTGAGTTTAGATATAAAAAAGCAAAACTAAATGAAACCTAAAAAATTAAATCAAGTCACTGATTTTGATATAAAATTACTTAAAATATTTAAAACAGTTTGTGATTGTCACAGCTTCACTGCTGCCGAAAGTATCCTAGGGATTAGTCGTTCTGCGATTAGTTTACATATGAGTGATCTGGAAAATCGCTTAGGGATTCGGCTCTGTCAGCGCGGTCGAGCAGGCTTTTCCATCACCGATGAAGGTCGGGAAGTTTTAGAATATATTGAGGTACTGACTGCATCGATTGAGGACTTTCGTGCCAAAATCAATCAAATGCATAATCAGCTCAAAGGTGAATTTAATATTGGTATTATTAATAACTTAGTCACAATGCCCAGTGCTTATATCACCAACACATTGGCACAGCTTGCGGAAGAAAATACTGAGGTGGTTATTAATATTAGTATGAGCACACTGTCAGATATTGAGTGTCGTGTTTTGGACAATCGATTACACGCTGGCGCGATTCCTTTGGTGAGCCCATTATCAGGTCTAGATTATTTTCATTTATATAACGAAGAGTCTTCACTCTATTGTGGACAAAACCACCCGCTCTTTCAGTATTTAGGTGAAATAAGTTTAGATGACTTAAAACGATGCAATACAGTTCTTCCGAATTATGCCATTACCCCTGATGCAATGAAGTTACATCAACTGTTAAACTGTTCAGCGACAGCGAGTGACCGAGAAGGTATCGCATTTCTGATTCTTTCAGGAAAATTTATGGGTTTTTTACCCGATCATTATGCGAAAAAATGGGTTCAAGATGGTTTGATGCAACCCATTTTACAAGAGATGATGCATTACAGTACGCCGATATGCCTGATTACACATAAAGGGAAAAATTACAATATTATCTTAAAAACCTTTATGGATATATTAAAGAAAACCGTTCAACCGATAAAATAATATACAACCATTTAAAACATTTTAAAATTTGGTTATTTTTAATACGAGTTAAGATATAATCCGACTAAAATAATCAGATTATATTTTAACTTACTACGCAGAATATTATTTAATTTATGCTATATCAACAATATATTGCATAGCTTAATTGACTTAATAATAATCTACCACCAATATTTTATGCTGATCACTTTCCAAATCTTGAATTTTTAAATGCGCCATATTATTGGCTTTTTTATCAACTAAGTTATTGAAATTAAAGCTATCTATTGTTGTGGTTTTTCTCAACACATCAATCGTATTATCAATCGCTTTGCAATTAGAATTATTAGAATCCTTTTCACATGTAAATTCTACAATTTGCCCTTGAAAATGAATCTCCTCTGCATAAGTAGCTAAACTTAAACTCGATATCGTTGTAAATGTTATTAATAAAAAGGATAGTTTTTTATTTAACTCCATCTCATTCCCCTCTAAAGAAATGGTGTAGTTAATTAATTACATAACCTTATTATTAATACAAGATTTTCCAAGCAATAAATAAAAAAATAATTTTAAAAAATATGATTTACGTCAATTAATCATATTCAATTGTGACGGTTGCCATAGCTCGTACTTTTCCGGGCATCACTTTGGTTGCAGTCTGATAGTAACGCGCAGTCATTGGCACATTGTATTGAATATTATCATTTGACTTTAACGTACCTAATTCCAGCTTGTCATTTTTAGCAATCACTTTATTAGAATTTTTATATTGTGAAAGCAATTGTACGCCAACACCTGATGCACTGCTTCCTGCGGTATTCGTATTTGCAAGTACATTTTGAGTACTACTACTCACAGCATCATAATCAAAGCTTAGGCTGATTTTATTGCTTTCTTCATAACCGCTAGGGTTTTTACCGCCATTACACAAAATATTGAGATCAAAGGCTTGCTCACCTTGAGTTGAACCCACACCTTTAAAATCAACCTTATTTACAGTTGGCAACGTCACAGTTTTATTAATATTTCCCAATATTTCACATGAAGAAGACGCAATAGTAATCGCATTCCCATATACCGTACTGGTTAACCAAGGTGGGCTTTGACGTTCGCCGGAACGGTAACTACTATATGTGCCTGGAACTAGTGCACCAGATCCTGTTGATGTCGCCGTTTTAACAATTTCAACAATAAAAAAACCTTCTGCCAGAACACGTCTGCCACTCGCACTTCGTGTGTAAGGATAATAATCGGCAAAACCAGGAGCTGTTGGCGCTTCTCGGTATAAGCGAATACCAATTCCATCAATATTGGTGTTATAAACCGAATTACCAATAGGACTAAGTGAATAGTTTTGAGTTAAAACAGCGCCAAGTGTGCCATAACTACCACAACTATACGTCGAACCATTGGGTCTAATTGGAAAAGAGGCTTTGCGTAAAACCTTTCCGACAGGATCACTTGGTCTCACTACAACACGACCAACAGACATGCTCACATCAACAGTAGAAAAACCACGATCTGGTATACATGCAGCATATGTCCCTGAACTCACAGTCCCAGCAATGAGCAAGAGAATACGATTTAAAACTTTACCGTTCATTGACATACACCTTCCGCCATAATCATATTTTGCTTTTTGTCTGCTGCTTGCGCAGAAACATCATATTGAATGTGACATTGCTCGTTAGCATTTTCGCCCCATTTCACTGTAACTGAGTCTGCTGTAGTATTGGTTCTTAAATAAACCATACTCCCTTGAGCAACCATTCCAATATTTTCACCTTTTGTATCAAATACTTCTGCCGCAAAAGGTAAAGTTTCACCATTTTGTTTTTTACTACGAATATAAATTGCTTTACCAATTTTCGTCGCAAAACTCACTTGCGAAATTGAACCTGCATAGGGTGCGATACGCTGACTTGTACCATCTAACTCTACATCTGTCGACATGCCTTGAGGGTCAAGGGTAATGTCATTTAAACGATATGGTGTTACATATGGAATCACCGCATAACCAGATTTATTAATACTTAAACCTGTCGCATTATTCACTTTAGCACCGGCGGCTTCAGGTGCATACACCAAGACCATTGTTTGCCCCTGATCTGGTCCAAACAAGACACCTTCAGGATGAGCAACAATATTACCACGTGCAGTTAACATTGCTTGTTGATAACCGTCAGCCGCACTGAATGATCCGCCAACAGTCGCGTAGTTGGTGCGATACTGAGCATTTAAATTGGCGCTTGGATTATCACCATAGCGTGTCGATACAGATGTACCATAGTTAAAACGATCGCCAACAACGCCGCTCACACCGACAGTCGCATTATCTTGTGTCATAATCGAGTTAAGGTTCGCTGAGCTTTTCTTAAATGAAAGTGGTAAGGACATGGTTAGCATATATTCAGTATCGCTATTGCTGATACTTGTGGCATTGTTTTCAACAATACGTTTAATTGCCGACAAACCATAAGTCAAACCACGATAGCTGTTGCTATAACCGACTTGATACTGACGGGTTGTTTCCTGACGATTCCAGTAATCTACCCACGAACCTGTTGCATAAATATTTCCAAAATCACGTGGTAAACCCTGATTCAGGGTGATCTGAAATTCACTGCGCTGTTTACCTACATGGGCTGAACTAATGCCTTTATTGTCGAGGTCTTGTACCAATATCGCATCACGTAACTTGTAAAAGTTTTCGGTAGAATAGCGATATGCAGCTAAAGTCAAATTGGTATCGGTTGGGGTAATTAATTTACTATAGCTAATACGGAAACTTTGACCACTTTCACTTTTACGACGTTCAAAATCCGCTTGTGAATGTGTCACATCAAGTGCAATTGCACCAATCGGTGTTGCAAAAGCACTGCCCAATGTTACAGCTGAATAGTCTTCTGAGAACTGTACACCACCATAAGCCGTGATAGAGTTATTGATACCGCGTTGATATTTTCCTTGCACAATAAAAGGATCTAGATCGATATCTTTATCGCGGAATTGACCCATCGACACAGAATAACGACTCATTCCTGGACGGAGCATTTGCACAACAGAGGCGTAAGGAATTGAATAGCGTTGAATCTCACCATTGGCTTCTAAAATAGAAACTTCGAGTTCACCACCAAACCCTGTCGGATAAAGGTCATTGATTTCAAAACTCCCCGGTGCAACGGTTGTTTGATAAATCAATTGACCTTGCTGACGTACTTCAACCTTGGCATTGGTTTTTGCATTACCGCGAATACGGGGTGCATAACCAATCATACTGTTGGGTAACATGCGGTCATCACTGGAAAAATCGAAACCACGATAACCAAATGAATCAAAGATTTCACCATCGGTAAAGCTTTCACCTAAAGTCAACACGCCACGGTATTGCGGGAATGCGCGTTGTACATAGGTGCTAATCGCATCATAACTCGATTTAGATTGATTATCTGTAGTCGTGCGGTCTTGCCATTGCCATTGACCATTATGGCGCAATTGCCAACCTGCCAAATTTGCACCAGCGGTTACCGAAGTAAACGCATTTGTAGTTTCTTCCCCACCTTGGATTTTATTAAATGTTTTATATGCACTGGCATTATAAGAAAGAAATGCAGCATTGATCCCACGATCCCAAACACTTGGGTCGACATAGCCTTGCGCATTTTTTTGCATCGCAACTTGCGGAATCGAAATATCGACACGTAAGCGTGAAGTATCAAATTCATAAAAAGAATCTTCAACCCACTGTTCGATTTTCTGACAACCTGTCAAAGCAAAGCTTTCGCCTTTTTTTAACACCTCTGCTTTAACGCCATATTCTAATAATTGATTTGAGCTAAAGCAGGTAAAAGCATTTTGATTATTTTCAGTTGCTTTAAACACCATACGGTGTTTACCAAACCAGTTACCATTGACATAAATATCCACATTATAGTCACCTGGTAACACAGGATTGCCATATTTAAAGCGATTTACATCTATCTTTTTGGCATCGCCAATTAAAAAAGCCGAATCAAATTCTGCTTCTGCAGCAGTCGGAGACTTTTCAGCCTCTTTTAAGTCAGTTTCAGATGCATTAACTAAAGCAGGAATGCTGAGCGTAATAACCCCACAAGCCACATAGTAACTGATATGTCGCTTGATCCACTTGTAGCTTTGTTCATTTTTTTGCATAAAGAAGTCTGCCTATCAACAAATGAATAGGTTTTTTTACTCGCTTACTCTCAGATAAATGAAATGATTAAATCATCATTACGAAGGTGCTTTAAATTTCTTGTATTGAAGAAATTTAAAGACTTGATCAATCTATTAAAATTTAATATTTCGCTCTACACGACCACCATAATCATTGATTGTAGTAAAGGTCATCTTAGCGACATTGGAATTTTTTAAACTCACCGTTCCATCAGAAAATGGTTTCAACATTAAACCTTGTGAAATCAAATCAACGCGTTTGCCTGATTGATCTTGCATAATAGAAGTCAAGGTAATATGAAATGGTGTTGGGTTTTTTACGGTTAACTGAGTACCGTTATTGCTCCACTGTAATTTTTCAGGTGCCAATGCGACATCTTCTTTAAGTCCAGCTGGGCGATAAAAAAACTTAATACGCGATCGAATCGCAAGTTGTAAAAAGTTATCTGGTACAACATTCTGATCTTTCGCAGAAGGTTTTGGTGGGATATCGAGAATATTTAACCAAAAGAGTGTTTCTTGAGTTTTACTTAATTCATTTGCATTCGGCAAACTGGTAATACGTAAAGACTGCCCTTTTTTAGCTTCCACACGCGATATAGGCGGTGTAATCATAAAAGGCGCTTTCGATTGATCTGGAGTAGATTTTGCATCTCCCTCATCAATCCATGCTTGAACCAATGCAGGATTATTTCCGTTATTACTTACCTGTAAAGTAATTTCACGTGCATCAGATGGATAGATAACACGAGTACCATGAATGATGATTTCAGCATTCGCTGCACCAAACGGAATTAAAAATGCGAGTAAACCTTTTTTAAGAAAGGAATGATTCAAGAACATAACGATTATCTCTATATCTAAAATAAAGTAAAAGAGCTAGGTTGCTAGACAACCTAGCTCCGTACCATTCAATAAAAAATTATTGATAGATAATAGTATATTGAACAGACGTTGTTACTTTACCAGCAGCAGATGCATCAGTTGCATAATATTCAGCATAGTAATTAAGATCAGCTGCACCTTTGTCTGCAACGTCTACCCATTGAGAGTTAGTTTGCGTGCCAGAAGCACCAGCAGCAAGTACAGGAATGAATTGGTTATTTGAACCTAACAATTGAACTTGAACGTTTTTCGCGCCAGTTGCATCTGTGTTGTTTAAACGACCAGTACCAAAATCAACTGTTGAACCTGGTTCAAAATAAGTTGCAACTTTGCCTTCAGAGCAGTTAGCCAAGTTGATTGTGAATGGCGTACGGCCCGCGATATCACCAGTTTTAGCAAGAGTTTGCTTAGAAACTGTTGGAAGCGTTACTGTGAAATCTTTACCTTGTGGAGTCACGATATCACAAGTTTTGTCAGTTACTAAACCGTTGATTGTGATTGTGCCGTCTGCTGCGAAAGCGCTAGACATTGCTAAAATTGAAACTGATGCTGCTAAAAAAGTATTTTTCATACCAAGTATCCTATACAGACAAAAAAATGATTCGTTTTGATCGATGGGTATTATGCACACTGAGATAAAAATGTAAACAAAGTCACACTTTGTGTATAAAACAGATACAAGTGTATATAAATTTGTATTTTTTGAGAAAAATATTTTTATTATAAATTTCAATATATTAAATATTTATTACATTCATATTTCAGTTTTATTTAAAATATTTTTTTTTGTAAATTTTTTACATAAAAACAAAATTCACGTTATTTCAGCGTAAATTTTAAATTAGTCACATGAGTATAAATCATCGTTTTATGTCATTTGATTAAGGAAATTTGCTTTGAAATTCGCTGTGTGTGCTTCGAAATTCAGGCAAAAAAACGATATCACAACTCACCCTCGCCCCCTTACAACGCCCAAATACCAAGGATTAGCAATGCTTTAACGACTATTTTACTGATTAATATTTCGCTTAAATTTAGAATTCCCACTGACCAATGTTTGACAAATCGCCCAGTTAAGATGCCCAATGATGATGTTTATATATGAGCTTAAGGAATGAATATTTTTATTTTTCTATACAAAATTCAACTTTTTAACTTTAAAAATCATATAAATATTTTTTCCAATTAAAATGTGAAATAGTTAACATATTAATATGTGTTGTGTTGGCTTCTTTTAAGCTGCCTATATGGCAGTGAACGGCAAGGATGGTGAGATTTCAAGTACATCTAATTTCTAAGCTGCCTACTCGGCAGTGAACTTGAATGGATGGCTGCTCAGGCATTAACAACTTTTCTAAGCTGCCTTGTGTTCGGTAAATTTCTGTAATAACAAGGCTCTAAAGTCTTGCTCCTTAAAACCTTCTTTGGCACAAATAAATGCCCATGGTAGTACTACAGCATCTTTAATTAAATCAGCGATATCAAAGACCAAAGCACCGCGCCGAGTTTTACCATGCATGACTGCAAATGAATGACTAATGCCTAAGACCAAAGTGTGGTTGCAGCCAAACCATAGGCCAAATAATTACCATGATTGAGGAAGTCATTGGCTAAATCACCATATTCAGCATTTCGTTCAAATTTGAGTTTGCAACGCGTCGCAGCAATTTTATAAAGTTGCTTGGTGGTCTGTGCTTCGGCAAGAAGTAAATCCCCGACTTTGCTCATATTTGGAATTTTCTTTTCAAAACCAGTTAAAGCCAACTGAACATCCTGATCATCTAAATAAAACCCTTCTGCCTGTAAGTCCCGATCTTTTGCCCAAACTTTACGAATATATTCAACCCGCGCAACCTGAAACTGTTTGGCCACATCTAAACGTTTCTTTTCATCAAACCAAAAGCTCATCCAGCCTTGCATATATTCAGTTGGACGATATTCACTTTGTGGCGTTAGCCACTCCACTTCACTGCCTGAAAATAAAGGCGTACCGCCACCGCCACAAAAACCAACCAAAACACCTGCGCTACAGAGCATCCGCATGGCAGCTTGTGTAATCGATGTTCCAGTCCCCAACAAAATCACAGTCGTATTGGCAATTGGAATATTCCAATACTGATTTTCACTTTTGGCTTCGGTTAGATATAAAACACGACCATCTTTTTGCATCACCCGTGCATGTTCTAAATAATAAAGATTCGCTCTTTTTGAATGAAGAATGGCTTTTAAGTCTGATGGATTAAGTTGTTCCATATTATTAGTAGTCATAAAGTTTTTATAGAAACAATTTAATTGAAAATCTCAATATTTCCAAACTATTTTTTATTTTAAGCGACACCTTATGTCGCCAATAAATAATTTACTTATTTATCTACAATTTTATTCTAAATATTTAGAATACTATTACAGACTATTTTCAGCACTTTACAAGTAGATTTATATTAACATTTTTAAAATGAATTTTACCCTTATTTAACATAAATTCAATTATATAAAGTTATTTCATCATATTTTAAGTATAGTCGTTTTTAATTTTTCCGTTTAAAACATTATTTAGATTAATGTATTTTAGTTCAAAGTAAAATTGATTTAAACTTATAAAAACTTCCACAACACATCTTACCATATACAAACCTAAAATAGCAGGCTGACTGCACAACCTGCATTAAAACCAAATAAACAAAACATCATAAAAAACAAAACAATCCTATATATTACTTTCAAAACGTAAAAACATTCACTATCAAATATTTTAAATATTATTATTCAACCTCCACCACAGACTCACATAAAACTTAAAAACATGATTAACCAAAAAAACAAAATTATTTAACCTTTATTTTCAATAAAAAATTTAAGTGTATTAAATAATTAACTTCTTAAATCTATAACATATGGACTAGAACCATATAAAAATATTATTTTCTTTTCCTCATGCTCGATTTTATGAATTTCATAATCAATCAATCCATTTACAGAGCTGATTTCAATTTGATTGGCTTCATCAATAACCCTCTTCTTATTATTCAGAGAATATTTGAGTTGAACAACGAACATCTTATCCAGATTGTTCATTTGTTTTGCTACAACCAATCTACTTATTTTAGCCTTGTCATTCATTTTAATGTTGATATTCATTTAATCCTCACGAATAACGTTATCTGATGATTTTGAAAGTAGTCTTTGAATGACTGTTCTTGTAACTGAATACTGCTTAGCTAAAGAATAGACACTTTGGCCATTTTTAAATTTTTCTAAAACCTCTTCTTTCTGGATTTTATTTAAAATTTCTGGTCGACCTACTTTGTTTATATTTCTATTACCAATCTTTCTATTCGATTGAAGTTTTCCATCGAAATCAGAACATATTTTTAGAAAATGAAAAAAAATCTTTTTTATATCTCCTTTAATTTCGTTCTTTGAAAAATCCAAACATACTAAACGGATTCCTTTTTTAAAAATAAAATTAACACTCGAATATATTTCCTTGAAATCACTTCCCAAAGAATCTATTCCATCTATTAATAAAAGATCACCATTTTCCAATGTGTAGTTAATCAAGTTTATGAGTTTATGCCTAAACTCTAAGGGTATACCTATTTTCACCTGCTCAAATACAAGCCTATTTTTCGGTATTTCATAACCATACCCAAGAATATAGTCAGCATAGTTAAATTCATCCATTGATAATTCATCAATTCTGAAGTATGCATAAGTCCGCACAATAAGCCCTCTTCCATTCACAATAACATTTATATTAAATATTTTTTATAAAAATAAATATGTATAAAACATATAAATATTTTAGAACATGGAAATAAATTATCTATACTTATAATAAATAATTATTTAAATCCATGCTTTAATTAAAAATTAAAGCACAATTTAAGACCACAAAAAAATGGTAAAAACACAAAAAAAAACAAATATTATGTCAATGTATCTATTCACAAAACCATCTCTAGATTATTTTAATATTGATATTTTTCACATAAAAAATGTATGATAAAAAATAAAATACATTTGTATATGTATAATAAATAATTTTAAGAAAGGGTTTAAATAAAGTGAACAGCTACTATGTTTTTTCAAAAAAACATAATTAAAGAGAGTTTTTATTTAATATCAATAAAAAAATAAACTGTAAATTTACCATTTAATAAAGCCATGATAAAACTGATTATCATGACTTTATATCCTCAAAACTCAACATTTACTGTTACAGTATCCGAATAATTACCAGCCGGTAAATTGGCTGGATTCGTATCCAGAATCTTTGTGGTGAAGGCAAAACCTTGTTGATTTGTATTATGCTGACCCGGGTTCGTTGTTGCCTCGATACTTGACCACCGTTCATTGCCACTACTGCCCCAACGTTCAGTGCTTGCGTTTTTATAAATCTCATAGCGTAGAAAATTATTGCTATTACTCGCCTTCATCGCACGTTGATTACCACTTTGTGGATACAGACCATTATTTAAACCTACACGATAAGGCGTAAATACTGAACAGCGAACCCCCATAGAGGTTTGAACTGGTGTAAAGACATCAGCAAAAGGAGCTGTCCCAAAGTTCACAGCGTTGGTCGAAATTCGACAATCCGGTAAAACATCAATATATAAGTTTAATGAAGCATCACTACCAATGCCCCAACTAAACCCAATCCCCAAAAAACCCCGACTAAAACCAGGACTTTCATAGTGAGTAGCCAGAGAACCAATGCCAAAACCAGCTACAGAGTAATACCATTTGACTTTAAATGGCGTTTCAGCTTCGTATCTCCCCGGTGATACAGCTTGTCCTGGATTAATTTTCGCTTTAAATAGTAATGCACCATCTGGCCCACTAAATAAATTAATCAGTGAAAAACTGCTCATATCAACTTCATTACCCAGACCAATTGCTTTATCATTGGTATCTAAATAATTCACTATTAGACGTTCACCTGTCGCACTATTTATATAATTTACTGGCATCTGATCGACCCGATATTTTATATAACTGGTTGTTGCAAGGGTTGCAAGTGAAGTACAAGCCAAACCGGCTCTAAACTGATTAGATTGCGTCCCTTGCTCCGCCAGCGTCATAGATGAAATCGTGCCCATAGTAACGTTACCACTTGAGGTGATAACACAAGCTGCCTGACTCTGAGCAGCAATTAATATCAACCCAGGGAATAATAGACCTGCTGGTATTATTTTTTTTAAAGTAATCATGGTTTAGCCACCTCACGACAAACAACTGACTTAATCACTGCGATCTGTTGTTGCGCTTGTTTTAAATCCAACGAAAAGTTTGCTTCACATATGCTCTGATCTGGCAGTTGCACTCGAATGCTATTCTCTGCACTCAAATCTTCAAGATAAGCAATCCCATCCATCCCCACATAACTCGATTCTTGATCCGCACGATGTACCACCGCACCCACTGGAATCGCTTGCCCATTGCTCTGTACCAAAGATACATTGGCTGCATAAGACTGTTTGATTGGGAAGCCAATCACAACACCTGAGCCTCGTTTTGCCGCAATCCGATTTTCAACTTGGGTTGCATTAAAGTTTGAAGGTAAATCGATCGGGTTAATACTGTATTTAGCCGCGTAATAAGGTGTCACTGACGGTACAAAAACATAGCCCTTCGCGTTACTACGACCCACCAAGCTGTTTTCATAATGCACAGGGACATCTGCAACTTTATTGGTATCAATCAAAGCAAACGACTCACCCAATCGATTGGCAGCAAAGACATTGCCTGACATCAACACCACCGAACCTGACAGTCCAAACCAATAGTTGTAATCATTGCTACCTGACATGCCGACATCGGTATTAAAATATTGGTTACGGTAGTTGACGCGTGCCTGATTAAAGTCATCACTGTTTTCATTAAAACGTCGAGTTAAATCAACCCCGACACCACCATCCAACGGTGCGCTACGGTTATAGTTAACATAACCATAATCACCACTAGATTGTTGGCTATAGCCTAGACTTGCTGTGGATCTGCTTTTGGAAAATGGAACCGACAACTGAAATGCA